>CAZNXM010000009.1:0-5564 GCA_964577145.1 uncultured Candidatus Poseidoniales archaeon
GTTCATGATGTCCCTACTTGGAGAATTGGTGACAAATGGGTCTATGAGACCCAATTTGATGTTGCTGGACTAATACAGCAAGCAAACGTTTCTGCTTCGATAAATACCCTGACTGGCGATACAGAAATGGAAGTAGCTGATATTCGGTTTGAAGTGATTCAAGGAACTCAAACTTTAGTTTATGAAATGGCCATCAGTGGGGAGTTCACATCAGGAAATAGTGGTGCAACGCTAGAAGGAACCAGTGGTAGGCTCGATATCGAATATGAGGGGGTTGATCTCCTCCGAGCAAGTGATTTAGCTGTTTGGAATATGGAATTCTCATTACTAGTTGAATTCGCCCCTTACAATCTCGGTTTCTTGTCATTAGAACTGGCAGACCTAACTTTTGATACGGTTTATGAGCCGCCTCGAGAAAAATATGATTTCCCGATAAGAACTGGTGACCAATGGACTAGCAATTATAATTCTGCAACAAATGTTACGGGAACTTCTGATTATTTCGACCCGACAACATTCAGCACTCCATATGTCGAGGACAATACTACTTACCAGGTTACTTCCGATGGTAACCCTACTGAAGATGGTTCTTCTCCTCAATACACTGGTTGTTCTGATTCACACAAAGTAAATGCTTGGAATGACACTGGTTCCTCTAATGGATTTGAGTGGTATTGTGATGCAGTAAGGTCCTATGCTTGGTATAGATTGATCAATCCTGCAGGATTCCAAATCGATTGGTTACTCAAAAGCTACCAGCCTACGGATTCCTCCGGAAATGTTGCTGGCTCATCACCGGGAATTCGCAATAGCATAATCGAGGTCACACCAGAATTCCTAGCAATTCTTCCAAATGCAACTGAAGAGGTATTGGGGCACTATTACGTAGGACAATTAGACCAAACTTCAACAAATTTGCAACTAAGATACGAAATTGATGGCACTATAATGAGTCTTACGACAGATCATAATGGCAATGTAATGCCTGACATTGATGTGGGATATTCACAAGATGATTCTCCTTCCTCTGATGATTGGACTAGTAATGGTGTAATCATTTGGGACCCTGTTCAAAAAGTAGTTGGCGCTGCTAGTATTGTAATGGACCTCTCTGTAGTTGGAGTTGATTTAGTTGCAAAGGCCGATTCAATGATTGTGACGAGGCATCGTGGTGATGAAGCAATTACGCTTTCACAGGCTACAGGGTACAATGCACTACCTGGAGATATACTCCACTTCTCGGTCCCAGCACAAAACCGCGGTGTACTAACATCACCTGCGACTGAAATGGAAATTGTAACACCTGATGGTACAACTATTCGTGGAAATTTACCTGCTCTTAGCCCATATACTGAAGCAAGAGTCGATGTGAATTGGACAGTTCCAACGGATGCTATAATTGGCAACCAAACCCTAACTTTTGAAGTGGATCCTGACGAAACTGTTACCGAAGATGCAAACCGTAGCAATAACGATGCTAGTCTTGATATCTTCATTGGTAGACTACCTGAAGCATCGATGATAATCAACGATGGCCTCTATACATTTGAGAATATTTCTTTCGATGCAAGTGCATCTACTGACATCGATGGTGGAGATGTCGAATGTTTCTTTGAAATCGAAGATGGAATCCGAACTCAATATATCGACGCCCCTGGCTGTTTGGCCAACTGGAGTTGGGCTGATGACGGTATGTGGAATGTCACTGTTAGAGTGGTCGATGATGAGTTGGATGAAGTTAGCCTCACGATGCAAGCTGAAGTCCTAAATCGGGACCCATACGTAAACCTCAGTGCTGTATCCATTGTGGTCGATGCTGGTGGAGCGATTACATTCAATGCGAGCGATAGTGGAGATACCGACACAATTTCTCCTGAGGGACAGCATGTAGTAATCACCTGGCCCGATAGTGCATGCGATGAGGGATTGTACGGACCATATTGTACAATAAGGCCAGAAGTCGAAGGCATGCAAACTATCACAGTTGTAGTTACCGATGATGATAATGCAAGTGCTACCGACAGTATCGAATTTGAGGTACTCAACGTAGACCCAACTATCGGAGAAATTTCATTCAGTATTGGGGGAATCCCCTATCTAGCTGCAGAAGATGGAACATGGAGTATCGATGAAGGAATTTTCGCCAGCCTATATGTCGATGGCGATGACACTCTTTCAGACCGTGAAGAATTGACCGTTACTTGGACTCCATCTGATATGGATAGTAACTATACTGAAACTACATTCGGCCCTGAGTCAACAATCGAGTACTCATGGGATGAGCCCGGAATTCACATGATTCTTGCATATGTTACAGATAATGATGGAGCAACGAGTTCGACAGTACAAGGATTCGTGCGAGTAAACAATGTCGCACCTGTAATGAATGGCCTGCCAACACAACAAGCTTTGTTTGAAGATGAAATATTAATTCTAAATGCATCTGCAATCGACTTCGCTGATCAAGACAAACTCAAATTCTGTTGGGACCTAATGTCGTCTATTGATTCGGACGAGGATGGAGACTTGACAAACGACTGTGATGTAGAAGATGCAAACCTAGTGATGTCTTGGTCCACGCCGGGCTTGAGAATTATCACTGCCAATGTCTGGGATGACAATGATGCGCACGATAGTAAAACCGTTCAGGTTACAATCGTAAATCGTCCACCAATCGCAAAGATTTCAGAACCTGAAGAAGGATTTACCATTACTCAGGGTGAATCATTAACATTCAGCGCAAGCGAAAGTATCGATACTGAAACAGATCGAGCCACTCTTATCTTCCGTTGGGATGACCCCAATACCAAGGGTAGTTTCGAAGATGGTTTTGGAGAAAATATCACCATAAAATTCCCTACATCCGGTAGTTTCGTTGTCAACTTAACAGTCTTCGATGATGATGGCATGGATTCAACTGCAAGTGTGATTGTAACTGTAAATGAAAAGCCGACTGAAGGATTATTTGGCCTTTCTACAACCACTTCAATAACAGCGGCTCTTGCACTCGTGATTATCACACTTGTCTCAGTTCTTCTTTTGCGTGGACGAAGCCAAGATTCGGTTATTATCGAAACTAAAGAACTGCCAACAGTGATGACTTCTTGGCCTGAACCAACCCCTGTAATTACCCCACAACAAGAATCAGTGATTGCTCCACAACCATCACCAGAGAATCTCTCGGGACCACCACTACCCGTAGGAGGTCTTCCTGATGGATGGACTATGGAACAGTGGTCATATTATGGAGAGCAATATCTTGCATCTCAAGCTGCAACCACAATCGCACAACCAACATATGTTGAACCAACTCCGGTTTCACAACCTGTGTATCAAGAACCGGTTCTTTCACCAAACATCACACCGATGGTTCAAGAACCAGCACCGACCCCTGCCTCACAGGCATTGGCCGACCTTCTGGACGACCTTGACCTGTGAAGCGGTGATTAGATGGGAAATTTGTGGCAGTTCTTTGGGCTACCCGATCCTGAAGCTCCATCTGTTCAGCGCACCCGCAGAAGGTCACCGAAACCAAAAAGTCCCGATGATGGAACAACTGTTCAATCAAATCTCATCGATGTGCCAGATGCTGTTCTTGTTCCCGAGGACGACACTCCTGAAGCGCCTATTTCGATTCCAAAACCTATCACAAGGAAAATGAATGTGCCTAAAGGATGGACTGGACCATTAACTCCAGATGGTGACCCATTTCATGACCTCGCACACCATACAGGTGGTTCATCTGGGCACCCGGATAGAGCATTGCGATATGTGTCACCTGACAAAATGCATCGCCTACCACTTAATGCGATAACATCTCGAATCCATAATGGGGATACTATCATTGTCGACCTCAGGTCTTTGATTCACATGGATACTCAGAGCAATGCTTGCCGCAGACAATTAAAGGCGGTAGGGGATGAAATGAATGTTGCAGTTTTCTCGCTTGATGCTAGCGATAAACTTCTCTTAATACCAGGAGGAGATGTAACTGTTGATGTCGCACGCCACGAGTTAGGACTTGCTCCTTTATTGATGTGATTTCATTCAATCAATCGTATGGCTGAAGGTGCAAAACCCAATACAGTCAACTCATTGCCTTCAACCAATTTTGCATATTGTCCCATAGTTCCAGCCAGGTCATATGCTCCTGCTTTTCCGACCCATGATTCTGATTCAATTAAGTTCCCAAGAGTCTCATCTGACAATGGATTCATCTCAACAATTGCCGATTCAACAAAAAAAGTCCAATCGCCACAAATCTGGATACCCGTAGCAGACCAGACTTGATGCCGACGCCCGGATAAGTGCTTTAACATCGATAATGCATGTGCCGAATCGTCTGGTTTTCCCATGGAAGCATGAGCATCATCTGGGTCGCCAACCATAGTGTCAGCCACCACTACTACAGAAAATCCATGTCCTGACGGCACGGCAGCAGCCTTCCTTCGGCAAATTGTCAATACTTGGTCGTTTACTAATCCACTAGGCGGGGTCTCATCAACATCGGAAAGTGCCTCTTGGTGTAGCGGTTGGCACCTTTTTCCAAGCAGTTTTGCACGGCGTTCAGACGCACTCGCTAACCAAACTCCCATACAAGGCCATGTGCAGTCATATTGAAGAGAACATCGGCTTTACCCGTACCGGTGGCACCCCCCTATGAGTGAAATTGAGAGAATCCCAACCTACATTTCTGGGCTTGACGATAACATGCAAGGAGGTATTCCACAAGGGCACATTTGTATTGTCGCGGGACAGTCTGGAGCAATGAAATCATCCGTCACTTTCTCTCTTCTTTACAATGCAGTTCTATATGGAGAAACAAGCGGAATCTATGTCACATTGGAACAAGGGAAGGATTCCTTGCGTTCACACATGTCAAACATGGGCATGAATGTCGATGACCCCCGTGTTCGTAATAGAATCGCTATTATTGACCTAGCAGATCTTCGAGTTCAACTCGATGAGCAAGGAATGAGTAATCGCATCGATTGGATGGGCCAGCTGATTAAGCAACTCACATCTTATCGCCAATCAATTGGTTTTGAACTACTAGTGTTTGATTCTCTTGGCGCATTCTTTACTCTCACTAAGATGGAAAACCCTCGTGACGAAATCTTCCGTCTCTTCGAGGCGTGCCGACGCCTTGAATTGACATCATTCTTCATCTGTGAAATGACAGGAGAGGACCACAAGCAATTCGGAGAGTATGGTGTAGAAGACTACCTTTCTGATGGAGTTATGCACCTTACTATGGAAAGAATTGGTGATGATATTACTCGTAAACTCGGAGTAATAAAAATGCGCCATACCCACCACATGTTAGGATACAAGCCAATCTTGTGGAATGCAGACGACCAAAAATTCACCATTCAGTGACCTGTTGCTTGAAGGAAATCCTCCAGAGAGGGAACTAGGTCAATAAGTGATTATTCGACTGTAACAGACTTGGCCAAATTACGTGGCCTGTCAACATCGCAGCCACGAGCAAGTCCGGTATGATAAGCGATTAATTGTGTGGGAATTACTGTTAACAATGGTGTTAGCAATGGGTCACACCGAGG
>CAZNXM010000009.1:5664-55824 GCA_964577145.1 uncultured Candidatus Poseidoniales archaeon
GTAGCAGAATCTAATCTCAACCCTCCCAACTTTCCATTACCATTAGCATAGTCGAGTCGCCCCGATATGCAACGGCGCAATGCCTCGGCTTGTTCATGTATCTCCTTGAGCATGTAGTGAGGATAGTCCCCTAAATCTGCCTCGCCCCACTCTTCTTCAAGAATTGTTATTCCCGTAGAGGATTTTCCGCCTTCTAATCTACTAATGGTGAAACCATTACGTCGCAATACGGCAATATCGCCATCTTCGAGGAAGGATACACTCTGTGTGTGTGGTGTGAGCACATGGGGGTCAGACGCAACAAATGATTCTCCATCTCCTTGTCCGAGAATTAGTGGCGAGCCATTTGCAGCACAGATTATCAGATCATGTTCTTTGAAAAGAACACAGAGTCCCCATGTGCCGACAACTCTCCTCAGGGATTGTCGTACAGCCTCAATTGGTTCCTGTCCTGATTCAAGGCCAATTGAAATCATGTGGGCAAGAACTTCGGAATCGGTTTCCGAGGTGAGTTCTATTCCCTTTGACTCCAACCTTTTGCGCAAAAACCGGACGTTATCGATAATTCCATTGTGGACTATTGCTAGAGAGGAAGTTGTATCCAGATGGGGGTGAGCGTTGTCATCGGTGACGCCGCCATGAGTTGCCCATCGAGTGTGAGAAATCCCACAATTTCCCTTGATTTCTTTGGGCAATATTTTCTTGAGGTCATTTACTTTACCCACTTTCTTGTGAACTTGAATTTCCCCATTTAGAATAGCAATACCTGTCGAATCATATCCGCGATATTCCATCCTCCGAAGTCCTTCAACCAGTAAGGGGGCAGCCCTTTTTGAACCAATATAGCCAAAAATACCGCACATCATTACCACTTCACATGTTAATAGTCGCAGAACAAATCGGACAATCCATATTTCTGAGAGTCATATCCTTGACCGTGACTGTTGCACTACATTCTCCACAACTAACTTCTCGTGTTGGAGCTGGCATTGGTGGTAAAGGCATCATTCCAGGAGCTGGTGGCATTGGTAGCGGGAGTTCACCCGGGGCAGGTGGAGGTGGGAGGTCTGTCAGAATTGGCAACTCTGCAGGACTTGGTAATTCTCCGGGTAAAGGAATAGGGGGTAACTCAGAAATCATCTTGTCAAATGCTTCCTTGGTTTCTCTTTCTTCCTTGCGCTTCATTCGACGTTCAAGACGTTTTGATGCGGTACCGGCCTCAACCTTTGCTTCAAGTTCGGTAACGAGATCTCTCTCGGTAACTTCCTCTTCGGCGATTTCTACCAATACTTTCGTGCCGGTTGATATCACAAGTTCATCATTACCATCTGCGTCAATAGCGACCAATGGTGCATCTTCTTCAGGTTCAACGAGTAATTCGATATCACCTGTTCCGGTTGAAACTTCGAGTTCAAGTTCTTCCTCGTGCGTTTTTCGTAAAACGATGACTACACAAGCAAGTAGAGTGAATAAACCAATAGTGATTCCAACGAGAACCATCATTTTTTGTTGCTCATTATCTCCGGGAAGAGGTTCCAATAGCATGTCAAGAATGAAGTTACCATCGTCAATATCATCGACCGGATTTATCAGTGCCATTTTTCTTACATTTACTGTTCCTGAAGGTGATACTGAAACAATTATTCCATCCTCCCCAATATCGCCCGCGCCAACAACATGTCCTTCTCCAACGAGATTTGAATGGCCTACTTCTGGCTCATCTGCAAGACGCAAACCATAGCGAACAACTGGACCGTAAACTCCGACTTCATCATGAAGTACTCTAATGCCATCATCGATTTTCAAAATTACTACCTTAGTCGCACCTGGTGCAGGGGTAGTGGTTGGACTATCAAGTGACCAAATTGAATCGGTTACTGCAGTATTAATCGTTGCAGAGCGCCCAGTATGTTCTACCCATCCAGCAATCAATACGTCCTTGTTATTTTCTTCGATGACCAAAAGTTCAGGCATTGCTGCATTATCGCCTACTGCAGATTGGAATGACCATGGAGTAATGTGCGCCTCACCATGAGCATAGAATAGACCTACGCGCTCTTGTCCTGTCACATCATCCCTCATTGCTTGATAGAGAATGTGAACATATTTTTCTCCGATTCCTACCGCAATAGGATTACCAAATTGCGGATTGATATCAACATCGGTAATCACATTGCTTCGCGTGAACCAACCCTGATTAGAAT
The DNA here is from genome assembly GCA_964577145.1 of uncultured Candidatus Poseidoniales archaeon. GTDB lineage: Archaea > Thermoplasmatota > Poseidoniia > Poseidoniales > Poseidoniaceae > MGIIa-K1. Next base: position 7,869 of record CAZNXM010000009.1, read on the forward strand.
CACCATCCTCTCCAACGATTAAGAAAATATTTGTTACATCTAACCATGACCCTCCTGTGGAAATATCTCGATGATATCCCGCTAACACAATTCGGCCATCCTTCTCTGCGAGATCGAGACCCCAATACTCGCCTTCAGATTGCTTAATCGGAGTCATATGTGACATTACATTCATCAAATCTCCAGATGCACCAATGCTAGCAGTTCTTACTTCATAGAGAGTATAACCAGTACCATCTTGGAACCTTCGGGTCCAAGTGACTTGTGCCCTTCCATCTTCCCTTACAATGAATGCAAATTCACCAGTCCAATCAGACTCAATCAACGTATCTCCTGGCATACCAAAGGTAGGGGTAAGAGTTCGGGCATGTAATTCACCATTGATTGTTGTGAACAATAATCCACCACCATCAATGCCGGCAAAACCGATTGCAGATTCACCTTCAGAGAGTGTTAACCTCGTTGGGCTACTAACTTCAAATCCATCCACAATCACATTAAATCGCAATTCGGAATGCTCTGCGTCAACGCCGTTTCCTTCTAAAATGACCCTATGTTGGATAGTGCCGCTTTCCTCAGCACTATGCGTGAAACTTGCTTTTGAATTACCAGTGCCACTGGTTGAGCCACCAATTACTGCAATTGTCTGCCGGTCTCCAGAATAGGTTTGCCAACCTGTTTCTTCCCAGGTGTAGAGGGTCATGATTATCGAAGTTGCATCGGTTTGACCTAAATTATCCACTCTGACATTAATTTTGTAGGAAACTGGATTGTCAGGATTTGCAGGAGGAGATGGTACAGATGGGGATGTGGTTACTGCAGATGTTAAGAACCTCAGAGTCGGTTCAATCGGTCGTTCTTCGACAAGGAATTGGAATGAATATGAATTGTCTGAAATATCGATTTCATTTTGAAGACCATTTGGATCAATGTTGAGAGTCACTGTGTGATCTCCCGGATCTGTTGCCCACCACCACAGAATAACCGAACGTGTTTCTCCTTGTGCAAGAGTTGGAAGTTTACCCTCACTAGGATAGGTGTTGGAATCTGAACCGGGAGCATCTAGAGAAAGATGAAGGTCAGATGCATCAGCATCGCCAGTATTCACAACACTGAAGTGGATTTCCAAAACGGTTCCAGCAACTGCAGAAGTAGCGGGAAGGAGGTCTTGGTCGAGAATTTCGACTGAACTTTGGAATTTAAGAGCCGGTGCGGCTGGCTGGTTATCTACCGTAAAGGTCCTACGTACTACGTCGGTTTCGAGCCCACTCAGATTTACCATTTTGATGGAAATCCTATGCGAGCCATCATCAACTTCAGTTGAATCCCAAGTAAATGACCAATCCTGAATTTCATTATCTGTTGAATCAAAAGTATGTACCATCAACCACTCTTCAGAACCGACACGGTAGTGCAATTCATCTGCTTCAATCCCTTGAGCAGAACCTGAGAAGGTCACTGTATCGCTAATGCTTGTTCCAGATGATGGAGAACCAAATGATACCATCATTCGACTAATTCGTCCCCATCTCACATCGGATGCAGATGCGTCGGTAGAATTCACTGCTCTTGCCTCGATAACGACATAGGTTTCGGTTTCACTAACCCAATCCTCTTTGACAAGTACATCGAGATACCAAGATGAGGTTTGGCCGCCAGCAGCGGTCCAATCCATCAACACAACTTCACTGAAATCCTCATGATGTTGAGTGAGTTTTACCTCCATAGAATCCCATGGCTCGTCGCCTGTTTCCTCTCCACCAGAGATTCTCATCATTTCTCCTACAAGCATCCATGTACCATTATTTGGCGAGGTGATTATCGCACCAAGGTCGGAATCATTGCTTGGAGGTGGGTCGATGATGACTCCTCCGCCTCCACCATCGAGAGGTGTGCAAGCACGCTGCAATGCGGTATCAACTGCACATGATGCATCGACTAAGCCAAATCCCCAATCTGCATTCCAGCGATCTGAGACATCGGGTTCATCCGGGTCACCACGCTGTTCACTAGAATTTCGTAAGATATCCTTGACCTCTTCTGGAGTGAGAGATGATTCAGCTTGAAGCATCAAAGCAACGATGCCTGATACCAGTGGAGTTGCCATAGAGGTTCCATCTTTTTCCTCATACCCATTATCGGCCATTGGCCGTGGCGATCCTGGAAATGAGGTGCCAGTAGCTGCTGATGCTGACATCATATCGCTACCATAGGCGCTAATATCAGGCTTCAACTCATCCCAATCATCACCATCATTATCCGAATTTCTGGGACCCGAATTGGAATAAGATGCCATGTTGTCATCGGTGCGATTTATCGTACCGCGGTCCTCAGCAGAGCCGATTGTAATGGCACCATCTGCACTCGCTGGTGAAGGAATTCTACGCTTACCGTCATTACCTGCAGCGACAATACAAGAAATACCATTGACAGTAGCATTGTTAACCAATCTGGCTTCAGCACCAGTTCCATTATCTCCGTCATCATTTGGATCGAGTTGATTACCAATTGAGCCAAAAGACATCTGAGCGATTTGTATGCCGATTGCACCATTGCCCCAGTTGGTATCTCTATTGTTGATTACCCACTGAATACCATTGATTGAATTCTGTGAATTTGTACCACCGCTATCTGTTAGAACCTTGACATCGACAAGATACGCACCCGGTGCAGTTCCCATGTCAATTCCTCTTGCATCCCCCGTTCCAAGGGCAATGCCTGCGACGTGGGTTCCATGCCCTTGCCCATCATCTGGGTCCTGGCTACCATCTGGATTGGATGCCTGAGATGTAGCATCATATCCTGCTACCCACTTCTGGTCATCATAGGAATTTGCATCTAAATCGGGATCATCGTCTTGGTCATCAAAATCATTGAGAGAGCGATGCTCATTATCCACACCACTGTCGAGTACAGCGATTACTATTCCTTCACCAGTATATCCACGGTCGTATAGAGTTCCACCATAGACTTCTGAAGGTCTGACCCTTGAAGCAGGACTTGCTGTTGAAAGGAATGTAGTCATCACATTTTGCATTTCGACGACTACTACCGATTCCAATGCATGAATCTCGAGAATTGCACTTACGGGAACATGGTCGACTACAATGGAATCGATTGAATCCATAACTTGGAACCATGAGCCTTCTGATTCCCAGCCATGATTCTCTAGGATTGCTACAAGTTGCTCGATTTCATAATCGGTTGGATGCCAAGCAAAATCAACGATTATCGCAACGGTATTGTGTCCGTCATCACCAATAATCGAAGTTGGAGAAGGAGAGGCCTTGCCAGCTATGACCTCTTCTAATCGGTCATCTAGTCCGTCAAAATCTGAATCCGGACCATATGCAAACCACCAACCATATTCCTCACTCGCAGCCTTATCGCCACGGTGGGGCATACGGTCCTCCGCTACCTCCTCTACATCGAATGCTGAAGCGAATGCTGAGAGGTCAGCCATGACAAAGACCAGTACCAGAAGGAGTGCTCTGATGTTCAACATACGGCCATCCCGCCCTTACGGGCGGGCTCTGGCCCCAATGAACCTTCCCGCCATACGAGCCCCGTAGGGGCTCAAGGCCATGTGAGATGTGACTTGTCCACAGTACAACGAATTCTCATCCGATGCACCTCCAATTTGCCCTCACAAACCGGACATTTGGCTTTCTCGGAAATCTCTTCCATCCAAGCCTGTCTGGTTTCTTTCTCATCTCCCTCCTCTCGGAGGCGTTTTACAAGTTCATCTAAACCAACAAAGGGATGTTCTAACGGAAGCTCTTCTATCTCGGTTTCTCCTTCCCAATCAGTACCTTTTCTGATTATCGGGAGCATGGCATATGCCAATACAAAACCACCTAGATGAGCCATATGGGCAACATCAGAAATTTCATTCATCTCATATTTTTGCCAAGTTCTGAAAACCTCGAGGGCAAAATAGACTAAAGCGATGAAATGAACTGGCCATTTTCTAATGAGAATGAATGGAAAGAATACCTCATCTCGTGGCCATCCCATCAGGTAAGCTCCTAAGATTCCAAAAGCGGCACCAGAGGCTCCTAACACAGGTGATGTCGAACCTGGATTTGCCAAGGTCCAAGCGATTGATCCACCCAATAATCCAACAAGATATGATATGCACCATCTGCCCCTACCTAATCTCTCTTCGAGAGGAATCCCTACAAGGGCGATAATGATGATGTTTGAAAGCACATGCAAAGGGTCAATGGGATTGTGAACAAAACCAGAGGTAATCAATGTCCACAACTCACCTGATTCGACAAGAGCAGGCCTCATCCATAGGTAGTCAACAAGGTACCAATATCCCGTCCAATGCCAAATCATTTGAACGATATATCCGAATAAAAGTGAGAGTGTAAGGGCCATGGCAATCGAGGCTTTCTCCTTCCATGCCCATAGGAGGGGGCCAATGATCGCCGCCACCCAAATACTGAGTAAAATCCCCTCCATGTAGTAAGCGGAGGAGGCGGCGCCTTGAAGCCACTGCGGTTGTTCGAGGTAAATGATGGGAATCATCGAACTATCCGGACTTCGCCTGCGCAGAGGGCGCAGACAGGTACTTGATGATTGGAATCTCACAGTAAAATCGGGTGAGGTCGTAGTACTCTCTGGTGAGAATGGTTGCGGTAAATCTACACTTATCGAAGCAGCGGCTGGACTCCTACCCCTTGAAGCGGGATCTTCAACGATTTCCGGGCAATTAATTCGCGACCATCAGGGAAGAAGAGGCAGGACGAAATTCGGACTATGTCTCCAAAATGACTGTATTATGGGTGACGAATTAGTTGAAGAGCGACTACTTGACGTTGCAGGACATCTCTTCGATGTGAAATCATTATTGCGCGAATGGGGACTTGACCATCGTGCAAACGACCGCGTGGCCATGCTTTCAGGTGGACAACGAAGGAGAGTTGCTGTTCTCTCAGGTTTACTTCCTGCTATGCTTTCATCCAATCCTGTCGCTGTTCTACTCGATGAACCGGATTCTGGTTTAGACGATGCCTCGGTGGATAGGCTTGCCAAACTGCTTCGTGACTTGGCAGCAGGTGGTCATTCAATCCTCGTCGCTTCACACGATGAAAGAATAAAAGGAGTAGCAGATCGACTAATTTCATTCCCATATGAAGAGGAAAAAGTGTCCCAGACAGTAGGAAAATTTTCTCAAATAAAATTCTCTTCACAAAGAAATTCATTCATCGGTCTAAGAATGACTGTTCGAACTATGGTCGGTTTTGCCAATAATGGAATCGCAGGATTTCTCGTACTAGGTGCGATGTTAGCATTAATCGATTCTTCAATTCTTGAAGGCAATCTCAAGACGGCATACTTACTCGCTCCATCACTTGCTGCTGGCCTTTGTGGGGACCCGATGTTTAGACTACTCCAAGAAAATAGGTCACATGCATGGTGGAAAGCGATGAAAGCAATTCCACCAAATGGTCTCTCAGCGGTTTTTGTAGGCACAATAATTCTCACCACTTTTGCATCAGCGAGCATCAACCACTTCGATGTGACAATCATCTTGGCAGGAGGGTTTCTTGGGGTTTTCACAGCAGGATGTGTTGGGCTACTTTCTCATGCAACACTAGGTTTATCACGCCCAAATGCGGTGATGATTCGCTTGTTGACTCCGCTACTTATCCTACCATGGTCACTTGTTGTAGACCGTTTATCACAGTGAGGTTCAAGGATGAGGCCCTACGGGCCTAAGACTGATGTCCCGACTCTCCGAGGTGCTCACCATCACCGGCCTTGCCGGTTGTGCACTCACTTTGTGGCTTGGATTCACATGGGTTCCTTCTGTTTCAATCACCGCATTTGAAGCTCCTGCGGCTCAGAGAATTTTCTACTGGCATGTGCCAAGTGCCTGGGCTGCAATGTTGTCTTTCACTATGCTCTTTGTTGGCTCTGCCGCTTGGTTCTTCAAACGCCGAGAATGGGGTTGGAGGCTTCAGATTGCTGCTTCCGAAGCCGGTCTTGCCACTGGTCTGATGGCTGTTCTTTCAGGCTGTATTTGGGGAGCAGCAGAATGGGGAGTTCCTTGGGATTGGACAGATGTCCGACTCAATACATTTGGAATTCTGACTCTACTCGCACTTTTCCTAGTGCTCGGAAGACGTTCTCAGCCTGATGGAATCGAAACCAGAGATACCTTTTCTTCATTCGGTCTATTCGGATTCATACTTGTCCCCCTTACCTATGTTGCAACGAGGCTGTGGCAGGTGCGTCATCCTGGTCCGGTCATCGGGACCAATGAAGGAACACTTGCAACCGACATGGGGTATGTCCTACTATTGGGAGCAATCTCAATGACAATTCTAGTATCGGGTCATGTAATCGCAGGAATGAGGCTTGCACGCCTCGAATTATTGCTTGAAGAACTTCAAGACAAGCACGAGGGGGTTTCTAGATGACTGGAATGACACACTTAGCCCTCGCATATATTGGCATGATTACCGCCCTTGGAATTTGGACTTGGACAGTACTCACCCGTAGTCGGGACCTCGAAGCGAGAATAAATGCCCTAGAACAGGCCCTTTCCGAGGGTGAAGAATAGAATCATTCAACAGCGGCATTAATTGAAACAAGGATGGGATAGCATGGATCTTGGTGGTGAGTTTTGTCTTGTGTGCGGGGCTGCACCACCTCTTTTCAGTGGCCGCATGTGTGAGAAATGCACTCGTGAGAGGGTGAAACTTGCTGATATTCCTAAAAACGTTCCATGGACACGATGCGCACGATGCGGAAGGATTGATTTTCAAGGAAAATGGTCCGAAGTCGAAGGTGATGATTTGTGGTATGAATTAGTTCAACGCAATGTTGGATTCCATCCCGAAGTCGAAGACCTAGAAATGGGAATACAAGCGCAAGAAGTTGATGGCCGCCATACTCTGATTCACATTCAAATGGAGGGCGTAATCGACGACCTACTCTATACTGACGAAAAAACAATGCGAGCTAGGATGTCAAATGGAGTATGTCTAACATGTACCCGCCAAGCGGGTAATTACTTCGAAGCAACGGTACAGATTCGCTCAAGTGCACGACGCCTTTCTGAAGAAGAATTCCTTGTCTTAAGAGCCACTCTTAACACAATACTTGAGGAGATGCCTGACGACCCGATGTTTTTCGTCACATCTGAAGGTCCAGTCACTGGAGGGTACGATGTTGTTCTCGGCTCTAAGGCACTGGCAAGAGCATGGGGGCGCCACCTCGTTAGCAATCATGGTGGACAAATTGCAACTACTACTTCGGTCGTTGGAAGAAAGGATGGAGCGGACCTTACCAGACTAACACTACTCTATCGTAAACCGGGATACGACTTAGGCGATATCATCCGTTGGCGAGGAGAATTATGGCGGCCATCGAATTGGTCAGGAGAAGGTGCGGTCCTCGAAAAAATCGAACGCCGTGAAAGAACAGGTGCTTCTTGGCGTGATTTAGAAACCGCGACAGTAGTTATTCGTCAAAATGAGCTACATTACATCGATATTGTCAGCGAGGATTCATCAGTAGCGGAATTCCTCGACCCAAATACGTGGAAGATGGAAGCGGTTCGGCTACCCTACGAACATGTGGCTGGGAGAAAACTCCTTCTCGCTCGCATCGATGGGGAATGGTTGAGTTTACCATACATGGGAATGGACGGTGAGTGAATGGAAGAAGGGATCATTCGCTTGGCAACCGCACTCGATTCTGAAGACATGATTGGTTATACCCGTAAATTTGCAGATGATCTTGAAGACGGTCAAGAATGTGTACGGGAGGAATTACTTCCGTGGCTTAGTACGATTCGTAAGAACTGGTCGGGAGTTCTATTCCTTGGCATGGGTGGTTCCGCCGCCGGTGGAGACTTCATCTCCACAATTGCAGATCGCCTTGGAAAGAAACCTGTACGAACTCATCGAGGATATGAACTGCCAGAATGGTGGGATTCTTCATGGTTAGTTGTCGCTACATCATATTCTGGAAATACCGAAGAAACCCTTTCCGTAACCGAAGCCGCTGCTGCAGATGGAACTGTTGTTGTGATTTCTAGTGGAGGAGTTCTTGCAGGGATGTGTGAACTCCATGAAAATATGTATCTGATTTCATGTCCTTCTGGACAACCCCCCCGTTCTGCATTCGGACACTTGTTCAGCCGTCAACTTGCATTGATGGTGCATGCGGGTATTCTACCACATACTCTTGGTTCAGAGGCTTTGATGAGATTGAGATTAGCCGTGGGAGATTGTGATATCTTGGCTGACCCAGAAGGTGATATTTGCTTACTTGCTGCTGAATTGATTGAAGCGCCAATTTCAATTCTCGGACCATCTGAACTCTTACCTGCCCTGAATAGATTCAAGAATCAACTCAATGAAAACTCAGCAAGATTTGCACGAATTGATTCATTTCCTGAAATGAATCACAACGAAATCGTCGCATGGGGAGGAGTTGGTCCCGACCAAGACCCTCAATCTGGAAATCAGGCTGTGCTTCTCGTTAACTGGGATGGGATGCATCGAAGAGTGCATCAACGGATGGACTGGTTTGTTTCACATTGTCCAAGTGAAAGAGCATGGAGGATTCAGGGCGAAGGAGCTAGTTTGGTTGAAGCATTACTCCACCTTTGTATTACAATGGACTGGCTCTCAATTGCATTAGCACTATTGCATGGAAAAGACCCTTCTGCAATTGATCCAATTTCTTCCTTGAAGCAACACCTTTCCGAAATAAATCAGTAAAGTGGACCGAGTACAATTCTTGGATCCGGGAATCTTTCGAGAGCCCATTCACGTTCTGATATTGCAACTACTCCAAGCATGTCATTGTCAACTGGTTCTTCCCAAGACAACTGGAAATGAAGATGTGGAGGCCATCCTCCGTTTACTGCTTCATCGCCTATTGTGGCGAGCAGATGACCTTCACTTACGCTTTGACCAACTTCTACCATTTCCAAACTTTCAGTTGAAAGGTGGCCATGCAGTGCCCAAATATCTCTACCATCGAGTGAATGTTTTGTGATTATTGTCGGCCCGTAAGAGCCTTCTTCGCTATTGATGCCCATCGAATGAACAACACCATCTGCGAATGCAAAAACCGGCTCACCGACTGGAGCACCGATATCTATTCCTACATGAAGTTCCCTTTTGCCCTCGAAAATCTCCTGCGTATACATACCAGGCCTAATCTCATCATATCTACCGATTTGATAGGCAAAGGGGCACTGAAAATTGGGGTCAACTCCCCTAGTATAATCGAAAACCCAGTATTCATCGGGTAGTTGGATGACGGGGTGCATGTAAGTCGGAAAACGCCTTGCCTCTTCAAACGACCTACGATGAGATGAAGTGCTCACAATCACCGAAGGTGATTGATGTCATGGCTTGTCTTGGCTGTATCGCTCCTTCCTGGGCTAGCGGTTGCTAAGGAAATCGATGCTACGTCTGACTGGTTACGCAGGTTCTTTCTCGCCCCATCTCTTGGATTGTTATTGCTTTTTACACTTGCAGGGATCAATTATCTTGTTGGAGCGAGTATGCTAACATTGCACCTCCTTATTTTCATCGCAAACGCTCTCGCAATCTATGTTCTGTCTCGCAATAGAGAAGAAACATGGAGTCAACGGCAATTTTTCTTCATTGAAAATCGTTCTAAGGCGATGTACCCTGCAATTATTGTAGTAGCATTAGTCTGTATGCTGCCTTTGATTTTCCTTGACCGTCCAATGGGAGTAGATTGGATTGGTTTCTCAGCGATTAGTGATGCTATTTTGAGAACCGGTACAATGGAACTTCCTTCTCCCTCTCAAGGATGGTGGACTTATCCTCCTGCATTACCAACCCTTGCGGCTTGGAATTCATCAGTTACCGGGGTTACAACTGCAGACTCGGTTTTCTCTATTGGACAACTCAGCCTTCTCGCATTATTATTTGGCGTCATGGGAGCGATGGATAGACATGGTGCAGGTATACAATCGATGCTTGCTATGGGCTTGGCTGCAGGGCTATTTGCCAAGGGATTTGATTCGGGATATCCGACAGTTGCGAGCCATTTGGGGTTGGTAGTAGGCCTACAAATTGTCCTAGAAGTGGATAGGAGAAAATCGGATGAATACTTTTTGATTTTTGCTTTACTTGGTTCAGCACTTCTCCATCCATCTGGAGCAATAATGCTCGGACTGCTGATTATTTCTGAACAATTGTTGACCAAGGGGGGTGAATCTCTCAACCGGATACTGGTAATATGTTCTTTTGCATTAGGCGCAGTAGCTGTGATTGGGCTCGTGGTAATCTCTCCGAGTTTACTGGAACACGCCATCTTCGCTGAACATGGTTGGCAAGGAGGGCGCCCGTTGCTGATGTACAATGGAATTCTACTAATTGTTGGCGGCTTCGCAGCCTACAAAATTCGCAATTCAATTGAGGGTCGAATTCTAATATCCTGGATTGCTTTAATTTGGATATTAACTGGAATCCACCTTTTTTCATCGCTTGAAGAGGTTTGGGTTTTCAAAGTGATTTCCGCGTCTCTCTATTCGATGGGAATGTATGCTTTCCACATTCCTTTAGCGGCAATTGTAGGTCTTTGGTGGTCTGCTAGTACTGACCTTGGCTCTACAGATGAAGCAGAAAGTCTACTGATGTATGGACGTGATGAGCATCCTCCTTCCAAAATAGTTAGAGCACTAACAATCTCTTCGCTTCTATTCCTCAGTACTGCTTGTGGAATAATTGTTGATCTCTCAAACCATGAGGAACTCCAAGCATATACCGATGGCGATGAAGCGATTCATGACATGCTTTCGGATTTGCCAGCGGGATCAATTGTCTACAATGAAAATAGTCATTGGGGGCATTCATGGAATCTGCCCGAAGGTGTCGGAGTTACGGCAGTTCCAACACTAGGTATGCTCCATCAAACTCATTCTATTCAAAATGCAGCGACTACTGCAATAGGTACTGATGATATTTCACGAATTCAAAAACTCGGCATTACACATGCAGTCACTTCTCCAATAGGCTCGATGGGCTGGTCTATTGCCGCTTCAGAATATTGGGAAATATTGGCAGACCAAGCCGGGTCACGACTCTGGCGCTTTATTCCAGAAGGAGGGCAACCAGTTTCAAATTTCCATGCTATCGAGGGGGATGAGATGAGACCTGACCCTTGGAGAGAACACAGATTCCGTGACCCATTCGGTTTAGGTGCTGAGCGCGCGTTTATTTCTGATGGAAGTCATACAGTTATTCTCCCGATCTTATCTGAAGTCCAAGTGTGTTTGGTGGCTGAAAAGGTTGGCGATATTGATGCTAGTTTCAATGGAATTGAAATTACGGGAGAAGGATGGACTCAAACCTGTATGATTAGTTCTAACCAGACGATGATTATCGAAGCGAGTGGTGGAAATTCATGGATTAATCCGACCGGACTTTCTGGGCGTGGAGACCAAATTTTCGATGAAACCGGACTAAGATTACATTGGATTGAGCTTCGTTCAATGAATTTGGAATGAGCGAAAGACTTGACATTGACGCCATACAGGCGAATCCGTGCCAGGCCTATTCATCATGTTGCCAGCCCTCGACGAGGCGGATGCATTGCCCAAAGTAGTCGGGGCTATTCCAGTAGATGATTTGGAAGCGGCGGGATGGATACCGCGTATCGTGGTAGTCGATGGCGGAAGCACAGATGGAACCGTGAAGGTAGCACATGAACTAGGATGTATTGTCTATCACCAAAGAGGTCGTGGAAAGGGCTCTGGAATGCGCCAAGCTTTCGATGCATTTCTCAATAGTGAAAATGATGCCTTGGTAATGTTAGATGCTGATGGAACATATGACCCAAAAGAGATTCCACTTCTACTCAACAAACTCGAAGATAATTGCGTAGTGATCGGAGATAGGCTTCGTGGACAGTTGAACCGTAATGCAATGACCACTACCAATTGGCTGGGCAATCATATGCTAACATGGCTTGCAGTTGCCTTATTTGGTAAAGCAATAAATGACCTCTGCTCAGGATATTGGGCCTTTTCTAAGTCGGCATTATCAAAGATGGAACTCAATAGTTTGAGATTTGAAATCGAAGCAGAAATGTATACATCTTGTGCATATAGAAATATTCGAATTCGCCATGTACCAATCAGTTATTCTGAACGAATTGGCGATGCGAAACTCGGTTCGTTGAGAGACGGTGGTTCCATTGCTCGTAAACTCATCATCAGACGGATATTCCCCCGACCATATGAGGCCTCAAAATGAATCGGCTAAATGCTGTAATTCTAGGAGCATCTGGATTAGTCGGCCAAAGACTCCAACAAAGACTAGTAGACCATCCTTGGTTTGAAGTCACGGCGATTGCGGGGTCACCTGAGACCGCTGGATTACGCCATAGCCAAGTCGAATGGAGGCTTGATGGGAATAAGCCGACATTTGATCTGTCCATTTGTTCTATGGACTCAATTCCTGATGCTGATATTGCCTTTTCAGCTCTGCCCTCTGAAATTGCTCTACAAGTAGAACCAAACTTGGTGCAAAGAGGCTTTTCGGTTTTCTCCAATGCTTCAGCATTTAGACAAATTAGTGGTATCCCATTAGTAATCCCTGAAGTGAATCCTTCAGAACTCGAGAATTTTAATGGCCATATTTGTGCAACAAATTGTACTGTTGTACCTGTAGTGATGCCACTGGTTGGTCTGAAAAATCACCTAGAATCTGTGGAAATTAGTACAAGTCAGGCATTGTCGGGAGCAGGTTGGAGATTATTATTCGATGAAGTTGCTTTGGGTGGAGATGTCGACCCATTCATTCCTGGAGAAGAAGAAAAGTTAGTTGCAGAATTCAAACATCTGCTCGACATGGACATCCCAGTTTCAGCAAACTGCAACAGAGTTGCTCACAAAGATGGGCATCTTGTGCATGTGAAAGCAATACTCAATGCGAATTTGTCGATTGAAGAAATCAAGGGGAAAATGGTTGTAGATCATCTTGACCTCCCCTCTGCACCTGAAAATAGTATTATCATTACAGATGAGTGTCCTACTCGCAAAAAACATCTCTGGGCTGGTGGGGAGGGGCTTAGCGCTGGAATGTCTACAGTAGTTGGCGACATTAAAATCGAAGGCAAGATTTTGTCATTTTCTGCCCTATCACACAATACTGTTCGCGGGGCTGCAGGGGGAGTGATTCTCTTAGCAGAATTCGCGCACGCCCGAGGGTACATTTCCAAATAGGGAACCGGGTCTGGCTCTATTCGGTGGTTGCATGGGTATCACAGCAATGATTCCGAATATGACATTCAAACAATTGCAAGATGAAGCCAAAAACCGCTGGGGTGAAATTTGGGATTCTGATGCTGACCGCATTCGAGTCCTACTCCTAATTCCGCGCAATCAAAGGAAATTACTCGAACTTCATGGTGATATGATTGAGCACGGACAACCTGTGATGGCTATTTTCCACAGACCGCGGGCAGAGGCTCATCTTCTTGAAGAAGCGGGTTTCGACCCTCGCTTAGCTTCATTCCAATTCCTCGACATTGCAAGTGCTGATTTGGGCCCATGGATGCAGCAATTGGTAACTCAAGAAGGATGGTTGCGAAGTATTGTTGAAATCTCCCCCGTACCGTTTGTTGTAGACATTCCTAATCAGAGGACCTTTGAGCGTCACAATATCCTCTGTTTCAGACACGCAGATTTACCCACTCTCGCAAATTATCACCTACCATATCCTATTGATGCTCTGGTCGGTAAGGCCTTCGTCTCGCTTCCACGTCGACAAGCGGCAGAACTCGCTAGACAACAGGCCGAGATTCTCGGTGTTGGGCTTGCAAAGCCTGAACCCGTAAAGGCCGAACCGCCGGTCGTCACTACATCACCTGAGCCTGCTGTTGTAGAACCTGTACCTGAGATGGAAGTTGCATTTGTTACTGAAATGGTGCCTGAGCCAATGGGTGAAGCAACTGTACCCCTCCCTGGAGCACCTCAATCCGAGGTGGAAGAAGGTGTTCCACTCCCCAGTAAGGAAGTTGAAATATTGGAGGATATGCCTGAAATCGAAATCGAATTCCGTGGCATAGTGCAAACATTACTAGACGAAGGAGTGGACCCTTCTGAAATGATGAGTGACCATCGACTCGAAGATGTTCAGGAAAGAGCAATGGCAATCGGCTTTGAGACTTGGCCGGTTTTCATGCAAATGGTAACTTGAACATCGGTGGGTTGAAGGACGTCACCTCTCTGGGAGTGACATGGCATTCTGTATCTCCTGTGGACAGATGCAAACCGATGGTACTCGATTCTGCCGTTTTTGTGGCGGACAACAGCCTAGTGACCAATTGGTTGCTCGCCTTCGAATGGAGGCTGAAGCGATTCGTTACCAAATTCAACAATTGCAGCAACAACAGATGCAGCAGATGGGATATGGCCAACAGCGCCGTTGGTGATGCTCTTGCGACTTCGCCACCTGGCGATGGCTCTCTCTAAATTGCCAAGGCATCCTTGTAATGTGGTCGAACTTGAGCAATATCAGACCGAAGGTGACCTCGCAGCAAATTGGTTGATGAGAATTGATGCCATTGATTCATTAGCAGGAAAAAGGGTTCTCGATCTCGGTGCTGGAAATGGAATTCTTGGTCACGGAGCATCATTGCTTGGCGCAAATGTTGTCTTTGTAGAATGTGACAATAATGCAGCAACTCTGTGTCGGGATTTGGGTGAGACGATTGAAGGTAGGGTTGGCGAGGTTGAACTCCCCAATGTTGACATCGTAATCACCAATCCTCCGTGGGGAGTTCAAACCCATGGAGCCGATAGAATATTCATTGATTCTGCACTAGAAATTGCACCGATATTACACATAATGCACAGTGCTCAAGCTAGTCATCTGCCTGAAGGGGACCTCATCATGGAAGCCGAGTTCAGAATGCCAGCAACTTATGCTCATCACACAAGTAAAACCGGCTCGACAAACGTAGCATGTTGGCGTATCACCCGATGATGGGGGTTGAAAAGGGGAGAGCCCCCGCCTCGGAGTGTATTCCCGTAGCCCGTAGGGCTACTCCCCCCCAAAAAATGAGCGTGAGAATATGGCGAGCATCGTCACCCCCGGTACCGTAATTGGTACAGCAGATAGCAAAACTCCCGGTGAAGGAGTAATTGAAAGAAAAGGTGACTTAGTTGCCTTATTAACAGGAACTCCAGTTGAAAATGACGGCGTCATTTCAATCGAAGCTGGAACAGAACTACTCCGAATTGAAGCCGGAGATTACATCATAGGTGAGATTGTTAAACTCAATGAAAAAGCAGGTGAAGCAATGGTGAAATCTGTAATTGGAAAACCAGATCGTTCAATCATGGCTGACCAATTATACGCACAATTCCATGTTACTAGAATCTGTGACCGTTTCCTACACAATACCGCTGATGGACTGCGTCGTCGGGATTTGATTAGAGCAAAGGTTACCGAAGCAAAAAATGTCATCCGCATCGACATGCGTGAAGACCCGACATGTGGAGTTCTTTGGGCGCTTTGCCCGCCATGTGGTGATACATTCGTAGCCGAGCAAAACGGAGACTGGAATGTAGTTTGTCCAACTTGTGACAATCGTGCTTTCCGTGCTCTTGCTGATGATTACGGTGGCGAAGCAGGTAAGGCTGCTCTCAATGGAGCAGGTAAGCGCTGGGGTAAAGAGGCCGAATCACTATTCGCCAAGGGTAGTGCAGGGCGTGCTACTTTCATCGCTGAAGATGTGCGTGAAGATGGACGTGCTCGTGAATACTTCCGATTCGAAGGCGATGGTGGTCGTGGTGGCGGTGGACAACGCCGTCCAAGAAATGACCCCGGTTGCAGATTATTCATCGGTGGATTATCACGTGATGTTTCCGAAGATGAACTCAAGTCCAAATTCAAGGACCATGGGAAGGTTACAGATTTCGCATTGATGACTGATGACACCGGCACTAGCCGTGGATTCGCATTCTGTACTTTCGAGAAGAAAGAAATGGCAGATGCTGCGATTAAAGCTCTCGATGGCCTTCGCCTAAAGGGTCGTAAAATCGGTGTACGTGATGCTGATGCACCCAAGGAAGAGAAGCCAAGACGTAAGCGTCCTGAAGGTGCTCGTATCTATGTTGGCAATCTACCATTCAAGGCTAGTGAAGATGAACTAGCAGCATTGTTCAAAGATCACTGTGATAGTGTCCACGCCGAGTGGGCAACCGACAGAAATGGCCGACGTAAGGCATTCGCATTCGTGACTATCAAACCTGAATCAAAGGGAGATGAAGTTGCGAAGAAACTCAACGGAGTCGAATTATCTGGCCGTACACTAAAGGTGGAATTATCCAAACCACGAGAAGGTGGAAACCGCCGAAGAGAAAACCGCTCAAATCGTGACGGTAAGCCTAATGAAAGCGGTGGCAAATCATCTCGAGAACTTCGTGCTCTTCAAGAAGAAGAGCAGGATGCAAAGAAGAAACGCCGTAGGCCAAGAAAGGACTGAGTGTTAGTATGGTTGAGTCGGGAGAGTCCTCCTGGCTAGTCATAGATGGCTATGAAGACGAGCCTGCGGCATTCGGAGTTCCTCCTTACATTGGATTTCATATCAGATACATTTGCGGAGTATTAGAAGAGGCAGGAATTCCATATGAATACCAAACTATCGACCAATACCGTATCGAGGGAGCAACTCTAGAAAACAGGCTTGGAGTTGTAGTATTAGCTGGAGCGATTGTACCAGGAAAATATCTCAGAGGAACGCCCATTTCTCTAAAAGAAACTAGGGCAATTATCTCAGGGATTTCTGGAGAAACACCAATTCTTTGTGGTGGATGGGCAATCAGAGGATGGCGCCAACAGGGTTGGAATCCCTTGCGAATGAATCTCTTCCTTGCAGTTCAAGACACAGATGCAACCCTCTCTCATTATTTGAGAAAAAATGAGTGGAAACATCAACGGAGAAATTCGGATGAATGGACGCGTTGGGCACATGCTGGAGCACGCTCAAAAGCGGTTGGAGAAAACCCTGACCTAAACGGACCACTGACCTATGAAGTCGAAGTATACCAGGGATGTGTGCGCTACAAACGCGGATGCAAATTTTGTATTGAGCCAAAGAAAGGAGTGCCTATTTGGCGTAGTCCAGAGGACATCATCAAAGAGGTAAGAATCGCTCATGACATGGGAGTTGAACATGTTAGGCTTGGAGGTATGACTGATACCTATACCTACATGGCAGAAGGAGTTGTTGAGATGGAATATCCTCGGCCAAACCCTGAGCCAATCGCTAAGCTTCTCCATGGATTACGAGAGGACGAACGCCTTGGAATCCTCCATACCGACAATGCAAATCCATCCATAATTGCAGAACATCTTGAAGAGTCTGAAGAAATTACTCGCACATTAATCGATACACTATCTGACGGAGCTGTACTCTCTTTTGGACTCGAAAGTGCAGACCCTAATGTCCATGAAGCAAACTGGCTCAACTGTGATGGAGCACAACTAAAATCTGCTATTGCACTAATCAACAAATACGGCAGAGTTCGAGGTGAGAGAGGGCTTCCTAAACTATTGCCTGGACTCAATTTCATCGCCGGCCTCAATGGAGAAACCGCACAAACCTACAACCTAAATCGAGAACTTCTTCGTGAGTTAAAGGAGGAAGGTCACATGATTCGAAGAGTGAATATCCGTCAGGTCGAAGGAGAAGGTTTCCAAGAAATCGACGAAAAGGAATTTCATTCTTTCAAAAAAACTGTGCGGGAAGAATTCGATGGCCCTCTGCTTGAGGAGATGCTCCCTACCGGGACAGTATTACGAGACATATGGTGGGAATCCCATGAAGGAAGAACAAGATTACCTCGTCATCTAGAAGATGCTGCTAGAGATACTAAGATTCACGGAAAGGCGGGAATTACTTTCGGAAGGCAAATTGGAGCATATCCGATTCTCATTGGAATGAATTACCTTGCACCACTTGAATCGACTTCTAGCATTATTGTTACCGGGCATGGTGCGAGATCTATCACCGGAGTTGAATGTGGACTCAAGATGAATCAAATCACTGAGAAGCAACTCGCAGCAATTCCAGGTATTGGAGCGAAAAGTGCTTGGAACTTAGTCAGTGAAAGAGCAAAGGCAATCTCAAAGGGACGGGATTTTGAAAATCTAGAAGATTGGTTCAATTCTATTGCAATTCAATTACCGGAATTAGCAAAGCAAGTCATCAGCAATCCTTGATGGAATCATTCACTGACCCAGGAATAGGTGCGCATACCTTCCCCTACTCCTTCTGCACCTACATCAACAAGTGCGAATTCACCTTTCGGAGAGATGACAGACTTTGTTGCCAATCCCTTGTGCAAAGCCTCGTAAGTTTCTCGATCTATTGCCATTCGTCCTGCTAATCGCTCAAAGAGATTCCAACGCGAAGCGATTTCGCGCCATGTCGGTTGAATTTCCGCCTCGAAAACCTTAGCTTTTGCACCCGAACCATAACCACACAGGCCCATCGTCTGGTAGTCAAGATTTGCATTTTCCTCATAATCTGCTTCGAATGTCGACATCAAAGCAAGGAAAATCGAACCTGTGTATTGATTACCAATTAGAGAAGATGCCCTCTGCCCTTTCTCAATTCGATCTTCGACAAACTGCTTGAATGACTCGGTCTTGGAAACCGCACGGCGGTGTGAATCCATTTCAACCTCCCATTCTTGAATGGTTTCAAAGTTGGACTCCTGTGGTGCTTCTCCAATTTTTTCTTCGATCGCTTTCCATTCCAAAAGGTGCTGACGGTCGTGCCGGAAAACATCAGGGAACATTCTCTTAGCCTGGAATGCATATGGTAAATGCATGATGATACGCGCCCATTGTTCTGTTAGAATCTCATCCAATTCTGGGTCATAGCGGCCCTGTGATATCGCCTTCTCCCTGAAATGTGTAAATGCCTGCTTGACGGCATCTCGATAACAACGATTGGAGAATTGACCATCGAATAATGGCTCATCCCTGTGAACTTTGACACTATCTTCACCGTGTGCAAAAATCCCTAGACGACGTACTGTCGATTCAGGAAGATGCTTTATCATAGATTCCGCTAATCCTTCTTTGAGAGTCGCGCCAGTTTCTCTAGCTAATTGTAGTACATGAGAAATTACGCTGGAGAGTGAAACTTCACGTCTTGGCTTGAAGAAATCATGGACTGGAGTTGTGGATACTCCCCAACGGTCAGGAATAACGACTAATCGTGGATTATGGCGAACTAGCAAGGCACCACCGCCGGCTCCCTGAGTATATTCACCAGTTGACTCAAGGTCATATTTTGCATTATCAGAGAATACAACAATTCCCAACCTATTGTCATCCTCTCCTCCCCGAGCAACCCAATCCAATGTATTGTGTAGAGCATCTACTGCACCAATGCATGCGAAGGTCATATCCACTACATCGCAGCCGCGGAAACAGTCATCGCCGAAACGTTCGCTATACCTCGAATGAAGCATGTCCAGAATGTAAGTCGCAGTTGGCTTTGCGCCATCGAGTGCGGATTCTGTTCCAAGGTAAATTCGTCCGATTGAACTAGGATTGATGCCGTTGCGGTCAATCAATCTGCAAACTGCGTTAGCGCCCATGGTGGCCGTATCCTCGTGAACATCGGGAATTGCCATTGCTGCAAGACCTAGTCCCTTGTTCAATTTACCAAAATCAGCACCACGCATTTCTGCAAAATCTTCCATATCCATATACAGGCGTGGAAAATGCAATGCCATGTCGTCAATACCGACATTCGATGCCATGCTCGGTGCCATGTAGATTTGCCTATAACGACTCCGCCGGACAAAACTGAACATGTCGTTATTGTCTACAACATCGTTTGCGCCAAGCGTTTTTGACTGAATACATACACGGAGTCATATGGGGATGATTGAGGCTGCAAAGTCACTCTCCCAAAGTTGTGATTCTCTTCGGAAGGATTTGATTGCGCAAACAATTGTTGCTCATGTCACAAACCCTCTTGATTATGCATGGGAATACCACGAATCATATCTTAGCCAATACTCAAAACTTGGAGCAAAAACCCTGCTACTTGGGATGAATCCGGGGCCGTATGGAATGGCGCAATGTAGCGTACCGTTTGGAGCAACTGGAATCGCACGCGATTTTCTATCTATTACTGGGGACTTCAGCGACCCTATTGGGCGCCATCCTAAACGACCAATAGAGGGATTGGATTTTGCTCGTCAAGAAATTAGCGGAACAAGATTGTGGGGATTGTTACGCGATATTTGGAATGACCCAATTACTATTCATCAAAATGTATTCTTGGTCAATCATTGTCCATTGCTCCTTCTAGGAGAGTCGGGGAAGAATATCACTCCGGACAATATTTCTGGTAGAGCGGTGAATTCACTGCTAAATGAGTGTGATAATCATTTGCGAGAAGTCGTGAATATTATGGGTATTGAGCGAGTAATTGGTGTTGGAAAATATGCAGAAAAAAGGGCACGGAAAGCATTAGCGGGCATGAATATCGAAATCACAACATGTTGGCACCCTTCTCCAGCTTCACCCCTTGCTAATCGCAATGACGGCGCCGATTGGCGTAAGAATGTGAAAGCAATTCTGCTGGGAGAGGATTGATAGGTAGATGCGGCCCTATCATGTTCATGCCTCCCCGAGAAATGGCTTGGCCACAACAATCAGATGACCGTCAATGGGTAAAACCCGAAGGCGATGACCCTCGAACTCTATACCAAATGCTGATGGTAAGTGCTAGCAGATTTGGTGATGAACCGTGCTTCGGATACATCCCTGCACCAGGTATGGCACGAATTCATTTGACATACTCTGAATTTGGCGAACTTTCGACCTCTGTTGCAAAGCGACTACGTGACCTTGGAGTAGAGAAAGGTGACCGAATTGCACTGATTCTTGACAACTCGGTTGAATGGGCTGCTTGTGCATATGGTGGAAGTGCTATCGGCGCAGCATATACTGCAATGTACACTCACCAGCATGGCAAAGATTGGGCATTTATTCTCGAAGATTCAACACCAAAGGTAGTCGTGGTTCAAAATACCGAAGTTCTCGACAAACTCTGTGCTAGCCTTCCAGCAGATGGATGGCCACAAAATGGAGTCCTTCTTCTTGGAGATGATGAAGTAAATGAACTGCCACCAGAGGGCGTTACCGTCCACCGATGGGCAGAATTCGTTGCAGCCGGTAGAGCAGCAGATGATCTCGCAGAGGTTGCAGATGACCCATTTGCATTGTCCACACTAATCTATACCTCTGGAACAACAGGTAGTCCAAAGGGAGTTATGCTCACTAACTGGAATACTCTTTCCAACGTACTTTGTGTACAAGGTGTATTCGAATTATACCCTGGTGACAAGAATGCTGCATTCTTGCCTTGGGCTCACTCATTCGGTTCTACATTCGATTTGCACTGGATGATTAGAATGGGAGTTCACATCAATCTGATTTCTGACCTAACCAAGATTGCAGACGAGTGTATCGAAATTAAGCCGGCGGCTCTTCTTGCTGTACCACGTGTATGGAACAAATTCTATGACCGTGTTAACAGCCAATTCGAAAGTGCAACTGGTTTGAAGAAAATGTTCATTGGCAAAGCGCAGAAATCTGCTGCAAAGAGAATAGCAAAGGCTGGCGTGGAATGTGACGCTGTTGAGCCAAACGGTTTCTTTGACAAACTCTGGGATAAATTGGTTTGGAGCAAAGTACGTGCCCGATTCGGTGGAAACATTCGTTTCTGTATGTCTGGTGCTGCTGCACTTTCACCCGATGTTGCAGGCTTTGTCCAGAAAGTCGGATTCAGTTGCTACGAAGGTTATGGACTCACTGAAACCAGTCCCCTCGTTTCGGCAAATGGCTGGATGGGACAAGGTAAGAGCAGACTACGTACCGTAGGAATGCCAGCAAATGGCGTCACTGTCAAAATTGATCTCGATGCATGGGATGACCCTGAAAGGGCGGATGAAGGCGAGATTGTTGTTTACGGTCCCAATGTGATGCAGGGATATTGGAATCTCCCGGAAGCTACTGCTGAAGTAATGACTGAAGATGGTGGATTCCGCACTGGCGACTTAGGAAAGATGGTCGATGGCTATCTCTCTATCACCGGTCGTGTCAAGAGCCAATTCAAGTTAGAGAATGGAAAGTATGTTTCACCGGCTCCACTTGAGGAGAATCTCAAATTGAGCCCACTTGTTGAACAGTGTATTCTCGACGGTCGAAATATGAGGAATACCTATCTGATTGTTCATCCAGCGATTAGGCCTCTATGCGAAGCTCTTGCTGCAGCAGGAATTACTCCCCCTAAGGATAAAGCCGACATTTGCAACAGTCCTGAAATCAAAGCATGGCTACTCAAGCATCTTTCGGAAAACAACATGCAAGAGCCAACTTGGAAAGGATATGAAAAGGCGCGTAATATCATTCTAGATCCAGAGGAATGGTCAGTAGACAATGACTTGATGACTCCATCTCTAAAGGTCAAACTACGCAACCTATTGGACCGCCACGAAGAGGCAATCAAAGCCCTTTGATTACTCGAATGCTGTGAAAGCACTTGCCACTCTGGCTTTACGTGATAATTCGGCCTTGCGCAATGCTTCGGCTGTTCTTCGCGCTTTCAGTTCAGTCTTCATTCCTGGGCATGCTACAAGACATACTAATATTCCAAGGACTGCACCTGTGAGAAGGGAAAGCCAGAGGGTGAATCCAAGCACAAGGCTATTTGCAACTCCTGCTGCTAACCCTATCGCCAACCCTATGCCCAAGGGCTTCTCAACTACCTTGAGAAGAGTGGCGCTACCATGGATGACTTCACGCAGTGGCTTTGTCATTTAACGACCAGTTCTAAAGACGGTAGATAAACAACTCCCCGCCGCGCATCTCAGCAGAATACTTTCAAATTATTACCGGAAAGGGGCAATTTCCCGATTTTTGGGCATAGGCGCTGAACATATTGCAGTGTTGACCGGTTGGTTGATGAAGGGCAGGACATCGCCACGAATTATGTCCCGGGAACTCATTCGCGTGGAGGGCGTCGACCGCGCCTTCGGTCCTGTTACCGTTCTGGAGGACATCAATCTCGTCGTCAACGATGGCGATCGTATTGGAATCGTTGGGCATAACGGTTCTGGAAAAACAACTCTGCTCAACACTATTTCTGAACAAAAGCAAGACGTTGGGGACATAGAATTTGCTTCGGGAATAAGAATTGCATATCTAACTCAAATTCGGGATATTGAAGAAGATTCTACAATTGAAGAAGAATTGGGCCGGAAGGGACGGCAATTCCAGGAATTGGAAGAAGAGATCTCTTCGATTGAGGCTCAAATGATTGAGCCTTCATTTTACGAAGGTAATTGGCAACCAGTGATGGAAAGATATTCTGAACTTCAACAAATGCTTGGTGAATCAGGTGGAGCAAATGTCGCTGGAATCGCCAAAGCCATCCTCGAGAAACTTGGCCTCGACCAACATCCAATGGATATGAAAGTCAGCCAATTAAGTGGAGGAGAGCGTGCTAAACTTGCTCTAGCAAGGCAATTAGTCGGGCTTGCAGGTGTAGATGTTATCTTCCTCGACGAGCCTACTAACCACCTTGATATTCAGACTACTGAATGGCTAGAGAGTTTCATCAATGAATTCGTTGGAGCGCAGTTAATCGTCTCACACGACCGCTATTTCCTCGACCAAGTTTGTACACGAATTGTAGAAATTGACAATCTCAGAAACTGGAACTATAATGGAAACTATACTCATTTCCTCAAACAAAAAGGAAATTTCCTTGCGGCTCTTGATGACAAGATCAAGAATACCGAGAAAAAAATCGCCCATACAATGGCAGCTCTACGTTCGATGAAGAGCGCCAATAAATTCGACAAATCTATTTCTGCAAAGCACAAAATGATTGAGAGAATGCAACAGGAATTGAAGGCATTGAAGGGTCGTAAGCCAAAGCAGCGCAAAGGGCTGCGTTTCAGCCTTGAAGCAGCTGATAAATCTAGTAATGATATCATTGAATTATTGGGTGTATCAAAGCGTTACGAGGGGATGGTTCGTCCAATTCTCGATTCGCAAGATATGGAGATTAGTAAGGGCGATAGAATCGGCATCGTAGGTGGAAACGGTCAAGGAAAAACCACTCTACTCAAGTTGATTACCGGAGATGAAAAAATCGATGCAGGCTCTCGTGATTTAGCACCTGGTGCAATCATTGGATATTACCATCAAGACCACCGAACTCTGAACTTCAAACTCAGTCCCATCGAACAAGTCGAGGCACTTCGCCCCGACATGCAATACGGTGATATCCGTGCCGCATTGGGGAGGTTTCAATTCTCCAGTGACCAAGTCAAAACGCCTCTAGGAAAATTGAGTGGGGGAGAAAGAGCGAGGATTGCACTACTCAAACTCCTGCTTGAAGAGAATAACATGCTTCTTCTCGATGAGCCTACCAATCACTTGGATATGGATGCAAAAGAAACTCTCGAAGAAGCATTATCCGAATATGATGGTGCTGTTGTGACCGTCAGTCACGATAGGTGGTTTCTCGACCAAATCGTAAATCAAATCTGGGAATTACAGGATGGAATTGTTACCAAATACTACGGTAATTACACCGACTATGTTCGCAAAAAGAAAGGTCTTCCTGCATTGGTAGACGGCGAAGAGCCTGTCATGTGAGTGCCTTGGAGAGATAGGGTGGCAAATCTTCTGCTACCATACCTGGACCCAATTCTTCACCAGCATTCTCACCGGCAATCCGCAGCAAATAGACACCGAGTCTACTTGCAGCCCACGGAGATAATCCTAATCCTAGCAACCCACCAATACATCCTGCTAGTAAGTCACCTGTTCCACCCATCGCCATACGCGGATTCCCATTACTTGCAATCCCTCCGCGCCCGGCTGCTCCGACTATGATGTCCTTTGCACCAGTTCGAACCACGACACGGGTCTCACCGCCTCCAAGCAATAGGGCTGGTATCGAATCGATGTCGCCAATCCAATTCTCTAACTCAATCTGATGTGGTGTCACAACTCCAATCAATTGCTCAGGCCAGCCATCAAGTGCCCTGATTGCATCAGCATCGATAACTTTTGGAATCGAAGGAGTGGCCTCAATAATCATCTTCACGGCCTCCAGGCTTGCATGGTCATGGCCCATTCCCGGACCAATCACAAGTGCCTGCACTCCCCTTCCGGTTAGGCAGCGTTTGACGATCGAAGTGGGGTCAGATATTATTTCGCCATCATTCATCGGTTCTGGAATCAATTCGCTTGGCCATTTTGCCCGCGCACTTGCATTACTCGGCATTGCTACATGTACTAGGTCAACACCCATTCGGGCTGCAGCCATTCCCGCTAGAATTGGCGCTCCATGATAGGGCCCTCCTCCAACGATTAGAACGCGCCCGCGTTCACCTTTGACTTGACCCGGTTTCGGCATTGGATAGCGGAGCAAATCCCCCGGACCTGGGTCGAGTGTCTCTTCAGGCCAACCAAGCGGAGCGATGAATAGATCTCCTACCTCTGGCAATAAGCGACTTTCAGAATCGACCATATTGGATTTTGGTGCTTCGAAAGTTACGGTGCGGAATGCATTGAAAGAAACACCAGAACCACACCCCGATGGCATATCACAAGCAAGTACCATTGGGCGTCCTGGTATCGCTTCCATCAGACGGAGAACCTCGCCTCTTGGCTTACCCGAAATCCCTGCTCCAAGTAAGCAATCAACTATCACCGCAGGAGATTGTTCAGGAAGGGAATCTGCTGTACAAATTTCTCTTGTACAATCTTCTCTAGCACGCTGAGCAAGTTTGGTTTTTTGTTTAGCATGTGTCGCAACAACTGTACAATCTTCGAGCATTTCAGCAAGACGAAAACCATCACCTCCATTATTGCCCGGGCCACATAGAATCCAGATAGGAGTTGGGGCTCCATCGAGTGCTTCAGCCAAATGAGTTGCTGCGGATATCATCAACTCATCCATATCAACACCGAGAGCTTCAGCATTAGCGTCGAGCACGGCAACCTCGTCTGGAGTGAGAATCCAACGGGGTCGCATGAGGGTGGCACTACCATCGAAGCCTTTCATTGAAGCGGTATGGTGATGAATGTCCCTATGCTCCGTAGGAGCATGTCCGATGAGGCACCGGTGTTCGAAACAACGACCGGTCCGGTACGTGTCATCACTGCTGCAAGCCTATTCGATGGTCATGATGCTGCAATCAATGTGATGCGCAGATTAATTCAAACCAGCGGTGCAGAAGTAATCCACCTCGGTCACGATCGTTCGGCAAAGGATGTAGTAGATTGTGCGGTTCAAGAGGATGCACATGCTGTAGCACTAACCAGTTATCAAGGCGGACATATGGAGTACTTCACCTACATTCGAGAACTTCTCGATGAAGCCGGCTGCGAGCATGTGCGCATCTTCGGTGGCGGTGGTGGTACAATCACTCCCCCTGAAATTCGCGATTTGCATGCAAGCGGTATTTCTCGAATATATTCTCCAGATGATGGCCGAAGCATGGGCCTAATGGGAATGATTCACGACTTAATGGGGACTGCATCCGAAGTCGATTTGATTTCAGCGCAAAGGATGGCTAGCCTTGATGGCCCCATCTCTGCTGATGATATGGCAAAAGTTGGATTATTGCTCACGCTATCAGAAAGTGCTTCCAATGAGGAATTTTCCTCAGTACTTGATAGGTGTAGGTCAAGCAATTCTGATGTTCCAGTTATCGGATTCACCGGCACAGGAGGTGCCGGAAAAAGCAGTTTGCTCGACGAATTGATGTTAAGGGTCCTTCGTGATAATCCTGACAAGAAAATTTGCTTACTATGTGTAGACCCGACTCGAAAGCGTACTGGTGGCGCTCTTCTTGGTGACAGAATTAGAATGAATTCTCTTTCGAATAACAATCTGTACATGCGTTCACTTGCAAGCCGTGGTAGTGGTTCTGAGATAAGTGCAAACTTAGACCGAGCAATCGAGGTCGCAAAAGCTGTTGGCTTCGACCTCATTTTCTGTGAAACTAGTGGTATCGGTCAAGGTAGTGATGCGATTACCAGCGTCGCTGACCGCTCGCTTTACGTTATGACCGCCGAGTTTGGCGCTCATACTCAACTAGAGAAAATCGAGATGTTAGACGTTGCAGACCTTATCGTTCTCAACAAGTATGAGAAGAGAGGAAGTGAAGATGCACTTCGAGCGATTCGAAAACAGGTTAGACGTAATCGCAACATGTTTGAGGGTGAAGATGAGGACCTGCCTGTCGTTGCGACAATCGCAAGCCAATTCGCTGACCCTGGAGTTGATGTTCTTTGGAAGAAACTGTCAGCCATGGTCGGATTCACTGCCAGTGAACCACTTGGAACGATAGGAGAGCGCAAAGGCGTAATCCCTCCTGAACGGGTTCACTATCTCTCTGAAATCGCTTCGACAATTCGTGACTATCATTCATCGAGTGGAGAGGTCGCTGCTAAGTTGCGTCTGGTTCAACATCTCGAGACCGCTTCTCGTGAAGTTCCTTCTACCGCCGGAGATTTGGCTAATCAAATCAATTCCATCCTTGAAGAAATTGACAGTGCACGTAAATCTGTAGAAGAATTCCGTGCTCTGGCTGAGCAATATGCTAGTGGAGAATACACTTACCATGTCAGAGGCAAGCCATTCAAAGTCGATACTAAGACTGAGAGTTTGTCTCACCAAATGATTCCACGGGTAGCTCTTCCAACAATGAATGACGATGGCGAACTCTACTCATGGATTTGCCGAGAAAATGCACCGGGATACTTTCCTTTTACAGCCGGAGTTTTCCCCTTCAAGCGTACTGATGAACTCAGTGCTAGAATGTTTGCCGGAGAGGGTGAAGGAGAGAGGACAAACCGCAGATTCCATCTCTTGAGTCATGGCCAAGATTACGTCCGTCTTTCGACTGCTTTCGATAGTGTGACTCTGTATGGCCGTGACCCGGACCGCCGTCCAGATATTTGGGGTAAGGTTGGAAACTCAGGAGTGAGTATTGCCAGTATTAACGATGCCAAGCGCCTGTATTCTGGCTTCGACCTTTGTGATGCAAATACCAGTGTGTCGATGACAATCAATGGACCTGCACCTATCATTCTCGCATTTTATCTCAATGCCGCTATCGACCAACAAGTCGAGCGCCACCTACAATTGGAGGCTGATGATTCAGGATATCGCGGAGATTTACCTGATGGGCACAATGGATTCGGCCTAGCAACTGTAAATGGACGAGGTGATAGTCTGGTCGATGCTGCAACTTATGCAGAAATCAAAGCACGTACACTGCAGACTGTACGTGGAACTGTTCAAGCAGACATTCTCAAAGAAGATCAAGCCCAGAATACCTGTATTTTCTCCACACCTTTCGCACTCAAGATGATGGGTGATGTTCAGCAATACTACATTGACAATGGTGTGAGAAACCATTACTCGGTCAGCATTAGCGGATATCATATTGCTGAGGCGGGAGCAAATCCAATTACCCAACTAGCATTGACTCTCGCTAACGGTTTCACATATGTCGAATACTACCGAAGCCGTGGTATGGATGTGAATGAATTCGCACCAAACCTCTCCTTCTTCTTTAGCAATGGACTCGACCCCGAATACACGGTTATCGGCCGTGTAGCACGCCGAATTTGGGCAGTTGCAATGCGTGACCTTTACGGAGCAGGAGAGCGCTCTCAGAAGCTAAAGTATCACATTCAAACTAGTGGAAGAAGTTTGCATGCTCAAGAGATTGACTTCAATGATATTCGAACCACTCTACAGGCTCTGCTTGCAATTCAAGACAATGCTAACAGTCTGCATACCAATGCTTTCGACGAAGCGATTACCACTCCTACAGAGGCCAGTGTTAGACGGGCTCTCGCAATCCAGTTAATCGTCAACAAAGAAAGTGGTTGGACAAAAACTGAGAACCCAATGCAGGGTTCATTCATCGTTGAGGAATTAACCGACCTTGTAGAAGAAGCGGTTCTTCAGGAATTTGAAGCAATTTCGCGCCGAGGCGGAGTTCTTGGTGCGATGGAGACCATGTATCAGCGTGGGAAAATTCAGGATGAGAGTATGTACTACGAGCATCTCAAGCACGATGGTACACTACCAATTGTAGGAGTCAATACATTCCTCAATCCGAATGCTAAGGTTTTTGACGAATCAGCCGCTGATGATTTTGATATGGAACTCGCACGTGCAACTCCAGAAGAGAAACAAGCATGTCTGATGAGAACTCAAGGAATTCCTCGTGATGAAGAAGCCCTCGCCCGTCTACAACAAGTAGCACGCGAGGGTGGAAACGTTTTCGAGGAACTAATGGAGACCACCAAAGTAGCAACCCTTGGACAGATTACTGAGGCCTTGTTCCAAGTTGGTGGCCAGTATCGCCGCAATATGTGATGCAAGTACTCAGCGTTCCGATTAGTAGGAATTGAAATGATAAAAGATGAAGAAGATGGGAAAATATTGTACTTTGCGTACGGTTCAAACATGCACTGGGGAGACTGGTCTCACTGGTGTGAAAAGAGAGGAGAAAATCCGAAGGGATTAGTCGAAGTTGGAATAGGATGGTTGCCAGATTATTCGTTATTATTCCATTACCATTCTACTGGAAGAAATGGTGGAGCCGCTGATTTGTCAAAGATTGCACCTGGTTCGGCTGCACCGGGAGTACTATTCGAAGTGGACCCTCAAACATTGCAGGTTATCGATAAAAAGGAGGGCCATCCAAATTACTACAGAAGAGTTTGGGTTGATGTCATGACTCCTGATGGTGAGTTCGTTCGTGCAATTACTTACCTTGTTGTTCCAGAAAAAGTGAGTGAAACTCACATAGCACCCACAGATGAATATGTTGATCTGATTCGAACTGGTTTGACTCAAAGAGACCTACCGGTTTCTGACCTTGAAAATGCAGTAGTAGATGGAGGAATGCATTTTCCAATCAAGGATATTTTCGTATATGGTACACTCCGCGAAGGCGAGGTACGACATAATCTGATTGAGAGGTTAGGCGGTACAAAAATCTCAATTGCCACATGTGAAAATGCAGTTCTTTACAATCTTGGTACATTCCCTGGAATGACAACTGGACATGGAATTGTAACCGGTGAAATCTATCGATTTAATGACATGTTCACTGTCTTGCAGGAACTTGATTGGGTTGAGGGTGCGGCGCCGCACGGCAAGTTATACCGACGTCATATCATGAAAGTACAAAGCGATTCTAGATCCACTTGGGTTTGGGTCTATCTATACAATGGCAAAGATATGGCTAAGAAAATTGACTCTGGCGATTGGCTAAATCGCTGACCCGATTACTCGCATTCGTATTATTGCCAAAAGGTCGCAAAAACGCATCTTCAACCCCCCGGGTAGACCGAAGACAATATACCTACAGAAGTAAGGGTCAAGCGGGAAGAGGAATCTTCTCCGGTGAAAACCATGGGGTGCACAAACGACATCCGTCGTGCCCCGGCAGTACGCTGTCGGGACACAGAAGCCGACCTGCAGGCATGTCTTGACGCAGGCGCCCGTGTTTGGGCGGTGGGAGATGTTCACGGTCATCTAATGACCTTCAAAGCCCTACTTCACCGGATGGAACTCGACGATGATGACATGGTGGTTTTACTTGGTGACATGATCGATAGAGGACCGGATTCTGCCACATTAATTTCATTCATTCGCGAGCACCCGCAAATAATTTGCATCAAAGGCAACCATGAACAGATGGCAATTCAATCCCTGAAGGGACAAGGCATCGAATTATCCAATGTTTGGTTAGCCAAGGGAGGTGCATCAACATGGGGCTCATACATCGTTGCAGCAAAGGGTGACTTACATGAAGCAAAGTTGAGATTTGCAGAGGATTGTGCTTGGATGGCTGACCTTCCTTCTCATATCGTACTCGACCATTGGAGATTAGTTCACGCCGGATACCATCCTAGCATCCCCATCCATCAACAAGATGAGAAAACAATGCTATGGATTCGCCGAGCTTTCTTCAAACATAAATCTCCTATCGATCCAAAGAGAAGTATTTTGTTTGGGCATACGCCAACAACAAAATTTGGCAAACGAGGTGAAATCGCAGAATCAAAGGTACGCCTCCTAGATGGACGACCATCATGGATTGCGATGGATACTTGTGCATACAATCCCGAGCAACCTTCCCTTTCAGCATTTGACATCGCATCTGGGGATACTATTCGCCAGAAAACTCTGAGAAGTGAACGCTGGTGGAAGAGAACTGAATCTCGAGAAGCACCAGTTGCTGAACACTTTGGCTTAGGTGAATTACGCCGCCGAGCAAATAGAGCACATGCTGCCCGTGAGAAAGCTCGGCGACGCTTGGCAATGGCTGGGCTATCCAGGCGGGTAAAGGGACCAACTTCATTCCGGGTGATTAGACGCAAGCACCCGATTGTTGCGGGAAAAATACCGATATCCGGAAATATACTCCCGGAAAACGTCGGGTTTTTCGCATGATGCGCACCTGATGCAACAGTAGATAGTTAGATAAGTGTAGATTGAAATCAATTCAATACATGGCGAGTGAGTCAGAAAAGAAACGCCCAACTGCTGGAGAATGTTTGGTTAATGCAACCTGTAAGGTCTTGGATAATGTGATGATTCAGGTTCATCTGGACCGAGCTTCGGCAGAAACGAGTAAACGCCTAGGCGCATATAATATTGAAACCCGTTAACTCTATTCTAGCGGCCCAAAGAATCGCTCAAGAGCAGCGGTAATTCCTTCGGAATCCTCACCCTCGTCACCATTGTGTTGGTACTGGTTCCATGCGACGATTCCATCGGGTTGAATTATCCAGAATGAAGGTGTACCACTTGCTTGGAATGAATACATCCAGTACTGATCACGGTCATCAATATAGAGCCAATCATGGGGTTCTCCAGGCCGGTCTTGGCAATCTTTAGTTTCATAATAACAACCGAAGTAAGAAGACTTGTCTTGGAATGCAGCTACCTCTTCTCTTGTTGCGTTGAATGCATCTGAAGAAGAGAAATTCACCGCCATTGTGAGGAAGGTGACTTGCTCGCTGTAATTCTCATGGAAGATACTCATGTCATCAGCAGCATTCCAGCAGTGTGAACAATCCGGTGACATGAATTGAATCATTATCCATGGCTGGTCACTACCATTGGAACTATTCTCAGGTGTACCATTCCAATTTTCATCAAGGTGAGATGAAAGTGAGAAATCTTCCCATGTGCCATTCAAACCACGCGCACAATCATCAATTAGCAATATCAACTGACCTTCTCCAACTCCACGACCACTTTGGTTTTCTGCTGGAGTTGGGCATTCATCTACTGCCTTATCGACGACCAATTCGCCCACACTGCAATCCTCTGGACTATCTTCATCGGTACACATTACCTGCTCTACATCTCCTTCATGCATGCATCCAGACAATGAGCCTGCCATCAGAATGAAGAGAATTAGCCAACATCTCATACAATGCCCTCAGCGTTTCACCAATATTGATGTTGTCACAGTATCTCGGCTGGAACATGGTGGTCGAATGGGCTGCGGTTGTTGCGGCTTCTGCTTTATTTGTAGCAGGTGCCACTTCACCAGGTCCATCACTAGCAATTGTTGTTCGCAATACCATCCTTGGTGGGAGGTCGCGTGGAATGGCTTGCGCCATTGGACATGGTATTGGATTTGGGTTTTACGCGGTTGCTGCTGTCTTTGGTTTGGTGGTTCTTATGGAGACCCAACCAGACCTCTTTTTCGTCCTACAGATGCTCGGAGTGGGATTCCTATTGTGGATGGGAATCAACCTACTTCGTGCTGAACATGAAGAAATCGAGGAACATGAATCAAAGCGCAAGGGGTTCATGGAAGGGTTCATGATTGCATTCTTGAATCCTAAAATTGCGGTATTCATGCTCTTTGTTCTTGCCGCAGTTCTAGAACCGGGAATGGCTGAAGGCACCAAGTGGGTAATCGCAGCATTAGGCGCAGTAATAGATGCAACTTGGTACCTAATCGTAGCCTCAATACTAACCTCGGGAACCCTACTTGAAAAAATGAAAGAAAACCAAGTTCGTTTTCACCAAGTCACTGGAATATTGATGATTTCTCTCGCCATTTGGGTTCTCATCAGACAATATGCTTGACACCAATACTATTGATGTAAACACTCAGGGGTATTCGTGCCTGAACTTCCGGAGGTAGAAACTGTCCGAGCGGGCCTCTCTCGCTCATGGATTGGCCGTACTATCGAATGCGTTGAATTGCGTAGAGAAGGGCTCCGATTTCCATTTCCCGAAAATCTTGAATCTGAACTTACCGGGCGCAAAATCGAAGCGATTAGAAGGCGGGCAAAATACCTACAAATCGACCTTGATGATGGACGAGTACTACTTTCTCACCTCGGCATGAGTGGAAGGTGGACTCTAGATGCTAGTGAAACTGAAGGTAAACATGACCATGTAATATTACATCTTGATGATGGGTCTATTTCCGTATACAATGATGCGCGTCGTTTCGGCGTGCTAGACCTCTATGAAGGTGATTCTCATCGCCTTCTAGACCACCTAGGTCCCGAACCTTTGGGTGAATGGAATGCACTACAACTTCACGAAAAACTGAACCGAAGGAGGAGCCCGGTAAAGATTGCAATATTAGATCAAAAAGTCGTTGTTGGAGTTGGAAATATTTACGCCTGTGAAGCACTAAATCGATGTGGTATCTCACCAACTAGACTCGCATGTGATATTACCATAGAGGAATGTGGAGTTCTTGTTAATGAAATCAAAATAATTCTTGCAGAAGCAATTCAAGCTGGTGGTTCTACATTGAAAGATTTCGCAGCAGTTGATGGCACACTAGGATACTTCCCTCACCAGTTCAGAGTTTACGGTAAGGAAGGAGAGCCCTGTAGTTGTGGTGGAACAGTTGAGAGAATCCCCCAAGGCGGACGTTCCACTTTCTGGTGCCCTTCATGCCAGAATTGATTTTAGTTGGCCATAACGGTCCTGAGGTCTTCTAGGAAAAGGTCGACTGGCCAATCTGCTTGTGACCAAACCACTCTTCCCATCAGATTCGAATCTAGAATGTAAGTAGGTTGTTGGTGAATAATGTCATAACCCTCGTCACTGTCATCTTCATGCTCGATTGGTATGACTCCATATGCTATCCAAGTTGCATTAAGAGCAGAATGCGTACCTGTTAGGTGCGGCCAATCATATCCAAGGTCACTTGACCAATTATCTAGTTTAGATGGAGAGTCATGTCGCCAATCCATCGTAACCGAAACGAAAGAAACCTGTTCTAATTCTTCGGCACTAAGTTGCTCCTTCACCCACTTGATATTAGCAGAAACCACTGGGCAGGTCTCATCACAACGGGTAAACATGAAAAGAAGAACAACAGTTTTTCCCTCTTGGTCGTCCAAACTCCATAACTGGCCATCATTGGCCTCGAGAGTGAAACGATATGTCTCTGACTTCTCAAGATCTCGTCCGTTGAAATTTATCATTTCTTCACTACTAATGCAGCCGGGTATCATGAAAATTAAGACTGCAAGGATAGCCTTGAGCCTCATTGGATCACCATCAGTACTCTCGCCATCCATTACCGCAATCTTTGCAGGTAAGCATTCGAGTCTCAGGTTCATCAGATGCACGAGTTTGTTCCAAATAAGAATAAACCTCCATGCACTCACACTTCGGACATAAATAGGCGCCTATGGATAAGACTCCTTTCATCTCATCAGAATCCTTGATTACCTCGTATTTACGGGTTTCAGCCTTTGTAGAAGAGGTGGTTTTTGAAAGATCAACTTCCTTCCCGTCCACTCCTTTCACCTTTACATTAGCAGGTCCTTGATAGCCACATTTGTAATTGGTGCAATTGATGTCACCTGATGGTGTTGGGAAAGCCAGTGTGCCGCACTCTGGGCAGAACATAGAACCATCTGACGCGTCACAGCATATCAATGATGTGGAAAGGCTTGCTGCCAATTGATTGATGAAGAGGCGCCGTGTGGCCTCCACTATGTGGCTATGGTATGATTGGAGAGCAGCCGCTGTCGCAGATGATTCAGGGAACATCCTTGACCTAGAAGAATGGGATGGTTGGGGCAATACCGATGAAGTCTGCACTAGGATGGATATTATCGCACATTCGGCATTTACTCCAGAGGCAGAAAGGCTTCTAGAAAGGTTTCCTGATGCCCAGCCAAGAATCCATGGCGATGATGAATTGCCAGATGCAAATTGGCCCTTACCTTCCTCAGAGGCACTTTCAGCCTTAGACAAAGCTGCAAAATTACTATCCAAGCGCGGAGTAGATGCTGCAGCAGGTGACCCTGACCGTAGGCTCGAGCACTTGAGCCGTGCAAGCGAAGAATTACGGGCAGCATATATCACTCTTGAAGGACGGTTGGTAGAGTGGGTAGGATTATTCCTTCCTGAAGCGCGGTTTGAACGTGACCGCGCTGGTCTTGCCAGAAAAGCATCTGAAGCTGAGTCATTATCTGGCCTTGCAGAAATACTCGGGGTATCTATGCCAGAACAGGGGCCATCTGAAAAGGAATGGAAGGCACTCAATGATTGGGCGCATAGCGTAGGTGAAATCAAAACTAGGCTAGAGCGTATGGAAGATTCCATTCGAGAACTTGCTTCAATCCACCTACCCTCACTCTCTATACTTCTCGGGCCCCTTCTCGCTTCTCGACTTTGTGTTGAGGCACATGGTCGTGCAAGACTCGCTCGCCTTCCTGCTGGAACAATGCAAATTCTCGGTGCCGAGAAAGCGTTCTTCAATCACCTCAAGACTGGTGCGCCATCACCTAAACACGGTCATATTTTCATGCACCCATGGATTTCACGATCACCGCGTTGGGTGAGAGGTAAAATTGCACGTACTGTTGCAGCAAAAGCGACTATCGCCGCACGTTGTGATGAATTTGGTGGAGAAACATGGGGTGAAGAAAACGTGAGAGCCGTTGAAGAACGAGTCGAAACTATCCGCGCTGAGAACCCGCAACCTCCTCGAAGGTGATTAGGTGGGAAGACAACGCCGACTTTCGTGGGCCGTAATGATAGACGGTCGAACCATCTGGACTAGGAACGCAGTTCCCAAACATTCGCAGTATGGTGAATCTCTTCGTAGATTCAAGGGGATAGAATATCGACGCTGGGACCCAAGCCGTTCAAAGTTAGGTGCTGCAATTACACGGGCAAGACAAACTCAGTACGAACTCTTACCCGAGCCAGGTGATACCTGCCTCTACCTAGGTGCAGGTCATGGAACTAGCCTTTCCCATCTTCACGACCATGTATGTGGAGGAGACAATCGTGAAAATGGACGAATAATTGCAATCGATCTATCTCCGAGGTGTCTCAGAGATTTGATTCACATGTCTAAAGAAAGGCCGGGTTTAGTTCCTGTTCTCGGTGATGCTAGGAAACATTCAGCATGGGGAATTATGGTTGCCAATAAGGTTGATTGGTTATTGCAAGATGTTAGTCAAGCCGGACAAGCAGAGATATTCATTTCCGCAGTTCACCGTTTCCTCAAACCTGGAGGCAAAGGTCTACTCTCGCTCAAAGCTGCAAGTGAACGCTGGAGCGGCGAAGGTGAACGAGCGGTATTCGATACAGTAGCAGAACAACTCGAACAAGCAGGACTTACAATTGTAGAGAGAATTGACCTCCATGGTTTGGAAGATAATCACTGCCTCTATTACATCACAAACTAATAATCAGATTATTTCGCACTCCCTAAATCGATGATTATTGATTTAGAAGCCTTTTAGTACAACATTCGTCACTGAACTATCTGACGGAAGAATAAACTGAAAACTTTCGTATGCCCTAAATGGAGATGAGGAAATGAGTGTAGAAAATTTAGTTGCAAAAATGAATGATGCGCTGGGATGGGAGCTACGTGCCATCAATATGTATGCCCATTATGCTGCCAATGTCATGGGGATACATCGTCTACAACTAGCACCACTGTTCAAGCAGGAAGTTGCTGAATCAATCATCCATGCAGATACAGTTAGAAATGCCATTGTTAAACTCGGTGGAAAGTGTGCTACTGAGCGTAATTCCGAGGAAATTATTCATACAACAGATTACAAGAAAATGATGAAAGAATCTCTCAAGACCGAAATGACTGCAGCAAAAGTATACGGTGAGTTGATGAAACTTCTTGAAGTGATAAATGACAAGGAATTATTCGATGCTATCGAACAAATCTACCTCGCTGAAGTAAGATCTGTAGAAGAGATGCGCCTACTCCTAGAATGAGTCGCTCAGAAATCGCCTTCGACACGTGGTGCGAGGAAATACTCGACATGTCCCGCACCATCCGCGAAGTCAAACGTCAATTTCAGTGGGAAATTTTCGCCGAATCTTAGGCTAACATGCTCAACTGTAGAGAATATCTTTGACATTGGTAAGAGATATTGCAACGAATATTGGGAACTAGCATTAGCATCGCAATCGATTGCAACAACTTCATCAGAATTAAAGCAAACATTGACTGAATCTGTAGAGCCTTGAACATTGACGGTGAAGGATTTTGCATCTAATGTGACATTGACTAAGTCGCCTACCTGTCGTGCTGCCCTTAGAGCCTGTGCAAGGTCTGCACCTGCCATAGTGACTCCACATGGAAGTTCAAGCGAAGGAACATTTGGTGGATTTAGTGTTGAATTGTCCAATGGCCTCAAGTTCATGTCGATACGCCCCATGTTGAGTTTTACCATTCCATCTGCCTCATCATAAGTCACGTCGACCATGTCACTTGCTGCAGCTACGCTGAGCAAATCTTTGATCCGCCTCATTTCGAGTCCCAGTTTAGTCTCATCGACCTCCCAGGTATCGAATGCTGCCGAATCAACATCCATCTTGATCATGGCAACATGAGATGGGTCGACTACTCGGACTTGGAGCGAGTCCTCAAAGAAGTCCAAGCGGGCCTCTTCGACAACTACTCCGAGAGTTTCGACGATGGTTCGCATTAGGTCTTGACGGGCCGTGACGTTCAGCATGAGAGCATCCCTGAGTACGACTTCCCTTTACGGAGGCTTATGAACCTTGTATTGGAGATACCTCCACATACGCGGTGGATGGAGTGTGTATTGATTTCCGCGCATGATATTGGGTTGAATTCATGAAGGTGGGCGGAATCCCACGAAGCATGGGCGATGTATCACCACTCCTGAAGGAGGATGGGACACCATTCAAGATTGCAGTACTCATCCCTACAATCAACAATGCAGATGAACTGGATATTGTACTTGGACGTCTTGCAAAACAAACGTATTCAGACTTTGAAATCGTCATCAGTGACTCGAAATCAAAGGACCACACAAAGGAAGTTTGCCAAAAATATGGTGCAACTTGGATTGATGACCCAAGTCGTAACCGCGCCAATGCTTGCAACTTTGCACTTGAGCAGATGGACCACGACCTTGTACTATTCACCGACGATGACACTATTCCTCCATTGGATTGGGTCGAAAAATTGGTTCGGTGGTTCGACGACCCAAAGGTCGGTGCAGTAGGTGGACCAAACTTTGCTCCTGACGAGGACCCATTCGGCGCAAAATGTGCTGATGTGGCATTCTGTACTCGTTTCATGACTGCTGGCACTAGATATGGGGCACAACCCAAAGGAACTCTTGTTCCGATTACTCACAACCCTGGCGTCAACTGTGCTCACCGCATGGCAAACCTGCGGGAAGTTGGCTTCTTCGAAGACGGATGCATAGGCGCAGAAGATGTTGTCTTGGATGCGAAGATCCAACGTGCTGGACACAAACTCTTCATCGACCCTGAGAATGTAATGCCGCATCGTAGGAGGCGCCCGTTCCGACCATACATGAAACAGATGCGTAATTATGGTTATACGCGCATGGTCGCAAACAAACGCTGGCCGGAAATCTCTGAGTGGTCTCACACGGCAATCGGATTTTTCCCTTGGCTTGTAGTAGCCGCTGCAATCAGCTTTTGTGCTGGTTTTTGGATGAGCGGTTTCGACGTCTTAACCGACGATATGGTTGCACGTTCCTTGATGCACATCCCTGCTACACTTGCATGTATCCATATTTGCATTTCTTGGCTTGGGGCTGCAATTGGCACCAGTCCTCACCGTTCCATAGGAACTGTCTTTTTCGCCCCATTGATGGTATTCCTTGCTCAATGGGCATATGGCGCTGGAGTAAACAAGGCATGGCGCGAGATTAGGCGTACAGGCGGAAGTGCAGGAGTCGGTGAACAGATCGACGACCGAGTACGCACAGCCTGAGTAATGCTCAAGCCACTCCAGCATCGCCAATACTACATGGCGAAGTCAATCCTTGAGAGAATTGACACGCCAGAACAAACAGATGATGAAGAGATATGGGGAGTAATGCGTACTTGGCTAGTCATTCTGAGAATCATTATTGTAGTTGCCACAATTTTTGTTGCGGAGTTATTGGAAGAGTTTTCGTTGCTTGGACTATCTCTTTCGGTTTGGGCAGTCATCATTGGAATTCCAACATTCATATTGTTCTCGATGTTAATCATTCAAGGGGACAAAAGACTCGCGCCTGAGTTAGAGGCTAAACGACAGAATATCATTTCTGAAGGCTTAACTCTCAAGAATCCAATCCGCAAACGTGAATGATTACTGCTCACCGGTTTGGATTGACCATTGTGAAGAATAAACTCCATTATTTTCAATCAACTCCTCATGGGACCCACGTTCAACGATTGCCCCATCGACCATTGAGATAATCTCGTCGGCTTGCCTAATAGTAGAGAGGCGATGTGCTACTGCAATTGTCGTTCGATTACCACCGCTAACGAGTAAATTCTCTTGAATCCGTTTCTCAGTTTCAGCATCAAGTGCGCTCGATGCTTCATCGAGCACTAGTAGACTTGGAGACTTTAGCAATGCTCGAGCCAGAGATACTCGGGCACGTTGGCCACCAGAGAGTTTTGTACCTCTATCGCCAACCATAGTATCGAGTCCATCTTCCATCTCATTGACAAATTGTGTTGCACCCGCCATTTCTAGAGCCAAGTTAATCTCATCAGAATCGGCATCTCGGTTGTATGCAACATTCTGCCCAAGTGTTCCAAAGAATAGGAATGGTTCTTGGCTGACAAAGCCCATTTGAGATCTTACCGAATCTAGTGTGAGGTCTTGAACATCAATACCATTGACGAGAACTTTACCTTGATTAGGCTCATAATAGCGCATCAGTAATTTTAGGATGGTAGTCTTTCCAGCGCCGGTATGCCCCATTACACCAAGGAATTCTCCAGCATCTGCTTTGAAAGTAATACCGGCAAGAACTTTTGTTGAAGTTCCCGGATAGGTGAAATGAACATCCTTGAACTCAACGGAAGAAATTGGTCCTTCCAATACTTTCGAATCTTCATGGTCGGTAATTGTTGGTACCAAGTCTACGAGTGCAAATACACGGCGAGCTGATGCTTCTCCCTTCTGTAATTGATTGACCAGCATTCCGAAGATAAACATCGGCATGGTCATTCGTGTTGAGATGAGCAAGAAGGTCACTAGTTGTCCAGTTGTAATCTCGCCGGATTGTGTCAAATATCCACCTGCAGTAACTAAGAGTCCAAACGCTATGCCAGCAATAGCATATAATCCTGGTAAGAAGCGATTGCGATCCTTACTCGCTTCGATTGCTTGTTCACGGTAAGCAGATGATTCCTTGTCAACTCTTTTTGCCTCCCACTCCTGAGCGTTGTATGCTTGAACTACTGAAATTCCCGAGATAATGTTCTCCAATACAGCAGTGATGTCACCTGTGGATTCTCTTTGTTGGCGGTACTTTCGTTGTACCCTAGTAGAGAAAAGATAGACTAATGGCACGATGAAAAGAAGTGGAGTGAATAATACCGCAGCAAGTTTCCAACTCATTAATACTAGAATCAAAAATGCTGTACCAAATGTCACTATTATCCTGATTATTGAAGTCGATGCATCACTAATCACATCCTCTAATTGGTTGACATCTGCTGATAATACACTCATCAATTGTCCAGTCTGTCGTAAATCATAGTAAGAAGCTTCCATATCGATTAGAGAGCGTGTTGCATCAAGACGGAGGTCATGCTGTACCTTGTATCCAAGAGTTTGCCAACTATATTCACTAATTCCTTGGAATACAGCAAGGCTGGCGAAGCCGAGGAAGATGAGGAGGCCATAACCAACGGCTAAATTTTCAGTCAATAATGGAAAGATTGATTCATCGAGAAAATCCCTCATTCCACCAAAGAATCCCTCGGTATCTTCACCTGAATAATAGTCCACTGCAAATCCGATGAAGACAAATGGTAATAAGTCTGAAAAACGAGCCATACCATTGGCCAAAACGCCTACTAAAGCCCTCTTTTTGTAGTTCGCCGCATATGGGATTACTCGCCAGATTTGGCGTCCGAGGACTTCGACTTTGTTATTGTTCAAATCCTCTGGAGCGAGATGATCATATTGCGCTGCGCGAGTATGTCCTGCTCCCATATTTGACTGGCTGGGGTGACCATTCTTGAACTTGCGTGAAGCCAGAACCTTCATCCCTTACCCGGACAAAGCAGTATACATGCGAGTCTATGCTGTCGTGTTCGCCCTCCTTCTCTCTTCATTTGCTCCACTACTGGTTTCTGGAGAAGAACGGACCACAGGAATAGATATCGAATTCAGGAATGGCCCAGAAGAAAGCATTGCAATCGAAGCGATGGTTTCTGGCCATTATACAGGATTTTGGGTACTCGCACATGAATACCCGGTTCCAAGTGAATGGGTACACGATTTGGCAGATGCAGGAATAGAATGCTGGTCTTATCTCCCGCCTGCAGCATTCCATTGTGAACTAAGCGGACAGACTCCACTAGAATTAGCTCATCTCGGCGTACAAGGTATGCTTGAAATGAGTCCAAAAGCCAAACTTCACCCTTCGGTTATTCCCGCTCTAAATGGAGAAGAAGAGGTGTGGATGATGGCCACAGGAATTGGTGTTGTGAATCTTGTTCTTTCTGGAGATGAACTTCCTGAAGGCATTGAAGATAGAGCGGATATTTCAGTACTATCACACTCTTGGCGCTGGGCCAAGGCCGAGGCACAGACCAGTGGAATACATTGGCTAAGTCAGCAATCAGAAATCGAATGGATTGAGCCACAATTTGAGCAAGTAATTCTCAATGATGTTGCAGACGATGTAATCTCGGCTAACGTATTGCAGAGTGCTTCGCTAATGGCGGGAATTGATAGTTCATGGAATGCTCTCGATGGAACGGGTATTATTGTTGCAGTTGCAGATACCGGTCTTGATAATGGAGTAAATAACACAAATATGCATCCTGATTTCAAGGACCATATCGTTGACATTAAATCATATTGGATACCTCTTAGCCAGCAATCATTTGTCAATGCTCCATATGGCGATGGTGCATCAGATCTCGATAGCGGTCATGGAACTCATGTCGCTGGGTCAGTACTCGGTGATGGCACTCAATCCTCTGGCGCTATCAAAGGAATCGCACCCGAAGCGAGACTATACATGCAGGCTACTGAAGTTTACACCGATTGGACTACTGCTACTGAAAACAACTACGGAGTCACGGATGGATATACCTTGATGGGTATTCCAAGCGACCTGTCTGACATGTTTGATGAGGCGGCGGCAAATGGCTCAAACATTCACACGAACTCGTGGGGCTCGTCAGTTGCAGGCCAATATACCACTTCTGCGATGCAAGCAGACCACTCTGCGCGAAACCATAGTGGAATGCTAATCTTATTCGCTGCTTCCAATGATGGAGTCGATGGGAATAGTGATGGAGAAATCGACCTCGACAGCCTTGGCGCTCCAGCTACTGCGAAAAATGTCCTAACCGTTGGAGCAAGTGAAAATGACCGTTCGACTTTCACATCCACTTGGGGTGGCTGGTGGCCGGGTGATTACCCATCAAACCCAATTAATTCCGATAATATGGAAGACGACCCTGAAGGATTGGCTGCGTTCAGCAGTCGGGGCCCTGCTGATGATGGTCGTACCAAGCCTGACGTAGTAGCACCAGGCACATTCATTCTCTCAACAAAGAGCCGTTCCACCTCTGATACTGGTTGGTCCGCACACTCAAATTCCGATTATACCTACATGGGTGGAACATCTATGGCTACCCCGATTACCGCTGGCGCATCTGCCTTGATTTACCAGCACCTTATCGATAATTTAGCGCATACTAATCCTTCTAGTGCACTGGTAAAGGGAATATTCGCTGCAAGTGCTCATGATATGTCTGGGCAATATTCTTCGAGTACAAATGGCGCTGGTGAAACCGCGCCGAATCAACATGAAGGTTGGGGAATTGTCGACCTTGACCGGGCGGTAAACTCTACCTTCGTCGATGGAGATACAGTGTCTACCAGTGATACTCTTGGATGGAAATTCACAGTACCTGCAGGTGCTCCAGACCTCAAAGTCATGCTTTCATGGACCGACCCTGCAAGCACACCTGCTGCATCAACAAATTTGGTCAACGACCTTGATTTCGCACTCAAAGACCCATCTGGTAATTGGGTAGAATATGGTAATAACCTCGATAATCTGATTGGGGGTACTATCTCTTCTCCTGCTCAAGGACTATGGGAGGTCCACGTGAATGGAACCAGTGTCCCAACTGGGCCACAGGCTTTCGCCCTCGTACTTGATGCCTCTTATTCGCTCACAAACTTGAGCGCTGATGCCGATGGTGATGGCTACGAAGATGATGTTGATGACTGCCCCAGTACCGCAGGTACATCTACACTAGACCAAACTGGATGTCCTGATGGTGATGGTGATGGCTGGTCAAATGTTGGCGATGACTTCCCTAATGATTCAACACAATGGTCAGATAGTGATGGCGATGGATTTGGTGACAACCCTGGTGGAAACACCCCCGATGGATGTACCTCAGTAGTTGGCACTTCTTCCTCCGACAGATATGGTTGTGTAGATAGCGACGGCGATGGTTGGTCGGACCCCGATGGCGGTTGGACCACTTTCGAAGGCGCTGATGCATGTCCAGCCATATTTGGCAATTCAACCCTCGATAGAAATGGATGCATAGACAATGATGGTGATGGCCAGTCCAATGCGAGTGATGTACTAGAAAATGATTCCAGCCAATGGCTCGATAGTGACGGAGATGGATACTACGATAACGCCAATCCCGCAACTAATTGGGATGATTGTCCAAGCGTTTGGGGTAACTCGACAAGTGATTTACAAGGTTGCGTAGATTCTGATGGCGACGGTATGTCTGACATCAATGACCCGTGGCCAAATGACCCTTCAAGATCAGTAGATACCGATGGCGATGGAGTCGATGATGGCGATGATGATTGTCCTACTACAGCAGGAAATTCCACAGTTGGGCTATTAGGTTGTGAAGATGCTGATGGCGACGGGCGACCGATTGGATTCGATGAATTCCCAACTGATGGGACTCAGTGGAATGATACAGATGGCGATGGCTATGGAGACGAAGCAACTGGTAACCTTGCAGATGATTGCCCGAATACATCCGGTGAATCATGGCAAAATGGTACTCTCGGCTGCCCTGATGCTGATGCTGATGGCTGGGCCGATAGTGAAGATACATTCGATGATGATGAAACACAATGGCACGATGTCGATGGCGATGGTTATGGTGATAATATCGGTGGACTATCACCCGATGATTGTCCAACTGAGTGGGGTAATTCCACAGAAGGTGGCATGCTAGGATGCGTAGATTCTGATGGTGATGGCTGGGCTGATTCAATTGATGCCCTCCCGCTTGATCCAACACAGAATG
The DNA here is from genome assembly GCA_964577145.1 of uncultured Candidatus Poseidoniales archaeon. Taxonomy (GTDB): domain Archaea; phylum Thermoplasmatota; class Poseidoniia; order Poseidoniales; family Poseidoniaceae; genus MGIIa-K1. The sequence goes on from CAZNXM010000009.1 coordinate 52,785, forward strand.
CTGATAGTGATGGTGATGGATATGGTGACGACCCTACTGGAACCGACCCTGATGAATGCCCCAATACCGCTGGTACTTCTACAATCGACCGCCTGGGATGTCCAGATAGTGATGGTGATGGATATTCCGACCTTAACGATGCATTCCCAGATGATGCTAACCGCAGTATCGATTCGGACCAAGATGGATATGACGACCTTGAGGATGATTGTCCAAATACAGCAGGTAGTTCCACCAATGGATCCCTAGGATGCTTTGATGCAGACCAAGACACATGGGCAGATGCAAATGATACATTCCCATTAGAACCAACTCAGTGGGCTGATAGTGATGGTGATGGATTTGGTGATAATTCCGGTGGATTTGAGGCGGATGATTGCCCTACTATTGCTGGCACTAGCACTAGTGATGTATTAGGATGCATAGATGATGATGGCGATTCTTACTCGAATACAGGAGATGAATTCCCTGCAGATAGTAGCGAATGGTTAGATTCTGATTCCGATGGCTTTGGAGATAATATTGATTCTTGCCCAATGGACGCAGGAACTGCGCTCAATGGTAGCATTGGTTGTCTCGATTCCGATTCTGATTCTTGGTCTGATGATGTCGATTTCTTAGTAAATGATTCAAGCCAAAATTCCGATAGCGATGGCGATGGCTATGGTGATAATAGTGCAGGGACAAATGGTGATTCATGTCCAAGTATTACTGGAACTTCAACAGAAGATATGCTTGGATGTAATGATGAAGATGGAGACGGATGGTCTGATTCTGGAGATGCCTTCCCTTCAAACCCTAGCCAACAATTCGATAACGACTCTGACGGCTATGGTGACAATAACAGTGCTGGGGCTCATCAGGCAGACCATTGGCCACAAGACCCAACTCGAAACGTTGCTGAAGTCGAGATGATTTGCTCTGAGACTTCATTCAGTGTCGATATCGCTACCGACAGTAGTATCGCATTCACATGTACCATTACCAATGGAATTCAAAACGAGCTTACTGTTATTGTCGAATTGATGGCGATAAATGCCCTCGATGCTGCTGTGCGAACACATGTACTAATTCTAGACGGAAATGAGAGTCAGACTATTGCATTCGCTGGACAAATAGACGAAACAGGCACTCATACTCTGGTGATCGAGGCGAGTGAACCTGGTTCAACCTCTTCGATGGCATTCGCCTCAGCATCGGTTACTGCTACTGATTCCAAAGATGGAAATTTGGCAGATGATATCTTAGAAGCAGCAGAAGAGATTCCGCACCTAACTGAAATTGTAGCCGTTTGCATGGTTCTGCTATTGCTAATGATATTGGTAGGTAATGCCCGCAATAGAAGAAAGCGCGATAGGAAACGAGACACCAAGATTCAGGAATTCAAAGTCAACCGTTTCATTCGCGAGAGCGGCACCAACAATTTCGGTCGCCTTCCACCAAGACACTGAGACCGAATCCGCTAAGAGGAGGACGCCCTCCCCCGAATTGCTTAGCGGATATGGTGAAGTGGTTATCACCTGAGGTTTCCAACCTCATATCGTGGGTTCGACTCCCGCTATCCGCACCTTTGTTTCCTCATCAGTGCTAGCATATGTTGAAATGTGGTAGTAGATGCGCGTAGCGCATGAACCGGGCAATGACGGCACTCTTGCTTACCACAATTTTCGTGCTGGCTCCCCTTGCAGGATGCTTCGGTGAAGATGAAGTCAAGGTAATTGACCCATCATCTGTTTTGCAAATCGATTTCGTTAGCCCAGATGATGCTGTAATCAAAACCGGCGAATGGCACGACTTTACCCTTGAAGGAAAAGACTGGGCAATCTCAACCGAATCTGATGTATTATTATTTGTAAACGGCACCTATGTAGTCGAACACATGGTTTACGGTGGTGAAGAGACAGTGAAGGGATTAATCCTGACCACTCCATTCACTACTGGAGTCAACATCACCCTAATTGGTTCAGATGGAACCAGTCAGGTAATCGAGGTAGCACTAACCAATGGGACTCCGATTGTAAACGGAAAGGATTGGTTTGACAAGATGGAATTCATCACCAGCGTCTGTAGTGATTCAACAAAATGCGGAGGATACATCAATCGCTGGATGGGCTCACCTAACCCTGCCTTTGAACGTGGAGCATCATTCTTCCAAGGCCACTTTGAAGGCCTTGGCTATGAAACTCATATCCTGAGAGTTATCGACCACGGAAACCCGACTGAGCCTGAAAGCCTCAATGTAATCGCATGGAAGCGAGGACTACGTGACGACTGTGTGCAAGGCATGGGCGCTCACATGGACATCGCTCCACCTGGCGGGCCTCCTGGCGGCGGTACTTACGAGGGTGCGTACGACAATACCGCAGGTACTGTTACCATGATGCTCTTCGCAAGAGCATTTGTCGATCTACAATTCGAATGTGATACTTTCCTCGCACTCTGGTCTAGTGAAGAAGAGGGTTTGCGAGGCTCCAATGCTTTCGCCAACAATGATTGTGATTATTGCCTTCCCAAAGATAAGGAATTAGAATTCTACATCAATATGGATATGATGGGTATTTCTTGGCCGGCAATCAAGCCAACTGGAGAACCATATCCTTACCATGCTTGGTCGGGACCAGATGTAGATTCAAGCGTACAAGATGTGGAGATTACCGAGATCCTTGACAAGGTACACTTTGACATTCTAAAGGCGCCACGAAACCTCACTATCGAGGGAACATATGGTGCTGGCTGTGACCAACATTGGGGTGAGCACGATAACTTAGTTCTCGATGTTCATGAAGATACATTTGGTCGCTCAGACCACGTCACTTTCCGCAACCTCGGAGCTCAAACAATCTTCCACCTCGGTGCTTATGATGCAGATTATGATGCATATCACAGCCCATCGGATACTCTTGACAACATGGTGCAGATGACTGGAGGAGAAGAAGAACTCCAGGGAGCAATCGAGTTCGTAATGTGGGCTGCAATGCTTGAGTTCATCATCGCTGACCAAACCGATGCTGTAAGAAACGTCGATGCCTAAGCAGTGGGT
>CAZNXM010000010.1:0-53444 GCA_964577145.1 uncultured Candidatus Poseidoniales archaeon
AGATAGGGCTTCAGTCTATCTAATTGAGCAAGCACACTTTGGTTTGATATTATCGAATTTGCTTGGGATTCTGTTAGAACTGACTCCCATCGCTTGTCGATTTTAATTTGCTTGAAGAAATAGCGTTGATTGTCCAAGCGTTTAACAGAATGATTACCACCGATATAATGCAAACCGGTTTCCCAATATTTCAACGCATCCAAATCACAATCAACGCCGAGCCAATTGGAGAGTGATTTTAGGTTTAATTCATCATTTTGAACAAATGATTCGAGCGAAATAACAGCTAATGGTTTACCTGAATCAATACTCCATGTAATGTGCCTTCTAGTTTCACGTATCCAAAACTTCAATGCATTCTCAAATTGTTCATCCGTCAAAGAATAATTGGTTTCTCCCTGGTGATAGGCTTTCGCGTGTGAGCCATCTGCGGGGGGATATTTTCTCCGCGCCCAACTTACAATATGCGACCTCGGGTCTTTCACAATCAATAACAGCTTATCTGGAACACCAAATCTTTCGTAGTGCCGAGGGCGCTTATCTCCACTTACTACAACATCTACTCTTGCCGAGTCGCTTATTATTTGCCACCAATTGCCATTTTCGATTTGCTCCTCATCCTGCATTTTTTCTAATGTTTCATCTGAAAATACAGGGCAATGAGATAGATAACATTCGGTACATCGTCCGGTTTGCTTAGGATTTCTTACTCGATCAACAATCCAGTGAGTTTCCCCAGCCCCAATACAATTGGGAAGTCCACTGAGGATATTATTGATTAGTGTGGACCCACAGTAATCTAGTCCAACAATTCCCACGCTTGTAGTCATATCAGCCCTAAACAAGTCTCAATGTAGGCATCACTTGAACACTCCTATCATTTTCATCCTTCATTATTTGAGTAATGCTTGAAGTCTATTTGCGACTTCACTCCATTGTAAGGAATCTCTTAACTCGACAATGGCTTTCTTGGAAGCATTCATCTGTGATTCATCAATTGCTTGGATACCCTTGACAATAGCATCAACTGAAGTTCCAGGTAGCCTAATCGCTCCATTGATATCATCGAAGATTGGAATTGGAGTGACTGCAATTGGAGCGCCAGATGCAACACCCATTCGAACTGCTCCGGATGCACTTTCCTTTGTGTTTTGATATGGGAATACCAAAAGGTCACACCCGGCAAGAGTCTTGATTGCGACTTCGTCATCCAAAAATTCTGTGACGAGTTGCACTCTATTTTCTAGACTATGCTTTGTAATGAGATGTTTGCACTTATCCAAAGTTTTCCCAGTTCCTTCTCGAACCGCACATAATAGTAGAAGAGAATCCCAACCCTCCAATCTTGCAAAGGCCTCAATCAATTCGATTTGACCCTTGTGTGGTAAGAGGAATCCAAATGTTGCAATTGTTTTTCCACTGAGTCTCAATCCTTCAGCGTCTTCAGTAGGAGGTGGATAGATTCCATGAGGAATCATTGTTACATTTGCCTTTATTCCAAGTGCTAAGAGGTTCTCGACATCAGCTTTTGAATGTACCATTATTGTTGAAACGGTACGTAGTCCTTCAACTGCTTTTTCGATGCGCTTTGAAGGGAAAACAAGAGAGCGGTCCCTCGTATTATGCATTGTAATAATGACCTTGACATCCATTCTAGATAGGATCAACAATAATTCGTTCAGATACGAAAATCTCAACAATCCTGGTTGATGTTGAATAATGACCTTTTCAATTCCAAGAATTGAAATTTGCGATAGAATTCCAGAAAAGTCATTGGAATCTCTTTCCCAGCATGGGATAACGCCATCACTTTCCCTTTCACCTTCGCCTTTTTGACATAGAATAGTTACTTTCTCGTCAAACTCACGCGAAAGGAATGCGGAGTATGTGGCGATACCGCACCTGATATCCCAGGTGGTAATCCAACCAATCATGGTCGATCAGAGCAGGTCTGCCAGCTCGTCCTGGATAATCTGTACAGCCTCAAGAATCTCGTCCTTGTGACGCGCACCTGTGATTACCATCTTTCCAGATCCGAAAATAAGACAGACGACCTTAGGGTAGTCAAGGCGGTAAATCAGTCCGGGGAACTGCTCTGGCTCGTATTCGACCTTGTCGAAAGGAAGGTGGAAGGTTAGGTTGTTCAGGTTTAACTTTCGAGGGAGTCCAGCAAGTGGGTCTCCTTTCTTGAGTTCTTGAGTATCCATTCTCTGAAGTCCATCGTAGTCTTCAGGGTAGTGAAGTGCATATGTTGCAACCATGTTCTGGACCTCGATTTCGACGTCCTTCAAATCCCATGTGGTAATTCCTGCAGAGCGTAGATCGTTGATCATTCTCTCAATACCTGTGTGGATGTTATCCTCGTCCTTTCCACCGGTACATACTGCACGTCCAGAGCGGAACATTAGGATAGCGAGTTTTGGGTCAGCTACACGGTAGACAACTCCAGGGAACTGCTCGGGTTCATACTCACAATTCAACTGAATTGCGATATCCGGCAGGTCTAATTCTTCCGCAACGCGGGTGCTGGCGACGACATTGACAACAGTCAGACGATCCTCATCGTTCATGACTCGGCGGATTATATACCCCTATATAAGGGAAATCCGTCATTCAAAGGGATTCCAAAGTGGGGAATTAGCCTCACTGTCCACCGCTAAACCGTGCGCTCCGAGCCTAGAAATCAGGGTGCGCCCTCCTGCGAGCTCAATTGCCTCACTTGTTGCTTTTGCGTCATGGGTCAGAGCAATCATGCAACCACCGCCTCCGGCACCAGTTAATTTCACTCCAAGGGAAGAAGGCGCAGCCGCCGCGATAAGAGTCTCTAATTCAGGGCAAGATACTCCAAGGTTCCTCAACAGGAGATGATTTTCACTCATTGCTCTACCAACACCTTCCATATCTCCATTCATCAGAGCAGATATCCCTCTTCGAGCGATAATTCCAATCGTCTCAATCTCCAACATTCTATCGGGTTCTGATTCCAATGTCCTTGCAACAATTGCTACTTGTTCAGAGGTAGGGGCGCGAATCCCAGTACTGCCAATTACAAGCCAGACATCCTCCATGCTCTCTGGTAGTTCTACAGAATGAACTTCCCAAGAAACATCATTTAATTTTCTTGAATAGAGCCAATTCAGGTTCTTTTCTATCTTATTGGAAAGTACGATGCATCCTCCGTGGGCACAAGTGCTAGAATCGATTGGTGATGCTTTACCACCTTGAGCAGCAGCCTCAACCGCATGGGCAAGAATTGCACATTCATCCTCATCGACCGCTGCAGCTCCATTGTAGATTTCATCTCCTTTCTCAGCAGACCATGGCCCTTCGTAAACTCCGTTTGGCCTTGATGCAGTCCATCCTTCCGACCAGTCGTCATCTTTGATTTGACGTCCACGGGCACATCTTAGTGCAGCCGAAGCAGCAACCGATAAAGCAGCAGATGAACCGAGGCCTGAAGCAGCAGGAATTGTACCTAGAATCTTTATTGAAAGCGAAGGGCCATTAGCCCATAATCTCTGTTTTAGGGCCTCGACATGTGGGTGCTTATGCGGAGAGAAACGCAAGCCGTCAATCCTCCACTCCTCGCTGACTTCGATGTGTACTGCCATCCGCTGATCGATGGCTACAGCAACCGCAGGTTGCCCGTAAACTACTGCATGCTCTCCGAAGAGGATGCACTTGCCGGGCGCGCTTGCCTGCACCATGTTCATGCGTTGCGTCCCCGGTACTTCTCCGTTGGGTTGAAGTCGTGAGCCCACTTCGTGGGCTTAATGCAGCACCCACTCGATGTCAATTATTCGGGTATTTCTGGTTGGTACATCCTTCTGGTACTCGGTGTAGTTTCAATTGGTTTCTTTTCTTACCAAGTCATCAAAGCAACACGACTTGTTAGACTTGGTGCAAAGGATAACCGCTTCGATTCATGGGGGAAGCGCCTCAAGGAGACGGCATCTGTTTGGCTTGGCCAGCGTAAGGTCTTGGAAGACCCTGTAGCAGGAGGAATGCATGTTCTCATGTTCTGGGGATTCCTCATGCTTTCAACAGACATGTTCGACCTTGCATCGGGAAATAGATTCTCTGAATATCTATTGCCAGACGTGCTTAATCCTGCATGGAATGCGATGGTTGAACTTGGATATACCAGCGCCTTAATCGGTTGCTTTCTCGCATTAAATCGTAGAGTAGTTTTCACTCCTGAGAAATTGAAGGGCAAGAGCCAACTCGAGGGAAATGTCATCCTATTACTGATAATGACAATATGCACTACTGCTTTCGTAGTTGAAGCAGGAGAGGGTCCTCACAAGACTTGGGAAATGGTTGGCTCATGGGTTGCAGACACATTTTCACCCGGTCAAAACGCGGTGAATATCGCATACTGGGCACATATGGTGGCGATTTGCACCTTCCTATTCCTGATACCATTATCCAAACACATGCACCTGGTAATGGCACTACCAAATGTTTTCTTTTTCGATACTCAGCCCTTGGGCAAGATGCGCCCGCTACAAATGGATGAAAATGGAACAGCGGTTCCTCTCGATGATCTTGATGTTGAGACATTTGGGGCATCGCAGTATTCTCAACTGACTTGGCGCAGTTTGATTGATGGTTGGGCCTGTACTTCCTGCGCACGTTGTCAAGATGTTTGTCCAGCATATGCTAGTGGAAAGGCCCTGAACCCTATGCAAATTATTCACGACGTGAGAGGATATGCAAATGACCATGCCCAATTACTTCTCAAGGGAGAACAACCCGATGAGGATATAATCGCTCGCTTTGGTGAAGAAGCAATTTGGGCTTGTACGACTTGTAATGCATGTGTCGATGTTTGCCCGGTGAATATCGAGCATGTTCCAAAATTGACCGATGCACGCCGGCACTTGATGATGGAGCGCATGGAGTTTGACGAGAAGGTCGAAGAGACCGTCATGCCACTAATGTCTACTATCGAGAACCTCGAAGGCGATTCCAATCCTTATGGAATCCCAATGCATGAGCGTGGCGACTGGGCAAATGATCTCGATGTTAAGGTTGGAGAGGCTGCAGAGTACATTTACTTCGCAGGTTGTGCAGCTTCATTTGATGAGCGTAACAAGAGGGTAGCACGTGACACTATTTCCATCATGAAAGAGGCGGGCCTCGATGTTGGTATCCTTGGAATGCAAGAAGGTTGTAGCGGAGATGCTGCACGACGCGCAGGAAATGAGTATTTATTCCAAATGCTTGCAGAAACAAATCTTGCTACTTTTGAGGAGATCGGTGTAAAGAAAATCGTAGCATCTTGTCCTCATTGTTTCCATACTCTCGGAACTGAATACAAGGACTTTGGTGGTGAAGATATCGAGGTCATGCATCACTCTCAGTTAATCAGCCATCTTCAGGGTGAAGGAAAATTACCTGAACCTGGACACGATGGAAAAATCACTTACCACGACCCATGTTATCTCGGTAGAATCGGTGGTGAAATCGACGCTCCTCGAGATGCGATTGGTGGAGTCGATATCGAAACTGAGAATCATGGCCGCGGTTCTTTCTGCTGTGGAGCAGGTGGTGCGCAAATGTGGATGGAAGAGCATGTGGATGACGACCACGACCGTGTGAATATCATTCGTGCTAAGGAATTGGCTTCAACTGGTGCAGATACAGTAGCAGTAGGTTGTCCATTCTGTTCGACTATGGTTACAGATGGGCTATCTTCGATAGGTTCGGATATCGAAGTCAAGGATATTGCTGAAATCGTATGGCAGCAAATCAAAGCAAATGATGAAAAAATCACTGCCTTGAAATCAGATGAAAAGTGATTGAGCCACGTCGAGGGTTTGAGAACCCTCACCAAAATCCATTCTTTCTTCGGCAGTCATATCGCCACAAAGAAGTGAATGTTCTAGCACAGACTGAACCGATTCAGGATGAAATTGCACAGTACTAATCTCCCGAGTAGGGTGTTTACATGCAACGATTTCACAGTGCTCAGAAGATGCGATTATTTCCATTTCACCGGCATCAATCACATGATCTTGGTGTGTGAATAATTGGTCGACTACTCGGCCATCGATATAGTGGACAGGGGCGATAAAATGACTTCCTTCTTCCTCGCGTATTACTTTGCCACCTAATACACTGCAAATTATCTGATGCCCGAAACAGATGCCATAGATAGGCGCCTCATTAGTGCGAATTAGTTCTGCTACTTCGTCCATCCAAGGCTCCCACATCGAAACATTGCGCCTACTGCCTGTGATGAATAATACATCATGCTCAACAGGAGATTCGATTCTTTCTCCGAAAGAATACTCTCTGGGCTCGTCGGTATGAGGAGCCCAAAGTAGAACTTCAAATCCGGGGAAATGCCGTACAATTTCGGCGGTCCCATGCTCTCCAAAAGCTTCGCGTTCAGCGAGAAGATCTACAACGAGTAACGTTGGCATTTCACTCCTCTTCCTCATCGGAATCGAATTCTTTCTCAAACGATGCCAGAGTCAAAATTAATCCTGCAGCCAAGAGATATTCGGCAGGCGCAGCATAGTCTATCCAACCTTGTACTTCGCTTAGTGCAAGTGGTGGCTTAAGCGCCTCGGGGTTTTCTTCGAAGGCATTACCCATCGCCCAAGTCATTATCCAAAAAGATGTGAAAGCAAGCCCAATCGAAGCCATTCTGAGTTTCTTGCCTGAGGGATTGCCATCTTTTACCGCAAGATGTGCAAGCACGCCCCATGCAAGGCCGAAATGGAATACATTCAGTGCGGTAATGATATGCATTTCAGGGTGGTCATACATGTCCATGAATGACATGATTGTGAGGTTTCCACCTACCCAAAGTCCAGAGAGCAGTGAAAGATGAATCCAATACCAGCGCGAACCTTCGCGTTTTACTTGGAATAATCTCCATGAGACCCACATCAATACTAGGCCGGAAAAAGCAAGTCCTGCGGTGAAAATCCACCGCTCAAGACCAGGATGGTCACCTTCGCTAATGAAGAAAGGAATGGCACGAGCATTTCCTGAAACTGCATGAACAAGTGTAGAGAGAGTGATAGTGGCTGCAGGAATAGCCCATCCTAGTCGTGCTGCCATCTTGTCTTCAATCAACGGTAAGCCTCCACTGTATCACGGATGCAATCATCGATAGACATCCACTCCATTCCTAGTTCTTTCTCGGCTTTTGCACTACTGTATTTTGAGTCGCCTCTGGCGAAAGCTTTCGCGGCTTTTCTCGTTAGCATGCGTTTCCCTGTGAAAATTCCTTGGAACCAATCCTGGAATACTACAATCGGCAGTAGCCAAAGTGGAAGTCCGATTTTTGGAAGTTTTGATTTGGGAAACAATTGCTTTCCCCTCTTCAATAATTTGTGAATATCAGTATCTTGATGCGGTGCGAGAATGTAGCGTCCATGTGCATCATCATTTTCAAATGCCAGCCGGTGTGCCTTTGCTACATCGTTTACATGAACGAATGCTAGAGGGATTTTGGGTACTATGGGATATTTTCCTTTCAGCGCATCACCGATAACATCTGTTGAAGGAGTAGGTCTGGAAAAACTACCACCAAGAACGCCGCTTGGATTGATCACACGAAGGTCCAAATCCAGTTCTTCAGCTAATTCCCATGCCCGCTTTTCAGATTCGGTTTTTGCTCTTGTATATGGTAGTGAAAAATTTTCATTCCAGTTTGATTCGTCTTTGACTCCAAGAGGTAGCGAGCCGATTGCTGCGACAGATGAAGTGTACACAACCCTCTTGATTCCAGCAGCAGCAGCTGCCCTGAATACATTCTCAGTACCGTGATTAGCAGTATCGATAATCAATTGTCCATTACCGCTAGTAGCATAGATTGTGGCAAGATGAAAAAGTCCGCTGGCGCCTTCGAGAACTGAATCCCAGTCATCGGTGTTCAATACGTCTGCGACCATGACCTCAATCTCGAGATCTGGTGCCTTGCTCATCTCGCGAACAGTCCCCCTTACAGAGTAGCCATTTTCAAGCAAGTCTCTTGCGAGATTGTTGCCAATGTGCCCATTCACTCCGGTGACAACGACTGGACCTGCCATGAGTGCCCATTGGGCCTCTTGTCTTCAAGCCATGCCCACATCGTTGAATAGGACGATTCACCCCGAAGGGGTGATGCCACTACGTGTACACGACACTAGGCGCCGTGAGAAGGTCGACTTCTCCACTATGGAGCCCGGGCGTGTGAAGATGTATGTTTGTGGTGTAACCGTCTACGACCTTTGCCATCTTGGCCATGCTAGATGCTATCTCGCATTCGACTTGATTCACCGCTGGCTTGAGAAGTCGGGATATGATGTAGAATATGTGCAAAATTTCACAGATATCGATGATAAAATCATCAATCGAGCAAACGAAACCGGCAGCGATTGGAGAGAACTTGTCGAAGACAATATCGCCACATATTACCGTGACATGGATGCTCTCAACATCTTGAGAGCCGACCAGTACCCTCGCTGTACTGAGTATGTGGATGAGATGATTGCAATTACTGCTGACTTGATTGAGAAAGGCAATGCCTATGCAGCAGACGATGGAGTTTACTTTAGCGTTGATAGTGCTCCCGAAAAATACGGTCTTCTAACAGGTCAGAATATCGATGCTGTGCGCTCAGGTGCAGGAGGTAGAGTCGATGATACCGGTGCGACCAAGCGTGATCACAAGGATTTCGCATTGTGGAAAGCAGCGAAGCCGGGCGAGCCTACATGGGATTCACCGTGGGGCGCCGGCAGGCCAGGTTGGCACATCGAATGTACGGCGATGAGTATGGATGCTTTTGGTGAGCAATTCGATATCCATGGCGGAGGGCATGATTTGTTATTCCCGCACCATGAGGCGGAGATTTTCCAAGGTGAGTGCCATACCGGTTGTTCACCAGTTGTTCATCATTGGCTCCACAATGGATTCGTAAATATCGATGGAGAGAAGATGAGCAAGTCACTGGGCAATTTCTGGACGATTGAGGACATACTCGAGAAAGTCGACCCGCTAGTATTGCGCTTTTCACTCATCAATGCACATTATCGTTCACCAATCGATATGAATGAACAACTCATCAAGGATGCAGCAAAGAATCACGAGCGATTAATCGGTGTGTACAAAGCGGCTCTAGAATTAATGGGAGAGGACCCGGTTCCTTTGCCTGAAGGAGATATTGCGAGTGCAATTCCAATCGTCAAGAGCCTTGGACTTCTAGAGAAGATGGCTCAAGGATTTGCCAAGGCGATGGATGACGATTTTAATTCACGAGAAGCATGTGCAAAAGTGCTTGGTGCATTGCGTGAAATGAGTCGCATGCTCACTGAGCTTGATGGAGAAGATGTAGCTGCATATGCCTTACATGTTGTCGAATGGTTGGAAGATACCGCTGGCGATGTTTTGGGAGTTCTTCATTCACGAGAGCAAGTGATGGCAGAGCCAGTGGAGGACCCGAGAAAGGCAGAAATCGCCGAACAAGTGGAGTCACTACTTGCACGGAGAGCGGTTGCAAGGACCGCTAAGGATTGGCCCTCTGCCGATGCGATACGCGATGAACTCAATGCGCTAGGTGTTGTTGTTACTGATACCCCTGAAGGCCCTACTTGGGATATTGCTTGATTACAATCCACCCGGAGGTGGCCCTACTGGTGGCAATTCTGGAATGTTTTCATCAGAATATTCTGCTTTTGCAATTGATAACTCCATTCTAGAAGCACTTTCTTCATCGTCTTTTTTTGTGAGAGTAGCGATAAATACCGCGATGAACATTGCAGCAAGAATGAACGATGCAACCGTGATCAACATTGTATTTGTCTCAATTTCACCTTCTCCTGCAGTGGAATCATCACCGCCTCCACAAATTCCTACACATGGCTCTTCTGTATTTGGTTCGGTGTATACGCACGTGCCATCATCGACCTCTGCGAGATGGTCGAAGTTGGTCGCATCGGAGTCCATGCAACCCTCCTTCATAGGGTCAGGTTCTGGGTCAACATTTGTATTGTTGGTGTAGTCTGAATCTGTGATGAATGGGCGATTTGAATTTGCATCATATGCAATGTCATAGTAATCATATAATTTTGATAGATCAACATGGTAATTTCCATGAACTGAGCGATTAATTACATCGAAAAATCTCTCATCATGTATCGTAAAAATCGGGTCTAGTGTCATACTCTTCAAGCGATTTACATCCTCGCCCGGGTAATTTCCATCAAAGGTTGTATCAAGCCAATCTTCAATTTCAGAATCGGTCATACCCGAAACATCATCCCAGTTTGCCTTGATGTCCGCAAATTCATTGCGCATTGCCATGGACAAACCAGATTCGATATCCTCCCAAGTTTGCATTCCTTCAGTTTCCGAAGGCGAAGTAACATCTACTGCTTTGGTAAATCCACTTCCATTGATGTATTCCCAATCGTCACCGTTCATTGCAGTCATGATGTCTACATCACCAAATACAGCCTTTCCATGTACGATTGTAAGACGAATATCAGGGTCAATTGCATCAATCAAATTGCGATATGGATTTTCATGGAATGAGTCTACTACCACCAAATCAGCATACATGCCTGGTTTGATTTGACCAACGTAATCTTGCCAATTACTAATCTCTGCAGGATTACTTGTCACCATTTCAGCTAACTCATAGTCGCTGAAATGATTGTTTAGAACATCCTTGTTCCAAAGGTCTGCTACTTTCAATTCATGAAGATTATTCTTTGAACCACTCGGGCCCCAATCTGGTGCTAAAGATATTGTCACACCTGCGTTATCTGCAGTGACAACATCAGTTGTATCTCCATACAAAAGTAGGTTGGAGATTGGCGACCATACTAAACCGGCTCCCTTTTCTCCCATCTTTTCAAATTGGCTTTGGTCCAGAGCAGTGCCATGAATAACTACAGTTTCATCCATGATTAGCCCCTTATTGTATAGGATATCAAACTCAGATTTACTACTGGAATCTACACCTTCTGAAAGATGTACAAACCAAGCATTTAGAGATCCGGATTCATTCTTTTCAATAATGTAGTTAGCATTGTAATCACTGTCAGTTGGTCCACATACTGCGCAGGTGTACATTCCATCTTGGCCGAAATTATACATCTCTACATTCCGAGAAAGCATACTATCCCATGCATCAGTTCCACTGCTTGGGGAACCTTGAACCGCAGTAACTCCACCAGCAATAGCTTGAACTTCTGCATATTTCATCTGCTCTGAAGACATGTCCCATCTACTGTAAGATTGAATGTTAGTCTTCATCCAAGTGATACTTGGACCATAATCCCAATTATCTCCCCACTGGTAACGATTTTCGTAACCGCCTTCATCAGATTTCTGAGAATCAGACAAATGCACCTCAAAGTCCCAAAGAGGAATGTGATTGTAGTGCATATGATTGTGTAAATCAATTAGACCAGGGTAAATAGACGCCTCAGTGTCATGAACCGTAATATCGTCAGTATTGACTGGAGGAATTTCACCTTCAGCCCAAACCGCAATAATCATCCCATCATCTATCATGATATTGCCATTTTCAATAGCATCATTTTCACCAGTCATTGGCACAATTCGTCCTTGCAAAATGTATGTGTCTTCTGAATTATCTGGTAACGGGAAGCAAGTTCCATGTCGACTTGCTGGGCTTGGATCTGCTTTAGTCAATGAACCGTTAGCATTAACCGTGTATGCTTTGTCAAAAAATGAATCTTCAGCGGGGTAGTGAATTTCACTCTGTATAGTACCGCTAGGCTCCTTCAATACTGCAAAGTCTTCCTCGAAATAGTCAAATTCGATGTGGGTTTTAGCACGATAGAACACTATTGATTCACCTACTGCGATAGTTGTGTTCCAGCCAATTTGGCACGGTGCACTTCCACCTGATGGATTATCGTCGAGAATCCATTCTGAAATATCGACATCATTTGAACCATTATTAGTCAATTGAATATATTGCTCACTATTTCGATAAAGATCACCATCTCCATCCAGGTCGGTGCCACCGTTTTCGGCATCAGATGATGATGCAAGTATTTCTGAAATCATTACTCCGAGGTAATTATTCTCATTTATTGACCATTCACCACTATCTGAATAATCACCGGGTTCACCTGTGGCATTTCCTGCAATACAAGTGCCGTGAACGCTAGAGGGGCTGGGATCCTCTTTAACCAATAATCCATTATTGCCCTTAGCATACACTTTATCCCAATCAGAATCTTCTCCAGGATAGTGGAACTGGCTCTGAATGGTGCCATCAGGCTCCATCAAAACTGCAAAATCAGCATCGAAATATTCCAATGCGATTTTGGTAGTAGCTCGGTAAAATGTAATAGATTCACCTACAGCAATACTCATGTTTAGAATTTGACATGGTGCACTACCGCCATTGGTATCATCATCTAATGTCCAATTTGAAAGGTCTACAATTGAACTACCATCATTTGTCAATTCGATGTATTGGTCACTTTGTATCCCAATCACTCCATCGCCATTCCAGTCAACCCCATCGTGGGCTTCATCGGAAGGTGAAACAAGAATTTCTGAAATCGTTACTCCTTTGTAATCCTCAGTATTGATGGTCCAGCCAACGTCGTGTGATCCATCAGCGATTACAAATCCAGCCGGAATCGTTGCAAAAACCAGAACAAAAGCAACAATAACTAGGCGCATATTATCGCTCAAATGGTTGCAGCACAAGAACCCACCCACTAAATGAATTTGGAACTATACAGCCTTGAATGGATAGTCTCAATACTATTGGCTGATGCCCGTAGGGCATGCGTAAGTCGCTATTTATGCTGGCAATTCTGTTACCAGCTATGTTTTCCGGTTGTTTCGGAGAGGATAAAATAGCCTCATTGCCTGAAGAAGAATTGGTTTATCCCCAGCCTTGGGAAAGGGCAGACCTTCAATATCAAAACGACGATGTTTTCAGTCGAGTTTCTGTTAATGGTACATTTGGAATCGATACAGTCCGCAGTATTTTTGTCGACGTTGATACGATTACTGCTTCCGATGGCGGTGCTGGACTGACGGGCGATGCTGAAGTGCATCTGGGATTGTGGTTGCCAGTTATCGAAGGATGCGATTGGGAAGCCGAAGAAATACCTCCCGAATGTAATGTACCGGTGATTGCAGAAATCGGACCATATTATTCAGATGGCGATGTAGACGCCCTTACTCCAGCAGATAGACTCGGTCGTTTCTTAATCGAGAATTATGTTCCCCATGGATATGGTGTTGCTCAGGTCAGTGTTTTCGGTACCGGCGAATCAAATCATTGCATGGATTTGATGGGTACTGATGAGCAGAGAGGAATAGATGCAGCAGTTTCCTGGTTGGGCTCACAATCTTGGTCCAATGGTAAGGTCGGAATCATCGGTAAGTCGTATGATGGAAGTACACCGTGGCAGGCGGCAACATTTGGTAATCCATACCTCGCAACCATTGTTCCAATGAGTGGACTGATTGGCGTTCATGAATTGATGTGGCGTAATGGTAGCATGGAAGCGCGTGGGATGATAATGCACAATGGTGTCTATGGCTCATTTGGTATCGATGGGGATAGTGATGACTCACAGAATTTGTGTGAAGGATACATGCAAGGATACTACAACGGACCTGCAGCTTACCTATCAGGTGGAATGGTTGACTATGCAGGTAATGAATACTGGACAGAACGCTCTTTCCTTGACCGTGTAGTGGATAATTACAATGGTTCAATTTACATTATTCAGGGCATGCAGGATTGGAATGTAGACCCGCACATGGCTTTCCCCACTCATCAAATTGCTGAGAATGCAGGAATTGAAATCAAGACATTAGCAGGCCAATGGGCCCATGATTACCCAGACCGAGAATCAGGACACGCCGGCCAGAGTGCTGGGCGAGGAGCGGAGGCATTCCCGTACGGACTGCGCTGGGACTGGGCAGATGAGATGCTATACTGGTTTGAGTGGTATCTCAAGGGCGAGGGCGAGGCCCCGACTCTTGGTGTCGAGATCCAAGATAACCGTGGCGGCTGGAGATTCGAGACCACATGGCCATCTGAAGACACAGAATATCTTGGAATTAACGTTGAAGATTTGAGCCCAACCGGTGCGGTGATGGGCTCGACTAGAGGTTCAATCACATTCACATATGGTCCATTCACTGAGGATACTTACCTTGCAGGAATGCCAACATTACATGTTGATGTCACGCCACATACAACAAATTCTGGCCACATTTTCATAGAGATGACTGATGATAATGGCATGCATCTTGGGCATGCAGTGATGGACTTGAGGTTCCATGCAGGTGGTCGAGATGGTAACCCTAGTTTGGTGCCGTTTTCATCGGTTACTGCAATGATTGAATTCCTACCGATGGATGTTTTCCTTGCAGCAGGTGAAAGCATTCACTTTTCTCTAAGTCAGACTGGTGAGGATTATGTTCCAAGTCCAGCAGCAGCAGGAGATTATTCGATCAGTTGGGATACGGGCATACTTACACTACCGCTAGTGGATAGAACGTGTGATGATCTATTCCAAGCCCCAATGCAAGACTATGGTGAAGAAGCTGCAAGACAGTGTTGATTCTCACTCTTCTTCTGGGCCGTATACCGGCATCTCAACTTCGACAGCAAAGAGTGGGTCTTCATGAGTAGAATCATGGAAGGCAATTATCGCTCCACCATCTCTCAAGATGGCAATAGATGCAAAGTCAAATCTGATGTCATTACCAGCGCCAGAAGTCGAGTCTAGGTCGCCCTGGCCAATGTAGGTTAGAGTATCTGGACTCATGTCCTCAGAATACCCCCGTACATGGAAGACGGTGTCAACATCGGGCCCGCTAGCATCTTGGAAGCGTACATTGAGAATGAATAGGTCATGCTCTCCATTTGCTTGGAACTCCCATTCTTCTATACTCGCCCAATCCTCGTCACTGTAATTTTGAGTACTCCAGTTAAGCCCGCCATCCCATGAAAGGTGGTGTGTGAAAGTGGTCCCAGCAAGCGACACACAATGAATCGCTCCCGCAGAGTCGATTTGGCAATATTCCGAGGGGAACATCACATCGTGTTTATTCCAATTCAAACTGGTATCGAGGAAAGCTGAACTACCGTCACTGAAGTATTGAGGGAAGTACAATCCGCCTTCTGGTATGGCGAATGAACGCATTTCCTTGTGCGGTTTATTCACATCCCAATATGGCTCTAAATTTGCAGCGGTATAGTTGAGATTTACTTCTGCAAGTGGCGGATTTCCATTTCGTCCTGCAAATTGGAAATTGTAGTAATTCAGTCCATCAACACTGATTTGCCCACCTGCATTTTGGGTCTGGTGCCAGAAGTTTGAGACTACAAGGCTCGCATATTCTCCACTACCGATACTACTCGAGATTGGACCGACAACTTCGACTTGCCACGAACGGTCATAGAATGGTTCAGTCATACGATTATAGCACCACTTCCACGCCATTGCTTCCTCATCGTAGATAATTGCGTAGAACTTGTCGATTTTTCCATCCCCACCGATGTAGGGGAACCACGACATCGAAATGATGTCGCCATTGGTTGCTTGAACGATGCTACCTTCTCCTAATCCCTCTTGCCCAGGGTTAGTTGGAACTGGGGTGC
Source organism: uncultured Candidatus Poseidoniales archaeon (assembly GCA_964577145.1). GTDB lineage: Archaea > Thermoplasmatota > Poseidoniia > Poseidoniales > Poseidoniaceae > MGIIa-K1. Next base: position 15,620 of record CAZNXM010000010.1, read on the forward strand.
GGCAGGTGCTTGCGGGGATAACTCCAGGAACAAAGGTGTCCCATTCATGGCCTCGGTCATTAGACCAAACCGGATATTCTCCGCCGATATTTAGGATGCTACCTTCAATGCTAGTAGCGAGGTAATGCTCACAACAATTTCCACCTTTCGTCTTGTCGAATACAGCCCAACTAGTATTGGTTGATTGATTGGTACGAAGGTCGATAGTAACGAATTCACGTAAGTCTTCATGGCTAGCCTGGTCGATTAAGGAATAATCTTCCCAAATTGGGCGAGTTTCTTCTATCGGAATGATTTCCTCTCCGCCTCCAAAGCATCCAGCGAGCAATGTGCTGGTAACGATTAGAGTGACGAGGAGTCCTCTTCGCATGTACATGGCCACTATGTGGCCAGATTTCAACCCGACTGTTTCGGTATTCACAAAGCAGAGACTGAATACCACACAGTAGCACCGTCAACTTCGAAACTTTCACCAGAACCTTCTCCAACCAAGAATTCAGCATTTGAAGCCCTTGTTTCATCGATAATCCATTGCAGGTCTGACTCGAAAAGTTCAGGCGCATCTTTGGTCCAAACTTCGAGTTTGATTTGCTCCTCGATTGCGAGATTGAGGTCCTTTCGTGCAGCTTGGATACGCCGAGTAATATCTCGAGCAAGTCCCTTGGAAAGTAATTCAGGAGTATCGCTCATGTCGAGTACTAAGGATACTGAAGAGCCATCGGAACTTTGGATAGTTTCAGCAGCGAATCCTGTTCGCTCGACTCTACGAATTTCGATATCTTCAGCTGTGATTTCATAGCCTGCGATAACCAGGTTTCCAGCCTCGATACTCGCAAGCATAGATTCTGAATCTCCATCGGTAATTCCGGCCAAAACAGCAGGCAGGTCTTGGCGGCATTTTGCGCCGAGGCTTCTGCGATTCGGATGTACTACTTCAGATTGGAAACGGTCAAGATCCTTCTCAAGCGAGATGGTTTCTACATTGAGTTCCTCGGCGAGAATATCGTGGAATGAAGAGAGGTCGGGTCCACTAACAATCCAACCTTCTGAGCATGGAAGGCGCTGCCTACGGTCATTATCGACACGAATGCGGCGTCCAGTTTCGGCAAGTTCACGAACGAGATTCATCGCTTCGATAATTCTCTCATCGATAGGTCCGCTTTCTGGCCAGTCAGCGAGGTGAACAGATTCACCCTCGAGATTCCGGTGAATCACATCAGCCATGAATGGTGAAACCGGTGCCATTAGGCGGCTTACGGTTACGAGAATTGTGTGTAATGTGTGTTGGCAAGATAACTTGTCCTCACTGGCGGCTTCATCCCAAAGACGTCTACGGCTTCGGCGAACATACCAATTTGATACATCGTTTACAACGAAGTCCTCAATTCCTCTGCATGCCTTATGGAAATCCCATGATTCGAATTGGGCATGAGTTGCAGTAACTACCTGGTTTAGGCGTGAAAGAACCCATTTGTCGAGTGGAGTTTGCTTACCCTGTGGTGAGGTTGCGGGGTCAAATCCGTCCAATGCTGCATAATCAGCATGGAAACGGTGGATATTCCAAAGGGTTAGGAACATCTTGCCATAAGTTTCCCTTACGCCATTCGGGTCAAATTTCAGTGGATTCCAAGGCGCTCCTGCAGTTACCATGTACCAGCGCGTCGCATCTGCCCCTTCTCGATTGAAGTGGTCCCATGGGTCAACGATATTACCCTTGGATTTGCTCATCTTCTTTCCTTCAGCATCAAGAATTAAGCCGAGTGAAAGGCAGCGCTTGTAGCAGATACTATCGAAGACAGTAGTGCTTACTGCAAGTAAAGTGTAGAACCATCCGCGGGTCTGATCAACACCTTCACAGATGTAATCAATCGGGAAATTGTTTTCGAATTTTCCTTCCTCACCAAATGGATGGTGCCATTGGGCAAAGGAGGCACATCCTGAATCAAACCAACAATCCATGACGAAAGGTTCGCGTTTCATATCGGAATTGCACTCGGGGCATGAGAGAATTGTGTCATCTACAAATGGGCGGTGAAGGTCGTCAGCAACCGGGCTTCCTTCTGCTGCCATTGCCGCTAATTCCTCTCTCGAACCGACACAGTGTTGGTGATTGCATTTGGTGCAAATCCAAACTGGAAGAGGAGTTCCCCAGTACCTTTCTCGACTAATTGCCCAATCCTTGACATTGCGCAACCATTCACCAAACCTACCTTCGCCGACCCAATCAGGGGCCCATTCGACTTGTGAATTGAATTCAAGAAGCATGTCTTTTACTGCGGTCATTCGAACGAACCACGAGTCCATTGCATAGTAGAGAAGAGGATGGCCAGTTCTCCAACAGTGTGGATAGTCGTGAGTATACATTTTCTCACGATATAGTAGACCAGCATCATGTAGAAGTTCGATTACAGTTTCATCGCAGTCTTTCACATAACGTCCATCTAGAGCGGGATGTGTTCCCTCGAGGAAAGCACCGTTGATACCGACTGTATGTTGAGCGGGTAGCCCCACATCCATTCCCAGATTGTAGTCGTCTTCACCATACATTACTGCGGTGTGAACTACGCCTGTTCCATCGGTAGTCGTAACCCAATCTGCTTCGATAACAGTCCATGCTGTTTTGGAGTCGCCACGCTCGATTGCACCTGGGAATAATGGTTCGTAAGAGCGCCCGATTAGGTCACTGCCAAGCAGGGTTTCTACTTCCTCACAATGATGGCGAATTACTTCTTTGAATAGGTCCTTGGCAAGTATCAATTCTTCACCGATTTCTGCTCCACCATGACCGTCCCAATTTTCAGGCTCGGAAGTAACTCGAACTCGTATGTATTCGACATCGGGGCCAACTGCTAGTCCGACATTTCCTGGTAGAGTCCATGGGGTAGTAGTCCATGCTAGAATTGAAGCATCACTATCTTCAAGTTTGAATTTGATGTAAACAGAGGGTTCCTCAACTTCCTTGTATCCAAGAGCTACTTCATGGGTGGAATATGAGGTTCCGGTTTGCGGACAATATGGTAGAACTTTGTATCCACGATATAGCAAACCCTTCTCAAACATCTGTTTGAGAGCCCACCAACCGGATTCGATGTAGTTGTCATGCAGAGTAACATATGGTTCGTCGAGGTCACACCAATAGGCCATACGTTCGGTCATTTCACGCCATGCTGCTTCATAGGTCCATACCGACTCTCGGCATTCCTTGTTGAATTCCTCCATTCCAAATTCTTCAATCGCTTCATTACTCATCAAATTCAATCGCTTTTGAACTTCGATTTCAACTGGTAATCCGTGAGTATCCCATCCGCCTTTTCTTTCGACAAAATAGCCCTCCATTGTTTTCCATCTACAGACTAGATCTTTGAAAGTACGAGCTACAACATGGTGGATACCCGGTTTGCCATTTGCAGTAGGAGGACCCTCGAGGAAAATGAATGGCTCTCCATCGGCTCGTTTTTGCACCGAATTTTCGAAAACACTCTCCTCAGACCAGGTCTCAAGGAGCCCAGTCTCAAGAGCGACTGAATCGAGTTCATCGGTTGGCTTGGGTGCCACCATGAACCCCGCCAGATGAGAACATGACTTGAAACCAGCCCCTACGGGGCTTACTTTACCCATATGAAGCAAACCAAATAAAAAATTCCGGCCTGTAGGGGTTCCTTTGAATTACATCGAGTATATCCAGTAAACGCATGGCAGCAACTACAAAGGGGACACAGGCCATCGTACTTGTGCTCATCCTGCTTCTCAGTGGCCCTGTTTCACAGGTTCTACCCCATGCAGATGAAGGTAGCCTCGCGAGTGCGGACGGAGTCCGCAACACCGCTCCAGGTGTAATTTCCCAAGTAAACATCATCGCTGACTCCATGACCAATGGAATTACAATCGAATCTCCAGCAGATGAAGCGATTCAAGAAATCGATTTGACCATTCGTGCTGGTGCAGATTCTAGAGGCTCTGGATTCAACTGGACTGATTGGACTCGGCCGGAGATGATATCGAATGGTGTGAGTGAATCCTCAGACGGTTCCCTCGGACTTGGTTTCATGGGAGTAGATTGGAATTTCGATAAAGGAACCGATAGCTGGTCCTCTAGTTCTTCGACTTATGCGCAGCGCTCTACGCTATCATGTGGTCGAAATGGGACCAGTGGTGCATCTTTTTGGACAAGAGGGAGCGCTGTAACTGTGACAAGTCCAGTAGTAGACCTTTCTGGCCATCAAGGAATGGCTCTCGGTGCATGGGTGAAACAAGGTTCTAGCGGTTGCGGAGAAGAACCTGATACCAACGAGAATTTCTACATAGAATACAGAAATAGTGGAAATTCATGGACCTCGGTTCGGTTATTCCAAGGTTCAACTTTAGGTGGTACTGCAACGCAGATTTCCTATAATTTACCAAGTAATGCATATCATTCCAATTTCCAGGTTAGGGCGAGGCAAACATCAGGTTCTGGAACTTGTTGTGACTACTGGTTCTTCGATGATATAGAAATCGCTGGTGCTTCGAAAGGTAATCTCACAACTCCTGCTTTCGGATGGGACAATGGTGCGATTGGAACTATGGAGGAGGGCCGGTATTCGCCAGTTTTCCTTGATGCAAGCATTCCAGAGGGCGCTCATCTAAACTGGACTGTTATCGATGGTTCAACCGGAATAGCGATTCCAGGATATGTTGAAGGCAATTCACAAAAAATCGATCTTGGAGGAGTAGATTGGAAGAAACACGACTCTCTGAAAATCCACCTTGATTTCGCTCCGAACCAGAATGGAGATTCACCGCGCCTCTTCGAGATTAGTGGCGGAGGAAAACACTACGATGGATTCCACACCGACCCGTCTTCGAATGGTTGGGTTTCCAATGGCAGTTCTTGGACTTCAAGTTCTAATGCAATTACAGGAACTGATAATGGTAGTTTCACCAGCCCTGTATGGAATATTGGCTCTCCAATCATGGGCTATGCGATAATCGCTGATGTTACGGGTAGTCCTACTGAAGAGATTAGTATAGATGGAGGACCATGGCAAAATATTTCCACTTCTGGCTCAATTGTTGAATTAGATAATTTGGCCTCAAATATCCAAATAAGGATGACTGGAAATGGGCAAAGTTGGACAGTATCTGGAGTCGATGTAACACTTATTCCATCTAGTATTCCTACCCATCCATTAATCGACATTGATGCTGATGGAAATCCAGAATGGGGAGTTGTGCATGAGTCGGTTGGTTCATGGGGATGGCAGGATGTATTCGCCAATGGTTCAACCATACATTCAGCACAGATACCGTTCTTTGGAACTGAGTTTGTCGATGTGTGGATTCCTAGAGATGCAGACAGTTTTTCTGTGCAATCACGATTGACTGCAGGGACTGGCCAAGGCCAGAAAACTCTTGCTTTATGGGTAGGCAATTCGTTGATAGCTCAACGAGGTGGAGGTAATTTCACCGATTCCATTATTTTAGAATTAAATCAGTCAGAATTGGTAGATCTCAACCTACAGACTACATCTGCAACAATGGCTTGGCGTGGAGGAGGTTCAGAATTCATCCAAGGCAAGATAGAATTGATCGCTGACCCAGGGTGGCACGAGATAAGTGGCCTGGGAATCGGATATGATGCTGTCGAGGTAATCGAAGCAGGACCTCTTTCCGATTTGGTAATGAGTGCCAATTATGCGCGGCTCGATGCACAGAAGGCAGCGAATCTTCCCGTTAGATTCAGTGCTACAAGTAATTGCATGCTCGAGGTAGTAATTGATGATGTTACTTCCTCGGATGATGTCGACATGGGCATGCTTTCAATTAGCAACCTTTCTTCAACCCTATCGCCTTCTCAAAAATGGCACGATTTATCGGTACGAACACAAGTGCATTCCTCAGCACCAAATATGTTGATATTAACTGCGCACTCAACACTTGATAGCGCTACTTGGATGATTCCTGTGAACAGTGGGCAAATGATTACTAGTGGTTCTAGTGATGTTTTGATTTTCAAAGAAAATAGTCTTAACCATACTGTAAATGGTGACCTTCACGACCTGAATATTTCATTCCGTAGTGCACAGTTTTGGGAGGACCAATTAGACCTCCGATTAGAGATAAGAGTCTATTTGAATAATGGAGTGGTTTCAATGCCTACATATGAGACTTGGACCAATCCTGCAATCGATAATGACATGCTAATTCAGTCGGTCCAATGGTTTGATGATGATGGGCAAATTCCAGTAACAAATCAATATCTGAAGGCAGAAGAGAACCTATCTTTACTGGTCGATGTTGGATTTGAAAATGGAGAGCCAGATGAGGCTCCATTCGATGATGAATTCGAATTAAGTCTGTATCGTGACGATGTATTAATTGCAAATACTACAAAATTATCAGGACAGTATTGGAGTGTTAACACCACCACTCCATTCACGAGTGGAGAAGTAGAATGGCGGGTTGAATTGAATGCTACTGCAGGCGGTGGCCTAGCATATCCTTCAATGACGAATCGCACATTCATTGTCGACCCACTTGCACCAGTAGTAGCGAGTGTAAATATTCGTCATTTCGACCATCTAGAATCATCGGCATACCAAGTGATAGTCGTAAATGTCACCGACCAACCCGTATTACCAGATAGCCTACAGTTGATGATTTGGAGAGAGTGGGCTGACGACCTCAACAATGACAATTGGCCAAATGAGGGCGAGTACATCATGTGGAACATGAATTCTCCAATGTTTTTGGACAATTCCTTTGGAAATTATGTTGGAATTTTTGATGATTCACAAGGATTCCCCGGAGATAAGGTCGCAGGATATGTTACTGGACAAGATAAATCGGGTCATGAGTTGATGGAAGGTGGTAGTGCATCTCCAGATGATCACCTCTTCATGTATCAGTTGAAAGAGGACGGTGCACCTGTCATTGATACCGATGGACTAGTTTGGGAAAGCGGGCGTAAAGCATGGTTACATCCGGGACAAACATATAACCTGAATGTGTCATTTAGCGAGCCTAATGGCATGTCTGACATATCTACTGTAGAGGTAGCATTAGCGGATAATATTGCGAGCGATAGACTTGAACTCAAATGGAATTCAGAATCCAGACAATGCTATAGTGAATCGGAACATATTGAAGTGATATCATGTAGAATCCTCGCAACAGATGGTTCTGTTCCAGACCCTTATACAATCGACCTTATTCTGCAAATTGAATTGATTCCTAAATGGACAATGCCAGATTTGGGAGATACTCGTAGAGAGCCGATGGTTACAGTTCACGACCGAGCGGGAAATACAGATTCTGCAAATTACCCACAAAACCGCTGGCGATTCTCAGCAGAAATGATGGTGACCGAAGAAGTCGAACTATGGGTTGAAAAGGGACAACTAACCGATGAGGGAGCAAGGGTTTCTCCTAATTCACCAATGGAATTATCCGGTATTGTGATATTTTCACAAAGTGGTGAAAGACCCAATTTCGATTGTGAAATCAATGTAATGATCAATGGATATAATGAGTTGACAACAGCTGTTGATGGCATGTTTACCGCAGCGCTCAATGCGCCGCCTCAAAATGGCCGACATGCGCTAACTTGGTCAGTCGGATGTTTGCCAATGCAGGGGAGCGATACGACCAGTCAAATCGATGCAGTACGTTGGATACTCGTAGATGATGTGGGCCCGTTAGTGGTTGAATTCTCATCCCCACGGCCCGGCTCAATAATCGAAGCTGAATTGCATGAAATCAGGGTCATTGTGAGTGAAAATTTCGGTATTGATACCGATTCGGTTGAATTGATTTGGTGGCTCACTACTGCAGAAGACAATACCCCTGTAGAAACAGGAAGGATACCACTTATTATCGAAGGGGAAGAGGATGCTGGTTTACGTCTGTCTTATTTTGGTCAAATCGATCTTTCAGGAATTTCTCCAACCATCTTGGAGACACAAATGGTTCTCAAAGTCCGACTTGAAGGTCGAGATTTAGCGGGCAATGAATTTGTCTCAGATTCGGCAACAAATAGTCACAATACTCCTGCTGCTCGCTGGAATTTAATTCATTTCACACCTGAATTCCATATGGATGCCGGAGCAGTAGAACTCTCCAAGCATACCTTAGAGGTAGACGAGGCAGTTGCCGTCCAAATTCACATCAGGAATCGCGGTGAAGTAGCAGGTACTGCAAATGTCAAGGTCGAAGTCGTTGACCTCTCTGGAAACCGTGAATTATTGAGTAGAAATGATTTCGAAGTAGAAGGCGGTTCAGTTGGCACATTGGTTGTAGATTGGAAGCCTGAATTACCCGGAATTCAATGGCTTGAAGTTACCCTTGAGAATGAACAGACTCTTGCTAGCAAAATGATCGATGTGAAACCTGCAAGCGAGGAAGGATTCCTTTCAGGAATATTAGGTGATGCAGACCCATGGCTAATCGGAATTACTCTAACTCTAATTTGTATCGCGATGTTAACTATTCTCACATGGCTTAGATTGGCCACTGCTCGCCAAGGAGAGGCTGAAGGTTGGGAGTATGAGTACGAGGAAGGCGAGTACGAAGACTGAAACATTCGACCACAAGGTACAGAGCCCGTCTCCCCCTAAGGGGAGACGAGGGAGCCCATGGCACGCCGCATTGCACTGCTTCAGGTCAATCCCACTGTTGGTGACATCAAAGGCAACTCCGAAATGATTTCCGCAATGGCGGAATTGGCAATGTCAGCAGGAGCAGTAGTAGCAATAAGTACTGAATGTGCAATCAGCGGATACCCTCCAAGAGATTTGCTTTTGCAGCCTGATTTCGTCACCGCTTGCGCAGAAGAAGCAGCGGCGATGGATTGTGCAATCCCAATTTTGGTTGGGACTCCAGTGCCGCCATTAGAGGAGAGAACAAAGCCTGGAAACGGTGTGGTTCGTGCCGGTGACGGCGGGCGCGAATTAGTGCGCAAACAATTGCTTCCAACATACGATGTATTCGATGAAGCTCGTTATTTTGAAGCCGATGAACGACCGGGAATTAGCCGTACTACAGGTGGCTTAGATATTGGCGTTACAATTTGCGAAGATGCATGGCAACATGCTCGGGAAACTCCAACCGATTACGACAGTGATCCAATTTCTCAGATTGTCGAGTGGGGCCGCCAAGGTGTACACCTCGATGCTACTGTAAACCTCTCTGCATCGCCTTACCACGCAGATAAAGCGGAGGTTAGATTAGCGGTTGCAAGGGCAGCGGCGGCGTCCTTAGGGCATCCTTTCCTTCTTGCGAATCAGGTAGGAGGAAATGACGACTTGCTCTTCGATGGCAGGTCGATAATCGCATGGCCAGATGGAAGTGCGATACTAGCTCCGGGATGGCGGGAAGGAGTGCTAATAGCCGATTTAGATGACATAAATTCGTGTGAATGGGTTGGTGATGGTAAAATCATCATCCTCGGTTCAGATGAATCGCCGGATATCGGCGAAGACGATGTACTCGAAGCGGTGGTAATGGGCCTCAGTGATTATTGCCGCAAGAGTGGAATTGAAAAAATAGTACTAGGGCTTTCAGGTGGAATAGATTCAGCATTGGCAGCTTGTGTAGCAGCAGCAGCGGTAGGGCCCTCAAATGTCACGGGAATTTCTATGCCATCACGCCATTCCTCTCAGCATAGTATTGATGATGCAAAAGCCACTGCTGAAGCCCTTGGAATTGAATTCATGATGAAACCGATATCCGACCTTCATGATTCGGCAGAGATTTCCCTTAGCGATATTCTTGAGTCAGGCAATCCAGTGGCAGCAGAAAACCTCCAAGCCCGCTTGCGAGGACTGATTGTTATGGCACAAGCAAATGCAACCGGTGCTATGGCAATTGCTACTGGAAATAAGAGTGAACTTGGCCAAGGTTATTGCACATTATACGGAGATATGGCTGGAGGATATGCCCCCCTTGGTGACCTATACAAGATGGAAGTATACGCGATGGCTCGTGAATTCAACGAAAGACTTGGTTTTGAAGTGGTAACAGAATCTACTATGACTAAACCTCCAAGTGCAGAATTGGCTCCAGACCAGAAGGACGAGGATAGCCTACCCCCATATCCTCTATTGGATGAGATACTACGTTTGCACATCGAAGGTGGTCTTGATGCAACGGAAATCTGTTCTCACGGACATGACTCTTCCATAGTCAACGAAGTGTTAACCAGACTTGCTCGCAACGAGCATAAACGCTGGCAAATGCCTCCTGCGCCTCGAGTTTCATGTCGTGCATTTGGTCAGGGTTGGCGACAACCATTGGCAGCCCGGCACGATTGGCGTCATTGAATGATTATCCAATCACCACTGATTTCTCCATGGGCCCAGCCGTAGAGTTCCTGTCCGTAATCCAGTGAATCAGAAATAAACCAAATCTGGTCAACTCCTATCCACATTTCACCGATATGTCCCGCCTCGTATGAGCCAGGCGTAGGGTCCCATAGTACCGAATGAGTTCCATCTTGAATCATTACGAGAACATGTCCTGAGCCTTCATCGACCAATGTGAAAACCCTTCCATCCAATTCGACAAATGATTGTGGATTGGATGAGGTGACACTTTCAGTTACCTCAATGATTTGAATTTCCATTCCGTCACTTGAACATGGTTCATTTCCGCTAGAAGAATTACAATCAAACCACAATCTATCATCGGAGTGGTATACTGCAAACCGTCCAGGGTCCGGATAGTCTGTCCAATCAATTCTTGAACCACTTACAGGATTGTACGACGCCGCGAAATGATGAGACACATCTACTCGTTGTGTATCAAAAATTAGGAATCCATTAACCAAATGCAATCCCAATTCATCTACGGGGGACACAAGGTCGCTAGTCATCTCTTCAAGGGTGATTCCATCACTTCGATGTAATTGGACCGTTCCATTAGAATTAGCGAAGAACCAGTGGTATCCTTCGACCCAGTATGCCTTTGAGTGAAGAGTAGCATCAAACCAATTGCCATCGATTAACATTCCACTAACGCCATTGTAGATCAGTGAGCCATTGGAAATAGTTAGCCCAGCATATGTGCCAGAAATGAAGGAAATGCTTTCTCCAAATATTGTCAATCCATCTTGCGATGAAAGAATTAGTTCAGATTCAGTAGAAATCAGTACTGAACCGGCTCCAATTTCAGATGTAAGAGAGGTTTCCTTCTGCACTGAATTACCATCACTAGACCACAGTTGCCTTCCAGTTCCGTCATCAGCGTCAAACCATACGCGGCCGTTGTGTTCTACCATTTCAAGAACAAGACTTGGCATTGGATTATTTTCAAAGAGTTTCACAGGGTATTCAGGATTCTTCCAAAGAGTACACCCCGTGATGTCATTTCCAATGAATAGTAAAGTTTCATCCAGAGTAATTGCTCCAGAGCATGTTGTCGAAAACCCATTCGATGGTCCTTGAATCAAATCAGTTAATCGGCCGCTTGTGAGATTTGAGAAACACATTTTGAGTTCGTAACTAGTTTCATTTATTCCCAATACTCCATCACCGGAAGAATCGGTTCCACTGGTGATGACCGCTGAATTTGGACATGGCCCATATGGTCCAGTTTGGGCATTAGTCAACGCATTTGCTCCTAAGGTACCATTGAGACCATCAGTACCATTTGTGCCATTCATGCCATCGGTTCCATTGTATCCTACATACCCTCGATTACCCATCGGGCCACTTTGGCCTTCCCTACCATGACAGACATTTTTCACAAAGTCTACCTCTTCGCCAGATAGTTCTCCATTTTCATCATCATCAATTCCAAGTTGAATTGAAAAACCACCTTCCTCGCACGCGTGTGTACCGTATAGTGGGCCCGTTCGGGAAAGTGTACTATCGCCATCAATCCCATTTTGGCCATCTTCTTTTTCGAAATTCATCCATAGTGCCATACTACTCAGTACCGTTGAAAGTAGTAGGGTTGTTACAATGAAGGCTATCCATAAACGCTTACGCTTTTGGGCTCGTAATCTGTCGGCTTTCTCGGTATTAGCATCGGGCATGAAGTTGGAATCATCCTCAAGCAATTAGAGGGTTGTCCCGTCGCAAGGGTATTCATCCGTGTCCTACACCCCCTAAGTCATGGAGTTGCCACCGGCTCTTGCGATTATGCTCGAGGGTGGGGAAGGTACAACTCGTCAGAAGGCTGCTAGATTGGTCGTAGATTTGGCTCGTACCGCAGGTGCAGCGGAGTTTGTCAAAGTCGACCATTCTCATGTTTCAGGCGTTTCTGTAATCACAGGAGGGCATGGACTTAGGCGTTTTTTGGCTGATCTTGCAGGTGATGGCGAGGTAGCTATTCCTACTACCTTGAATTCTGCGGGATGTGATAAGCGCAGAATGGAAGAGATGGACATTGATTATCCTGATTTTTTGGTTCAACAATTTGAGATTATTCATGCATATGAGAGTCTTGGTGTTGAAGCAACTCTGTCCTGTACTCCCTATGACCGTGGCGTCAGTGATGAAGCGGGAATTGCGAGTTGGTCGGAATCCAATGCTGTAGCTTTCACTAACTCATGGACGAGCCTAGTAACCAATAGGGAATCCGGATTATCAGCACTGGCAACTGCGTTGACAGGATACGCTCCTCGATGGGGATTGCATTTGCCTGAAAATAGAGTGCCCAATATCGTTGTTGATGTTGAATGCGAATTGACTGATCTAGCGGATTGGTCAATTCTAGGTGACTGGATTGGCAAGCAAGTGAGGCCAGATTGGAATTTACCATATGGCCCCATGCCTTTCATCAAAGGACTTCCTGAGTACGTTAGTTTTGCCAGCAAAAAAGCACTAACAGCTGCAGCAGCAAATTATGGTTGCCCAATGTTATGGGCAGAGGGCATTACTCCAACTCCCGATTGTTCAATGGTTGAGAATCATCTTAGTTTTACTGAAAACGAATTAGGTGGAAGACTTGCTGATTTAGCACCAAAGGGTAGAGTAGACCTTGTAGTAATTGGTTGTCCACAGGCAAGTCTTGAGGAAATTAGAATCACTGCATCAGCAGTACGTGCCCATAGTGAGATGGGTGCAAAGATTCCAGATGAGCGCCTATGGGTTTTCACTAGTTCACATAATTACGAACTTGCAGAAGCGGATGGTAGTATTGCAATCCTAGAAGAAGCGGGAGCAGTTGTTTTGCAAGACACCTGTCCGGAGGTTACACCTTACAATCGGGATCATTACAATCATCTAATGACAAATTCTCTCAAAGCCGAGCATTACCTCACCAGTGGTTTGAATCGCATGCCCACTTCTGTAGGGAGAATTTCTGAATGTATCAAACATGCATTCGATAGTGGCCTATGTGATGGAAGTGCGCCTGCATTGAATGCAAAAGCACAACCGCAACATGCTTCTTCGAAGACAATCCAAAGTGGTAATTGCCTCCTAAAGGGTAGCGGATTAGACAGTCAGGGTGATTTTTCACTCGAGGGCAGAGCAATGGTTTCTGATGTTGCGATCACTTATCTTGGCTATGTTAATCGTGATAGCGGAGTAATCGAAGAGCCAGGCCATCCCTTAGATGGAAGGGCGATTGAGGACACGGTTCTCATCTACCCCAAGGGTAGCGGTTCTACCGTTGCGCCATATGTTTTGATGGGGCTGATATACACGGGCAAAGGCCCGAAAGCCGTAGTCAACAGAGATGTATGTTCACTCACATTACCAGCATGTAGTCTACTTGATGTCCCATATTGCCATGGATTCGATAGTGACCCTTGTATTGCGATTAACGATGGTGACTTGGTTAGGTTGTCCAGAGTTGGCGACGAGGTTAGTCTTGAGGTATTGGAGCGGGCTGGTGAGTGAGGATGCGTATCCTCGTAACGGGTGGAGCGGGTTTTCTCGGTAGCCATTTGGTAGACCAACTCCTTTCTCGTGGCGATGAAGTAGTAGTTTTCGATGACCTCTCAAGAGGACATCGAGAGCAGGTCCCTAACGGAGTAACTCTGGTTGAAGGCGATGTGCGAGATTCTGCTAAGTGGAATGAGATCTGCGCTCAATACTCTCCTGAATTAATTCATCACCTCGCCGCAGTTAATGGAACTCGCAGATTCCATCGAGAAGCAGACCTAGTTGTAGATGTCAATGTAAATGGCACTAGAAATGCTGTTGAAGCGGCAAAAACAACAGGTGCTCGCTTAGTCTTCTACTCTTCTCCAGAATCTTATGGCGAACAATCAGTAATGCCTTTGGCTAGTGATTCCAATAGCGAATTCACTCCTGCTCAAGAACATCAGCGTCATTCATATGGAGCGTCGAAATATTTGGGTGAATTATTAGTCCATCACGCGATTCGTGATTATGGATTAGATGCTCGAATCGTTCGCCCATTCAACGCCTATGGCCCTCGTCTTCATGGTGATGCAGATGGACAAGTTGTTTCGATGATGCTACTTGCGAATCCAATAGAGGTTCATGGAGATGGATTGCAGACGCGCTCGATGACTTGGGTTGGCGACGTTATCGAAGGAATGCTCAGAGTAGGAGATTTACCAGGTCTAAGTGGTATGGCGTTCAATTTGGCTTCTGAAGAAGAGGTAAGTATGCTCAGTCTAGCTTCCATGATATCAGAGATAACCGGTGCAAAAATTGTTCACACAAAAGTAAACCATGGAGATAGTAGGCGCAGAGTTGCTGAATTATCTGATAATGAAAAGATCGAATGGAAGGCGAAAACAAGTCTTGCAGAAGGTCTTGCTCAACTGCGGTGACGTGTTGCATTATAGCTCCAATCATTAGGGCTCGGAGTCAATCTATCTAAGCCGTGTTGGCACAAAATATTGAGGCCAGCCTCTGGAGGCAAGTATGATGAAACTGTCATCGCTTCAATCCTTAGAGTAATTAGTCGAGCCACTGCACCATCTGGCAATTCACGGTCCTCAACCATCTTACACTTCAGAATTGCAACCGCTAGAGGATGAATTGGTCCATCGGATTCCATCAATCCCCATTCACTATCTTCACTTGGAGTTCCAGCGAGGTCGACATCTTTTGCTGCATCCTTGGTTGCAGCGAGGAATTGTAGTTTACACTCTCCGTTTTCTTTTAGATTTAGATATGTGTCACGCGGTTCGCCATTTCGGTTTTGTGATAGTGACATCACAATTAACGGAGGCGTGTTTGATACAACTGTAAGGCTAGAAATTGGTGCGATGTTTTCGCCTTTATCTCCAGTTGTTGAAACCAGTGCTAGTGGGCGTGGTGAAAGTATGCCTGAGAGCCAAGTGGCTCTTGTGAGATGATCTAATTCATCGAGCTCAAGTTCATTCTCGGCCGGGGAGAATGGTGATTCAAGCCAGTGGTCTAGGTCACCTTTCTCAAGTTCATCAAGAGCATACTGAGTATAGTCTCGATATGCTTGCCATTCAGAAATCATATCCTCGCTATCTCCTCTCTCACGTTTACGAGACATGGAGTCATCGCTATATTCAATACAGCGGCGAAGGAAATCCATTATGGCAATCTTACTCACTCCTCTCCCCTCCTCGCTTCGTATGATGCTCTATCCATGAGGTATTTGGCAGGATTGCCTACCATGACATGCTTGGATTCAACATCTGAAAGGACAACAGCTCCAGCACCGATGACACAGCCGCTGTGTAAAGTCACACCAGCGACAATAGTTGCTCCACCCCCTATCACTACATCATCTTCGATAATTACTGGCGACCAGATTCCACCCGAAGGAGGATGGCGGTCATTGGTTAGAGTTGCATTGGGGCCAATGAAAACACGATGTCCAATTCGACATCCATCGGCGATATATGCTGAACCCTGTATTCTACAGTCTTCACCAATCGTGACATCCCTACCGATATGTGCTAAGGCGCCAATATTTGTTCCAGATCCAATACTCTCGCTACCGACATGACATGGCCACCATGCGGTTGCTCCGCCCGGTAGGTCAATTCTGCGGCCCTCAAGTTCACTCATCTAGTCCCAACTCACGAGTGAGCATTGCCACATGTCCCTTGGCTTTGACATTATATCGTGCGAAAGTAAGTTTGCCATCAGGACCTATTACAAAGGTAGAACGGGCACATCCCATGTACTCCTTACCGTAGTTCATTTTCATTCTCCAGGTGCCATAAGCTTCGTGGAGAGAACCGTCTTCATCCATTAGTAATGGAAAATTTAAATCCTGATTATTGATGAATTTTTCATGGCTTTTTGCAGAGTCTTTCGAGACTCCAAACACCAAATGATTAGCATCGGAAAGTTTTGAAAGAGACTCTCTGAAGTCACATGCTTGTACAGTACATCCAGGTGTAGAATCACGCGGATAGAAGTAGAGAATTACGGTTTTTCCCGCTGCATTCATCTGTGCGAGAGAATGACTTCCACCCTTGCTATCTAGGGCGGTAAAATCAGGCGCATCTCCTCCAGTTTCCAGTGTTATTGTGTCGGACATACTTGGCCGATGTATATTATCCAAATCAAGCCTTCTAAGGTTATTTTTTATTTCAAATAAACTCGCAGCACACCTATTATACATATTGCATTAACTCTCTATCAAAGTGCATCAATGATGCCCTATTCGCCGATTGTCTTATAATCCGCCATGTTCTAAGAAAAACCCATGGCGTCTGAACGCATGTCCCGGAGGTGTCGGAAATATATGCGTCAAATCCAGAAGGCAGCAGACAGATATTCCTTGCAGGAAATCGCCTCTTCAATTCAGAGCGACCTCGACCGGCGCACCATCTCATATGATGAGGCATTGACTCTAGGAAACATTCTCCAAAACAGTGCGGATGAACTTCCTGGGAATGAAATAATCTATGCCATCTCTGATAGAGATTCTTATCGTCGAACTTTGGAGTTATATCTCAAAGATGGAGTACTAACTCAAGCCGAGCAACTTCTACTGTGGGAAGAGAGGAGACGCCTTGGTATCGACGACGATATACACAATCGTTTGTTGGAACAACTTCTCGCATCTTGGATTCGCAAAGGTAAGGGAATGCATATCCATGCATTTAGAGGAGGTATGACCGATGCATGAGAGAAGGTTAGCTTTCAGTCTCATCATGGTTATGATGATTCAAATCCTCGTTCCAGTTATTCCGGTAGATGCAACAATGGGCCGGACCACTCCCGACTTCACAGTTTCAGTAATGACGCTCTCTGCGGGTGGTTCAATCGATGACGGTGTCGACACTATCTTGGCACCTGGAGATCATATTGTCAGAATTGTTGTGACCAATCAAGGTCCGGTAGATGGAACTGCAACACTCAATCTGGTTCACCAGCCTTCACCGTTATCTGCCGAATCATCAGTTGCATCGATAAATCTTGGAGTTATTGCAGCAACTTCTTCGAGCAATCCGATTCTGATTAATTGGACAGCGGCTTCCGGCGATGACCAGACCCTCTTTGCTCGAATATCATCATCTACAGATATCAATCCAAGCAATGATGAGCGCCGGCTTGATTTCCATGTACGCGATTACCATTATGGCGTAGTTCTAACCGATACTGTTCCAGGCCCAACTGGTGGATTTACCGATGTGCGTCTAGACCACACAACTCATACATTCAATGCTACAGTTAGAAATGATGGAGTAATGACGGTATCTTCAGTTTTTGAACTGAATTTCACCGATGTCCTAGACCCAAGTAACCAGATGTCATTTTGGGGAAATACCGAAACGCTTCTCCCTGGTAATCTTCTTTATCAAGCGGGCGGTGTTGAACTTAGTACCTCATTCGATGCAGCTACGATACTTGGTTCATGGACACTTGCAACGAAAGTACACTTCAATGGGACTCTCTGGAATAATGTCGTAGTTTCGAGTGTCGAGACAGTAACATTCTCAGATTACATCATCGATGTGTCCCCTCCGGGTGATAGGGCGATAGAACCGGGAGCTACTACTGTGTTAACTTGGATTATCACAAATCTAGGAGTTACAGATTCTCTCCAGATAGAATTGGGAAGCGACCAAGGTTGGCATGATGATTCACAAGAAGGCACAATAATCAATATTGGAGGAGGAGAATCCACAACCGTAGTTGTGCAGGTTGCAATCCCATCCGATGCAGTAAAGCCAACTCTTGAAAATGTCTATCTTAATTTGACTAGCCAGGGCCCCGATGCATATACTGCACGCAGCGTTGGCCATGTGATGGTTGGCGACCAATTCCAGGCCACAGTAATCGCACCAGTTGGGCCTGTCACCGTTACACCTGCGCAAACAACTTCCTTGTTGTTCACGGTGGAAAATAGCGGAAATGTACCATCTGCTTTCACTATCAATGCAGGTCTTTCTGCAGCAGCAGAAAACTGGGACGTAGTCTCTTTGGCATCACAAACCGAAGTAATGCCCGCTGGAACAAATGTAACGATTACTGTACAGATAACTCCTGCACCAATCTCATCACCTTTGGATCCCGGTGAGAGAAATTCTGCTGGAGATAGCATCTCTGCTTGGCTTCAAGCCACACCAATGAATGGAGGAATTCCTTCTCTAAATTCTACTCAACTAATCATTAGGCCTGTGATTGCAGTCGACCCAGGCCCTGAAACCGAAGTGATATATCTTACAGAACAACAGGTCCTAGAGGCCAATGGTTCTGGTGGAATCGATGAAATCCTCTCTCTTCAAGTTGAGGTTCGTCATAACTTGGGCACAGCAATAACTGGTGGAGTAGATGCGAATCTAACTGTTGGCGCTAGCGTCTTTACCCCTCTAAACGTTGGAGGAAATAATGAGGCTGTTCGCTGGGGTGCAACTGTTACGCCAGATTCAGTCGCCGCATTGGAAATCGGTGAAATTTTCCAATCATGGCTTGGTATTGATGGGCCCGGTGATGAACTTCCATTGGCAGGTACATTGGAACTTCCAGTCACCGCTACTCCAATTCTAACAGCAAGCCAGCAAGCAAATGGAGTACTTGCAAGTTCAGTTACACGCAATATCAGTATCATGATTCCTTCAATTACAGATGGCGCTATTCTAACTGAAGGTCCATTAGATGCAGATGTCGGTAATGAAACAACCTTCACAATCGACTTCGCAAATACTGGTAATGATCTCTCGAGTTATCGCTTCTCAATCGTTGATGACCTTCCAGATGATTGGTCTGCAACACTTGATACTCTTGAATCAGGTAATAATATCATTTCCAACCTTTCACCATCGATGGCTGACCACCCAGTAACAGGAAATGCTCACATCAAGTCATTCGCTCTTTCAATTACTACTGACCCTCAGGCTCCTGCTGACACATTCCAGCCCCTGAATATCACCATTGAAGACCGTTTGACTGGAGAAGTTCTAGATGTACATACTCTAATGATTAGAGTTCAAGAATCAGTGAATTTTGAACTATTCCCAACAAATGATACGGTAGATCTCTCAATTTATGAGAATCCACTCACGCGGGTATACATCAACAACACAGGAAATGTGGCAACAACATTCACTCTATGGCTTGATGAATCTCAAGCAGGTGACATCGATTTCGTCATAGAATCTGCGATGGAGGTTCTAGTTGCTCCTGGATATTCTGAATCGATAAAAATCAGATTGAATCCGAATGAGGATGCGAGTGCAGACGACTTCCACATGGCAACTTTGTGGGTAATGGCACAGAGCGGAATGAACCTCTCAGCAGCCATTGTCGGGAATATTAGTGGTGACCATAGCCTTCAGATTGATGGCCCAAGCAGTGTCGAAGTAACACCCGGAATCAATGAAGTGATTCCATTTACATTCTCCAATAGTGGAAATCTTGAAGAAACTCTCAATGTGACTGCTGTGATTGAAGGAAATTGGTCTTCTTCTTGGGTCTTAGATCAGATGGTATTACCAATAAATGGCTCTCTTGGCAATGACCTTACTGTAAATGTCCCTGCACTAGGAGGCGACCAAGAGCTTGCAAATGGTGACATACACAACCTAACAGTAACTCTCTATCAAACAAGTAGTGGCGCATATCTAGTGTCAAGGAATATCCAATTAGTGGTAGCACCACTATTCCTTGTAGAAGTTGAAGATTGGCCAGATGAGATGTTTTTCCACCGTAATTGGGATAGGGATTGGAAAGCAAAGGTCACAAATGTTGGCAATGAAGATGTCGTTGTTAATTTGTCATGGGATATTCTCAAACCAGGACTAGAGGTGCCAAGTAGTGCTTGGGAAATGGCTAATGGTGCACCTACAGCACTTGTACTTCCTCAAGGTGTTAGCGTCGAGTTATCATTCACTGTAGAGGCAAAGGAATTCGAACCGGATATCAATCTCCAAGCGTTACTCAGAGTGACACTTACCCCTGTGAATCAGGATGTAAGTGGAACGTCAGTACTTGAGTCCAATCTTAAGATGTCGCGATTATTTTCTTACGGCGACTTCCCTCTACAACCATCTGAAGATGATAGCAATCTCACTCAAGAGATAATTTGGTCACATATCCCTGAAGGTGCTGACACAACTGTAGCATATATGATTGAGTTGTGCGGTGCTAGCAGAATCGTTAATCTGAGTGCACTTGGATTATCTGAGGAAAATTATTCTTGGAATTTCGCGCTGAATTCCGATGGTACTGATAACCCACTTGATGTTGACAATGATTGTGATTCAGGCGGTTCGCACCAAACGATTGATCTTCCGGCAAGAGCGAGTTGGGTAACAGATAACCCACTTAATGTTGTGATTGATACACCCGATAGACCAAATATCCTCCAAAATGATGGATATGATTTGACTTTCAGATTGTACCACCCTGACGACCACAGTGGATTCACGGTTTATACTGAGGCAACATTCCGTTTCTTCTTCGATACATATTCTGAGCCTGTAATTGAGAATTTGAAGTTCGCAAATGGAGAATTGATGGAAGGAACTACAACAAAGATTACAGCTACTCTGAGGAATACTGGTACTTCAATCGCAGTAAATGTTCAGGCTGTGCTAACATGTGATGGAATAACGGTTGCAAACCCAGTAAAATTCAAATCGCTTTTGCTTTCATCTGAATCAGAAGAAATTGAATGGACTGTAACTTCCGACCACTTAGACTGGTGGATACAAGGAAGAGATGTAGAGTGTAGTGCCAAATTGGTAGCGCAGAATTGGGATGGCGAACTCATTGAAAACGATCCTATAATTCTCACAGGAGAAGTTGACTCGTGGTCACCAGGAATAACCATCTCTTTCATTGCGGTAATTGCGCTAATACTCGCATCTGTTGGACTCTTGAGACTTGTCGGTCAATCTGAGAAATTCCGTTTGGCTGCCGTGTATAGCGGAGTACTTGCCCTTGGCTTTGCATTCCATCTCGTAAATCTCACTTGGTGGGGACCTCTGATTTTGTTGCTTGCAGCAATCTGGGTTTGGGGAATGACTTGGCGTTCAACAGAAGAATTCCAATTGATTCATGAGGATTATCAGCGCGCCCGTAAAGGAATTTCAACCCTTTACAGTGATCATTTCGATGTCATTAGTGATGCAAAGCGACAACTTTCCATTATTCTCGCCATGCCAATTCTCGGTATGATAATCGTCGTCTTAGGAATCCCTCCACAGATGTCTCCAGATGCAAGTAATCTCAGTAGCTTAATCGGTTACATCGCCTTGGTTCTTCTTGGTGTTTGGTTCCTAATATGGCAAGCTAACAGGATGTATGGAGGACTCTATGGGCGCCTAACCGATGTAGAGGTCAAGGCTACAAGAATCGAACGCGATTTGGGTGACCCTGCGCGATTGCTTACCGAGTTGGCAAGTGACGGAATCGACCTATCCAGCATTATCTCCACTCCAAGTCCAACAATTCAGGCAGACGGAGAAGCTAGCACAGATGAAGTCAATGCTTGGGATGAGGATATGGACGCCTTACTCGAATCCGACGATGAAACCGAAGCAGAAGTCGAATCCGAGCCCGATTCTGAAGAAGAGGAGGTGAGCGACGATGACTGAAGAAGAGGAAGTAGAAGTCGGTGCATCGGACCTAGACCAAGCACGTAGTGCAATTCGAGATTCCCAAATGAGTGCAGACCGCTTGATGCAAGCGAGTCGTCAGTTAGAGCACATGGTATTCGGAGTTTCAATCGAAGATGGTTCTTCACTTGCAGCAACCGAATATGATATTGTGGATGCAAGGACAAATCTCGAGCAGCACAAGTTGTATCGCGCACGTCGCTCAGTTCGCCGTGCAGAGAAGGCACTCAAGATTCTGGAAGGTGACGTAATTGAACTACGTAGAAATATCGCTATGCTCAACCGTCTACTAATGGAAAAGACGGTAACTGAGGCAGAAGTAGAAACAGTTCTACGCCGATTACGTAATGCTACTAGTGCAGCTGAAATGGGCGATGTTGGCGTTGCAGCGATAGAAGTGGAGAGCCTGATTGGCGACCTAATCGTAGATTCAGCAAGTGCCCTCAATCCGTTCCTATTCCGTTCATTCTGGATGGGCATCGATACTCGATGGCCAGCAGGCGGAGACGATGGCGTATTGATGGTACGCATCATCAATGATGGGGACAGGCCTTTGCCTGAAATGCGCCTAGAACCACCGATTCCTGAGGGTTGGCAGTGCTCCCCTTCATTCATCGATTTACCTTCGATTAGGCCTGGAGGATTCCTTCCAGTCAGATTTGATGTTAAGCCTGGCTTGAGGTTCTCACTCGATGAAGTTCCATTATCGCGAAAACTTGCAATTCAGACCGCATACGAAGTCAGGTCAGGTCAGGTCAATGTGATTGTTCGTGCGCAAAACCGAAGCATGGAAACCTTGCGCGATGTTCTACTCCAACCATGGATGCCTCCGGGCTACATTAGTGGTGCATTGCCTCTCATGGAGAGGTTAGCACCAGACGAAGTCGGTGTGATTAGAATACCTCTAGCCATCGACATGGGCGACGGAGGTGAATCCGCCGCCTGACATCATGTTCCACCCTGCAGGCGGTTTCGCCGGTTGGGGAGGATTGTAGAGATACGAGAAAAGAAAAGAAAATGAGGTGAAAACCAAATGCAAAATAGAAATGAAAGAAATGAGATGAACGACGATTGGGGTTCAATTGGTATCGGTGCGATGATTGTTTTCATCGCTTTGATTCTGGTTGCCGCAGTCGCTAGCGCAGTAATCATACAAACTGGTGAAAAGCTACAGCAGAACGCACAGCAGACAGGGTCTGATACACAAGAAGAGATTGGTGGTAAAATCAGCATTATTACAATGTGGGTTGGACAACAAACCGATTGTGATGGAGATCTAGCAACTGGCGATCCATGCATTACTTTAGTGTATGAACTCGCCGCAGGAAGTGAACCGATGCTTGAAAGTCAAGTTGTTTGGACAATTTCATGTACTGACAATGCTGGAACTGGCCTTGATACCGTTTACGGTATTTTTGATGGTGACATCACTGGTACTGTTGCAGGAACTTCTCCGAACTCATTCGGTGACGGAACTGTCGATACTACCAACCTACATCTGGACACTCGAAATGTTGATGGTACAACCAAAAATATCGACCTAAATGGTGCAACTGCTGGCGTTGGTGTTGGCGGTGAAAACGATGATGACACATTACAACCAGGGCAAGTTTACATGATCGATCTGAAGACTTCGGCCGATGCAAACGACTTGAATACTGCAGGTAATGCCGTGGCTGGTGAATGCGATCCTGTTCTAAATGAACAGCATACACTTACAATTCAAGTAGCGGGTGGCGGATCAACTTATGAGAAGTTATCCTACACCAGTGTTACTGAAGGAGAATCTATTGTTTGAGGTGATTGTGATGAAGAAAAATAATGAAATCAACGACGAAATCGGTTCCATTGGAATCGGTGCAATGATTGTGTTCATCGCTCTGATTTTGGTAGCAGCAGTTGCTTCTGCCGTAATCATTCAGACTGGTGAAAAACTTCAGCAAAATGCACAGCAAACTGGACAAGATACCGAGCGTGAAATCGGAGGAAAAATTACCGTAAACTCAGTTCTTATTAGTTCTGTTACCACGGTAAGGTTATCCTTTGAATCTGCACCAGGTAGTGGCGTTCTAGCTACAGAAAATATCGCATGGCAGGTTTCCTGTTCTAATGCTAATAGTGGTGGTTACAACTTCGTTGCTGGTACATTTGGTGATAATGACATTACCGATGCATCAGTAATAGGCGACACATACCTTGCTTCAGATCCAGATACAGATTCGGCAACTCCCGGTAATAGTGTAGCAACAATTGACCCCGGAGTATCTTATGTCATAGACATGAATCTTGATACTGGTCCAGATACCGCTGGAGCGGATTGTGGATTTGATGATTTAACTGTAAATGACCAACTGACTATGTGGATTCACGTAGAAGGTGGCGGTTCAACTTACGAGAACCTTTACATTACGTCAACAAGCCCTGGTACAGCGTTAATCTGATTGAATTGGCTTTACAATTGTTCTCTTTCATCAGATTGAGACGATTGTTTAGTTAGTTCAATGGAGGATACATTATGGCATGGCCATTTACAAATAGCGGTCGGTCCGCAGATGGTGAGGACGACCTCTCCGAGGAGCGCTTGCGCATGATGGCGAATATCGCCATCGAGCAAGTGCCTTTGCCCGAAGAGGGCGAACTCTTGGAAGAGGATGCCTGGACCATTTCTCCCGGTCCGACGAGAGCGAAGCTCAACAGTATGGGATCAATTCCCAGTCTGGCAGCAGCACCGGCGCAATCACAAGTAAATGCTCAGGTAGATACCTCTGGCCTCGAACGGTTGATTTCCAGCCGTCTCGATATGGTCGAGGATGTCCTGCGCAATGTGGAGCACCGTTTGGTGGAAACACCAGGAGTGTCTGTAGAGAGCGGCGAGGAAGAGGAAGGAACGCCAACAGAAGACGGCGACGTTATTGTCACCGCTTCTGGAGAAGTGATCTCCGTAGGAGCTGGATCAGATCGCCTAATGGGCGACGATGCAGCACCATTGCTCGAACTGTACGAGGCTCAAGCCCTAGCATCGAATCCATTCCTAGTCGCTCCGGCGCACTTGGGTGATGGTGGAGATGGTTCGGTAGGAGCGCCAACAGTGGCCGCATTATTGCTGGATAACCTCTCAGGTATGGCTTCGGTTTCCTTCACACAGAAGGCGACCAGTTCAGGAATGCTCTCTGCCGAAGAAGGCAAAGAGGTTCTTGCGATAGTCAATATGGCTGCTCCCGGTGATCCCGAGAGCGCGCTTGAAGACCATTTGCCACACAGAGAGTTGTTGACCTTCTCTGCCCTTGTCAGTAATTGGCGAAGGGCTAGATCACTCAGGGGTGAACTCTGAGATGGGGTCGGTGGCGGTAGGAGCCATGGTCGTGGGGACCAGTATGCTCGTCGTATTCGCATTAGCGATGGTGACATTAGAGCAACAGGTCGATAACTCACTGGCTGAGCTTGAAAACGCCGCCGAACCTCTTCCAGTTTTCACAATTGAAGATGCAACGAATGTGGAAGGAGCAGTTGTGTCATTTAACATAAGTAACGGCGGGACCGGCTACACAGCCGGCCAAGTCGAGGTAAATGGCAGTACAGGCTCATTCCTAGCGGATTTAGTAGTTACATTAGGGGTAGTAACCGGACTCGATATTATTGATCATGGATCATCGTATCTCTACGCCTCCACATACTACCTAGAACTAACTGCACCCAATAACGGGAGTAGCCTGAATATCACGGCTACTCTCGGTAACATCGTTTATACAAATATCACGAATACAGGAAGTGTCGATATCGACACAGAACATTCGTGGGTACTTACCGATGGAAGCAATCCTCATAATTTGAGTGACGACTTCCAAGGTTATCTTCCTGAGACAATTTTCCCAGGGGAAACCTACACTCATCATTACTACAGTGGTTCGCAATCCACTGTAGGTCGAATCGCAGTCAGTAATGGCGGCGTGACTATGGCAACCGCAGTAGTTTAAGGTGAGATAAAATGGCAGATGGGGGCGCTTCAACAATGATAATTCTTGTCGCGTCACTTATTGTTAGTGGACTCGCATCCGTGGTTCTAATCGAAGCATGGGGGGAGGTTGCTGATGCCACCGAAAAGGTATCAAGTTCGAGGCTCGCCGATATTGAAACTGATTTTGCATTCAGTGGCGACAGAGCTGGAGTTCCTCTTGTAATTCCTGTTGGAGCAAATCAGGAAATCACCTTGCATTTCCAAAATACAGGTGACCGAATCATCGAAAAGAATACTATTGCACTCTTTGTCGATGGAGTTTCTGTAGGTTCAGGCAGTGGCTCTACTTTGTATCCTGCATCAGGTGATTGGGCCCCAGGAACTGTTCTAGAAGTGGTAGTGGATGATCCTTCATTCAACTACTCTGATGGCAACCGAATTGTCGTGACAATGATTGCACAATCAGAAGTCAGAGATGGTGCAAAAGGAACCGCATCTGAAACTGTCGAGGTGAGATTGGATGGACCATGAAGCACCAAAACCAGTGGAGGATGGGTTTCCCTTCGAGTTGGAACAAGATAGCTTGTCTAATGCAATGGGTGCCCGTCTTCCTAATCGTGCACTGTGGACTATCCAAGGAGAGGTAGGTTCAGGAAAATCTCTAGTTAGTCAAAGACTGATTTTTGGATTACTTGAGAATGGTTCCAAAGTTTTGGTTGTCACTACTGAACTCACTACGAGAGGTTGGATTGAACAGATGGAATCTATCGGCTATCCCGTAACTGAACACATTGGTTCAGGACGCTTACTTGTTTTCAGTCGCTACGGTGTTATTGCTGAAGCACGTACAGATGTCGGATTATTCGATGTCCTTGAAAGCGATGCAGTAGAAAAAGCCGACATCATTGTTATTGACAGCGCTTCTTCACTAATGCCTGAAGGACTTTCAGACTCTGAGAGAGTAACTTTCATGCAGAGATTACGTAGAATATGTTCAGATTCACATTCACTATTACTTACACTTGATTCATCCGAAATGGATGAACGCTTACTTCACACTCTCAGAAGTTCTAGCGAAGTCTTGCTCGACATGAATGCAGGTTTTGTTGGAGGCGAAATCAAACGCAACCTAGTCGTCACTAGATTCCTTAGGGCAGCAGGCCCAGTTCAAGCCACAGTCGGCTGGCGTGTTGAGCCATACATGGGCTTCATCGTCGACATTACGGCGGTGAGTTGAGATGGAAGAAGAAGAACAACGTTTCCAGAAAGGAGATCTTGGTGCTGTAATGGCCGCATACCCTCACATTGCTGAATGGGTAAAAGACTTCGAGGCTCAATATGGGTCCCGTCCTTACTACTATGGTCCATTGGATAGAGATGCAAGAAAGATGGAACCTATGAATCTAATTTATTTGGCAAAGGAGCCGATTTTTGTTCATATTTACCGGCCAATCGATGATTCTGGCAATGAAAGTGGTCAGACATTGTGGTTTGGTCTTGAACCGCAACTAACCGACGAAGAAGAAAATATTCGTAGAATCTTGACGGAAACATTGTTGCAAGAAGCACCAGCAGCCCCTTCTTTTACTACAGATGATGAATTTGAGAATATCCTTACGGGAATGATAGACCGCTATACTATGCTCGAAAGCGAAGCACGTGGAATGACTCGTCGCCAAGGTCGCATGTGGGAAGCACTTGGAATGGATGACAAGCGCCTCATTGTCACAGAGGAACAGAGAGAAAGGTTGCGCTATATCATCATTCGAGATTTAATTCGAAATGGGCCACTAGAACCTCTACTTAGTGATGAAATGCTTGAGGATATTCACTCAGTAGGTCTCAAGCATATTCACATGGATCACAAGGTTTTCGGAATGGTAACTTCGAATATCAGATTCCGTGAACGCGATATGCTTGCGAGATATCTGCGTGCAATGAGTGAACGTATTGGCCGTCCTGTATCGGATAATAAGCCAATTATCGATGGGGCCCTCCTAGATGGTTCTCGTATCAATATCATTTTCTCTGACGACGTGAGCATGCTTGGTCCGTCATTCACCATTCGTAAATTCGCCGAGGAGACAATTTCCATTACTCAATTGATAGAATGGGGTACGATGAGTGCCCAGATTGCTGCATATGTGTGGATTTGCCTTGAATATGGAATGTCATTATTGGTAAGTGGAGAAACAGCGTCTGGAAAGACAACCACTCTCAATGCAATATTACCATTCATCGACCATAATGTCAAGATTTACTCTGCTGAAGATACACCTGAAGTGAAAGTACGCCACAAGATTTGGCAGAGACTGGTTACTCGTGATTCAAAGAATGAAGATTCTAGAGTCGAGATGTTCGATTTATTGAAGGCTGCATTACGTTCCCGTCCTCGCTACATCATTATTGGAGAGATTCGAGGTGTTGAGGGTGCTACTGCTTTCCAAGCAATGCAGACTGGTCACCCGGTAATTGCGACATTCCACGCATCATCAATCGTTAAGATGATTCAGAGATTTACTGGAGACCCAATCAATGTGCCAATTCGTTTCTTCGACAACTTGAACTTTGCAATGTTCCAAGAAGTGGTTGAGGCTCCAGGTGGAGGGATAGCTCGTAGAATTACAGGAATCGACGAAGTTATTGGCTACAATAAGCACTCTGATGGTGTATTGACACGTGGTATGTTTGAATGGGACCCGGTTAAGGATAAGCATTACTTCAGAGGAATGTTCCAATCCCACTTGATGGAGAATAAAATCGCTGCGCAAATGGGATTTGAAAATAAGCGAGACGTATATGATGAATTGATGCGTAGAGCAGAAGCGATTCAGAGAATGACCGATCGTGGTTTGACTCATTATGATGATGTTTTTGATTTATTGAATCTTTACTATAGTAGCGATTTCGAAACATTCAGCGCAGCGATTGACACTTGGGTCAGTATTACTGAGCGCTGAAGATAGGAGCAGGGTGAATTACAATGGAGCGCATGGCGACATGGCAGATCGCCTTACGACGCTTGGAAATGCCCGTAGGGGTGTTTGCACTTACGCATGTATTACCTGCGGTTTTAGCCGGTCTAGGTACTGCTGGAATAATGATTTGGATCACTGGAGGTTTTTCAGAAGGTGGATTATTTTCGGGGTTTTCTGGAGTTTTTTTACTATTTGTTCTTCCATTTCTTACCGGCGCTTCTGCAATATATTTTCCAGTATTAGAAGTAAATAAATCGGCGATTAAAATCGAGAAAGAGATGCACATGTTCATCACAAGGATGGGCATTCTCTCACTAGGTGAAGTAGGTGCAAGTACGATTTTCGATATTCTACGGCAGATGAAAGATTACGGCGAATTAGCCCAAGAAGTCAAGAGAATTGAGACACTTGTTGAAAAATGGCATACATCTTTGCCAGAGGCTGCAAGAATTGTTGGCCAGCAATCACCTTCATCGATATGGTCTGATTTCCTTGATCGAATGGCTTTCTCAATCGAAGCAGGTCAACCAATTGATGATTTCATGCGTGCAGAACAGGAAACAGTTGCGGAGCAATACAACACTCTGTATGATACGCGCCTCGAGAGTGTAGATACGCTGAAGGAGATCTATGTGTCTTTAGTTTCCGCAGGTTTATTCGGTTTGGTAATTGCTGG
Organism: uncultured Candidatus Poseidoniales archaeon; assembly: GCA_964577145.1. GTDB lineage: Archaea > Thermoplasmatota > Poseidoniia > Poseidoniales > Poseidoniaceae > MGIIa-K1. The sequence goes on from CAZNXM010000010.1 coordinate 45,190, forward strand.
AATCCATCTGATTCTGTTCGAAATTGGTGGAGAAGGCGATACTCCAATAGAGATAGCGAGTCGAATTCGTTGGCTACTATTATCTGGCTTGATATTCGTCGTTATCCAACTTGGAGCGTACTTTGCTTTCCGTGCCACAATTCCCGATGATCAGATTTTTGCAAGAGATGAATTTACCACTCAATTTAGATCGCTTTTCCGACAGACTTGGTTAGGTGCAGGAATCATAAGTTTTGCATTATTGATTCTTACAATATTGGTTGTGATTTCCTACTGGAGTGAATTAGGTTCGACTTGGGATAAATATGGGTTAATTTTGATTGCTGTTCCACTATCACCACTCCTTGTACCAGCGACATTGGTAAGACGTGAAGAAAAGAGAGTATTGCGTAGAGATGAAGCATACCCCGATTTTGTGCGTGCATTAGGAGGGACTGCTCAGGCTCGTAGTGCAGAACCTTCTGCAACAGTTAGAGCGCTGAGAGGGATCGATTTCGGTATGCTCGATAGGTCAATCGACCGACTTGAAAAGAGGTTGTCAACACGTATTGATTCAGAACGAGCATGGGATTACTTTGCTGCGGATACCAATTCTGCAGTCATTAGTCGTTTCAATAGAATTTACATCGAAGGCAGCCAATCGAGTGGAGAGCCAGCAGCAACTGCGGACATGGTTTCTAAATCGGTATCTAATATCCTATCACTGCGCCGTAGACGTTCTCTTTCGGCTTCAACTATGTGGGGAGTTGCACTTGGTTTGTTAATCAGTACAGTCACAAGCCTTAACGTGACTATTACGATTGTTTTGAAACTCGGTGAATCTATTGCTGGTGTTGCTCAAGGTATTGCTGACAATACCGACATCAGTGAATTGACTGAAACAGCAGGTGGTTTTGCTTTACCTGTAATGGAAGACCCTGGTGGAGTTGCTGACAATATCATGATGTTCAAGATCATCGCTTCTATCCTCATCTTAATTCAGGTACTTGCTGTATCTTTGATTTCGACCCGCTTGCGCGGCGGCGGCTTCACAAGTGCAATTGGTCAGACGGTACAATTGCTCTGGATAGCAGCGATTACCAGCCTAATCTCCTCGTACATCCTTGATGGCGCATCATCATTATTCGGAGCTTAACGCCGCGCTTCTTCTCGGATTCTTTTCTTAGTAGCGGCCCAGCCACAGATAGGGCATTCAAGTAAATCATGGCCTCTTGCAGGGCAGTGTTCACGACCGAAGAAGATTATTTGCAGGTGTAGTTTATTCCAAGTTTCTCGTGGGAATAATTTCTTCAGGTCCTTTTCGGTTTGTTCGACATTCTTTCCATTTGTAAGACCCCAACGAGTAGCTAGCCGATGGATATGTGTGTCAACCGGGAATGCAGGAACTCCAAATGCTTGGGCCATTACTACTGATGCAGTTTTGTGTCCGACTCCGGGGAGGGCTTCTAATCCCTCGAATGAAGTAGGAACTTTTCCTTCGTAATTTTCAACAAGCATCACAGATAGACCCTTGATGTTTCTCGCCTTTGTCGGAGCGAGCCCGATTTCGCGAATCATCACCTTAATTTCTTCAGCATCAAGCAGTGCCATTGAGTGGGCATCAGGACCACGTCGGAATAATTCTGGCGTAACTTGATTCACTTTTTTGTCGGTGGTTTGAGCACTCATTAGCACAGCTACAAGCAACTGGTACGGGGATTCATGGTCAAGAGGGATTGGAGTTTCGTGATGTAATTTATTGAGAATCTCCATGATGCGTACAGCCTTATCAGCACGCTTCATGCACGTTCACCCCTGGTAGTCTACGCCGTATTCCTCACCGGTCTTCCAAGCCCAAACGCTACCTAGAATCATTCCTGCAAAGGGAATTACATTACATGGGAACCATACTGCGAAGGAGTAGTTATCTTCGCTCGCCCCCATTCCAAGCCAAAGCAAGTATCCGAGGATAGTCGCGGGGAAGAAACACAACAAGCCAATGATGAAAGCGCGCAGGGACCTCATATTCTCACCCCAACAGTCGGTGGTTCATCTCATCTGCGGAAAGAGAATTCAGTACATCACCCGATTCAAGCCACCCCTTACGAGCGACCATTACCCCGTAATCAATATCTCCAAGACCTTTGATTGAGTGTGCATCTGGGTTGATTACAACTGGTACGCCAAGTTCCTTTGCCCTTTTGCAAAGGCGCCAATCAAGGTCCAATCGATATGGGGATGCATTGAGTTCTACCGCTTTGAGAATACCATTTGAATTCTGCTCAGCCATAGATTCCAAGATTGTGTGGAGGTCGATTTCGTAGCCTTCCCTTCCTTGAAGAATTCTGCCAGTAGGATGGCCCAATACTGTAGTAGCAGGGTGGTCAAGACACTTCAGCAAATCTTCAGTATTTTGGCTTTCATCACGACTACGCCAGCGTCCCATTGCGTGTACTGAGGCGACGACATAATCGATTTGAGCCAGGACCTCATCGGGATGATCCAACTTTCCATCTTCAAGAATATCAGACTCAACACCACTGAACAATCTGAAATCAACACCCTCATCTGCCCATTCTTTGTTGTATTTTTGCATGGTCTCATGTTGGGCTAGTAAGTCGTCTGCAGATGCACCATGGGCCACTTGCAGAGTAGGAGAATGGTCAGCGATTCCAAGCCACGACCATCCTAATTTCCGTGCAGCAGCAGCCATTTGTTCCAAACTTGCTTCACCATCAGACAATAATGTGTGATTATGCAAGGACCCTCGGATATCACTCAAATCAACTAGGTTTGGTAGATTTGATGCAAGGGATGCTTCGATTTCCCCCATGTCTTCTCTGAGTTCTGGAGTTACATACTCCATGCCGAGGTGTCGATATATATCGGCTTCATCTGAAGCTGGTAGCGAAGTTGCTGCAGCCTCTAGCCCAGTTAGTTCAGTCTCTGGCATCAAACCGAATTCGTTGAGTTTCAATCCCCTATCTTGCGCTGCTTGTCTCATACGGATATTATGTTCCTTACTTCCGGTAAAGTACGCTAATGTGTAGGCGAAGACATGTGGTGGCACCATTCTGATTTGTGCATCCATTGTTCCACCTGATTCAAGTTGCTCGTAATCCTCACCACCAATGGCATCCAATACATTGGCATCGAGATGGCCAAGAGTGAATCCACCATCGAATATCGAGGTATCAAGGATTACAGATACTTTGGAATCGCCTGCGCCTTTAACATCGGCAATACCTTTGAGCGATAGAATTGCTTTGGTCACTTCTTCGACATCGTCTGGCTGAACTGCTGCAACGATATCGAGGTCACCAATGGTTTCACGTCTGCGTCGAGCACTACCTGCAAGTTCTGCCTTCATCACGCCATCAATGCCTTCGACCATCGAGAGGAAAGTATGCCCATAACGCAAGCCGATATCAAGGCGGCGTCGGGCACTGAAACGGGCTAGTAGGTCTATACCATCGAGTATTCTCTGCTGACTCTTCGCTCCGAAACCCTTCAACGGTGCAACCTCATTCTTCACACAGGTTTCCTGAAGGTCTGCAACACTTTCAACACCTAATTTTTCGTTTAGCATCTTGATTTTCTTGGGCCCTACTCCTGGAATACCAAGCATTTCGATTAGTCCCTCAGGGGTTTCATCGTGCAATCTAATCCAATCATCAGGCCAACGCCCTTCTCCAACGGCTTGGCTTATTGCTGAGCCGAGACCCTTGCCGATTCCTTTGAGGTCGAATAATTCTCCAGATGCGACTAATTCACCTAGATCTTGGGAGAGTGAACCAATCAAGCGAGAGCCATTTTGGTATGACCTAGTGCGAAACATATTCGCACCAGAGAGTTCGAGCAAGACTGCCATTTGATGCAATGCGCTAGAAACTTGGTTACGGCTGAAGTACGGGGGCCCAGATGGTCGGGCCTTCGGCAATCTCCAACTTCCACCGCCCATGAACAGTGGAGAGCGGGCCGGGTTGAAGAACCCCTTCCTACTGCCATGTGCATGCTCGGCCCCGAAGGCATTGAGGTCCTAGCCGAGTCTATGTGCGCCATCTCGTTGTTAGCATTCATTTTCATTGCAACATTTTCGCGTTCGGAGAAGCTCGAAATAGCGGCTCAGAATTTCATTATGACATCATTACTCCTCACCGCAGTGATTCTTTGGTGGCTATCTTATGCCGGAGGGAGTTTGTGGGGTTCTTACTATCTGGCCAAGCCACTATCAGTGCTGTGCATCATTATTGCAGTTGCAGCCCGAATGAATATCAAGGGCCAAAACGTTTCATTCGGGGCAAATCCGCACACTATTGGAAAGAACGACGAATCTGAGTGATCAGACAATCTCGCCGACTTTATCCGCTTCATCAGCCATTTTCTTGTCGATGAAAGTGCGCATATATTCCGGCAATTCACCATTTACGAAAACAACATCTTCAACATTTTCAAGTTTCATCAACGAGTAGTAAATCTGCATTGCAGTCATCGGAGTTGAAGAGCAACCAACGCATCCACCATCGAGGGATAGCATAACCACTCCACCGGCGGTATCGATGACTGTGACAACTCCATCATGTGCATCAAGAATCTCTTGAACTGGTCCAATTTCAGAAAGGACCTCTTCCGCACTGATTGCCATTACCATGGGGCAACGGCTGCCACCTATCAACCATCGCCTTCATAATCGAGTAATGATTGGGTCATACATGGGTCTATTCAGTAAGACAGAGATGCACGATTTCAAGGTAAATGGAATGGGTTGCGGTTCTTGTGAGCGTAAGATCGATGCAGCTCTCAAGAGTTTGAAAGGCGTAAAGAAAGTAGAAGCATCCTCGTCCGAAGGACGAGTGACGGTTACTGTAAAGGGTCTGGATTCGGCAATAATTGTGACCGCAATTGAGAGCGTCGGCTTCACAGTAGAGTGAACATAAACGCTGTACGGCGTCGATTTATACAGGGATGCCCTTATGAAGGGTATCAAGGTCGGCGGGCCAACAGGTGTATCATATGATGGATATTGCATTAATCGCCGTGATAGCATCCCTAGTAGGGCTAGTTGTTGCTGCATTGTTATACAAGAAAGTAGTTAGCGTAGAGATAGACAACCCAACTGTTGCAAATATTACGCAACAAATTCAGGACGGAGCAATGGCTTTCCTTAAAGCCGAATACAGATATCTGTCCATTTTTGTTGTTGTCGTAGCAGTTCTGCTATACATCGTAACTGAGAATGATGGTCATTTGACCGCATTGGCGTTCCTTGGAGGTGCCGTAGCAAGCGTACTTGCAGGTCTTTCAGGAATGAAAGCGGCAACTGCTGCAAACGGCCGTACAGCAATGGCTGCACAAAATGAAGGTCAAGCAGGTGCTCTTGCCGTTTCGTATAACGGTGGAGCGGTTATGGGACTTTCAGTAGGAGGTCTAGGATTACTTGGTATCTCACTAGTTGCTTTCTTCTTTGGAGCGGGCGATGATGGCACAACCAATATCACACACGCTGCTGGATTCGGAATGGGTGCCTCTTCTATTGCACTATTCGCTCGTGTTGGTGGCGGCATTTACACTAAGGCTGCTGACGTCGGAGCAGATCTGGTCGGTAAGGTCGAAGCAGGAATTCCTGAAGACGACCCTCGTAACCCTGGTGTTATCGCAGATAACGTAGGTGACAACGTAGGTGACGTCGCCGGAATGGGCGCAGATATCTTCGAGTCTTTCGTAGGTTCTATTATCGCTGCAATGATTATTGCAGACTCTAGTGCCAATATGAATGCTGATTATGTCATTCTTCCAATCTTCTTAGGACTGGTCGGTTATCTGGCATCTCTCGTCGGTGTCTTCTCTATGGAGTTCCTAAAGAATAGCGAGCCTGGTGCTGCGCTACGAAACACTACATTCATCGGTGCAGGATTATTCTGGGTCGTTGGATGGCTTGGAATCGATTTCATGGATTTAGATACTGGAACCGAGCCAATGATCGCAGTAATTATTGGTTCAATCGTTGGTATCCTAATCGGACTAGTAACAGAATACTACACTGGAATCGAAGACGTCTTCGGATTGAAGCCAAAGGCTATTCCTCACATTGGACAAATGTCCAAGACAGGACCTGCTACAAATGCAATTGCAGGACTATCTGTTGGTATGATGTCTACATTCATCCCAATCATCCTAATCTGTTTCGGAATTTTCGGTGCTAATCATTTCATGATGGATGGCCACACAGGTAATAGCGCTGGTGGATTTATGCCAGAATTCGGACTATACGGTATCGCAATGGCTGCAATGGGAATGCTAGCAACAGTCGGTGTCACAATGACTGTCGATGCTTACGGACCAGTTGCAGATAACGCAGGTGGAATCGCAGAGATGAGCGGCCTAGGAAAGGAAGTCCGTGAAATCACAGACGGTCTTGATTCAATCGGCAACACTACTGCAGCAATCGGTAAAGGATTCGCAATAGGTAGTGCTGCTCTTACAGCATTGGCTCTATTCGCAGCATACTCTGCAGCAGCAGGCCTTGGACTCTCACAATTAGCACTATCCGACCCTAAGGTCGTTATCGGACTATTGATTGGTGGTGCTCTACCATTCGTAGTAGCTGCAATGACCATGACTTCAGTTGGTAAGGCTGCTAACGAAATGGTAACTGAAATCCGCCGCCAATTCGGTGTGATGAGAGAAGCACTAACAGTTGACACTCCTGAAGGAGTCGATCTTGAGGATGTTTCTTCATGGCCAACTACAATTGAACACAAAGGAACAATGTATCCTGATAGCGCAAAGTGTGTTGAAATTTCAACAGATGCAGCATTGAAGGAAATGGTTGGACCTGGTGTAGTAGCAGTTGTCGCTCCAGTCATCGTTGGATTCGCATTAGGTGCTCCTGCACTTGGTGGTCTTCTTGCTGGTTCTCTAGTTACTGGAGTTCTTATGGCTCTATTCATGGCTAACGCTGGTGGTGCTTGGGACAATGCAAAGAAAGCAATCGAGCAAGGTCACATTGAAGGTGCTGAAAAGGGCGATGATGCTCACGAAGCAGCTGTTATTGGAGACACCATCGGTGACCCATTCAAGGACACAAGTGGACCTTCTCTAAACATTCTAATCAAGTTGATGAGCATTGTAGCAGTAGTAATTGCTCCAAGCCTGACAATAACTGGTTGGCTTTGATTCGGTCCTTTGGACCGTATGAGCATTAGACTCAAAGCCCACAAGGGGACAGGGTATACCATGCGAGCGCTACTAGCAGCACTGCTTCTGGTTTCGCTTAGCCTATCTGGTTGCCTAGATGGCGACACAGATTCTGATGGCTTAACCGACTTAGTAATCGAGCAACCAGGATGGCAAGTTGGGGATTGGTGGTTATACACATTTAGCACTCCTCAATTCGGAGAGGATAGCGCTAGATTAGTAGTGGCTGATGCTAATGAGGAAGACGGCCTATACATGCTAGGTATATCTTCAGAACGTGAAGCACAACGCCATGCAGTAATCAACCACAACCCATTTTTGGGACGAGTCACAATGGAGAATCTCTCGGTATTTGAAAACGGAGAGCCCCAGCAAGTATTCAATTTCCCTTGGACAATCGGTGAGGAATGGGAGTTTACACTTCTTGGGCAAAATTGGCTTGCTGAGGTAGATTTCTTCGTTGAAGGACAAGCGATAATCAATGCTGATAGCGATGAAGGCCACAGGCTTCAGTACCGATTCAATGGCGAATGGGGATTCATTCAGGAATTCAATTGGTGGGACCAAGACGGTGAAAGTCAACTAACCATGAGTCTAAATTCACTAGGCAGTGATTACGAAGGTGATGCTTGGTTTATTCGAGCAACTGATCTAAAGGATGCAAGGTACGAATCAACAGACAACGATGTCTACGATTCATTTGTTGATAGCGGTCATCCTTCAGGAGTGGATTTCGATTACCTAGTATGGTATCTCGATGTTGATATCGCCCAAGGTGGAAGTGGCTCACTTACAATCAAAGACCACGCAGGTGCTTCACCCCTGACAAGAGCATGGGGTTCTGGTGCAAGGGAATCTGGAGCCATTGGGACTATTCCAAGCCAAACAGACGAGTATAGCTTAACAGTAACTCTACGGGGCCAAGATTCGTACATTCACCTGAAAGTTGCAGGTGGAATAGAGAATCACTGGGTTCTATGAGGCGTTATCCATGCCAACACTGGTAATGATGCACGGAATGACTGGAACCGCTGAGATGATGCGGCCTTTTGCCGAGAGCATACTACCCGAAGGATGGA
>CAZNXM010000011.1:0-18715 GCA_964577145.1 uncultured Candidatus Poseidoniales archaeon
GGAACAAATCCTCAATCAAATCACCAGCAAGACGAACACGCTTGTTTGCATAGTGGTCCTTGTCGTTTGGCTTACGGTTGGTAATTGCCATTTCGAGAACCTGACGAACAATTCTTCCTAGGAAGATTGCTTTCTTCTTACGGTCTTCGGTCTGGTCACCAAGGTGAGGAAGTAGTTCACGGTCGAGCAATTGGTTGACTCGAGCTTCACGGTATTCCTTCTGCTGTCCAGCCGCGAATTTCTTCTCAAGCCACTGGTGTGCTTCTTCAAGTGCATCGACGTTGTATTCTTCGTTATCTTTGACTTCGTTGATGTTTGCAACGATGTACTTGAAAGTCTCAGTTGGTCCTGCGATTGCTTGGAAAAGGTCCTGGTCGTTTTCAATTCCAAGTGCTCTCATTAGGAGAACTACAGGGATTGCAGTTGTACCTGCAGTACTAATCTTGACCATCAGCATTCCATCACGACGCTTCTCGACGGTTAGCGGCTTGCGCATTCCATCCTTCTGTGAGAAAATCTTAGCGACTTCAGTACGCTTTGCATAGCGCTTGTTGATTTCAACGGTTACTCGGTTTGGCGCTAGGTCTTCCATCGAGATGAGAACTCGCTCTGTTCCGTTGATAATGAAGTAACCACCGGGGTCTAGTGGGTCTTCTCCCTTCGTCCTCAGTAGAGTCTCCCACAATTTGCGGTCCTCTTCAGAAGTGGTAGGATGTAGAACTCTATCTCCTGCTACGTGATTCGAATGCAGGTTGCAGCGCTTGGAACGTACCATAATCGGCATATTTCCAACCTGCACACCTTTCTCGGGCGGACTCTTGATTGGCTCGATATTTGAATTTGGACCTGCGCCACGGATAATGGTGAAATCCATCTTCACTGGTGACATGTAAGTCAACTTTCGAAGTCGGCACTCCATGGGGCTGGACGGGTGCTCGCTACCATTTGCCTCACGAATTGTTGGTTCGCCGAGTTGAATATTTTTCACACGGATTGTGATTTCTTGGTCGATAACGTCAAGTTTGATCAATCCACCTTCGTCATCATCGACTTCTTCGTCGGTTCCGACACGGATTGAACGGACAATTCTCTCCATTCGGGATAATGCGTTGTCACCATTGGGAATGGCGTCATCGTACGATGCTAGCTGGTGGTTCACGAGACTGCGCTCGCGGAAAAAAGATTCGATAATTTCCTGCATAATATCACCTCAAACTCACTTGCCCTCCACAATTAGGCGGTAGGCTATACTCACGCCAGCCGATGGCGATTTGCGCACGACCTTAAGCACACGGTCAGCAATCCACCCAGCGGGGAGCGGGATGTGCTCCTCGTCTTCAGTTGCTTTGGCCATGTCCTCACGTTCTACGGTCTCTTTGATGACCTGAACGACTGGATCGGTAATGAGAATCTTAGGTAGTATTTCCTTTGCAAGACGTGGCTCGCCGGTTTCTTCGTCGGTGGAAAGAAGACCCCATGGTCGAAGTTCCTCTTCCTCGTCCTCTGCAGGAATGAGTTCCTGGTGGGGGACAAATATGTGATTTAGTACATTGAATTTGGTACCAGCCATATCCATGTCGTCATCTTCAAGTGCCTTTCTGGAAATAGTAATCTTTCTGCTTCGGCGTTTTTGGCGACGAGCACCAAGTTCACCGAGTACGTTCATTGTAATCTGAAATACATCGTCATCCTTTGAAACTCCAAGGCAGGATGCGATTTCATCGGAAGTGAGGGCCTTGATGTCGGCCATGTTTCTATCAGTAGCGAGTTTGTGAGCGTATTCCTCACCAACTCCAAGTTCCATTAATCGCTTCTTAGTTGCTGATTTTACGACCATTGACACACACCCCGTTTCGCCCCTTTACGCCTCCGGAGAGTAGTTGTCAGGCGGGCCTGACGGGGTTCGAACCCGCGACCGTCCGGTTAAAAGCCGGACGCTCTACCTGACTAAGCTACAGGCCCAAAGGCGTGTCTTGGGCTTCTTCGCCGACCTGCATGGGGTTCTTAAAATCTCCGCCATCAAAAATAGACGCTACTCGCCGGGTTGCGAAGGAGTGGACAGGATGTCTGTCTCCACCCCCCTCTTAGCGGCAAGAGGCATAAAGGCTTCGGGCCAAACGGGGTGCTGGGGCGCATTGAATGAAGGAGCCGTTTACCAGTACGAATGCAGAGGCGGAGATTATACGCCTTGCAGATGGTGCAAAAAAGGTACACTGGAACCCTATTGAGGGCACTTTTTTCGACCTCTTTATTCCGCCCACAGTATACCCGCCGAGGCAAGATTCTGACCTATTAGCGCGCCGGATTTCTTACCTCGGAGCCGGCCGAGGACGAAACTTCCTTGAAATCGGCTGTGGCTCGGGGGCAATCAGTATTTTAGCAGCCTCATTTGGCTGGAAAACCAGCGCATGTGACATCAACCCATTTGCGGTAGCAGCAACAAGGGGTAATCTAGAATTGAATCATCTCCAGGGTGATGTCAGGGAAGGAGGAATTGGACCAGAGCCATTTCCGTTCAAACAACAATTTGATCTGATTGTTTGGAATCTACCCTACATCCCGTTAGAAGAAGCTGGAGACGATTTCCTTGGACCTATGGAAGAGGCCGCTCTTCTCGACACTGATTCCGTAGGTCTAGCCGGACGACTGCTCACTAGCATAGCAAATGAAGACATGCTTGCTCCAGAGGGAAAAATCTTGATTGTTGGAAGAAAATGCAATCATCTTGGAAAATTTGGCTTCGCCCACAGAACCTGGGATAAACTCCCATTTGACGATGGTGAGGAATTGTTTTTGACATGTTTATGGAAACCGTTTGAAGGTGCTTCAAACCAATTTGTCGATGAAACCGGATCTACCAATTCTGACCTGCTGGAATCGGGTGGAATTGGTGCCCATCTAAGAGCCGGGAGGCAACTTGCTGGCAAAGGTCGGCGCGGGAGGGATTGGTCCTCTATAGAAGGCTGTTATGCAGGGTCATGGCTAGTTGCAGAAAATTCCGATATTAGCCCTGGAAATCTCCAACTTGCAGGGGGCCTGGCAGTATTGGATTCGCTTCAACATAAATCGCTTCGATTGAAGTGGCCAAATGATATCTTAATCGATGCGAGAAAGGTCTGTGGAATACTTGCTGAAGGTCGCACACTTGGCGAAGGTACTAGAGTAGTACTTGGAATCGGAATTAATCTGAAAAATGGGGTGAATGATCTCGATATTGAAATTGCATCAATTGATGAGTTATTCGAGATTGATGCTGCTTCTTTGGACATTATTCTCCATGCTGAAATCGCATCCTTACTCGAAGAACGCAACGATATTCCCGCATTGGACTTTCAGGACACCAGGAGGAGAGTTCTCGAACATCTACGGGAATTTGGATGTCCGGTATTCAACGGTGTAATTCATGATTCATTCGATATTAACGAAGATGGTGAACTAGTTCTAGGCGACGGTGTCATCATCACAGATGGTGAAGACATAGAATGGACTTAATCCTCTAATACAGCCTCTAAAGGCTCGTCGTTTTGGGCTGCTGTCTTCTTCCAAATACCGAAACTAAGCAGGGCTAGTCCAAGCACATATGGCAGAATGTTCGCCATGTATGAGGAAGGTAGGTCAACAATAAATTCCGCTTTGGTAACCGCTACAATGGAAACGGTATGTTCGCCATCACTCTCAACTACATAGGCTCCATCAGTAGCATGCAATTCGCCGCTTGGCCCCTCAACGACAATCGAGATTTCACCTTCAATCAAGTCGATAGAAATTTCATCACCTTTCGAAAATGATTTCATTACTTGATGACTATTACCCGCTTCAAGAACGGTTGGCGAGACCCATGCTTGCATGATGAACATCAGCAATAGGATGGAGGAACCGATGAGGATCATTACATCCTCGCCCTTCACTGGTGGTGCCTCTCCGCCTCCGCCCATGTGCTAAGGCAGTTCAGTCCGACATTTCAACGCTTGCGAGGCGGACGTACTATTCCGAGGCGCTCTCTTACGAGCTTGATTTTACCGCTAGCAGTCTGACTAACCACTCTTCCTTCGGACAATGTGACCTTTACCGCCTCATAATCTGAATGAGAAACCTTGAGAATACACTTTCCATCCTCCATGTCAAAGAGTTTGACTGGAATATCTGCGAGATGCTTCTCAAGTGCATCGCGGCTAGCAAAGCCGTCGTGTAGGCAACCTATCCAGCGGTGTTTGCCGCGTAGGGCCTTGGTCAACTTCTTCGCCATATGCGTGCCTATGAGCGCTTCACTTAACATGGTGTTCACACCAGACCCAAATCGGTGAGGGGATGGCTGAGGAAGTTGAATCGGTTGGTATTTTTGCACTGATTCGTAGGATGTTGTCCCCAAAGACTCTACCTCACCTCGGTTTAGTAGCAATAATTTCAGCGATACTAATGGGCGTTTCTAGTTCCAATGAAGGTATGGCGGCGATTCTATTCACTTCGATGTCAATAGCATACCTATTATTGGCATTATTATCGAATGTTGAAGTAGTTCAAAATCTCACTCGACTACCAGATTCTGCCTCTGAGGGAGGATTATTTGCAAGGATTGGCAAAAGTTTCCGGATTTGCATTATTCCACTACTACTTGCAGGTGTAATATCAGGAATAATTTGGTCGCTCTTTGATGGAAACGAGTGGATGCTCGTGAACACTCTTGCAGCTCTATTTATCGCATGGTCAATCGTCCAAGCAAGATCGTTTAGAACCGGGATGGTAGAATGGTTTGCAAATGGACTTGGAGATGCAAGGTTGCACACCTATAGAGGCGGCCTCTCCACTACATCTCAATTTTTTATTGTACAGGGTTTTGCCTTCATTATCATCTGGGCTGCACAAGCATTTTCCACAGGAGAATCACTCAGTTGGGGCTCGGCATTATTGGGGGGATTATTGTTTCTAGTTTCAACAATAATCGCCCAGTTATTCATAATGTGGTGGACTCGTGAAGAGAGGGAGATGGCTGGTGTAGAGAAAGGCTTAGCAGCATTTTCTTTCAAGTGGATGGTAATAGCACAATTATTCATCGTGTGGCATCTATTTTCGATTTACCGTCGAACAGTAATGGACGCCAGTTCAACTTCAACATTTATCGAAGAGGGGTTGCTGATGGCATTCACTGTACTATTCGCTATTTGGGGGCTTACTAGCCATACAGTCCAGGATGGAAAGGCACTGGTTAGTCAAGAAGCAGCACTGCCACTTGGAGTAGCCTTTGGATATGCTTATGCTGGTTCAGTGACAATGCTTACAGGAACTTTTGACAATATCCAAACCGTGATGGTTGTCGGCCATGTTCTCACTATCATCACCATTTTCCTAATATTGAATTCAACATTACGGGCAAGCCGTACAACATCTGAATTGAAAGCAACAGCAGAGAATGTCGAAATCAAGACAGAAGTTGAGATTGAACCTGAGGATAATGAAGAAAAGGATTCAGAATCTGAAGAAGAGGTCTGGCAAGAAGATACCGAAGTGGATTGGGACGAAGGAAATGAACTCGGCAATGATACCGAATGGTCTGAAGATGACCTCGAATTGGTTGACGAATCAGAAGAGAGTGCTTGAATCGCCTTCATCTAGGCCACTTACTACTGCGACAACACGCATTCTCGATTGGAGATCTTCACTTACACGCGCCCCTAAAATTACTTGAGCGTCTTCATCGAGTGTAGATGTGAATGCATCTGCTACCATACCAACTTGGCCAACTGTCATTCCAGGCCCCCCTTCTATCTGAAGAAGACAGGCCTTAGCTCCATCAAGAGCAAGGTTCGCCAGAGGAGCATCCATCGCATCATCGAGCAATGCTTGTGCGTCTTCTCCATCACCTTGGGCTACGAGCAGAGTAGAACCACCGGGATGGCCAACGATTGTTTTGAGGTCCATCATATCGAGATTGATCAATCCTAGTCTCATCAAAGTACGGACGAGGCCATCTATGAATTCCTCAACCCACATTGCACCGTGACGCCAATCACTACCTCTTTCGCGTGCTTGCCAAGCTAGTCGGTCTAGTTCTAGGCGAACACAGACATCGCTATTGGATTCCAGTCTAGTTAACCCCTCACGAGAAATCTTAGTCCGTGTTTCTTGGGCGCTGAATGGTATTGCTGCAATACTGATTACTATTGCACCAGATAATCTTGCTTGACGAGCAAATTCAGGTGCTGCACCTGTGCCAGTACCACCACCAAGACCTGCTAAGAGAATCACTAATTCTACATCCTCAAGCAAAGTACGTGTCACGCCTGATGCTTGTCGCATCCTTTGTTCCCCCAGAGGAGGAAGGGCTGCACACCCCGCTTCATCGAGATCTCTCCCCAAACGAATTAGATGGGCATTGTCAACTGAGAATGACTCCTCATCCGAATCAACTAGTACCAAGTCAACGCCTTGACCGGCCTTGTCATGAGCCCTGCTGGCCCAAGAGCATCCAAGACCGCCGATTCCAGCGATTAGGAACTGCGCTCCATCCATGCTTGGGACTGTTGAGGCGGCAGTCCTTCAATCAATCCCTACCAACATATCGTTGATATCGGCGTCTGGCATCCCGCGCCCATGCATTATCGGGCTCGAGATTTAGTACCTTATCATAAAGTTCGACTGCCTTCTCAAAATCGGAAAAATGGCGTCCGTGGAGGTGGGCCAAATTATTGAGGACGGGGATACATTCGTCATCTTCTTCTAACATTGCAAGAAGAATTTTTTCTGCTTTGCCAAAGTCTGCCCTCAACATCGCTTCTTCAGCCTCTTCCAATTGCTGCAACTGTTCATTGGACAGGTCGTATGAGTTGTCGAAAGCATGGCCGCTCATAGACCCCCTGTTCCCGTCATTGATGATAGGATTTGCGAGTGGAAGTTCACTAAATTAGGCCGGTGAAAACGCTTGACTGCTTTACCCCCTATCGTAGATAGGGCAAGTAACGATTATAGGCGCATTCCAAGTCGCAGAGCCAGTTGTGAAGGCGTATGCGTATGTCTCAGGTTTCACTCCGCTCACTCCTCCTCATCGCGTTGGTTTCGCTGATGCTTCTCCCCGGACTGGGCGAAGCGTACTCGACTGGCATTGGTGGGGCTCAAACCAATGCTGGAGAGTCCATCGACGATGTCGCTAAGGAAGGTTGTCTTTGTCATAATGGAGCCGCTGATAATACCGTCCAAGTTATCATGGATGGAGTACCATACTCTTGGGTTGCTGGAGAAACTTACGAGATGGATCTGTATTTGATTGGCGGGCCAAATTCCGCAACAGACTTAGGTGGATTTTCAATGCGTGTTTCAGCAGGTTCTCTTGAAGAGGGAGCAGGTATGCAATATTTCGAAGAAGATACAACTACTCTCACTCATTCATCACCAGATGCTCCACACTGGACAATCACTTGGGTTGCCCCAGAGGCTGGCACGGGACACGTCGACTTCTGGATTACCGGAAATAGTATCAATGGCGCTGACGCAAATGTTGGCGACTACTGGAATCAATTGGTATTCAATTTAATCGAAAGTACGGAAGACGATGGTCTTGGTACTAGAACTATCTTTGCTGGAGATGGAAATGTTGAGCCACCTGCCCCTAGTTCACACGGAGTTGATCTTCACTCACTGGGGGCACAATTTCGTGCTCACTGGTTAGGATTACTTGGGTTTGGAGCTGTGATTAGTGTGATCATTTTCTGCGGAATAATGCTTCGCTACGGATTCTCAACATCATATGAAGGGCGAAGCAATGTATTGCGACTGCGCTACAAATTGAACCGAAGAGGTGACCAGTGATGCAGAGAGACCTGATCGCTGAACTCCTAGACAAGGTCGCATCTGGCAAAGTCAATGTCAAAGATGCTCGTAAAGCACTCGAAGGCGCCTCATTGACCGAGAGTGAAATGGATTCAGCAATCAACCACGGTGTGTTTAATCCCGCAGAACCTGGAACTATTATCTCTGCATCTATTGCTCCGTCTGGGGCATCGGCACTTACGTTCTTCTTCTTCGTATGGGGAATCTTTTGGTCCATTTATTGGATCGGCACTATGCTCTATGGATTATTCAACGGATGGGCACAGCAGCAATTATCATTTCATCTAGCAATGGCTCTTACAGTGATTATTCTCATGGGTATCATCTACATGAAATATGTACTACCTGACAAAATTATAGTCAAGCACAGGCGGAATAAATATGTTCCAGAACATCCCAAAGATTGGGTGGAGTACAAGTGGTGAGCAATATGACTGAAGATAGGAAACTCAGACCTGCTCCATCAATAGATGGCTCCACAATTGCATCTCAAAGTGTATCCATTATCAATCGCCGCCAATTTATGGGCTACAGCCTCAACGCTGCTGGAGGAGTTCTAGCAGCAAGTCTTGGTACTCTCGGATTCGCATCTATCCTTCTCCCTCCAGGTGGAAGTGGCGGGGGTGACCTACAGGTCAAATTCTGGGCTAAGGGTCGTGAGGATGAGGCATGGTATGGTGCTCAGCACTTGCAAGGCATGACCAAGTCTGTATTCGTTGAAGAAGCGGCTAAGTCCAATATTGGTGTATCAGGCGCTCAAGGTGTTTGGAATGGCTTACCTGTCAATGTCACCTATGTCCCTCATGCAGAGAATAAGGATAAGGCAGTCTCAGATAATGTTCCTCGTTTCCAATTCATGGAAGGATACACCCTCACTGGCAATTATGTCGGGCATTTCGAAGATATGACTGATTCTGAACCAGAACTCTTCGACCCGGATGGAAACCTTGTGATGGTATTCTCACGATGTACGCATCTATGCTGTATCCCCGGATGGCAACTTGTGTCTAACGCATTTACTGATGATAACTGGACACCAGGTGGTGGAGATGGTGGAGGAAGCAAACTGTTCTGTATTTGTCACTCCAGTCGTTTCGACCCTACTGCTCTTGAGATGAATCAGAATACGAACCGATCCAATGGGCAGCAATTCCAGTTTGCCGGAATCCGTAGGGCCGGTGGGCCTGCTCCAGTCGGACTACCTCTTATTCCAATCATCATGAATGGTGATGCTATCGAAGGTGCTACAACCCACTTAGACTGGTTGACCTATTGTGATTGAGGTGAATGACATGAGTACAATATTCTGGGTCCTTTGGTTCTTCATCACTTTCGTCATTGTTCTAGTAGCATTTACCCTACGTCAAGAGAACGAAGATATTCCTCGTAGGGAAATTCTACGCGCAGTAGAGTCTAGTGGTTCTATGGGCTTCGCTGAGAGGACATTCCTCTGGGTATTCTCATTCCTTGACACGAGATTCCGTTTGCAAGATTATTGGAATATGTCCAAAGGGGCATATTACAACATGCACCGACAGATGCCTCTCACGCACGCTGAGAAGTATAAGTTACGAATTATCTGGTACTGGTATCCGCTATACTGTCTTGGTGGAATCTCTTTCCTTTCGTTTATCATTCTCGTAATAACTGGAACCGTCCTAGGAATTTACTACGTTCCTGGTGGAGAAGGCGACCCCTCACCAGCATATGCAAGTATGGAATACATCATGACTCAACTTCCATTTGGATATATTATCAGGGCTGTACATCATTGGGCAACTCACTTCATGGTAGCATCTGTATTCCTTCACATGTGCCGTGTATACTTCACAGGTGCATATCGCAACCCTCGTGAGTTAAACTGGTTAATCGGAGTCGCACTGATGGCTTTGACCATCGTCTTCGGCTATTCGGGTTACCTACTACCATGGGATAGTCTTGCATTCGGCGCGGCCACAATTGGAATCAACATGGCCAACTCAACTCCATTGATTGGAAAATATGTTGCAACTCTCCTCTTTGGAGGCTCTTCTCTCTCAGCTGGGACTGTTACAAGGATGTACTTCATCCACGTATTCATCCTGCCAGTAATCGTAACCTTGTTGATCATAGTTCACTTGTTCATCGTTTGGGTTCAAGGAATTGCGGAGCCGCATTGATATTGGAGGTGTTATGAATGGGATTAATGGAAAATCTTGGACGAGTCGCATCTTCCTATATGGATGAAAAAGAGAACCTCAAGAGTGTTGACGAAAAGCGTGTACGCACAATGTCAGGACATGGGTTTTGGCCGCATGAAGCACTTCGTGATACTATCATTTTTGCAGCAATTACTGCTGTACTACTATTCTATGCGTGGTTAATTCCACCACCACTTCACAGTGCGGCAGATCCTTTCGCACAGGCTGGATTCGTATTCCCTGACTGGTATGTTCTATTCAGTTATGGATACTTACGATGGGGAGAATATCTACCGCAATTCGATGTGCCTCTTGGACCGGTTGGAGATTTCTTCGGACAGCCAAGGTTCCCATGGAATGCCGCATGGTGGGGAGCATTCCTAACTGGTATTCCAGTCGGTATCCTTGCACTTCCACCATTCCTCGGTGGTCGTGAGAAGAGACCTGTTGAAGACCCTTGGTTCGCAAGTGCAGGCGTAGTCTATCTCGCCCACATTTGGTTTATTTCGGTATTCAGTATCAACATCTTCCTCGAAATATACGGGAAAAATCGTAGTGATTACTGTAAACTCGACAGTCACGGAGACCTTGTCTGTGGGGTGAGAGAACCTTGGATTGCTGACGTATTCAATGCGATTCCCTGGATAATGACGGGTATTCTGTTATGGATAGTTATCTACTTTGGAGCAAGATGGTTATTCGTTAATGCATGGGGTGCAAGATTCACCCCAGGCCATGGGAAGAAGTTGATTATCGGTGCATTTATCGTCGCAACTGCTGCTTCTGTTGTTACATTCCCTGTTTATGATAATGGCTTCTGGGACGCAAAGGGATTACTCACCATTGCGGATTACGAAGAATTAGAGGACATGCGTTCACAGCCAATGGATGTTCACGTCCATTCCCATAATGAATTTATGACTGCTCAAGGATTTGAGGGCGAGATTGTTCCCGCTAGTGCATGGATGGATTGGGAAATATACCAACCTGCGCGGTTATACCTAATTGATTTCTCAAATGAAAACGGGCATCAAGATTCTACAAATAACCAAAATGCGGCCGCTGGGATGTATTCCTATAGTGGCGAAGATAGTATTTGGAGCACTGGTACTTTCAGAATCACCGATGATCACTGGCCAAGTGATTCGACATTTACTACTGTGCCTGTAGATATCTCATGTGATTATCGCGCATCTGAGCGAAAGGTCGATGGAATTGGTACAGGAGATTTGATCACATCTACCATGATTGTAACCGACGCCACAGGTAATACTGTGGTTTCCTTCAACGATTGCGAGGGAGCCAAGGGCGTGGAATTAGGTGCTGGAATTTACTCATATGATTACAAGGTCTCCTCAATAGATGGTCTTGCGGCAAATGATAGTATAGATGTCGAAAGTTCATTTGCAGTCGCTGCATACCAACCACTTCTCCTCTATCCTGCTGGAACTGGCCAGGGTTATGATGGACATGTGGTTAACCTCTCAGATAGTACAGCACTCGCTCTAGTAGGAGTTGGTGAAGTTGTTGAAAATCCGACCTACCACACAAATCCTAAGAGTCTGGATGCCAAGTTAACATATGCAATGTTAATTCCGTGTCTTACCGCTGGAGCAATTGTATTCATTCTGCTCCGGAATATGGCACGTGGATATGAATTCGAGATGAACAAGTGCTACGGTTGCGACCTCTGTGATGATGCATGTCCTGTACGTCTATTCAACGCAGGTGACAAGTTGAATATCATCTACAATACATGGAATAACGAAGATGATGGTGTCCCGATGTATTCATGTCTCACTTGTACTGCATGTACCAATGCATGCCCACAACTTGTAGACTATGACTCATATGTCGATATCCGTCGCAGCCTAATCGTAGGCGGTCCTGCTGCTGAAATTCCACACACTGTACTTCAAGCAGTTCTTGCTGCAGAAGCTGAAGAAGAGGCTGACTCTGACTTTGTCAGTGTAGAAGAATACCCAATTGATTCCAATGTTGGCTACTACCCTGGATGTGTTGACTACCTCGACCAAGAGATGGTCTTTAGCCACCTAAACGAAGGTTCGATGGACCTTGGTGACAGTACTACTGCTGCCTTCACCCTCTTTGAGGAGATGGGGACAGAAGTATCCTACCTCGGACGTGACTTCCTCAAGTGCTGTGGACACGACCAGAAATGGCAAGGTCTTGACGAGGTCTTTGACAAATTGAAGGCTTACAATCAGAAGAAGATCGAAGCATCTGGAATCGATACCTTGGTATCGAGTTGTGCAGAGTGCTTCCGTACTTTCGCAAGGGATTACGAACTCGAAGGAGTCAAGGTAATGCACACTACTGAATTCCTAATCGAGAATGGTTTCGATATGGAGATGAAGGCTGAAGAAGACATCACTGTCACTTACCACGACCCTTGTCGCCTTGGACGCCAGATGGGAATTTACGAAGAACCACGTGAATTAGTCGCAAGTGTTGAGGGTGTAGAATTAGTTGAGATGGAACACCATGGCGAGGATGCAATGTGCTGTGGAGTATCTTCGATGATGTCATGCAATGAAAATGCCCGTGCTCTACGTGTCTCAAGATTCGAAGAGATTCGTGCTACCGGTGCTGACATGATGATCACCAGTTGTCCAAAGTGTGTATCGCACTTTGAATGCCTGAAGTTCGAAGGCGATGAGCGCCATGATGTCGAGATTCTCGATGTGGTCAGTTTCCTCGCTCGCCAAGTCAATGCGAAAAAGTCTCAAGCCGAAGTATTAGCACCAGTAAGTGAACTTGCTGAGGCTTGATGCCGGGTAAATATTGAAGTATTCCCCCCCTGATTGCACTTCATGGATTATGATTCCATGACGGTTTTGAGCCTCAAAACCCTATGCAAAGAAAGGGGATTGAGAGTAAGTGGCACAAAGGCCGAAGTCATCATCCGTCTGATGGAAGATGACGAAGGTAGTTTACCTGCACCTCAGCAGGTCATAGTTCAGCCAATGCAGCAAATGCAGCAAATGCAGCATATGCAACAACCTCAAATCATCCACATCACCGCCCCTAGTAAAGAGAATACCGTAGGGGTAATTTTCGGAATTTTCATCATCTTATACGGAGTATTTAGAATTGGAATAGCGATGCTTTATTCTGGAGCTGACGAAGGAGTATTCTTCTTTGAATCATTTATTGCTTGGATGATAGGTATGTCGTTTATCGTTTCAGGAGTATTTGCAACAATGGGATACCGAAATGGTCTATTCATGGCAGTTGGAATTCTGCTAATATCAGGAGTATTAAACATAATTTATCATGATGAATTTAGTCCTTTATCGATGGGCTTAGATGGATTTTTCCCTTTGGGTTGGTCGTTAATGTGCTCATCTGTTTGTATTATAATGGTACTAATTCCAATTATGGCTGGAGAAAATTTGAAGCCAGGATGGCCTGAAGGAATTCAGAACATCATCGATGGAATGGGAATGAATGCTCAAAGTACTAACTCCCCAGAAAAGATCACCCTCGAGTGCCCACATTGTGAGGTCAATATTCGCCTACCTGCAGAATACTCAGGAAATGCCCGCTGTCCATCTTGCAAGGAAGAATTCACAGTCGAGTAATGAGCCCCTACTCTTTCAATTCGATATTTTGTATAGTTTAGAAACTCAGGGAAGTATTATTTATTCAAACGAATAACGTTCACTCATGGCGTCATGGTGGCCGTTTGGTGGGGATGAAGCGGAGGAAACCTCTTCCTATGCAACTCTTACACAAGAAGAATTCAATCAAGCGGTGATGAAATACAACCGACATGAAATGCTGAGAAGTTCATTATTCGGTGAAACACCATTACTGAAAATTGAGAAATCACAGCCACTGATAATGACACATGAAATGCTAAAACGCTCCACAGAAAATTTGGGTTTTTCTTCTGATATTAACGAAGGTCCGTTTCTGGTATTGAGTGGCAATGGACACAGAATTAGAGCTGATGGGTGGGAGCAAGTTGGCGGATATATTAACGGCCAGAGATATGGGATATGGGTCTCGCCAAGGAAGCTCAGAATGATACGAATGTGGATTTGGATTACAATCATTCTCGCCATTCCGACATTCGGAATCATGCTTCTTGTTACGATTGGATTGGCAATTTGGTTAGCGCTCATCGAATCTGCAATGAATAAGAGCAAGATTGAGGCAACTGTAATCTATACGGGATTCAGAAAAGTCAGGACGACTAGACAAAAACTCGGAGAACCGATGTTGGAATCGATGTTGGATACTATCTCTAAGCACAAATTAGATCCTTTGAGCTCATTCCTTGGAGGAATAAGCAAATTTGAGGGAGAGGATGGAAAACCCGGTCCAGTGAATATGACAATTTCATACTCTATGCATACGAAACAAGAATCTGTTCGGCCTATTATTGAAGCGGATTTCCGACGATTGGGTAGTTCACTACTCGAGTCACTAGTAGTAACCGCTGAGGAATATTCCGCAACTCCCAAGACGCCTTCATTCCTAGGAACTGAAACGCAAATTCACAAGAGAGACGAGGATTTCAACGCATCTCTAAGATTCCCCGTGAAAGCTCACTCTGTGAGAGCGACTCCTGCGGCTCAACCTCCGCCACAAGTGCAACAATAATTCGCATTAGTTAGACTCAAAATCAAGCAACCAACGCTTGGTTTCTTGACCTCCGTGACCGGAGTAATTTCCCAAATTACCATCACTTTGTATAACACGGTGGCACGGAATAATCAGACATATTGGATTGGAAGCCATTGCCGAACCAACTGCTCTAGAGGCTTTATTGTGGCCTGCTTTTGCCGCTAATTCACCATAGGTAATCGTCTCACGAAGTTCTGTTGACTGGAGCGCTTTCCAAATATCCTGTTGGAATTGCGTCCCATTAGAGAGGTCTAATTCAGGACTGGTAAGTGACTTATCGCTAAAGAAAGAATCCAGCCAATTCTCTGTGTCCTCAAGATGAATTCTCTCCATTTGTGATGGAGTAGGCTGTAGGCGACAGATTTGCCTTTTCCTAATCGCATCGTCTTCACTAAGCAAAACAAGAGAAACTAGGCCGGAGTTACTCAGCACAACTAAGACCGGATGAAGCGGGGTTTCGATGACCGCCCGATACATGTCTCAAGAATCATCGGCATCGGTAGATGAGGGTTCTGCATCGTCCATTCCTTTGATTTCATAATTCGAAGGGAAGAGGGCGACGATTATTCCCGCAACTAAGAATCCAAGACCGAGTGCAAATTTTTTCTCAACGAAGAGGAATTCAAGGCTCAATACAACCAATAGCAGTCCACCAATATTGGAGACCCAGACAAGTGTCTTGAATGTAGAAAGTGAAACTCCTTGGGTATTTGCTCCTCTCTGTGGACCGAATTCTCCTCCAAATCGTTGAGCTCCTTCGTGTTCTTTTTTACCACTCATTGTATCACCTGTCAATCATTGTAATAGCATCGGTTGGACATGCCAATACGCACAATCTGCAACCGGTACACGGATCTCTCAGAATACGTGCTTTCCTATTGGAAGGAATCTCAAGTAGTGGAGATTCCATGTCTTTGAAATACAGTTCAATCGCATCATCATCGCATACGATTGTGCATTGGTCACAACCAATACACAATTTCTCAGTCACCCAGGCCACCGTTCCTTCGCCACCCTTGAGATTTTCACGGCGCTCTCCTTTCTGACGAGCAAGGGCGAGTGCGATGCGTTCTGCCTCGGCAGCACGGCGCTTTGCTAGGTCCTTCGCGGAGGTCATTCAGATTCCTCCATGAGGCCTTGCTCTTCAAACTTCGCGACTGATAGATTGACCAATAAATCACCAAGACAATAGAAAGCACCAACCAAAAGAGGAGGGTTCCATGCTGTTAATCCCGTCCAAGGAACTTCATTCGCCCACGTCCAATTAGCCAGATGTGTACCCCACAATTCCATCAATAATGCAGCCCATGCCATAGTGGCATAGAGTGATGGTTGAGGCCCCCACTTAGTGAACCCAAGTACGAGGATTAGAAGGAAGAATCCTGCGGTATCTCCGCCCGTCCACATACCGTATGCTACGAGCGGAATAAATGGCAATAATGATGCCATAGCAAATCGAGTAGGTAGGTAATTACTTAATCTTCTTCCGGCATCGAAAAGGAACCAATGCCCCACTGGAACGAATAGCGGCATCAAGCCACGTTGATACTCGTAAATCAACCAAACTTCACTGAAGAATAACTCCATTGGAGTAGCGAATGCCAATACGGTTAGCATCTCAATGCGTTCCCGCTTTTCGCCCTTGATGAATAACCACCCAAATAGACCAAGACACCAGATATTAACTGGCCATTCAGCATACTCTGCTGAGACAAAGAGCCCGACCGCGATGGTGACGCCATATAGAGCGACCCTACGCATGTTGTGGCGTTGGGCTACTTCACTTCAATTCGATGGAGATTCCTTCAGACCTCATCACGTCGATGACGAGTTCTATGACCTCATCGGGAAGATCCTCTGGAGCATGTACGCCCGGAGGAAGCATGTCGGGTCGGTCAAGCCATGCAATTGCACATTGTGCAGTGACGATTCCTGTTGTTCTAGCCATGCTTGAATTACCATTTCTTCCTGAATCTTCGATGACCCAACGTCTTGATTCATCGCCACAGCGAACGTAAATTTCCATCCAAGTAAATTCGTCACGCTCTGAGTCGAATGCCCATTTTGAAACTAAATCCTCAGGTGATAATTCAGTTGACTGGTAGAGCTGGATATGGCCCGGCCAGCGCACCGTATATTCCCCCATATTCTCACATGGGATATCTAAAAGTGAGCGCAGTCCATCGGTTAGGAATGCTTCCATCTTTCGACCAGAGGCATCAATTTCGTGCAATTCTGTCATTGCTGGAACCTCTACAATCATGCCGTTGCGAATGATTCGTGCTGGTCGAGTATACTCCGCAATAACATCATGAGGAGAAAATGGTGCCATGTATGACCATTCACCATCGGATTTGCTTGGATTACCACCTACTTTGATGCTGACCTCATCCAATTTTCCCCAGTCACGATATGCTTGGGACACTAGCATATTAGAGAGCCCTGGTGCAATTCCAACATCCCAAAGAATCGTACTGGAGACTTTTTCGAGAGAATCTGGAGTGATTTCGCTAAAGGAAAGGTCTACTATTTTTTGCCCACTAGAAGAAAGCGACTTAGTTGCAGCATGCCCGATACTTCCCGGAAGCATATTGACAATTATTTCCGCTGCAGAATGATCTGATGCAAGGGCATCACCAATGTGCATCTGCGCATCAGTATCCCGATTAATTATGTCAAAAAGATGGACTTCATGGCCGCTTGAAACCAAACGGTTAGTGACAAATAAGCCTACGAGTCCTCCACCGAGACAATGTATCCGTGACATCAAGCATTCTCCTGCTTTGCAGATTCTTCTCCCATTGCAAGCATGCTGAGTTCGGCTACAAGCGCATGCCATCCATGTGCATGCTCGCCGTATGATTCACCGACCTCGCTATAAGAATGGAATTCTGCAGAAGGTGAGTTGAGATTCTCCATCTCACCTTTCTTGGGATTGATACGATAGAACCAGGAGGCAGCCTCTCCGTCGATGAGGTACACTACGGGCTCCACCGGTGCCCCTTCTGAATCATACAAGGAGGTTGGAACACCTTCCTGGATCAGGAAATTCTCAACATCAACCCCTCCTTTAGAGTACATCAACCGCTTGAATTTGCGATTTGAAAGATTGAGTAGTTGTTCGCCACTGGTGACAGCCATGATACCGAGACCATAGGTACCTCGATCGTTCTTGATGAATGCGACCGGTTCTCTTTCGATTCCGAGCGCCTCGTAACGAACAGTGATCCGGGCGAGGAATTCATCGACCTCGGCTGCGAGCATCTCACGGCAGACCGCTCTGTCGAGACATTTGTCCTCGCTTACGAACCAATCGGTCATCAGATGCCAGGGATCGATTCCGAGGATCTCGGCGATTTCATCAATATAGGATTTGAGACAGGCATAGTGCTCACTCTTTCGCCGGCGCTGCCAACCCATGTGAGGTGGGGGACTGACCTGATGAGAGGTCAGACCTCCAACCATGCCTTCGGTCAGGTCATTGTTCAACATCACCAGGCAGGGCTTCTCCCCTTTGATGATGAAATCATCTCCGATGAGTTTTACCTCATCCAACTTCAACGGACCTGTGAGTCCATCCAATGACCCATGCCCTTCCAATTCAGGAGAACCTACGGTACAACGGAATCCACCGGCTTCAATCAAGCGTTTTATCGTAGCCACATTTTCGACATAGCCAGGATTTCTCGTATGGCTTTCAGGATATAGATGAACCCAGGTACAACCTTCATGCTTGCGCAATATATGATTTGAAAGCAAGGCTGAAAGATGCGGTTCATCTTCGGGCGAGATATTATTGAAACCCGCTGGAAAGTGATTGGCATCTACTACAGCTATCTTCCAACCAGCATCGCGAATATCTACACTACCATAAATTGGAATTGGAACTTCAGCCCTCTTCTTCATCATCCAAGAGGAGATTTTCTCTCGATTATCCTCTAAGCGATTTGAAAGGTCGTGCACAAATGTCAATTTATCACCTCATCCAGTAAAACTGAAACATCCCCTGCACGCTTTGCACGGCCGCCATCAAGGATATGCATTGCCTCGAAAAGCCC
>CAZNXM010000011.1:18815-50935 GCA_964577145.1 uncultured Candidatus Poseidoniales archaeon
GGCAACTTATTCGAAGCATTTCTGTGACTTGCGCCTAAGAAAGGAACTCTCACTTCAAGGCTATGAGCCATAGAGTGTCGGTCGACCAATCTCAATTGGAAATTAGCCAATTGACCATGGTCTAATTCAAATTGCAAAAAATCCTGTAGTGTAGTGCAGTGATTATCTGGTTGATGCGAATCACTCCACCACTGTTCGCCTTCCAATGATTCCAATGAACAATCTAAGTCTTCGAGGCGCGCATTGATTTCAAGCGCATGTGAATTCAAATCTCGATATCGTGGATATCCTGCATGTAATTCATCAGCCCCTTGCCCACATAGACCAACCGTTACCGATTCTGCCATCTTTGCAAATAATGGTTGAAAGAATAATACCGTCAAATCAAGGTCCTCACCGTGCCAGGCAAGGTCTGGTAATCTCGAATGGAAGGAGTCTGGCTCCAATATGTGCTGATGGTGAGTTAATTCAAGTGACGAGGTTACCGTCTCCGCTGCAATCCAATCGGGGTTGTCTTCGCTTTCCGCAACTGTCCAGCAAGCGGGAACTGGCTGCCCAGCACGCTCTGCCGCTTCATGGGCAACCGCTGCAACCAAAGATGAATCAAGACCTCCGGAAAGTACGATTCCTACAGGCACATCTGCCATCAAACGGTCTTGGACACTGGTCACGAATGACTCTAGTAAATCTGCGGGGTTATCCCATGATAATGACGGGGCAACGTTCTGAGTCTCAAAACGCGCAGTGCTCGTCATCACAGGCTTATCTTCAACTAATTCCCACACCTCGACACTTCCTGGTCTAACTTGGTGGACCCCTTTGAGTAGAGTCGTTGCATCAAGAGGATATTCCCATGCAATACGAGCACGCATGGCTAGGTCATCTATTTCGGGAATATGTGATTCATGTGCACGTAGAACCTTATGTTCTGAAGCAAAGAGAAGTGTGTCATCTACTATTGTGCGAGCAAGGGGCTTAATTCCCATTGGGTCACGAGCAAGAATCAGTTGCCCATCGCTCCAGATCGCAAAGGCAAACATTCCATCCAAGAGACGAATCCACGAGGCGTGTTCACGCGCAGTACCTCCTCTATTCATTGAATGCAATGCTAGGATGGCTTCACTATCACCCGCTGTACGATAGGGGTATCCATCGATTTTTAGATCGAGATGATTGTATAATTCACCATTCACAACAGCTACAGAACCTTCGCCAAATAATGGTTGAGGGGAACCCTCGATATCGAGGATTGCTAACCGAGCATGAGCGAGACCGCATTCCTCGTCAGAAAAGGTTCCCTTTCCATCGGGGCCACGGTGTTGCATTAGCGAAATCATGCGATTTAGTACAGCATCGTCGGGCTGTCCGAGCATACCGCCTATTCCGCACACAATAATGCCTCACAGTAAGTTGCACAAGAGGCCTTGCCTGATTTGAGATTACCACAAAGGGTATGCAAACATCGTAATTACAAGAAGTCCGAATGCTGCGAGGAAGGCTAGTAGGTATGCGCTTTGAGGAGGGTCCTTGGAAGGGTTCTCGTCACTCATGTGGTCTCACCTAATATTGGGCGGGTGAATGCGGCATTTCAAGATTCTGTTCACAACCATGGAATGATTATCAGAACCACTGCAAGTGGAATTAGCATCATGGTCGCATTATCATCTATCCAACGTAGCCTTGGCCATTCAGCTGCAACACAAATTGGTGCCATCAATGGGACCAAGAAAAGAGGAGTATCAAGCAGATACCATCCGCCTCCCCAAATTAGTGCCAAGAAAATCGACCCACCAATGAAAACCTGCTGTGAACTGAGACCACGTCTACGTAATTCGCCAAGGAATGGGTCGCCGAAGGAGAGCGACAATACAAGGGGGTAGACAAACTCTGGACGATCTGGAATAGTTAGGAAAGTGATTCCGATTGCAAAAGCACCCCATGCAAGTGCACTAACTTGTTTGGCCTCATAATCACGCTGACCAAAAACGGTGATACCTAACTTGAGTCGTGCAGCCTCTACAATAACCAAAGTGATGACTACTGCTGAAGCAAATTGAGCTGTTCCAATATTGATGGTTTGCGAAATGGCTTCTCCATGCTCAAACCACAACCATGGAATCAATGCCATAGAAATGTGAAATGTTCTACGTGCAATGTGGCCAGATATCCCACCCACCGAATGTTCTACTGGGTCTGTGAGTTCAACTTGATCGCTCATGACAACTCCTCCAATGCTTGAGCCAGTGTAAGCACTTCTTGAGACATGCGGTCAAGTACTGCTTCGAAGTTGGGATTTGTAGTCAACAAATGCTCGTGCGCCATCAATAGCCTCTGCCTATTGCGAGCACGTTGCGAACTAACCCGTGACTCCAAGGCAAATATCATTGCAGGTAATTGGTCTAAACCATCACCTGTCAAAGCAGAAACTTTGACTATTTCAGGTGCATCATCTGTAATCGATAATGACATTGTTAAATCATTCACCACTTTGTCTGCACCGGGCAAATCCGATTTGTTAACGATTAGAAGGTCTGCGAGTTCAAGGAGCCCTGCTTTCTCTGCTTGGATACCATCGCCACGTGCAGGGCCTTCGACTACAATGATGCGGTCTGCTATTGCTGCACAGCGTATTTCTGCCTGTCCAGCTCCAACTGTTTCAATAATGACTAATCCGAACTTATTCCCCAATAAGTGGCTTGCAAGTCCTTGAATTATAGATGGAACAGCCCCACTTGAAGAGCGGGTTGCAATACTCCTCACATAGATGGCATCGGCCTTGGAAGTATCGTCGAGGACGCTCAAGCGAATCCTATCACCAAGTAATGCTCCACCGCTAAGAGGTGAAGTAGGGTCAACGGCTAGTACTGCAACTGTATGTTCTGGTGCAAGTCTGTGCAGTAAACCATCGACTAAGCATGACTTACCTACACCTGGAGGACCGGTGATTGCTATTACCAATCCTTCACCGCTGATAGGATCCATCTCTCCATCTTCGATGGCTGTCAGCTCACGAGCAAGCCGACGACGGTCCAATCACTCACCCCAATGCCAAGTATCATCTGAACCTACGCCACAATTTCGACCTGTGGCTTCGGAAATGAATTCAAGAATGTCACTTGAAGTGGTTCCCGGGCCAAAAATAGCCCTCACTCCTACTGCGTGTAATGCAGGCCTTTCATCATCTGGAATGATGCCACCGCCAAATACGATTACATCATTCAATCCAGCCTCCCTCAATAGATTGCAAACTGTTGGGAATAGATGGCCATGTGCTCCTGATAGAGAGGACAGACCGACGAAACGTGCATCTTCATCCATGGCGGTGCGGACGATTTGATTTGGGGTTCGACGCAGTCCGGTGTAAATCACTTCATGACCGCCATCACGTAATGCCCTAGCCACGACCTTGGCGCCACGGTCATGCCCGTCAAGCCCCGGCTTGGCGATAATGATGCGCTGCCTCTCGCCCATGTTTGATGGTGGCTGGAGGGGCTATGAAGCGGTTGCGGTGTAGAAATGCACACACAACCCATAAGGAGGGTCTTTGCTTGAAGCGTAGCGGGATAGGTCATGGCGAGTACCGAGGAGAGACTCAAAGACCTGCGAAATCGCAAAAGTCGCGGTGAAGCGGGTGGAGGTCAAAACCGCATTGATGCTCAGCATAAGAAGGGCAAAATGACTGCTCGCGAGCGCCTAGAATCGCTTTTGGATGATGGGTCATTCCAAGAGATTGATGCATTGGTAGAGCACCGGTGCAGGGATTTTGAAATGGACAAGAATATCATCCCCGGAGATGGAGTCGTCACTGGACATGGTACTATCGACGGAAGAGAAGTTTTCGCTTTCGCACAGGATTTCACCGTTTACGGCGGTAGTCTCGGGGAAATGCATGGCCTCAAAATTTGCAAAGTCCTAGATATGGCTCTCAAAACAGGGCGCCCCGTAATTGGACTCAATGATTCAGGTGGAGCCCGTATCCAAGAAGGGGTAGCCTCACTCGGTTCCTATGCAGAAATTTTCTTCCGCAATGTTCGCGCAAGTGGCGTTGTTCCACAGATTAGCGTAATCATGGGACCTTGTGCTGGTGGTGCGGTATACTCACCGGCGATTACTGACTTCGTCATAATGGTCGACAAGACCGCACACATGTTCATCACCGGACCTGAAGTCATCAAGACCGTGACCAATGAAGAAGTCAGTTTCGAAGACCTTGGCGGAGCGGGAACTCATGGTAGTAAATCCGGAGTATCCCACTTTACTGCAGAAAATGACGATGATGCCTTGGATATGGCTCGCCAATTAGTTTCAATGTTCCCTTCCAATAATATGGAAAAACCTCCTAGCCGAAAGAGTAGCGATCCTAAAGATAGGATGTGCGAAAAATTGGACTCCATCGTTCCCGAAGACCCTGGAAAACCATATGATGTCAAGGATGTAATCACTGAAATCCTTGATGATGGTGGTTTCATGGAAGTTCAAGAAAATTGGGCGGGTAATATCGTTGTTGGATTTGGTCATCTTGGCAGCCATACCGTAGGAGTTGTGGCAAACCAACCAAAGATTCTCGCAGGCTGTCTCGACATCGATGCTTCGGATAAGGCGGCGAGATTTGTCCGATTTTGTGATGCCTTCAATATCCCAATAATTACTCTAGAAGACGTACCCGGTTTCCTTCCCGGTACCAATCAAGAATGGGGTGGCATTATTCGACATGGTGCAAAACTACTCTACGCATATGCTGAAGCAACCGTGCCCAAACTAACGGTAATCTTGCGAAAGGCATACGGTGGGGCATATGACGTCATGTCATCCAAGCACATCAGAGGCGATTATAACGTGGCTTGGCCCAGTGCAGAACTCGCTGTAATGGGTGCAGAAGGTGCAGTTCAAATCATTCATCGCAATCGCCTCAAGAATGCTCGTGACCCCGATGGTGAAAGAGCGAGATTGATAGAGGATTTTGAGGAGAAATTTGCCAATCCATACAAGGCTGCAGCATTGGGTTACCTTGACGATGTCATAGAACCCAGTCAAACCAGAGACCGTTTGTGTAAGTCGCTAGAAATGTTGCTCGATAAAGAGGAATTACGGCCAGCAAGAAAGCACGGAAATATTCCATTATGAGGCGATTGTATGACTGATATCGCAACACTGAGAATGGCAGCAATTGCCGCAGTACTCGCTGCTAGTAGTAGTGGTGAAAACCCGGGGCAAATCGCTCGTAAAAGCGGAGAAGCTTGGGCTAAAGATCACCGCCGAATGAATATGGGATATTCTTCCCTATTGCACAGTAGGAGCGCACGCTCCCCATGGAGATGAGAAGATGAGTGAGATTCGTAAAGTCATAATCGACGGTACTGAATTTGAAGTCGAACTCGAAAAGGACGGAGATACTTGGAAGGCTACTGTCGAAGGACAAACCTTCGAGGTAAAAGTTCCCGATGCCGGCCCTGCTCCAAAACAACGCCGGAGTTCTGGTGGAAAGACAAAGAAATCCGGTAAGGTCAGTGCAAATATTCCAGGTAAGGTTGTAACCCTCGAAGTCAATGTTGGCGATGTTGTCGCAGAGGGACAAGTAGTGATGATACTTGAGGCTATGAAAATGCAAAATGAGATTCAAGCACCAGTATCAGGAACTGTCACTGAGATACATTGTGA
Source organism: uncultured Candidatus Poseidoniales archaeon (assembly GCA_964577145.1). Taxonomy (GTDB): domain Archaea; phylum Thermoplasmatota; class Poseidoniia; order Poseidoniales; family Poseidoniaceae; genus MGIIa-K1. The sequence continues at coordinate 24,474 of CAZNXM010000011.1, forward strand.
AGAGGGTCAGTCTATCGAAGCAAATGTTCCACTTCTGATAATCACTCCTGATGAAACCGAAGAAGTCGAAGAATAGGCAATGCAATGATTAAAACAGGTCAGTGGATAGGTGTCAGATATGGGAGAAGAAGCCGTCTGTGATTACCCAGGATGTGGGGCAATAGGCGACATTATTTCTCGACTATCTCCTGAAGGCTATCTGGTCGCAACCGGCAAGAAGGCCTATTCATTCCGTGAAGCATACAGGCGTTTCCATTATTGTGATGACCACCATGACGAACTAATGGGTGGAGTTTGGTCCAGAGTTCGACAACCCGATGATAAGCAGGACGGACATGTAGCTCCTACTGCAATCTGAAGCGAAGGCTCAATCTTCATCTATGTGGCACACGTGTGCCATAACCATGCAGCCAGACCAACAGGTGCCGTTTGAACAACCTCAAGCATATTCTCCCGACCAAGTCGGAGTCTATCCTCAGAATGTAATTCATCCACAGGTTATGTCCCCTCCGGGTAATGTAATCTATGTTCAGGCGCCAAAGTATTCGAACAATCGTGTTCGAATGTGGTCATATATCCTATCGGGATTAGGGCTAGCCCTTGGCGTAGGCAGTATTGCAATGAATATGAGCGGCGAATGGATGTTAGGGCAACTAGGATCTTTTGGATGCTGTGGATTTCTATGGGCTGCAATGATTCCAGAGGTAATATTCTATCACGGAATGACCAAACACAACAACTCGACCGGACAAGGTACTGGTTGGTCAATTACCAACCTCGTGTTTGGATATCTGATCCTCGTAGGTGGAGGAATATACCTCCTCTTTTTGCTGCTAGGAATACTATTGTATTGATAATTAGCAAGGCAAACCTTGTGGATAATCAAACGACACCCTGAGCTAACATTGCATCAGCGATTTTGAGGAATCCTGCTACGTTTGCTCCAAAGACATAGTCGCCATCGCGGCCGTACTTCTTTGCGGTAGAGTATGCTTGCTCGTGAATGGAGACCATAATCGCATCAAGGCGTTGGTCTACTTCTTCTCGGGTCCAAGAGAGGCGTAGTGAGTTCTGGCTCATCTCAAGTCCAGAAGTTGCAACACCGCCAGCATTGCTTGCCTTTCCTGGGGCGAAGAGTACTCCGGAATTCTGGAATGCCTCTACTGCTTCAGGCATACAAGGCATGTTTGCTCCTTCGGCTACTGCAATTACTTCGTTAGCGATTAGATTAGCAGCATCCACTCCATTGACTTCATTCTGTGTAGCACAAGGTAGTGCAACATCGACATTGACTGCCCATAATGGGTTGTGGTCTCCCGACTTATCGCGTGGAGTGTAAACAGAGCCAGAGAATGCATCTGCGTATTCTGAGATTCGGCCACGACGGACATTCTTGAGTTCCTTTACCCAAGCGAGTTTCTCTCTGTCGATACCAGCAGGGTCGTGTATGAATCCACTAGAATCGGATAGAGTGACAACCTTGCCTCCAAGGTCAAGGACCTTCTCAGTAGCATATTGTGCAACATTTCCTGAGCCAGAAACTGAAACTGTAGCACCATCGAGTGACTTTCCTTGAGCCGCAAGCATCTCACGTGCAAAGTAAACTAGACCATATCCGGTTGCTTCTGGACGAATTAGAGAACCACCGTAAGTGATCCCTTTGCCAGTTAGAACTCCTTCGAATTGGTTTTGCAATTTCTTGTACATTCCAAAGAGGTAACCAATTTCACGGCCTCCTACGCCGATATCACCTGCAGGTACATCGCAATCAGCACCAATGTGGCGCCAAAGTTCAGCCATGAAGGATTGGCAGAATCGCATTACTTCCCCATCGGACTTACCCTTTGGGTCGAAATCAGAACCACCCTTACCGCCACCCATTGGAAGTGTGGTCAGACTATTCTTGAAGACCTGCTCAAAAGCTAGGAACTTGAGAATCGATGCATTTACTGAGGGGTGGAATCGAAGTCCGCCCTTGTATGGACCAATTGCTCCATTGAATTGGATTCGGAATCCACGGTTGGTGTGAACATTGCCAGAATCATCTACCCATGGAACTCTGAAATGGATTAGGCGTTCGGGCTCGACGATACGCTCGACGATACCTGCATCAACATATTCAGGATGGGCTTCAAGGACCGGTTCTAATGATTCAAGAACCTCCCACACTGCCTGGTGAAATTCAGGTTGGTCGGGGTCCCTTCGCTTAACAGACTCGAAAATTTCATGGATGACGCTCATTTACAGCACCTATTCAACACACTTGGTGTTGTCCCGGCCACCTAAAGGCCCTTTACAATACTTGCCTACCTTCGGTAGGCTTAGACATAGGGACAGACTGTATTGAATCTAGCCAAGCGCTCAATACGGCGCTCACCGGCTTCATCTTCTGCGGACATTGCACGAATTGCTTCCTCAATCAATGCATGTTGATCTGGTTGAATACCCAGTGAATTTCTGAGGCCATTGAGCATTGCCCATTCATCCTCACTGATTACCTCATCATCCAAAGCTGCAACCAATGCAGTTTGGTAAGTTGTAACATCACCGATTTGATGGGTACTGTAAGTAGAAACATCATCGCCAAATGGTGATGGGTCAATTCCCTTTGCAATATCCATTGCATCACCTACATCGAATGGAGAAACACCTAGGGACGTTGCTAGGAGTTTGAGAATTGCTGCCTCGTCATCCGTAAGGATATCGTCCTCTAATGCAGTCTTCAAAACCTCGATGTAAAGGTACAATCCTCGGCTCGGAGTTAGGGCCATGTTCGCTTGACAGAGGATTTTGGTTTGAGCATTGCCGTAGGCAAGGCTCCTAAATATCAGAACACCAGTGGCTCTTGTATACGCCTGTATGTCAATTTGTATGTCATTTGCAATACGTTGATATACTGCCAGCAGTAAGGAGATACAGAACGGAGGGAGATGGATGACCGTACCCAGCACACTTATTTCGATTAGAATCACCGAAGAAGAGCTCGCTCTCCTCGATTCAAGAATTGGCCTAGACGGGGCACGCAACCGCAGTGATGTCATCCGTACAGCCATTCGTGAATTCCTAACAGGGCAACCACTACTCCCTGAAATGGACCAGATAAAAATTCCAGTTGGCCGCTCAATGAAGCAAAGACTCGGCCAATTATACGAACTCCAGGGTATTACACCTGACCAAGCGGCTCAACAGGGCCTGCAAGACTACGTTATACGCCTCATTAAGGAAGAGGCTGGAATTAACGACGCACTCGACTCGGCCGTAGCAGCGGCTCGAGAACAGACTATCAAGCGCAAGGAGTTCCACCAGTGAACAACAGGGTGAGAGCCACATAGGAGGGGATGGGAAAATGCGACGGAAATTCGATCTGGATAAGACTCGGGTTTCCTCCTTCCGAACCGAAGAGGCACTGTCAGGCCGATTTGGTTTCGCTGCACTGCGCTTGCGTGCTATCATGGCACAAACTGGCAACCCAACAAACGTCCCCTCGGACGATGACGACCGAGGGGACTCCGATTCCACTCCCGCATGCTAGGGAGAGGTTCCACAACGCACCCGGGCCCCCACACCCCGGGTGCAAATTACTCACACCGATGCAGCCGCGTCAATACCAATCCTCATACACTATCGACACGGCGTAAATTGCCATGGTCGGCGAGAATCACCCTTGGCTCGCCCATGATGTTCCCCGTGAAGGGCAAATGGAGATGATTTCAGCCTGCACAGATGCGCTGGAAAAACAACAATCTCATCTCGCCTGTGCACCAACTGGAATTGGAAAAACCGCTGCGGCATTGGCTGCGGCGATTGAAGTGGCCAATTCATCTCCAGAGCCACGAACGATAATGTTCCTCACCGGTCGGCAATCTCAACATAAGATCGTAGTTGACACCGTACGTAGAATCAACATGAAGCACCCGCAATCAAAAGTAAGCCTAGTCGATATGATAGGGCAATCTGGAATGTGTGTCGAACCCTTTGCGGGTTCAGGAGGGAGCATGTTTTCTTTGCTTTGCCAACAGCACAGAGCTAATCGGCAATGCAAACCATTTCTCACCAATGCACCTGGATTAGAAACGAGGATTCTTTCCGACCCATTACATGTCGATGAACTCGTTGAATTATCTAAAACTCATCGAGAGGGACAAGTGAAGACACAAACCTGCCCTTGGAAAGCTGCAAGACTTGCGGCAAGAAAAGCGGATATCGTTGTATGCGACTACAACCATCTCTTCATTGATGAAGTAAGAAACGCCTCTCTCAATGCCATGGAATTGAAATTGCCAGAGATGATTCTCGTTGTTGATGAGGCTCACAATCTCGCAGACAGAGTCAGAATGGGAATGCAAAGAGTACTGACACCAACGATGGTCAGAAACGCGGTTTTTGAGGTCGAGGAGCATTTGGGTAACTTGCAAAAAATAAGCGAAAGAAATCCAGATGCAGCAATTTCTACAGATATCAAGGAATGGTGCCTAAATGTTCTGAAGGAATTCCGTTCATCCTTAGCAGGGTTATTCAAAACACTACTAGATGAAATGGGGAAAGAGAAAGAATTGGCAATTACTGCGAGCAGGATATTTTCTCTGTTAGATACATGCTTCGATGCTGTTGCCGCCACTGTATCACAAGCAACTCTTACCGGTGGAGCATCGGCACGAATCAATCCCGACAAGGACAAACGCCTAGGACTATTCAAGGAATTATTGGCCACGAATGAAACTGAAGTGAACAAAGAAGGGGAGGAAATTGCCGAACCCGATGCGCACAAACTTGCGAGCCTATTCGATTCACTGATGCGCTTTGGCGATGGGCCTGCACTTTGCTTAGTTTTCGATGGCGAAGGTCGGGATGGTAGAATCATTTCCCATCTCCTAGACCCCGGATTAGTATCAGGTCCAATTTTCGATGCGGTGGCTGGCTCAATCCTAATGAGCGGAACTCTACATCCACCAGGTATGTATGCCGACCTACTTGGAATCAAACCACACGACCGTTCCGTATCAAGCCTCGAATCGCCATTTGCAAAAGAAAGGCGTCCGATTGTTGTAGCCTCCGATGTCACCACACTTTACCGTGAAAGAAGCGACAAGATGACGAATAATATGCGTGCTCATATCATGGCTGCATCTCAAAATACCCCGGGCAATGTTGCCGTTTTTGCACCTTCATACCACCAACTCAAGACAATATTTGATGAAATGTATGTGCCGGGTATGAAAACGATTCTGGAAGACAGGAAATGGGGAAAGCGGGATGTAGATTCCCTATTGGTAGAACTAGAAGATCAACGCACAATTGGACGCCGAATTCTGCTAGGCGGCGTATTTGGAGGCCGATTAGCCGAAGGTGTTGACTATCATGGTGGGCTTCTCGACACCGTGATTTGTGTGGGGATTCCTTTTCCCCCTCCATCGGTATTTCAAAATGCACTTCGCGAGTATATGGAGTCAAGATTCCCTGGTAATTCATGGCGCTATGCAAATACCCAACCTGCTATCAATTCAATCCTACAAGCAATGGGCCGTCCCATTCGCGCAATGGGGGACAGAGCCCTCATTCTGCTACTAGACCGGCGCAATGAAGACAGAGGTAATCTCATCTGTTTCCCTCATGATATCAAGTTGAATCGAAGTTCTGATAGTGATTCAACTGGACGCTTCGCTCGACGCTTCTTTAGCAGAGTTGAGTGGGTACCCGATGCCTGAAAGGTTCATGAGGCCCCACCTAAGCAGTGGGTCTCATGGATGAGTGGTCTGAGGTCGAGATTGAGCACGCATCGGTGTCAGATGGGCTGGCTGCACGGCCAGAACAGCTGCATGCTGCTTTTGAGATAAGTGGCGATCATCTAACTGAAGTTAGAGACCGTCATACGATGATGCTCGTGACAGCTGGTGAGTTACCAGAGACCCATATTGGAGATATCGCGCCAGAACGAAGACTCGCTTGGATTGTCGAAGAACTCAATGGGCGACGCCACTCGGATGGGCTTTCAATTCCACTTCACGGAGCAGATGTATCTCTGATCAATATCTCGCAATCTGAAATTGCTGGCCACAGCATCCTTCGCTTACGCATAGGCTCTGACTTTGAGCGCTTGCTACCACTTCCCGAAGGAGTGGATTCAGTAGAAGCACGCCTTGAAGGCGGTATTCTCGACCTTCGCTGGTAATCAGCGATTTGGAATTTCTATCTGATTGATTTCAGCAGCAACTCTAGTCAATGCTTCTTGAGCATTGATCTTGTGAGACTCACCCATCTCGTGACGGCTGTATCGCGCCTCTTCGAATACTGCATCAAGTGCAATAAGTGATTCTTCGGAGATATTTGGCAATGCTGAGCGGATTGCCATTTCGAATTCGCGCACTGTCTCGAAATCTCTACGAAGGAATCCACGAGTCATTAACAAGTGAACTAAACTCTCATAGCAGTTGAAGATAGCTTCACGCATTGAATCGCCCGCTGCTAATAATTCAGCGGTATAACTGAAGATGTCTGCGATGGACTTCGACGCTTCTGCCTTCCTTCGCTGATAGATTACAAAGGCAGTTACTGCACCTAATAGCAGAATAACAAGCGCATATGCCCACCATGGAGGGGCACCTGCATCATCAGTATAGGTATAATCTGGGGAAACTCCACTTCCGTAGTTATTGTTGAATAACGAAACAGAGGATTGAGAAAGTACTCCGTCAGGGTTTGAAACTGTCATCTTCAAATCGATTTCTCCATAATGTGATGCATCGCCATATGGGGGTTCAGCATTGAATTCAAAGAGAGCTGTTCCCGAGGAATCTGTTACTACGGTCATCTCATCAAGACGGGTACCATTATTTTCAACATAGATTGTGATTGGGATTCCATCAACACCTTGGAGAGTATCATCTGCAGTGACGGTGATACTTCCACTGATCACTTCTTGCTCGTCTTCAATAATCGGTTCGATACTAACATCGAAGGTTGCATCAATCATTAGAGCAAAGGTAGAGGTCCATGTATCAGAAGTTCTCAAGAATAGGCTGTCATTTTCTGGAGTTTGAAGGTTGAGTTGAGTCATTCCTGGCTCCATCCAACTTGGCATAACAGCCGTCATTGTAAACTGGCCTCCATTCCAAGAAATACTGTTTATCACAATACACCGTGCACCATCAGCAGTTTCGCAATCGCTTTGATTCCCAAGAATTAATTCAGCATCGTCAATCATGATACCTTGGCCACCAATCTCTGTTACTCTACCAGTAATTACTAGCGGGGAGTGCATTGAATCACTTCGGATTACTTGTGAACTAATACTATCGATATGGACAGTTACATCGGCCCATACATTCACATTACGTGTTTGATTTACTGGAAGATGACCACTACTACCTTCGAAAGTGAATGAGAGTTCGTGTGCTCCACGGCTTAGATTCTCAGTTGCAAAAATGTCAGTAGACCAATCTCCAGTAATCGAAGTAAACGCTGAACCAACTTGGTAACCATCGAGATAGATGAAGATTACTTCGCCACCGAGACCATCATTTTCTGCGGTATCAAGGTCATATAATCGTCCTGCGATTTCCCAGTTGTCGAGGCGTGTTGCATCTATGTCTACGATGTCGACTGTCAAACCACTACGATGTGCAAGGAAGAAGGTCGTATTTCCTTCACCCGCTCTATACCATCCCTGAGCAGGAACTGAAGCCAAAACAACATGTTGCCCGTCAGCGAAGATATCTGGGACCGTCCAATTAATGCTAAAGTTTCCATTTGCGTCAGTGGTAGTATTGCCAATCTCAATTCCCTCAATTGCGATGAGGACATTCATGCCTTCTATTCCAAGGAGTTGGTTATCTCCTACGAATCCATCAATGACAGTAGAATCTGTGACCGCTAACGGTGTCTCGATGTTTACCTGCACCAATATTTGAGAGTAAATATACCATACTCCACTCTCCTGAGTAGGCAGATAATAGGTTGTACCATTGAATATTGCATCTATTGTAACTGCGCCTAATGGAGCATCAGCAGGAACCGGATGTACTGCAGTAAATATTCCCGTTTCATCGGTTGTTACATTGGTTAGGAATACACCATCAAGTAAGATCACAATGGTCTGATTTTCAAGTGGATTGTCGATAATGTCGAGTAGTCTACCTTGGACAGTAATTGTATCTTCACGGTCAACTTGGCCACCTGGTGTTAGCATCAAAATCTTGGTTGGCACACTTACCGAGAAATTAGACAGTGCAATACTCTCATGATAGAATTCTGGATTTGCTGTATCACCAGAGCCGATTGGGTCAACCCAATCTCTTCCACCAGTAAAGCGAATTTGGATTTGATGGTCGCCCGCAGTAATTCCTTCAGGAGTAGTCCAAGTTATTTCCCAGAAGCCAGTATCTGCATCTGAAAGGACACTTGAGACCGGTAGTCCATCAACGTAAAGGTGGAGAACACCTCCTGAATTAGCTCCTGATAATTGCAATGGATTACCTAAATCATCAAGCAATGTACCATTGACTTCCAAAGCATCTCCAGCGGTCAGTACCATTGTATTGTTAGTGATGGTCACCACTGTATCTGCTAGCACAACGAAGGATACTTCTGTTGAATCTCCTACAAGTCCAGTTGTTCCTGAAGTTCCTAGGAATTCAGCATCCAGCGAATGGAAGCCTGGAGTAAGGTCGACCGGTGTTGTTAGATTGACAAAGGCAATTCCCATTGAATCGGTTGTACCTGTTGATGTAACAGATGTTCCGTTGATTACTACAGTAACTTGAACTCCAACAACAGGAGAACCCGAGTTATCGATTAACATCAACCTCGATTCAACATCAGAACCACGATCCGTGCGGTCATTCAGTGATGGCTGCCCCGCACCATCTAAGGCTGGTGCAAGGAAAGTGAGTACAGTGAAACCTCTGCTATCGAATGTTGAATTCGCATTCGAAGTTTCATAATAATTCACAGTCGGAATAAATGATGCTTGTAAGGTATTACTACCGGCAGTAAAGGTCGAAGATAACGTGAGTACAGCAACCCATGTCCCATCGGTTTGAACAGTTCCATTCTGGACTTGGAATCCAGTTGGTAGTCCATTAATTGTAAACAGAATATTAGCTGGTAATAGACCGCCATTCCTGTATTGCAATGAACTTCCGTTATCACTAGCAATTGAACCTGTGACGTTGAATGATTCACCTGCTACAGGGTTCTCAGAGATTGCATCTACTACCAATACAGTAGCAGACCTTACGGTCACTGTGGAAATATTCCTGTAAGAAGGCAATAGGTCACTACTTCCATTGTAATGGAACTGAATTAAAATCAATCCCAGTGGCTGGTCAAATGGAATTGTGTGGGTGAAATTAGTTCGACCATTCACATCTGTAGTATTCTCTGTAAGCCATGTCTCATCGAATTTGACTGCTACGGTATAGCCCGGAAGCGCTTGCCACATATTTGATGACTCTACTAATTCAGCAGAGAGGTTGACACTATTTCCACGATTGACGATTATTGGGTTAATCGGAATAAGGCTCTCAAAGTTAGATACACCCATAACTTGTATTGAATGATTACTCGAATCGGTTAGATAGAATGGAGATGAACCTTCAACCACTGTGATAATCAGTGTACGAGGTCCTCGTACAGTACCATTATTCAGCACATCTGTAGGCACAGACATGTTGAAACTACCATTTGTTTGTGTGAAGACACCATTGATTAATTTCTCATCCTGATTGTCTAACCAGAACATTTCTAGTTTGACCGGAGTAGATAATGGTCGACTTGCATTATCTCCATCTTCAACAGCACCGACAACTTGGAAATTCACTCCAGCGGTAATCTGTGTAGGAATGCTATCTACTCTGATATGGGAAGGTACCTGAACTGTGACGTTGATAAATGTGGAATTACCTACGTGCCTAGTTGCACCTGCAATCTTTGCTGAAGTAACATCGTCCTGTACTTCCATGCGTAGCACATAATCACCAGGAGCGATACCTGTTGCTGTCCACGGCAAGGTTGCATTGCCTTCAACATCTGTTGTCGCTTGTCCAATTGTGATATTTGCACCACCCCAATCGAGGATATAGTCAACTAATACTCCGCTTAAATTGGAATTATCTGCGATATCTCGCACATGTGTTTTCAAATCAACAGAGGTATTCATCACCACAATCTTATCAACACCACCTACCGATTCATCAGCACGTAATGCGACTTCAGATTCTATTCCCCATGTGGTGGATGGAAGTTGAGGCATAGCTGGAGGGACTGCACTATCGACCCATTGCCAATATGCACCACCAATCGGTGATAGCGAATCAAAATCAGACCATATTTCCACATCATATACTCCAGAAGGAAGAGTTCTAGGGGCTGTGATAGTCATGTTGAATGTTCCAGTGGAATTATTGATCAAGGTAGTACCGAGGTCGACTGGTCCATTCAGTGTAAGTACAACTGCGGTGATAATTGAATCATTATTCAAGACTGCTGTATTGTAAATCGCATCGGTAACATCGCCCACCAACCAAGTTTGGTTGCCGATATGAGTCCAATCATCAATAATTGCCAATGAGAGGTCTACACTTCCCATTATTCTTAGCGAGCTATTATTAGATGAAGGAACATAATACTCATTTCCAGTGAAATCCATGTCAAATACGTAATCTCCAGCATGCATATTTGGATCAGTTGTGAATGTAGGAGATAGGGTGACAGAAGTAGGGTCTGTCGTAGTATTTTCTAGGGTTCCATTGAATGTAAATTCAAAGTCACCAGTAGTATTCATGTCGAGATTTACACCCATATGGTCGGTTAGTTGTACAAGAATATTCACCGTTTGCCCACGTAACTGAGAACTCGCCTGTAGTTCTAGATACATGATGCCCTTGAGCCACCAAGCTGTTCCTGATGTATTGAGAGAATCTGTAGCCTCAAGCGTATCAGGATAGAATACCAATGATAATTCCACAGCACCAGCATGTACCCAAGTAGTATTCACATCAACAAGATGTATAAGGCTAAACGAGCCGTTTACTGAAGTATTGAACAATTCTAGGAAAGTACCTCCACCATTGGCTTCACGGATACCAAATGAGAGGTTACCACTCATAGCCGCAGGTGATGCACCAAAACTCATGGCACTTCCATTTACATATACCAATTCATCGAGTTCAAGGATGGAATTATTTATTCTTGGGCCCTCAATTGTAGCAGTTAAGTTTGGAGCATCTCTAATATCGAGAGCAATCGAATGAGAACTCGGACGCAAGTGGAAGGATGGAGAACCTACAGACTGTGAAGCATCCTGCCAACCACTAAATCCAAGAGTTGCAGAAATATTTGCCTTAGTCTCAAGTTCGCTAAGTGTGAGATTTATCGCCCAAAGGCCGCTAGGTCCTACGGTCCCAGTGAGATTGGTAGCACCGTCTACCGATGAGGTGAAATCAAGCCATACTTCGATGTCATTACCAAGTTCATCCGCACCTAAAGTAGCATTATTCTCGTGAAGAAGATATCCTGTTAGGACTGTTGTAGCACCTGCTCCAACTACTGGTTGGTTAACTGCACCAGGAGAAGCGTGTGTCAGGTTTGAATCATCAGTGACATTCATGAAGACGCCTAAATCAATACCGCCATGCGATACATACCCACTTTGGATATGCTCTATGACAATACTAGCAAACCCTGCCTCTATTGGAGAGGTCAAAGTTCCATTCATCGAAAAATTACCATTAAGATCAGTATTAACCACACCGAACTGGTTGCCAATAATTGCAGCAAGACCTGGCACTTCACCTACATCAGCAGGGTCAACAACATATCCTCGAAGTACAATTCCATCGGCGGGCGTACCATTTTCGGCATAGCGGAATTGTCCGCTTACTGAAACTTCAACGGTTCCATCCCGGTCAAATTCGGTTGGGGTCCAAGTCATATTGACGATTTCGAGTTCTTCTGCAGCAGGACATGCTGAGAATGGGACCCAGCCAAGATCATCGCCACCAGCCGATGCTGATAATTCCATTCTTACCTCGCCCCATTGACTTAGATGCTGGCCCATTACTGCATATCCAGAACCTGTCCATGCGCCACCGCTATATCCGGTGACAAAGCGTGTAGGAAGGCCTGCAATTCGGGCCATTGTCACGAATGTAGTAGTAAATTCTGAACATGTTCCTTCCTTTGCTCTTGCAAGCATTTCGAAAGTAATGTCATCATTAGGTCCTGTTCCACTACCGTTGTAATTACGCTTGAAATCAAAGGTAGCATTACCATTAATCAAGAAGTCAGATATTGCGCTAGCCTTTGAGTAAGCATCAACCGCACCAGCCGCATTAATTACATCATTCGTGATGTTCATAACTATGGATTCTGGCACTGTAGTATCAGTAAACATTGGAGGCACTATAGTCTCATATGAATTATTTGAACCTGCAATAGTATCGGCTGATATCGATGCCCAATCGTACCAATATTCATTTTCTTCAACCCAGATTTCCTCTAGTAAACCAGCGGTTAATTCGTAGGTATGTGTGTCATTTGTGCGCGTCATTTCAACCATCGCATCAGACCAGAATGTGATATTGTACTGATATGCTGACATCGGTACAGTTCCACCCATTATTGGAAGAGCAAAATCAAGATTCCAAGTCACACTATTGTTTGCATATGAATTTGGAGCGAGATGTGTAGAATTTGCATATGGAACAATGATTGCCTCAGCTAGATGTGAATCAACTGCGACGCCATATGCTGCACCAGTATACACATCGAAGGTATTGAGTCGCCATAGGTGCTGACGGTTTAGATCGACAGTTCCACTGGTATTGTTAGCCCAAAATACAACTTCATTCTGCAATACATCATCAGTTGGGTCCCAAGGGTCGTATGGCGAGCCTTGACAATTTGTAAACCAGAATTGTTGAGGGCACTCATCACCATCGAGCATACCTCCACCATCGGTATCTGGATTTCTCCAATCGGTACCAGTGATATTCTCTACCGCATCAGGAATTCCGTCTCCGTCGAAATCAGCAGGCATAATGTCATCAGTAGGGTCTCCTTCTGGGTTTGTAGAATCAAAATATTCCTGCTTATCGTTGACTCCACCGGCATCTGTGTCAGCATCATCATGTGCAGTTGACCAAATATCAAATGAGCCATTTGTTATACCAATCCATGAGTTTGGACATCCAGTTGTTGTTTCGAAGTAATTGTTCAAACCATCACCATCGTCATCCAGCAAATTATCACAGGGCTCTAACGGATCTGTGCTTGCCATGACTTCATCGTAATCACTTACTCCATCACCATCTGAATCATAGAGAGTTGGGTTGGAGAAATATCCGTAGACCCCAAGGGTCTCCTCCCAATCAGCAAGACCATCACCATCGATGTCGGCATAATCATCATCGCAGTAGGTCGGATATGATACTCCAGTTCCATCGTGGCACCAGGAGTTATTGCGCGTTTCAACTACGGTAACACCGATTGGAGGTCCGGTAAATACCCCTTGCAGTACATTATTGGTATGCCCCGCATACGTAAACTGAGTATACGTTCCTGAATTATTGTAATATGCGATTCCACCAGAAGAACGGAATCCAGAACCATTGTTCAGAGTCAACTGACTATTACCAGAATTATAACTGATAATTGTAGTTTCAAATTGTATTAGTGAATCACATGGGTCTGTACCATGTGAAACATTGGACTCATCGCCATCGCTCACTCCACCATAGTCAGTATCTGCGATATTCCACGCTGAACATGAGAGGTTCTCCTCCCAATTTTGCAAACCATCATTATCGAAGTCGCCTGAGTCCTCTCGACGAGTTGGGTCGGTTTCGTTAGCATCAACGAGGCCGTTTCCATTCGTATCCTCTTCACCGTCATCGAATTGGTCGCCGTCGGTGTTATTGCTGCGAGGATCGCTTGCTTGAGGAGGAGTTCCATATGCTCCATTGACTTCATTTCCATCACTAATTCCATCATCATCAGTGTCAGAATCGGTCGGGTCAGTCAGAAGTGTAAGAGCCTCATACGAATCGTTCAGTCCGTCGTTATCTGTGTCAGAATCCTGTGGATTGGTCGAAGTTACACCGTCGGTTTCTGCAGTTAAGGTAGCACAGCCACTAGGGCCTATTCCCATGTGCGGGGAACAAGGTGAGATTGTTTCAGTGAAACTACCATCTGGTCCTGGCCTGTAACATGGTTGCCCACTACAAGAAGTAGTCCAAGATGGATTGACATACTCGTAGATATTGATTAGACCGTCAGAATCTGGATCACCATTTGCACCGTCATTATTGGAAGGTGAGGTTGCATCTAGGCCATTTGAAGCCTCCCAGCCATCGGGCATTCCATCTCCATCAGTATCCCAACCATTGGGGTCCTCATCGAGATATCCGTCGCCGTCATCATCATCTGAAGAACAATCTGCATCTCCATCGAAATCGTTGTCATTGGAATCGACCATTCCGTCCTTGTCATTGTCAAATCCATCGGTGCAAATGTTTCCAACCGGGTCTTCATCACACAAAATTGTAGTACCGGTACCATCGTTTCCAGCATCGCCACAAGCGAGCTGGTTGTATTGCATGGCATTTTCCTCGTCCCAATTATTTACTGGAACCGTGCCGTTCCACCAAACTCCATTGTCAAGAACTGTAGGTGTGGAAGAAATATCCCAGTTTCCACTAATCTTGTAAGAATACTCTTGTAAATTTGAGAAACCATCTCCATCTGGGTCGCCAATTGCGCCATCTACTCCACTGGTCGATGTTGGGTCAAGGCCGTACTTCCATTCCCAACCATCAGGTAACTGGTCATTATCGGAATCCCAATCATTTGGCTGTGTATTAATTAGATACTCAAGGCCGTATGTCAGACCGTCTCCATCTTGGTCTGTTGCAGCAAGAGCAGCATAAGAAACAAATTCAATTGAGGCAAATGAAGCCATCAACATCAGGGCTACAAGTCCTATGGACTTGGCCGTGTTTTGATTCATTTCTCTAAGGAGATTAGGCCGCGCCGCAGAAGGGGATGGAGATACACGCATCGCTAACACTAATCAAACGGCTTACTCAAAGGCACTTAAGGGAAATGGAACATTGTTCAGACACAATACCCTTCTTTTACTCCCCCCTACGGGGGGAAAATCATCCAAAAACCCGCAATTTCAAAGGTCTTCTAGGTCTTCGAGAAGTTCGAGATCATCATCGAGTTCTTCGTCACTAATAGCTGGTTCTGGAATGTCTTCTAGGTCCTTTCCTAGTTCGTCTTCGAGCATCTCTTCTAGGTCATATCCTGGAGCGACTGAAGTCTGGCCTCTTCGATAGACTGCAAGGATAACCACGAGAATAAGACCCACGTAAAGTGCAGCGGTTTGAGGGGTAGGATTTGTAGCGAAATTGATGATACAAACAAATCCTGAACAGTCGGTTGTAAACTCAAATGAAGGGCGTTGTGTATACTGTGCATCGTATGGAACTTCATCATCCATAGGGGTAACTTCGAGAGAAATGGTAATCGTATTTCCAGCCACGATATTTTCAGGAGCAGTCAAAATCATTGTGAACTCCTCTTTGGAGTAGGGTTCGATGGTCAATAGTACGAAATTTCCGCCCATTTGATTAGCGGATGTAGTCAAACGAGCATCCCACCCGGTTGGAATAATATCGGCGGTAATTATGATGTCCAATGGAACGTTGTTATCATTCTGAACTTGGAATTCAATATGCTTGGCCTCATTAGGTAAGAAGGAGGACAATGGGGTTACTCTTTCCACGAAAATCCGTCCCGGAGTAACATCCTCTGAAACTCTGATTGTCAATGGCAAATCGAAGTAGCGAGGTTCGTCATCTGGATTCTCTTCGGTTACCCTAAGATAGATTGTGTGATTTCCAGAAACTACCTTGTCGCGCATTTTGACCTCGACGGTGATGTCGACTTCATCACCAGATGACATTCTTAGAGCGACAACATCGCTTCCATTATCATCTGTCAGAGTATATGTCCAAGTCCCATATACCTCATCATTATCAGTATTCTTGGTCAATTTCTCGGGAGAGATAACCTTCCAAGTATTCTGTCCGGTTTCTTGTGTTGAATCAGTGATTCGTACATCGAATGAAACTGTTGAACCCGGAGGCTTTGGCCCCACTATTCCAGGGTCTCCACCATCGGAATCCGAGATGACTTCAGCAAGAATTCCAAAGGTGCGATGGATTGTGAATGAGGCAAGTGTGTTTAACTCCGCATCACCAGTAGATGAGCATCTAATCGTTACCATTCCAATATCAGCATCATCTCTGGAAGTAGGGGGATAGATTTTCATTACCAAAGTAAGAATTTCATGCGATCCGATGTCTGGCGTAATTGCATGGATTCCTTCTGTTACTAGTTCCTGTCCAGTATCATTGTCATAGAATACATACTGCCATCCATCAGGCATATCCTCAATCTTTAGACGATAATTGTCAGTGTCGAATCCTGCATTGAAGACATCTATGAAGAATTCACCGACCTCCTCGGAATCGATATAATGCGAAATAAGGGGGTCATATGCTTCGGGCCGGTTGGAGTCAGCAATCTGAATCTGGTGCTCGGAGTCTTCCCAGATTCCAAGTCTTGGTGGAGCATAGACTCCTACTTCTTCAACATCGAGAATTATCTTCTTTACTTGAACTTCTTCAGTAACGCCTTCTTCATTTTCTGCATATGCTCGAGCCCATACTTCAATGTGCTCGGGAGCGGTAGAAAGGTCGCCTTCTGGAGCTTCGATAGAGAGGATAGGACGAGCGAATGAGCCGCCGCCATTCAATGCGTATCCAGCAGGTTGGTCCCACACTGGGTCAGACCATGAACTGGGGAGAGTGGTGAATAACTCTAGTACAACATTCATGTCAATAGTTGCTGATCCAGTGTGTTCAATCATGAATTCAGCACTACTAACCTGGCCGGGAGCAATCAGAATTACATCGGGCTGGCTTACCGGGAGTGAAAGATAGATGTCATGCTCAACGAATTCAACACCTTGGTGATTGAAAACAACAACATGGCCTTGAACATCTACAATTTCTAATTGAAGCGGATATTGTCCCGGAGCAATTCCTGCATCATAGGTCCAAGTATAATTACCGACCAATCCATTATTGTCAAGTCTCAAGTCATCATCTTCGAAGGTCCTATCGAATACAGTATTAGCACCTGAAGGGGTTGATAGTACGAGGCTGACCGAATTGATATCTGCACGACCAAAGGCGTCTCTTACATCGACTGTGAATTGGATAGTCCTAAACTCAGGACGATGGTTTGGCGCCCACTCTAAAGTTTCGCCATCGGTCCAAAGCCCACCTGGAGTGTGAACCTTAACACTGGATTCAGCCAGAGCATTTGCTTTGAGTTCGATTCGTGAATATCCTGCGGTTTGCTCAACGTCACCATATGCTACTAGAACATCACAGTCGCCGCCTTGGCCGATTCCACCTTGGCCTTCACAAGAAGCGGAGCCATCGATTTGAAGACGGAGTTGAGCGCCCTTATCTACTGTGAAACCATCCTCAGGTACATCGAAAAAGATTTCATTAATCGTCCATGAACAATCTGAATTGAAAAGACCATCACTACAAGGGTCGGACAAACTCAGAGTTTCAGTATAGGTCGCTCCTCCAACAGCATTGAGTGTAAAAGTCAAATCAGCAGTAGAGCCCTCCTGACCCTTGAACTGCATGTAAATCGAAAGGCGAACAAGAGTATCTGTGCCTTCGCCATAAATGGTGAGATCACTGATCAAATCATCAGAACGGAATTCTACACCAGAAAGAATCGATGCTTCCTTGTGAGCACCAGATGGTTCTGCTGTGGTTATTGCGCCATCTCCACCCGAATCTCCAACATCATCGAGGTAGAGGTCATATCCCTCCAGATTACCAGGAACATACTCGGATACCACTTCTTCAGGTAGTTCCGCAAACTCGCTCATTGGTAGGCTTACACTGAGCATTAGAAAGAGTACAAGCACCGGAATCAATCGCGTTCGCAGCATACGCACCAACCTACCCTCGCCGCCCGGGTGTTAAACGGTTTTGCACATGTTGAGCCTCTTGAAGCCACCCTTCGGGTGGATTCATCGCCGCCAGAACTACCATCTCGAGTCTAACTTTGCTCCCGTTTGATTCATTAGATTAGACCGTTGGCATTCGCCTGCAGGGGTTGCCGAGTCGGTCAAAGGCGCCGGGCTTAAGATCCGGTCTCAATGGGTTCGTGGGTTCAAGTCCCACCCCCTGCACCACACTTTCATGCAGTGATTAGGGCTTGGTTACAGTGTTGCTCGTTTCTGGCATCCCATTGCCGTCCGGTTGTCCATCTGCGGGTTCAACTTCACAGTGCACTTCATCCCCACTATTCACTCCAAGGTCACTTCCCCTCTCAACATTATCACTACTAGGTGTTGAATGAACATGAGCACCATTAACAAACCAATTGATTAGGGATTCATCGGGATGGCCATCAGCATCATAGAAATCGTATGAACAAGTGAAATCATCTAGTTGAAGTGTGAGGTCGACATTTGAAACCACAGGAATATGATTTTGAATCTGAACTATATCTACTTCAGGTATTGGATCATAATCTATTCCATCATAACCTGTAACTCTACATTCAATTTCATCGCCAACTAATTCACCATTTATTCCAACTTCATAGGTGGCACCAGTTGCGACAGAATTTCCACCAATGAGCCACTCTACTAGAGACATATCGGGATCATTTTCCGCATCAGAATAGGTGTAAGTGCAAACTACAGTGTCGCCTAAATACGGCGTATGTGGGGTAATCGTAGGGGGGCTAATAGTTGGATGAGTATTTGGTGCAATACAAACTCCATTAGAACACGTGTTCCCTGATGGGCAAACTATGTTGCATCCTCCGCAATTATTTGGGTCGTTTTCAGTATCGGTTTCCTCATCAATATCACCATCAAGGTCATTATCGATTCCATCACAAATCTCTGGCTCTGGTGTAGGAGTAACTATAACTGTGCATGGAGAATTTGTATCAATTCCCAAAAGCCAATCATAATCATCCTGAGAAATCAAACCAACACTCAACCAAAAGGAGGCATCGTCTGAGAATATAAACTCAGGGCCGTAATTGTATCCGGGCCTGAGGCCGTCCCACATCATTGTAGTCACGCCTACTGCACCATCATCATCAATTGCAATGAAAGAATGTTCACGTATGGTAGACAACGCACATTCGTCGTTGCCTGTATCATATGGGCCATTGGTCCAACGATGGACTGTAATTCCGCTCTCATATGGGAATGCTATCAGCCCATTATAATCGTGAGTAGAAGAATAGATATTATCTTCGCCCGAACTAGGATTCGCAACACCCAAATCTATTTGATAATCTGCGATTAAATCTCCATTATAATCTATACCGAGATTAACAACACTACCATCTGAATCTGTAGCATTCCATGCATATCCAACGTATAGTGTGTAAGTTCCATCTCCGTCTTCCTCGACAAAGTCATCATTCGCTAGTACCAATTTAACATTGACAATTGGTGCTTCATTCAATGTTAATGCTCCACCGCCTAACGAGATTACTTCCCAACCTGTAGATTTACAGACTTGGAACTCAGTTTGATCTTCAACATAGTACAGGCGGCCCAATGTAGAGGAATCACATACGGGCAAATCACCAGCTGTTACCACTGAATAAGTGGGCCAGTCATCTAAGTCCTCAGTAATCACGTCATCTCCTTCATCCGTTTCCAAATCAGACCCAAGACAGCCTGAAAATGCCATTGCCAGCAACGACAACACAGTCAATAATGCAAATTTTCGCATACTGAACAATAATTCTGTCGCTAATTATACATTTTGACGGATTCAAGTGAGCGACCAACCACCATCGACAGGTAGGATATATCCTGTGATGTAGTCAGCATCGGCTAAGAATCTGACTGCTTTTGCTATATCTTCTGGCGTGCCTGCACGCCCGAGCGGCACTTTAGCGAGAATCTCATCGAATCTCTCCTTTTCCCACTCCGCTGCAAGTATTGCTCCTGGTGCGATTCCATTGACCCTGATTTCGGGTGCTAATTCCCCTGCTAGATTAACAATTAATTGGCGCATTGCACCTTTTGTTGCAGTATAGTGTGCAAGGCGTTTCCAAGCGTGGTCCCAACTGGTGTCAACCATGCCAATAATACTGCCATTTATTGCCGAAAGTCGTGGCGCAAGTCCTTGTGAAATAAAGAAGGGTGCATCGAGATGAACCGCGGTGAATTTTTGTAATTCATGCGGCGTAACATCCTTGAAGTCTATCTGATTATAGATTGAAGCATTGTGAATCAAAAGGTCGATCCCACCTCGCTCTTCCACCATGGGATGGTCGTGAATTTCCTCGATTACTCTGAACAGTTCTTCACGGTCAGAAAGGTCGCCTTGGACAACGGCTCCCGAGCCCAAAGTTAGAAGCTGTTTTGCTTGTAAAATAGAGGAATTACAATGGATGATTACCGACCATCCATTCGACATCAAATCACTGGCTATTCCAGCCCCGATTCTGCGCGCCCCCCCCGTGATAACTGCGACCTTCACATGCTTACGCAGGGGGATTCTCCGCTTGAATGCTCGTAGGATATCCAACCAAGCCTTATTCGACACCATCCCTTCGGGATGGTTGAAGGGGGTGCCATAATGACTGTTCGCAAGTTGAAGATGGCGCCGACGCGCTCCCGACTTCCAGAGTGGTTTCGTACTCGTCTGCCAACGGGTGAACTGCAAAAGAAATTCAACGAAACCAAGGCTACTGTGAAGGAAAATATGCTCCATACAGTTTGCCAAGAAGCACGCTGCCCAAACATTCACGAATGCTGGGCTGCAAAGGATGCTACGTTCATGGTTGCAGGTCAAGAGTGTACCCGTGGTTGCAGATTCTGCGCAGTTGGAACTATCAAGTCCCCACCTCCACTCGATAAGGATGAACCAGCAAAACTCGCTGATGCAATTACCTCGATGGGACTCAATCATGCTGTGATTACTGTTGTCAATCGAGATGACCTCGACGATAGCGGTGCTGCTCACTACCGCAGGTGCCTAGAAGCGGTTCGAGAAGCGAGCCCCGAGGTGACGCTGGAATTACTTTGCAGCGACCTTGCAGGCGACCTTACCGACTTAGCAAATCTACTCGATGGGCTCGAGTTAGAGGTTTTTGCACACAACGTGGAATGTGTCCCTCGACTGGATAGAGTTGTTAGGGATCACCGCGCATCCTTTGCACAATCCATTTCAATTCTTGTCGAAGCAAAACGCCTTCGCCCTGATATCTTGACCAAGTCATCGATTATGGTTGGACTTGGTGAGAGTGATGAAGAGGTTACGGAGGCAATGCAAATGCTGAGAGAAGCAAATGTGGACCTTGTGACAATCGGACAATATCTCGCACCAAGTGAGCGCCATCTCAGTATTGACAGATTCCCAGAGCCTGCGACTTTTGATGAGTGGGCTGCCCAAGCGGAGGAGATGGGTTTCCTCGGCTGTGCTAGTGGACCATTGGTTAGGTCCTCCTATCGCGCTGGCGATCTGCTGACCAGCGCAACGGCAAGGCTTAGAACGGACATGGAGTGAGGATTTACATGACGGACGGGGACAAGGGGACAATGGAGCCATACACTGTACCTACCGCACCGTTCAGGCCGGGAGATGAGGCTGATTTTGGAGGTTCCTGGAAGGAGCAACCGGGAGACCTTTCGCGGCCAGACCCCGTTACTTGTGAAGCACCGGAAACCCATGACCATGCGCATGGATTGATTCGTGTCCTTGGAGATGATGATACTGCTAGTGGGGCATGGAATCCAGAACTCGACGCTGAGACTCTAATCAAGGGTCTAGAGTTGATGATGCGACTTCGAATCTATGATGACCGCATGATAAAGATGCAGAGAACTGGAAAGTTGTCATTCTACATGCGCTCACTAGGAGAAGAGGCAATTGCAATTGCTCAGACAATGGCATTGGATGATACCGACTGGATTTTCCCTTCATATCGACAGCCGGGAGCGCAATTTGTTCGTGGCCGCGATATGGTTAGTATGATTTGCCACTGTATCGGAAATACCGAGGATAATATTCGCGGCCGACAAATGCCGGTCCATTATTCCTGGAAGGAAGGATACTTCATTTCAATCTCCAGTCCTGTTGGCACACAGTTCAGTCAGGCTGTTGGTGTGGCGATGGCTTCTGCTTACAAGGGAGATGACCAAGCTACAATCACTTGGCTTGGCGATGGTACCAGCGCTCAAGGTGATTATCACTACGGGCTGAATTTCGCATCGGTATTCAAGCCGCCAGTCATTCTCAACGTCGTAAATAACCAGTGGGCGATTTCGACACACAGAAACCTTGCAACCGGTGGCGAAAATTTCGCTGCCCGTGGATTAGCATATGGTATTCCATCATTCAGAGTAGATGGAAATGACTTCCTCGCTCTGTATTCGGTCACCAAGTGGGCACGTGAGCGTGCCCGTGCTGGAAAAGGTGCGACTCACATCGAAGTTTACACCTATCGTACCGGTGGACACTCCTCGTCTGATGACCCTTCGATTTACCGCCCTGGTGATGAATCGGAATGCTGGCCAGGTGGCGACCCGGTAGACCGTCTCAAGAAACATCTCATCGAAATCGGTGCATGGACTGAAGAGAAGGATGAAAAATTGGCACAAAAAATCGATGATGAAGTCATGGCTGCATACAAGGAAGCATGCACATTTGGCGACCTAGCCAATGGACCATACCCTCCAGCATCTACAATTTTCACTGAGGTCTATGAGACCGTTCCTTGGCACGTGCAAGAGCAACGTGAGGAGTTAGGTAAGTGAGGTGATTATGATGGCGGACATGAACATGATCCAATCGCTTAACAGCGCACTTGATTCACTGCTTGAGAAGCACGATAATATCGTGATTTTTGGAGAAGATGTCGGATATTTCGGCGGGGTATTCCGTGTCACTTCCGGACTACAAGAAAAGCATGGAAAGCATCGGGTTTTCGATGCTCCACTTGCAGAAGGCGGTATTGCAGCAATCGCATTTGGAATGGGACTCAATGGATTGAGACCTGTAGCAGAAATCCAGTTTGCTGACTATATTTTCCCAGCCTACGACCAAATCGTCAACGAGATCGCAAAGTTGCGTCATCGCAGCGGTGGCGAGTTCTCGACTCCCGTCACAATTCGAACGCCAGCCGGTGGAGGAATCAAAGGAGGGCACCACCATTCACAGAGTCCTGAGGCACAATTCACCCATACACCTGGGCTGAAGGTCGTCTACTGCTCAAACCCACGCAATGCAAAGGGATTGTTGACCAGTGCTATCGAATGCAATGACCCGGTTATCTTCTTTGAGCCAAAGCGTTGTTACCGTGGACCATTCTATGGTGACCCACACAATGTACCAACATGGAAAGGCCATGAGGATGGAGATGTTCCAGAAGGATACTATTCATTACCTCTGGAAGAGGCAAGAGTTGTTCGTGAGGGTAATGCATGTACCGTTATCGCATGGGGAACTATGGTTCATGTTGCACAGAAGGGTATAGAGGAAAGCGGAATCGATGCTGAGTTAATCGACTTGCAAACTCTTCTACCATGGGACCGTGAAACTGTAGTAAATTCAGTCAACAAAACCGGACGTTGTGTAATCGTACACGAGGCTCCAAAAACGAGTGGCTTTGGTGCAGAAATGAGTGCATCTATTCAGGAGCGTTGTTTCTGGCACCTCGAAGCACCAATCGAAAGAGTAACGGGATGGGACACACCATTCCCCCACACAACAGAGTGGGATTATCTTCCAAGCCCGGAGCGAATCGCTACGGCAATTAAGAAAACACAGGAGGTCTAAATATGGGAGTATTTGCATTTAAGTTGCCAGATATAGGAGAAGGAGTAGTTGAAGGAGAAGTCGTCGAATGGATGGTTTCTGTTGGAGACTCAGTGAAAGAGGATGACCCAATTTTGTCGGTCATGACCGATAAGGCGACTGTCGAAATCCCATCACCTACCGATGGAGTTGTCAAGTCATTAGTCGGAGAACCGGGAACCATTCTCGCCGTCGGCCAAGTCTGTATCGAATTTGATACCGATGGAGACGGTAGTCCATCTGAGCCCGAGCCTGAAGAGGAAGAGGTTGAGGAAGAAGCCGTTCCAGAACCTGAGCCCGAAGCCGCCCCTGAACCTGCTCCAGCCCCTGCTGCAAAACCAACTCCTGTTGTGGTTGCAGCATCTGGAGCCCGCCCTCTCGCTTCACCAGCTGTTCGCCAGCGAGCCCGTGAAAGCGGAATCGACCTGTCCTCTGTTGCAGGTAGTGGCCCAGCCGGACGTATCACACATGGCGACCTTGATTCCTGGAAGGAAGCAGG
Organism: uncultured Candidatus Poseidoniales archaeon; assembly: GCA_964577145.1. Lineage (GTDB taxonomy): Archaea > Thermoplasmatota > Poseidoniia > Poseidoniales > Poseidoniaceae > MGIIa-K1. The sequence goes on from CAZNXM010000011.1 coordinate 48,906, forward strand.
AAGCCCCGTTGCTGCTGCTGGTCCATCACGCACAGCCCAAACTGGTGTGACCGAGGTACCAGTCATTGGCCTGCGCCGAAAGATTGCAGAATCTATGACTGAGTCATATAGCACAATTCCACACTTTAGTTACTTTGAGGAGGTCGACATTACCGACCTTGAGACTTTGAGAGTACACCTCAATGCTAACAGAAGTGAAGGTCAACCAAAGTTGACCTACTTGCCATTCATCATGCAAGGACTTGTGAAAGCACTGGGTGAGAATCCAGTCTGCAACGCATTATACGATGATGATAAGGGAGTTGTTTCCCGTCACGATGCAATCCATCTTGGAATCGCTACTCAAACCGACCGTGGACTCTATGTCCCGGTTGTCAAGCATGTAGAAGCTCAAGATGTATGGGAGTCTGCTTCCGAGATGCAGCGTGTTAGCCAAGCTGCCCGAGATGGTAGTGCTGGACTTGACGAATTAACCGGCTCGACATTTACTATCACTAGCCTAGGAAGAATGGGTGGTCTTGGTGCAACACCGATCATCAACAAGCCAGAAGTTGGAATCCTTGGAGTCCACAATGCAGTAGATACCCCTGTTGTTCGCAACGGTCAAATCGTAATTCGCAAGATGTTACGCCTTTCCTCCTCTTGGGACCACCGTGTGGTCGATGGATGGGACGGAGCCGTCCTCGTTCAGAGGCTCAAGACCCTTCTTGAGAACCCGGCTACCATCTTCATGTGAGTGTGAATAACATGCAGGTACGCAAATGTCAGTTACTCGTCGTGGGCGCAGGTCCCGGCGGATATGTCGCAGCGATTAGAGCAGCGCAACTCGGCCTCGATACCGTAATCGTAGAAGGAGAAAGAGCAGGTGGAACTTGCTTAATCCGTGGTTGTATTCCATCAAAAGCGATGATTCATGCTGCTCATAAATTCCACGACCTCGCAAAGCATTCGAAGAAAGGCGGCCACATGGGAATCAGTATCCCCGGCCCTGCTGAACTCGAAATGGCTGGACTAAAGGGCTGGAAAGACGATATTGTCGACCGCCTCAACAAAGGAGTAGAGCATCTGCTAAAGGCGGCTGGTGCAGAACTTATCACCGGATGGGCTGAGTTCAAAGACGCCAAGACCGCAGTAGTTGGAGACATTCAAATCGAAGCGGAGAATGTTATTCTTGCAACTGGTAGTATTCCAATCGAATTACCATTCATGAAGTATGGTGGAAATGTTATCTCGAGTCGAGAAGCATTAGATCTCGACGAAAAGGTCGACCACCTAGTTGTGATTGGTGGAGGATATATCGGACTTGAACTTGGAATCGTGCACCGAATGCTCGGTTCTAAGGTCACCGTTATCGAAGCGATGGATAGCGTATTACCAATCTTTGACAAGGAATTGCGAAGACCACTCGAAATCTTCCTCAAGAAGAATAAGGTCAAGGTCAATACCGGCGTTTTTGCTAAAGGTGTTGAAGAACTCGATAATGGACGAACCCTAGTGAAGTTCATCGATAAGAATAACGCTGATGATGAATCCAAAATGAAGACTGTTGAGGCTGATAAGGTCCTCGTAACCGTTGGACGACGCCCTCGTTCAGATGGATTAGCCCCCACAGGTGTCGCTCTAAACGAACGCGGTTTCATCAAGGTAAACAAGCGTTGTGAAACTAATATGAAAGGCGTCTATGCAATCGGTGATGTGACCGATTTAGGAGAGATGCTTGCTCACGTTGCTTCATTCCAAGGCGAGATGGTTGCAGAGAATATTGCGGGTAAGAATAGAGAATTCGACCCTGTAGCAGTTCCAGCCATCGTCTTCACCGAGCCTGAGATCGTTTCAGTTGGACTATCACCAGATGAGGCAAAGGCAGCAGGACACCCAGTCATCACTGGCAAGTTCCCACTTGCAGCAAATGGTCGAGCTCTCACACAAGAGGCAGAGAAGACCGGAGGATTCGTTCGAATCGTTGCTCGAGAGGATGACCACCGAATCCTCGGTGTCCAAGCGGTCGGAACCCATGTTAGTGAACTCGT
>CAZNXM010000012.1:0-40504 GCA_964577145.1 uncultured Candidatus Poseidoniales archaeon
TGTCCTGTTATGTCGACTAGAATCGAAGGAGTTCCACGAGCGCTTGTTCCCATTGAAATATCAGAAATCTCAGTATTGATTGAAAAGTCGATGAACTCCCAGTCACGCTCGGTTAGGATGACAATCTCAGGGCCAAAAGCATCTCCTCGTGTCAAATCTCTCGTTGAATAGGCTAAGTCTCCCATTCCATCCCCATCGAGATCCATACCTGTTAACAGCCTGAGACCGAGGTGCTCATTTGTAGCACCTTCAGCGAATAACTGCACATCACTTCGCACACCATTTGGCCCACCAAGGAATAGTTCGACCTTACCGCTATTGGAATTGGGAAGTTGCATTACTAGGAAATCATCGTAACCATCCTCATTCACATCGCCAGCAGGGGCTAGATTTGTTCCAAGGTTAGCATTTGCATAGCTTCCCCTGAGGGTCCAAGTCGATGTGGGTCCGTTTGAACTGCCAGTAAAGAGATGTATCTTACCGGAATGGTATAGGCCGCCATCAGCATAGAGTTCGGATAGTAGGAGGTCATCGTTTCCATCACCATCAATATCTCCAACACAAGCCATTGCTGCACCGAATAACTTGCCTGCTAGTAGAATTTGTTCAGACTGAATAGGGGTTGGATCGATACCACTAGTACTACCTGCGAATACTTCGAGAGAACTGTATCCAGTAGGAGAATCAACTGAACCGGTGTTTGAAATTGCGAGGTCTGAATGGCCATCGCCATTGTAATCTCCTCCACCGACTACAACTCTACCAAATTGTGGACCATTGAGTGTTTGAGTGAGGTTTTGGTAATTCTGAAGGCCAGAAGAATTGCCACGTAATAGTACGACCTTGCCTTGCTGTTCGTCACCAGGAACTGTACCATTGGCAACGATAGCTAAATCGTCACAACCATCATTTTCGACATCTCCCATTGAAGTCATGGACCATCCAAGTCCATCGCCGTCTTCGCCAGTCATATTCCACCATGATGAATTCTCAAGGCCGAATTCTCCTCCGAGAATTGCCCACACATGTCCTGAGGAATTATTTGCTAGACCTGGTTCTGAAACTGCAATATCATCGTATCCATCACAATTCCAATCCCCAATTGCTAATCCGGTTCCCAGTGAAGAATCTGCATTTTCTCCAACCAGAACCTTGTCGGGATAGTCACTTGGCCCATCTGCTGAGCCATAGTGAATAGAAACTGTACCATTTCCATCAGGAATTGTATAGACTAAATCATCACGGCCATCCCCGTTGAGGTCACCACTTGCAATGGTTCCTTCTTCGCTATCATCATCAAGACTCAAACTCCATTTTGCATTGGGATTGATTCGCCCCTCGTCTTCTCCAACGAGGCTTCGAACCAAGGATAGTGAAGTGTTATTGACATCGCTACCCGATGAATAAACAAGTTGTTCAACAGAATTGGAATCAAGGTCCATCGCAACATGCGACATTATTTCAGTGCCTCTTGCCAAGACCTGCTTTGTAGTTTGTAAACCATCGGTCCTAAGCAGTCTTACCTCGCCTTCTGTCTCTTCAACATAGACGATATGCAACATATCAGATTCATCTATTTCGACTTCTAAATCAGTGCCGATATCGCCCTTTTCAAGAATGCTATGATCCCAGAATGCCTTATTGAAAGACATCTTTTCCAATCCAGTATCAGTCACATAGAGGATATGCATTTTCTCATCTGAATCAATAACCATCTCAAGACCGAGTGGTTGTGATTCATTCTCAATAGTTCTAATATGCCAAGTTGGTTCGAAGTATACTGCATTTTCTACTGCTAACCTCGCAACCTTGAGGTTATTATCCATCGTGTATGCAACGTGTATGCGACCCAAATCATTTACAGCGATTGAACAAGACTGTTCAAATGTCGTTGCGACAGAAGAAGAGTCTATTTCCATTTCTGATATAGTGTCATTAAGGTGTAAAATAATCAAACTCGTTTGGCCAGCATTCAATGAACAAGCAAGCACTTCTCCATTCGGTAATACAAGCAAATCCTTGCTATCAGAACTCTCCAACAGTGGATAACTATTCCAGAGGTCAAAATTCGATTCCTGGCGAACGGTCCAATCCACTCCATCCAGAGTCAATGTGGTGCCTGCCAAATCATGCCCACTTCCGTTAGAAAAGGGTACTGAAGACGTATTGTGAACCACTTCATCCTCTGTGAGGATAGGTTGGTTTCCAATAAAAGGAGAAGCCGATTGCATGACGAACAATACAAGAATTGCGATTGGCAGAGCCTTGCCGCGCCATGACATGTTAACCATCAGAATTCCCTTCCTTCATCACCTTTGCCAAGACAAGTGCGTACGGCCCCCTTGTAGGGGGCCGGTTTGGCTCCTTTGGAGCGAACGGCTTGAATCAGTGTACTTGGTGGGCAGTTCATGGCGGAATTTGTCCTCGTAGTGGCCAATGGTGAGTTTCCATCTGACGAGCTATTTGGAACATTAATTGAACAGGCGGATTTCACCATTGCTCTCGATGGTGCAGCCGACCGTTTTGAAGGATGGGATGTTGTGATTGGTGATCTCGATTCAATTGAGAGCAGTGAAGGACTTGATGCCATGGATAATCAGGATGATTCAGACCTCGCAAAAGCACTGAAAAAATATGATGTTGATGCAGTTGTAGGTATTGCTGGAGGAAGGCTAGATCATCAACTTCAAGCATATACTTCACTCGTGGAATCTAACTCTGATGCAATTCTATATCTCGACGGATGGAGAGCATGTAGAGTCCCTGAAGAAGGATTGAATGTTGAGTTGGAAGGTGGTTCCATTTGCGCCCTATTTGCACTAGGTCCCGTCGAATCGGTCAACCTTACCGGTTGTGAATTTGAAATGAGTAATGAGAATTTGAATACCGGAACAAAGGGTGTAGGAAATTCCGCACTGGGTGGCAATGTTGAAATCTCCCACAAATCAGGTGATTTACTCTTTATCTGGTCAGCCTGAACGTGGAGGCAGATGACGTCTGATATGAAGAGAATATTCCTCCTCTTCATTCCATTCACTCGCTTTTTCATCGATGCGGCTCGCTTTCATTGTTCCCTCAAATCCACCCCAATCCTCGATCAACTTCAATTTCCAAGCCGCCTTACCGGAATGCCCAGGGAGTAATGTGCGCCACATCTTTGGGATTCTTCCCGGTGTAATCAGATTCACTTGGTCTACAATAGAGGTCGTGCATGTACTGAATAATGTGTGATACCATTCGGGTCGTTCAGCAATTTGATTCAAGCGATTTAGCAAGGCCAATAACAAGGCCTTGTCTTTACCCGGAGGCGTCTGTGCTCTGAATAAGTGAACCCTGTGATTTCTGACATTTGTTCTAAGATGTAGAGCATCTCTTTCGGTGGCTACAAGAAGATAGAGTTCGTATGCTCTCCACATACCATCCCATGGATGATATCTTTCTCCAAGTTCACGTCTTGTCTCAAAGGAGAATGTGATTACTTGTCCATCTTCGAATTCGAATGAAATCATTGTGTGAGCTAAGCCCTTGATTTTGTGAAAGTGGTCGATGACAAACCAAACATCCTTTATTGAATCTGCATTGACTGAAACTTCTATCCATTTCTCATCAAAATCCCTACTGGTACGCCATTTGAAATCTCTGACCTCTTTGATAGTAATATCCGATCCGTCTATAGTTGCTGAACCCAATCCTCTACAATCAGCAACCCATTCTCTATTGAGTTGTGGAACCTCTGGTCTTACTCGACTCCACCATATCCATGTTAGCCTTGAAACAAAAATAATTGCAAGTACGCCGACGAGAAATGCTGCCCATTTCATTATAATATCTATTTCCATTACTACCACCTCGACCACATCATCATTGATGAATCCCACCAATCTACTCGTCCGTCTTCGTGACGTCGCCAAAGAATTCCTTCATCATCGACATGAGTTGGTAAGCCCTCAGAATCAGGATTACCTTCCGAATCGAGATGTGTGGACATCAGTATATCCTCGTCTTCAGAATTACGTGACATCAATACAAATACCGCAATCCCAAGGAATATCGAGAGTAAACCAATGCCATACCAGCCTACTGCAGATGTTTGAGTATCATCGCCGCGTGACTGTAATGGTAAGGAATCATCTTGAGGAATATCCTCTACTACTGGCGGTGGAAGTCGTACCAACATTACCCCTTCAGTAGCCTTTATTCCTTCAAAATTTGTAACTGTTAGAAGGACCTTGTAAACTCCAGGTGACCAGTCTTTACAATCAACTCTACTAGTGTTGGATTCAAGACCACTTTGCGGAGTGATTGTCCATGTTTTGGTATAGGCCAGATGGTCCTCTCCGGGAGCGGGAACATGGTCGATTGAACATGGACCTCCAACTGCTACTCCATTTCCAGATACTGCCAATTCAAATGCAGGAGGTGGCTTGTTCACAATTACAATCTCCAATTCATCCATGGAAGTTTGCCCAAGTCCATTTTGATAAGTTTCACGAATAATGTACTCGCCTGCAGGCCAATCGCTGCAATCTAAGAAATTCTGATCATCGAGAACCTTGAATGGAGTTCCACTAATTGAACGGGTTCCATCCATTCCATATCGAGGACCCGTTTCGTCAGTAAATCTTCTCTCGATTTGACAATCATCACCAGTTTCCATAATTTCCGAACCTGATAAACGTAAATCAATGGAAGGTATCGAAAGGGCTGGAGTTAAATCGAAACTTCCTATGGCAATCTGTGATAGTAATCTTCCTTCAACATCTGTAATTTCAAGTGTTAACATATGTTCACCTTCGGCCCAAGAATCGTATGTAATCGACGCATTGGCCTGCATATCAAAGGACATTGTAATTTCATCGGAGACAACCCTACCTGCATGTTCTCCAAATAATGTGAGTGTCAAATCTACCCACGAATTTGTTGAATTAAGAACGATAACTATTCTAATTGAATCTGTTATTCCGTCTTGGTCAACATCTAAACTATCGTTTCTAAGAGCTACGAGTGTTAATCCTGCTTCCTCTAGCGGATCTACCTCCTCTGCAGAAACTGGCAGAATGAAACATGAGGAAATAATTAGCAAAGCAAGAATGAATTCACGCATCAAATTCCCCCCCTTGTTCTTCTTCCGATTTGGAAAGTCCTCTCTCAAGTGCTTCGGGCGACCTGCTCATTTTGGTAAGATGAGCAATCATCGAAGCGAAAATCATCGTGCTTCCAAGAATTAGATATGATAACCAACTCGCTGCCGGGTCTTCACCCATGATTGAAATCGCAGCATTCCAACCTCCGTATTCATCAGACCAACCATCTCCGTCACGGTCTGGACAACCTTGCACATCTCTAAACGAAGTGCCTGAAACATCTGGACAATCATCTCTTAGAGCACCCATTTGAACATCACCAAATCCATCTTCGTCAAGGTCCTCCCATTGCATTCGGTCTGTAGGGAAAGCATCAGCAGTACCCCATGGTGATGCTGGCCACTCCTGTGAAGGATCGGACCAACCATCACCATCTGAATCACGGCAACCTAAACGGTCAAAGAAAGATTGACCTCGCTCACTAGGACAAGCATCTCCCTCGTGTCCATTGGGGTCATCACCGAAGCCATCACTATCGCTATCGCGCCACTGAGTCGGTTCATGTGGGAAGGAGTCTCCGAGGTCTGACCAACCATCACCATCGGTATCGTGGCAACCCCAGCGATCTCCACCCTGTATTGGCCCTACTGAGGTTCCAGGTACATCTGGACAAACATCTGCTGTGGTTCCACGTGGATTGTCGCCCCTACCATCACCATCTCTATCGTGCCATTGAGTCGGATCTGCAGGCCAAGCATCTCCTTGACCTCCCGGGCTAGCCAGCCAATGCGGAGTAGGGTCGGAGTAACCATCACCATCATTGTCCGGACATCCCCACCGGTCCATGGTAGAGTCACCTTCTGTGGAAACACAACTATCTCCTCTCCATGCTTCTCGCCATGTTTCTCCATCAAAATATTCGGAATTATCACCATAGCCATCATCATCGGTATCGTGCCATTGGCTCTCATCATCTGGGAAGGCATCTGCAAAACCGTCAGGATGTGAAATCCACCAATCATCAGGATTGGAGTAGCCATCCATATCTGAGTCAAAGCAGCCAAATCGGTCCGCCCAACTAATCCAACCACTTTCAACTTCTTCGACCGTTGAAAGAGGGCAAACATCAGCTTCGAAACCCGTTAGATTATCCCCATAGCCATCTCCATCAGAATCGAGGTGCTGCGAAGGTATTAGTGGGAAATCATCGACTTGTGTTGCACCATATGATTGGTTATCACCCCAACCATCGCCATCGGTATCCAACCACTGGCTTGGATTATCTGGGAAGTCATCGACTTGTTCGGCATCTAGGCTCTGGTTATCGCCCCAGCCATCGCCATCACGGTCAGACCACTGGCTTGGTATGGTAGGGAATGCATCTGCACCATCGGCTGCTGTCCAATTTGCATCCGGATCTGACCATCCATCCGAATCTTCGTCTGGACAACCATACCTATCTTGAATTGAATATCCTGTTACGAAAGGACAAGCGTCTGGTGTACTAGCATTATCATACCAAATTCCAATCGACCAGTTTACTCTGGTATCATTCCACTCAGGGTCAGCCCAATTATCACCAAAGCCATCCTCGTCGGTATCTTGCCATTGACTGGCATCTAATGGAAAGGAGTCGCCTAATCCCTGCGGATGTGCATACCATTCGGTTACTCCGTCCAAACCACCAGGGTCTGCATCCGACCAACCATCACCATCTGAATCAAGACAACCAAAGCGGTCCTCGGCAGAATATCCACGTCGATATGGGCAATGGTCTCCTTGAAATCCATCTAAATTATCGCCATAACCATCGTTATCTGAATCCATCCATTGACTTGGCTCGGATTGGAATGCATCTGCACCATTATTCGGCCCCCATCCTTCATCCGGGTCCGACCATCCATCTGAGTCCTCATCTGGACATCCTTGGCGGTCATTGGTTGAGGTTCCTGCAACGAGGTCGCAATCATCTTCAGTGTCAATGAAGCCGTCTTCATCGGTATCTCGACTATCCTGATTGATACTTGGCGTTAGAGTATAATCGACTCCATCATTGCACCAACTATCTTTGCCCTTGATTTTAGCATAGACCCATCCTGCAGTTGGCATCGTCGTTGACAGTGTTGTCGATGATCCTGCATCAGACATTGCCTGACTTGCAACTTGTGACCCAGAATCGTCATGCATAGAAAAGTCGGCTTCCCAACCATCACCTGGGCACCACCAAGCTCCATTATTCATCGAGCCTGAAAATGAAACCTGGACTATGTCGCCCTTGTAAGCGTACATTTTCCACCAATCGGTTTCATCATTTGGCGAGCAACCATCATCGTAGCAAACATAGCCATTTGAGGAAACACCATTTGTCATTGGATTTGCATTGGTAATATCATCGTCTGCAGTGACTGGTGGAAGAAAAGTCACCATGCACGCGGCCAGACAAAACGCCAGCCATGCTCTCGCGCGCATGTACCTGCATGCGAGGAGGGGGTTTTCAATGGGTCGCCGGCACTTTAGAAGTCGGTTGCAATCAATGGGGAGGTTCTAATCTCCTCTATTTCCGGCTCGCTTTCGGGTTCTGGAACGTTGCTCGTCACATCCCCTCTAACGAATTTGATGTAGCGCTGTTCCTCATATTCCTCGAAAGGATGCTCACCGATATTTTGCTGGTATGCTATTCCCATCCAATCTCCTTCCGGTGAGAGAACCGTCTCAAAGAAATCATGCAGAGCATGCACATCTCCTTCGGCTTCTTCATAGGCAGTAACAATGTGTAATGGAGTGGGGTCTGCAATCTTCCATTCAAAGGAATCATTGCCGTGCGGTTGGTATACTGCACCAGCGTACAGATACCATTCATCACCTTGTGAATATGAATCATCAGCGCCGTATTCAAGGCCATAAAATGATACAGAAACAACATCGCTTTCGCTTATGGATACGAATGGATACATCGTAATTCCACCCGCTTCTCCCCAATACGGTGTAATAGCCCAAGAGTCCTCCCAATTAGTCCCATTATCGTAGGAAATCGCCATGTAAATATCCCAAGCACCGAGGTCTCCACCTGGGCAATCAGCCCAAACTACTACGACAGTTCCGCCTTCGTTATTGTTGACCACCGGGTACCCCTCAGGACAATTGCCATTTCTTGGACCAACATCAACCGGGTTCTCCCAACTTCCATCAGAAGGACCTGGTCCTGTTCCACGGCCATAATCATCACTGATTCTGATATGTACTGTACCTGAATTGGAATCTGCATCCTCTTGAGCAACGAAAACGTAAGGCCCGTCCTTCTGTGAAGAAATTGTGGACCAACCTCCAGGCATAGAGAAACATTGGGAGAAGGAGTTGCCTCCGTTCTCAGAATGATAATACCAATATCGGCCTGCATCGAGTGTGCATTCTGGTGGGCTCACACCTGAATTACCGAGATAATGGATTATTCCATCACCTTGAGCTGCAACCCATGGTCTATCATCAGCAGCCATGGTATTCATTCTCTGGCAAACTGAGCCCATCTCGTATGAAGTGCCACCGCCAGTGAATCTGTGCCACCAATTATCCTCGAGAGTAGTATCGAGATAGTAGACCACATCATTTGCATCAACAGCAATATCGCCTTCATCTCCAAGACATTCCGAGCCACCGCCTGTTACAGAACCAGGAATGGAACTAAGCATATTTCCGGGAGTTGGGTCGAAACTATCGCCATGGTCCCATGTAGAACCCTCGTCAGTTGAGATCCAGAACCAAGATGCCCAGTAATCCCAACTAGTCTGGTCACCTTCTGAACATGCGTACCACAAACCGGGGTCATCAGGATCAAGGATAATTGGAATCGGTGCATCTTCTCCACCCCATCTCAAATCCTTATGTGCAGTAATCTGCATATTTCCCATTGAATCAATCGATAAGGAAGGCTCGTAGCCAATTCCATAACCGATGTAATCTTCATCTTGACCATTGTTCGGATCGATGCACTCTTCGTGACGAGGCATGTAAATCGGCTCTCCCCATTCGAGTTCTACTTGGTCACCTGGCTGAAGAGGTAGGCTGTTTTGATTACCTAGTCCATCAAGTGCTTCACCCATCATCATGGCAACAAGAAGGAAGACGATACTTACCGCACCTGTGGCTGCCAATAAGCCATTTAGGATACTAGTATCAGAATTCTCGACCAATTCAGCGTCGAAGAAACCCTCTTCCATAGACATAGGTGGTAGCACCCACATCAAGAGGACTTCGGCTTGGCGTTCTTTTTACTAATAGCACGCAAGAATACGGATTCATAGGCCTCAGCATTGTGCTCATAGGTAAATTCAGAGAGGACTCTTTCTCGGCCTAAATTGGCCTTTTCGACCCTCTGTTCGGAAGATAACATCTCATTTACAACACGTGCGAGGTCATTTGGATCTCCTCTCTTGAATAGTCCTCCAACCGTTTCATCAACCATTTCAGTCAGAGGTTCTTGGTCTACAGTAGCAACGGGTGTGCCGCTTGCTAAAGATTCTAGAGGAATCAAGCCTTGACCCTCATAATATGAAGGATATACAACGAGGTCGGCTGAGCGGAAATGTTGTGCTAATTCGTCGAATGACAAACTACTCTTGATATGTATCGAATTTTCAAGACCGAATTTCTTTGCTGTTTTCTCAAGGCTTTTGCGCATATGACCTCGCCCAACAATAACCAATTTAGCGCCAGGGTTTTCTGCAATAATAGCAGGCATGGCTCTAAGGAGTGTCATGTATCCTTTCCGTGCAACTAATCGGCCGACTGCAAGTAACATTGGAGTTTTAGTATCGGGAGAATGTGATAGTGCTGATTCGTCTCCACACCCATATTGAGTACGTATTTTCTCATGCTCTAATTGCTCAGCCTCATCATCAATATTTGGTGGCCTGAACACCTTGTGGTCACAACCCCAAAGAATGACTTCACAATCAAAATCAGCAGCAGGCTTGTACCAACGCCTGAATTCCTTGAGAGTTGATTGGGAATTGGAAACACAGATACTCGATTCTAATACACCAGCTCTTTCATATCGAGAATACCAACCACCGGTAGTGAGAATCGCTAGGTCGTTTGGGTTTCGCCAAATAGCGGACTCCCCCGCAGCGGCTGCTCTCTTTACGCCCTCTTTTTCGCCAAGCCATGAACCATGTAAGCATGAGACTACAGGCGCAATATTCTGTTCGAGTTTACGAAATTCTCTTCTTTTCCATGAAACTAATGGAAGATGTGCATTAATGACATCAATTGGCTTCCTAGCATGCAGTTTCTTCAATGCCCTCAACGAGCTTTTGCCATACGATCTGGTGAACGCCATTGGTAGTGGAGCCCATCTCACAGGAATTACTTCTACACCTTCTTGAGAGGGCGTACTACCACTATGCGAACGTGTGATGATTGAGACCTCGTGGCCCAATGAAACCAGATGTCCGGCTAGGTGGAATACCACCGAGCCTATCCCTCCCCAGCGAGGCGGATATTCACCTGAGACGATGGCTATGTGCATGGTCATTCATGCCGTCCAACTACTAGTTCTCTAAATAATCGTTGGACAGGTGCCTTCAAGTCTGATTCCTCGGTCGAGCGGTCATGGCGGACAGACTCCCGGTCTCGGTGACGGTGATTCTACCTACTCGCAATGAAGAGGAGGCTCTTGCCCCAACCGTTGATGCAATTCCACGCGATTGGTGTGATGAATTGGAAATCATGATTGTAGATGGTAATTCGACTGACCGCACCCGTGAAATCGCTTTGGAAAAGGGCGTGAGAGTACACCTTGAGCCACGAAAAGGGTACGGCCGTGCTTACCGAACAGGATTCGTTGTAGCAAAGGGTGATATCATTATCACAATGGATGCTGATTGCACATACCCTGCTGAATTAGTCCCAGAACTCGTCAAGAGACTTATCGACGAAGAATTAGATTTCATCACATGTGACCGTCTTTCATTAGCTGAAGATGGTTCAATGTCTGGACTTCATGGATTTGGAAACTGGATGCTATCATTCAATGCCCGATTAGCATTCGGATATGGAATTAAGGATTCTCAGTCCGGAATGTGGGTCTTCCGCAAGTCGATTTTCGAGAATGAAAAAATGCGCCCGACAAATGACGGAATGCCTCTTTCTGAAGAGATGAAAATTCTCGCTCGAAGGGTACTTGGCAAAAAGAAAGCCATCGAAGTCTCAGTACCATATCGCCCACGTGTTGGGGATGCTGAAATTCACACATGGGGAGATGGCTGGAAAAATCTTCGATTTATCTGGGCTAAGCGCTTTGGTCTAAACCGTACGCGCACACCTTGGGGACCTCTGGATGATAATCCGGACTCCTTGAATGGCGACATACCTGAGCAAAAGTGAATCAAAGGCGCAATGGCTTCTCTATCGAAGCCCATTCGCTTATTCTCATAATGGATGGAACTAATGCAAATAGTATGAGCCAAGTATAAGCAAGTTCAACTACAAATTTGCCCCATTTGAAATACATATTTCCTTCCATTTGAATGTATGATGGATGTTCAGTTCCTGGTGGTTCAGAAATTACCGAATCTAACTCATTAGAATCTACAAGTCCCAAATCATAACTACCACTAGTGAATGACATATTTATCTCATCAAAAGAATATGATGTTGTTGTTTCGAAAGTAGGATGTACTGATGATTCCCTATCATCGTTAGTATTTCCTTCTCCGATACCATCAAATTCAGATAGATAGCCAAGAGGAGCCCTAAATGCTATTGAAATGAAGATCCACAGCACTAGAAGGGAAATGATTGTACCAAGCCATGCTTTCTTTTTGATCCCATAGACCATCATTAACAACAGAAGCACAGATAACAAAACAACAAACCCTGACAAAAATGATACTTCATCTTGTACCTCTTCTAATGTATCGATGTTCAGCGAATATGTCTCCGTAGAATCATTTTCAAGAATGGGCACAGTAGTATCATTACGTTCATTTTGCCAAGCTACGAATGTGAAATAGCCATCGATATCAATTGTGCCATGAGGGGTCCCACTATCAACTTCTAATTCGATTGCTGCAGATGCACCAGTCGGCCGACCTTCAGTCCAATCTGCTTCAACCCCAGCAATGAACCAAGGATTGTTTTGAATGGCTGCTACAAGGCTAATCAGAATCGCAACTTGAAACAGATGCAAAAACCAACGGCCCTTGCTCTGTGTGCCACCCATGGTAGGGCGACACACAACTCGGCTGTCAATCCTTCTTCTCAATCACGACGATTGGAAACACTTGCGACTATACCTGCAAGTGCAACAACTAATATTGTCATCATTGGTGAAAGAGCTGGCAATAATCCGGCTCCATCATCTGCACCTTCAGCAGTATTGTCTCCTGACTCCTCGCTAACTGGTTCACCTGAACCATCAGTATAGTATGGGCAACCATTACCTGGCAATGTTGGATCGACCATGTCTGAATTCCAATATTCCCATACTGCACACTCATCGGTAGGATCTGGGAGTTCCTCTTCTATTCCCAATGCCTCATTGATGGCGCTATTATCGTGTTCTGATAGATCTACGAGGTCATCAAGTGTGGTTGATTCATCCATTTCAGCCTCTTGGGTGATCGCTTCAGTACCTGAGAAATATGTTGCTGAGAGAGCAATTGGTGCCGGCCCATACGAGTCAGAATCTGGACCAATTAGAGTCCACCAGAAGTTGCTTCCGTCATTGGTGACAACAATCTGGAATCCTACAATCATGTCAGCTTGGTCATCCCAAAGGATGAATCCGTCTGCGTCATCATATGCGATGTTTGCTTCATAATTCTGAAGGCGTTGTTCCATGTTTTGTCCAAAGGACTCCGCGGCATTAGGAAGAGTTGATTCACCAAAGGCCTCGGCAATATCGATAATCAGTTGACTCGGCTCTGGTTCCTCTACTACGGTAAAGCACTCTGAATCAGTTTGCTCAATGTTTCCACTTGAAAGGTTGGTCAAAGTAACTTCAACGCAATAGTCTCCCCAATCTGGGTATTCGAATGAGATCTCATCCCACAGGTTATATTCCTCAGTAAAGGTGTATGAATTAGTCTGAACTGTGACACCCTCTGAATCTGTAAGCAATAGAGCCAATTCGTAAGTTGTGTCGTAATCAATACCTTCCCATGCTTCTACCATGAAATAATCCATATCGTCACATCCAAGACAAGTATCGACATCGAGATAACCATCGTTGTAGTCGTACTCTGGAGATTCTTGTCCGCTAAAGATATCAATTTCGGAAATCTCTTCTTCCACTACATCAGCAAGGTTATCACTATTCTCTGAACCGATAAATGCAGTTGCTAAGAGATAACCAAGTTGGCAAGTCATTGGCATAGGTAGAGGTGAGCCACGAGCTTGGATAACATCAGTAGTAGACCCATCGCTATTTGTGATGGTCTGATGACCAAATTCTTCCGTCCAGATGGCTAATTCACATTCCATCTCATCCTCAGAGAATGTGCCTGAATCGGTTGTGCCATCAGTTACGGATAGGTCCCATTCGCCTTCTGGCATTCCAAGTTCTTCAGTAGGAAGTCCAGTTAAGGAAAAGTCGAAATCCGCTGCTGTAGTAAAATCACCAGAATAAGAGTCGAGTTGACCCATCTCGAAACCTACTTCATCGCCTGCACCCATTGCTGCTAATTCATTTTGCAAGTTAGATGGGTTAGAGAGTATAATGCTACTTGATGCGTCTGATATTTCGTATGAAACCGACATGTCCATTGCAATATTTATTGGAAGAACCGCACTGTTATCACCTTGAATAGAACCATCAATATTGAACTCAACTCCTTGAGAAGTTGATGCGCTTACTTCTGTGTCGAATCCGTGAATCATGTTGTTAGAATCACGGAACTCCACATAGGTTGCATCCAAATAAAAGTCCCCAACATTGCTCTGCATAACAGTGATGTCCCAACCTGCCCAGGCATCGGACCACTCTGTGATCATTGCAAAGTCCATAACACCGCCATGACGGATGGTTAATTCAGTCACGTGACGTGACATTTCAACACTACCACTTCCAGTGGACCATGTCTCTGTGCCATCTTCATATTGGTCAATAATTATGCTCGATGTACCTGTTATTTCTTCAAGAATTAACAAATCTATTCCAGCATCATCTGCTGATTCCATGATATCTCCAAGAATCTCATCTAAGGGTAATCCAGTCATTGCTTCAAAGTCCGTATCGAGGTTCGTCCAGTCATATTCTACTCCAAATGCAGTATGTTCTATTGGGTCAGAACTTGCTGTTGCAGTTGGAATAAATCCTGTGCAAAGTATTGCGGTCAGCAGCAGGGCTAAACATCGTGATTTACGATTGCTCATGCGTCCCACTTAGAACGCGCCATTATTATTGTTTTGGCGGTTTTTTCACTTCAGTTCATCGAAGTCCTCTTGGAGATATTCTTTTGTTTCTGAACCAAATACGCCCCAGTTATCAATCAATTCGAGGTCTGCAAGTTTCTTTCTCCGTCTGATCACTATCATCGCAATTGCTAAAGAGAGTAAGATAAATACTCCAATGCTGCCACCAATTGCAACAATTGACGAAGTATCTTCCACTTGATTCCTAAACTTCAAATCCATACTTTGTGAGTCGATTACTCCGCCATCATGTGCCGTTACTTTGAGAGCAGCTCTACCTTCAGTACCCGGCATCACATCCACTGCTCCAATCCAAATTCCGTCCCCATCATCATCACTAAGATTGAATTCCCATTTTTGCATATCATGAGAAATTACTCCAGTAACCAGATTTGTGGTTCCATCTGGGTCATTCAATTCAACCTCTACTACAAGAGTTGTGAGTTTGTTCACAATTAACGAATCTGAACTAGTGCTTAGATTGGATAAATCCGGCGGACTTGAGCCCGCAGTGATATTGATGTGATTCTCATCCCATCCGCCTCTACGGTCTTCTACATAGAGCGATAGATGGTGGGCGCCTGGAGATAATGAAAGTGTGTGCACTGCATCATTTGACAATATTATGGGGTATGGGGCGTCAGGGATGTAATGACGCCATTCACGCTTGGTAATGTCATCATCTGCATCAAAGGTACCTTCTGAATCAAGGGTGATTTCAGAGCCTGGAGCGAAATATTGACTATCATTTGGAGTGTGAATAATTGCTATTGGGTCGGATTCAACGACCTCTATGAAGATACTTTCATCTCTAGATTCTCCAGTTTCATCGGTCAATGTGAAGATCAATGTATGGTCACCAGCAGGCAAATTGAGTAAGTGAATCTCCATAGGGTCTTCGTTTTCAAGGATGGGATCGCTCATTAGGTCACTACTCAAACTGAATGTAAATTCATCTCCATCATAATCAATTGAATCTGAAATATCTAGAGTAATTGTTTCACTAGAGTGGTATCCAACACTGGTATCAGGCGAAACAAGACCTAGGACTGGAGCAGATGTTGCGACATTGATTTGAATGGTTGAGACAACAGGGTTATTGATTCCATCATCCATTGAGAGGGTTATATTGTGTTGACCAGAGGTCAAATGCGTTTCAAAAATCAACCAGTCCTGACCATCCTCTCGTAGGATACCATCGATATCGCTCACCCATGAATATACTAGCCATTCCGAACCCGAAGCGGGCTCACTTGGAGCGCAATGCCAATCCATTCCCGATGGGAAGGTCGCACAAGCACTATCCCAATCACCTGAACCGCTAGAATTGAATTCGAAGAGATAACTTGAATCATAAGTGCCATTTGTATCTGGTCCACTGATTACTGCTCTTGGTGGGCTATTTTCTACCACTATGATTTGAGTCTCGATTGATGTAAGATTGACATGTTCCATTCTACCATCGGTTACAGATAAGGAAATTACATGCGAACCACGAGAAAGATAGCCGGTCCAAACACTCTGGTTTCCTAAAACCCCATCTAGATTACTCGACCACAAATATTCGATTGGGTCACTCTCAGGATCGATTGATGTACTTGTCAATACTACTTCATTTTCCGATAGATTAGCAGTTCTATCAATTGTGAAAGATGCATTGGGCATCTCATTGAATAACTCCACGGAAACTACCCAAGTACTTGGAGCATTGATTCCATCGCTTACACTTAGAGTAAGGTCGAACATCGTTATCGACAAATCTGCAAAACTAAGATTTCCTGAACCATCGATACAGTCGGAGATTGTTTCACTGTGGCCAGGCCACGTCCACGAACATGTCATAGTGTCATTTTCGGGGTCATTTGTCCCATTCAGCCACCATGCGACAGGCTTGGTAAGCGGTGAATGGAGTTCGCCCCATGCGGTGAGAGCAGGATCGGTATTTACTACGATTTCAGGGGGTTGATTGGCTAATTCTATCGTCCGAGTCTCATCGACACAATTTCCTTTATCATCGCATATTTCAAGAGTAATATCATGGACGCCATCGGGAAGATTGACTTCGGATGGACTGCCATCATTAACATAGAAATTATCACTGCTCCCGAAGATTCCAATAAGAGAAGAAGTCCAATTGAATGTCATTGGATCATTATCCAAATCCCAAGATTGGCTTGCATTGAATTGTACCATTGCGTGACTCGGGAATACATCCTCATCGACAGGAACTTCCCAAACTAAGAACGGTGCTTGGTTATCCAAGGGAAGGTGACACCATACCGAGATATCTTGGTCCAAAGTTGAGGATGTTGAGTTGCTAACACCATCATAAGAACAGTTGACGGTCACAGTAGAAAATGGAGTCTCGCCATTGTAGGTGTAACGCTTTCCTACTAAGTCTGGAATAATTTTCAAACCGAAATCATTAGTGCTTTGAGTGAATGCAGGTTCTAATTGGTCAAATGAAACATCGATGGCCGCATTAGGTACTCCATTGGAGAAATTATTCACCACCCATACATCGAGGTCCCAAGCCACATCAATCCATGCGCCACTTGCCATTATTGCTGCAGAGAAATCGACTGAAATTGGTTGGTGGAGATGGAGGTGGGTATCTGCATCTAAATTGATAATATGATTTGCTTGGTCTTCTAAATTAGACCAATTTACCTCTGAATTGGTGAATTCGATATCACCAGTACATGCAGTTGTAATCGTTGAACCCATTCCAGTCATCTGATCGTGATTCAATAATTTCAAACAATCCGTACCGGATAATCGGGCATTTGAGAGGATGCTTGTCCTTTCGACATTGTGGTCTGCATCCCAATATATTCCTCTATGAGAACCATAAATATCGAGGCCATCAATTTCACCTTCTGCTGAAGTGATATTGATTGCGTATTCAGTACTGTGATTTGTCCAAATTTCTGTTTGGATGAAGTGGAAAGAGCCTCCTTGCACTCCTAAGTCAAGCCCCGAATTATCTACGGAAATCGCTGGACCAGCTAACGGGTCATGGACTTCAATATCAGTCAACCATAGGTCAACAGAATCCGATATAACAATACCTCTGCCGTCTCCTGTAGTAGTGCAATTAAAACAACTTATATCGGATGTTGTTTCAATGTCATTTGCCTTGTAGAAACTCATTCCAGCATCTGAATTTCCACTTGAACTCAAATTGGAGAGATAGACATATCTTGCATCATTGATGTGAACGCCATCATCTCCATTTCCCGTTAGTACTAGCCCATCGACAATTGTAGCTGCACTATCGAGCCAGAAACCATGTGCGCCATTATCATGTAGATTCCACTCACTACCTTGAATGGCACCTCCACTCGATGCATGTACACCTGGTCCCGTTGAATTGGAAACCTCAAGACCATCGAAACTAGCTGCAAAATATGATGCGAAAATGGAAACACCAGCGCTATTTGCACCAGAACCCAATCCTCCTGAAGAATTGATGCTAACATTGGTGAAAGTCGTAGTGGAGTCTACAAAATACAGTTTGATTCCAACTGCGTCATTATCATCGAGAATCACATCTTCAATCCATGCACCAGAGGCGTTAATATCGATTGTAGATGTTGCTAGGCCTGCCGTCTTTGCACCTAGGCCTCCAGTTCCCGTAACCGTGAGACCCTCGATTATTGCTGCCTGATAATTTGTGTAATTTGTATGGTCTGTTTTGTCGATATACAATCCCTTATACATCGAATTGGATATCGAAATATCTCTCATTACAGCACGGGTCCGTAACGTATCATTAGTATGCGTAACAATTACTCCATGGTCGGCTCGATCAATACTCGCATGTTCGATTAATGGAACACTATCCTCTACCCAAATTCCCGCTGCAGTAGCAAGAGTTGCACCTGAAACATTGGCGATGGTGACGTTTCTGATAACCCCTCCAGAATTGTGCCAATAATTGATCCCCCGAGTCACTAATCCTTCCATAACAACGCCATCGACATTCGGTGCTGAGCCTGCCCCAACTGAAAGGCCAATTCCATATCTCCAATATTGAGGGAAGACCCAATCCTGTCCTGCCTCGTCCACGATTAGATTCCTGATTGTTGGAGTTGCGCCAGAGAAGAGGTCTACCGCAACATCATCGGGATTGAATACGGTTAAATTTGAAATTACAGGGTCACTACCGTATACCGTTATTCCATATACAGAATGGACAATTGTCAAATTGTCAATCTGACTTCCGCGGCCATTGGAAGTACTGTTGAAGACAATTCCCATATGGTCGCCGTTGCCGAGATAATCTAGGTATACCGGGCAATTACTAGTACCTTCAACCGTAATTCTACCTTCAACAACGATTCTAACGCCAGAATCCATTGTGACATTGGTGCATGATGAAATAATCAATTCATCAGTCACGGAAATGTAGTAATCGCTTGTGAGAACCACTGTTCCTGACCAAGTGGTCTGGGCTCTACCTGCAACCTCTGCACTTGAGAGAATTGGAGACAATGAAGAAAGTAAGAGCAAGGCTAGCATTGCAAAAGGTCGCATTCGTCCATTGCCCTGCATGTTTTGAGTCGGCAGCCGGGCCGCATTAGACTGTTCCCCTTCGCGATTCAATCCAATTGGGTAGCATCGGTACAGTCAAGAAGGCCAGATAGGTGGCCGAGTCGATGCCCGAGGCGTTTGTCCTGTTCAAGACCGAACCCTCTCAAGAGCGGGCGGTATATGTTGCACTATCGGAAAATTCAGCAGTTGCTGAAGTTCACGCACTTTACGGTGAATTTGACCTTTTAGTACGAGTTTCTTCTGCAAATGCAAAGGATTTGACAAGTATGCTAATGCGTGAATTCCGTGCAATATCAGGAGTTCGTGAAACTCAAACTCTGATCGCAGTGGATTACTGAGGTGAAAAAATGGCAACAGGATTCGTACTAATTACCACTGCGCCCGGTTCAGAACACGATGTTCGTAATTCGCTTGATTCAGTAGAGCATGTCTCTAGTCGCTGGATGTTATTTGGCGAGTATGACCTTATTG
The DNA here is from genome assembly GCA_964577145.1 of uncultured Candidatus Poseidoniales archaeon. Classification (GTDB taxonomy): domain Archaea; phylum Thermoplasmatota; class Poseidoniia; order Poseidoniales; family Poseidoniaceae; genus MGIIa-K1. Next base: position 19,524 of record CAZNXM010000012.1, read on the forward strand.
CCAAAGTTCAAGCAGATGATGAATACACTCTGACTAGAGTTATTGTCGAAGAAATTCGACCTATTCCAGGTATTACCAATACCAAAACGCTAATCGGCGCAGAACTGTGAATTAGAGCATCTTGTGCATCAACTCTGCAGCGCTAGCTGCAGCTCTTGGACACATCGATTGTTTCCAAAGTGCAATCGCTTCTGCCAACGATGAAAAACTATTGTGAGTGCCAAGTCTGCTACGCCAATACCAGATTTTCGCAGCGATTCTTCTAGCAGAGGAAAGATTTGCTTGGCTTTCAATATCCGGTAGCATTACGCGTTCAATCAAGTTCTTTGCATCACCTTCCTCAACCCTTTCAATAATTGCCAATTGTAGCATTATTGCCCGTAATCCATCCATTGCAAATACGCGTTCAATCAATCTCTTGAACGATGGTGAAGTGATTTGGGTTTCTGCGATTTCGGCTCTTAGTTCAAGAGCCAATATCTGTGGGTCCTCGTCGTGAGATAGTGCACGTAGATTCTCCCTGATCTTTCGTGCTGATTTTGTATCTGATTTTACGATAGCAAGAGCATGTCGAATGTGGGCGATTGCAACCAGCATTAATCGGCGCATTTCAGGAGTAACTTCAGACATATCAATTTCTTCTAACAATTCTTCTACACCATCATTTGGTTGCTCATCTGGTAGTCTATCATCAAGGCGACGTGTTGCCTCTGAAATGATGAAAGTCGCATCAGAATCATCAGGGGAAAACTCTTCGATTTTACCTTCTAATAGCCCAAGTGAAAACATAAGGTCTGGTGAATCACATTCCTCCAAATGGGCAGCAGCAATATCAGCTTCACCTCGCTCAATTGCCACTATTGCAGCAAGACGATGCAATTTGGGAGTAGGTGTTCTTGCTAGAGCATCACCAATGAGCGTAGCAAGTCCAGCATTTGAGCGAATCATTAGTGCTTCAGCATTGGCGATAAGATGTGATTCAATATCACCATCGGATTCCAAGATATGGTGCATTTCGACTAATCGTGCAAGGTCACCTTTCTTTTGCGACCAATGCTCTGCAGCAGCAGCATGATGCTCTGTTCCTAACATAGTAGAGCGGACATTCCTTACAAGATGGTGCAATTCGACTCCGTTCATATGCCAACGAAGCAATGCATGGTCATCGAGTTCACCAAGCATCTCCTCATGCAGCAGATGCTCTGCTGGAACTGGGACTGGTAGAAGTGCTAATTCATCAAGAGCGACGATTTCCTCGCCAAGCCCAGCCAATACTACAGCCTCAACCCACTCTTGGATATCAGCGCTAGATTCAGGTAAATCGGCTCCTTCATCATGTAATTGTAATGCAAGAGGGTGGCCACCGAGTCTTTCGGCTACGAGTTCACGATTTTCAAGATGGTCGGGCAATAATTTCGCTGCATCTTCAACCTCAAGGGGTGGTACTTCCAGTATTTCGAATCCCTCTTGGAAGGGCAGAGGGGCCCGACTAGCAATAATCAGACGCTCCGCCTTTCCAGCAAATTCCTCTATTCTGCCTGAATGTCTTTGGCTTAACTCCTGTAACTCATCAAGAATCAAAACATCCCCTTTGGATGAATTCAGAGCCGCTGACTCAGAAGTAAATCCGATCTCCCATTCTTCGAATATTGCTGTAATGTCTTTGAAAGACTCCATGCGTGCGAATCTAACCTGCTTCCCATTTGCTACCATCGCATCAGCAAGCGCACGAAGGATTGCCGTCTTTCCAATACCGGGTAAACCGGTAAGAATTACTTTCTTGGCGTCGAGAAGTGCATTGACAAGATTATCCCGTCCGGTAATTTGAGTTGGCGGTGGCGGATTGCCGAATAATTCTCCGACCTCTACCTTGCGGTCGGGTATTACGATTTTCGAACAGGTTTTTCGGCCTTCTTCGGTAATGTGGTAGACTTTACGACGTCTGCTTCCACCGCCGATAACATGGGTTTTCCTTTCGGTAATCAAACCCTTTTCCAAAAGGTCATTTATCGGCTGATGAAGAGCAGAACGAACTACTCCGATGTATTCGGCTAGACCTGGTAAGCAGATATCACGTGGAACATCCCATGCGGTTTCGAGACTAGGTGAATAAGTGGAGAGCAATTGCAAAATCCTACCTTGAGGCCCGCTCACCATGTACGTTGGATATACTACCCACCCATGTTCCTTCCCCCTCTTCGTTTAGCGATGTATTCTTCATCGATGGACGATGCAATGGTTTCATGCCCGTCGATGCCGCAAGTGTTGACCTGCCGGCTTCGCCGGGCGTCTACATGTTTCGAACCAAGGCAGGACGAGTACTATATGTCGGCAAAGCTACTGTGCTCAAGGATAGGATTAGAGCCTACTTTGCAAGTAATCCTGACCGTGCAATGATTCCTATTCTTGTCGAAAGTGCAGATGAAGTTGAATGCATTATCACGAACTCGCCCCAAGAGGCATTGATTCTGGAACGACAGTTGATTCGTCAACATAGACCGCGCTATAATTCAATGCTCAAAGATGACAAATCATTCCCTTACCTCGTTCTAACCAAAGAAGAATTTCCTCGAATAATTTACACACGTAATCCTCCTACTGATTCATGGCGCTGGGGACCTTTCCCAAATGCTGGAGCCGTGAAACAAGTAGTACAATTGCTACGCAGACATTTCGGCATAAGAGATTGCAAAGAATTGCTACCACAAGGTTGCTTAGCGATGCACATTGGTTTGTGCTCTGGCCCATGTATTGAAGCAGGGGATTATTCCAAACAAGTCGATGCAGCTCGACGGTTACTCGATGGTGACGCTGCCGAGTTAATCGATGAGTTGGCCACAGAAATGGATACTGCATCCAAACTTCAACAATATGAAAAGGCCGCAATTCATCGTGATATGATTAAGTCGATTAGAACTGTTACCAGCCAACAAGTAATTTCTTCAACTGTTTATCGCGATTGTGATGCAATCGGTATTGGAATCAAAGGTGATTTGGCTGCTATTGTAGTACTACATGCCGATGGAGGGGTAGTTAGAGGGCAAGAGACATGGCCATTGATTCATCGAGGGGACATCGGAGAATCGATATCAATATTCGTTAGCGACCACTATTCCACTCGCAGACCCCCACGACTGTTATTGACACCTATTCCATTACCAGATACCGTAACTGACTGGCTATCTACGCGTAGGGGGACACGTGTTGAGGTAAGAACGCCAATTCGTGGTGACCTTCAGACATTGTCTACACTCGCACGACAAAATGCTGAGATGCAAGTCGAGCGCTTATCCCAAAAAGCGAGTGGGAGTCTTGAACAAAGAGCAGCAGATGACGGAGCAATTCTACTTGGCATGGAATCTCTTGACCACATTGTTTGCTTCGATATGGCACAACTTCTTGGAGACCAAAGAGTCGGAGCAAGCATTTCCATGCGCAATGGTAGGCCCGCAAAAAAGGAGTATCGAACCTTCACTGTGAAAGGTGATGCAATGGATGATTTGAGAATGATGAATGAAGTTGTCGAAAGATGGTTAAAACGACAGGATGAGTGGCCGGACCTCTTGTTAATCGATGGTGGAGAAACCCACCTCTCAGTCATCTCAAAACTACTCAATTCACATGGAATAAGAGACCGTATGGTTCTAGCAAGCCTCGCAAAGAGAGAAGAAACTCTTCACCGTGATGGGCAACCCGAATTAATCCTTGATAGAAGAGGGAGAGTTCTCGTGCATGCAAGGGATGAAGCGCATCGTTTTGTCAACCGGTTTCATCGAAAATCAAGAGCTAGAGCAAGACTGTCAGACCCTCTAGAATCTGTACAAGGACTTGGTGCCAAGAAATTACAATCTCTAATTCGTCATTTCGGAGGTCGAAAGGGAATAGTGCATGCCAGTATTTCGGATTTGAAATCTGTCCCTGGAATAGGACCCTCTCTAGCGACAAGAATTCATGAATCGCTTCATTGATCAATCATCGCCATAGATTTCTTGATACAAATCTGTATCCGTTTTAGTTTCAGCAATATCAATATCATCAGCCGCTATTTCGGGCATATCAAAGTCATCATCCATGAAATCCATGTCCGTCTCGGCGTGAGCGGGTTCAAATCCGCTGGCAAGTGATGCAAAGTCGTCATCGGATAGTCCTCCTTTGGATATCGATGGTTTTTGCATGTTCAATTTGGCTTCTTGTTTCCTCTTTTTCTTCGCTTTGCGCGCGCGGACTCTCCAAATAATCAATGCAGCTAATAAGGCTGGATAAATCCAAATTTGGCCAAATAACCACCACCAAGTAACTTGGAGTCTGAATTGGAATTCGTCTCCAACTTCCCACGACTCAAGTGTAACCGTGATTTGTTGCCTTCCATCAACCATCTTCACTTCTTCCCAGCCATTCTCACTGGTGAAATCCTTCAGAAGGATTCCACTAGGCATTGTGAAGGTTACATCCCCTCGTAATTTTGCATCAAACTCATCACTTAGGATCATGTCTTGTGGTCCGACTGGCATTCGTATTGGAGCACCATCTTCATCCAAAATGATTCCATCGCCACTCATCGTAAGGAATTGGCTTGTGCTCCCAACTAATAGGTCAGAAAAAGCGACAAGATACTGAGTAATCACAGGTTGGAATGCAGTAGTAAGCCCAATTTCAGGATTGCCACTTTTCAAGCCTCCCCATCCATTTAGAACGCCTAAGTCCGCAGTGAATTTTGGAATTGTCAATTTGAGCCTAATTGGAATATCATCACCAATTGTGGCTCCCATTCCACCAAGATTTTCGACTTCGGTTACTATTTGAATTCCTGAAAAATCGATTGTGCTTGCTGGGTCTTCTTCGCTAATTTCCAATCCCTTTTCGTGGAAAGCATCTGTGGCCATTTTTCCAAAATCTTCAACAAAGGACTCAATGCCATTCTTGGTGAATGAAACGTTTTGCATTCCGCTTCCGTCTCCGGGGTCAACCTCCTTTGAAATTGGAGAATCCATTCTACTTGAGATATCGATGATGAGTCGAAGTAAGTCTGAAGGAATCACTTCAATATCAACTGAGGTATCGCCACTGCTCATATTTTCTCGTAAGCTATTTGGAACCTTTATTCGATAAATGTCAATTGTAGCAGTTAGCGAAGCCGTTGCATCGATTGATGGCCCCCATTCGTGGAAATTTATTTCGTAAATATCAGCATCAACATCGAGATTGATACATGTCCAATCGGCTTCAATTGAAGTGCAAATCTCTTTTTCATTGGAAGTCCCAGCATTTTCCACTATCGAATGTCGGGGGTTATATGCGGCGACACTACCTAACGAAACATCGAGTTGGTCTGCTCCCTGAATTCTGTCGATTAATACAATCGAGCCATCCCCTGTTGCACTTGTTACCCAGTTGGGTAAAATTATCTCCAACGTCAGTTCTGTTGGTGGCATATCAGTAGGTATCATCGCTGACATCATTGTTGAATCCAGAATAGTTTCAATGGTTAATCCTGATTCGAGTATCATCCTCAGATCGTCTTCAACAATCGCATCGAGAAGGCCGGATGGGTCATCTATCTCACTCTTTGCAATATCTAACAATTTGAGAGTAAATGGTTCAGAATAGGACCTTAGAATGATTGGATGGCCACCATCCATAGCGGTCCCCCCTTCGACACAATAGAATGCATCCATGCCAACTGGAAGTGATTCAGGACAATCGGGATGGCTGAAGTTCAAACCCCCACCAGGGCCAGGTAGTCCAATAGTTTGTGAATCTGATACCCATTCCATGTCATTCATCACAACTGAACCCACACTTGGAACCGCACCTTCTATGGCATCACCAATCAGTTCCATTGGGAAATTTGAGGTAAAGGAATCCAAATCCACCAACCCATTATGATATGCTAATCTTATACCATCAGAAGTGACCCATGGAATTGTTGCATTTTCTGTAACATCAACAAGAGAAATACCCCAATTCTGCATCGTTTGTTGGTCGAGATGATGTACTGATGCAACTACCTCAACCCATGTTTCCTCTTCATTGGACAAATCAAGTGTAACGCGAAGGTCTAGGCCCTTATCATTATCATCAATTACAACACTACTAGTTTGTGTGGAGTTGCGATGACCAATAGTCACACTAACATCACTGGAAATACGCTCACCTGCTAATGGTGCGTCGCGATTATCAATATTCCATTCTGCAGCCATGAAAGCAGGGGGGCCTGTCCTTGCAGCGATAGTTCCCGAAGGGTCGGTTGAGAGAATAGTAGCATAATCAGGAGGATTGATTATGAAAGAAGATGAATGTCCTGGCTCTGAAAATAATTGGAATCCAGAAGTGACGTCGCTACCCATTACAAGCATACCTTGGTACACTCTTTCCAATACCAATGGGTCTACTGTACCCATGTTGAAAGTCGAGGTTGAAAGGGAAACTGAAGCAGAAACTGAGAAACATATTGGTGGTTGAAACACATTGTCATCTAATCCTGCCTCTACCGCGGTATCAAGTGTTGGATCATCAGTACAACTTGTAGTGATTCCAGCATCTGTGAATGAATTGACGTAAGTTGTTGAAATGTAATCTACTTGACCAAACCCACTGCCCAACAATTCCTCTATTGTATCATTGACCTCTAAAGCTAATTTTTCCTTTACAGTAGGAGTGCCAGGGCCGCCTGAATTCTCATCGAAATAATTCCGAATCAAATCTGCAGGAGCACCATCTTGTGGAGTAAGCCCTTCAGCTGCAAGAGCAGCCACAACCGGTGCTTGAGTTAGACCTAGAGTTGTACGATTGAATTCATGTAATGCCCAGTTCATCTCAAGATTGATTGTTGCAGTGTCAACCAAATCGAATGTGTATACCCCTTCAATCCAATCTTGCTGATTTGCAGTTCCATCATCATTCTTATCCCAAGTATCACATTCACCTCCATTCAGTGTACAGGCAACCATTCCGGCAGCGCTTGCAAACGGCAATGCTGCTGGCAATAGAAACATCGCGAGTAGGATGGGAGTAAGACTTCTCTTCATGGTCATGCCATCCATGTGTCTAGGACATTTAACATGGTTTGCCTCTTCGCAATCATGATGACACCTGCATTTGCTTTCATTTCATCGAGAGATGATGCTAGTGAAATTCATGCTGATTTGAAAGCAAATGGGCAATTGATTACCGAACTCAAACCTATGCCATATGGCGATAAAATCGCCTTTCCCGTAAGGGATGGAGATTTGGAATTGAATTTCGAATCGGTTGAGAAGGATAGTCCTCATTCGAAATTGTCACAGATACTAGACAACCCTCCGTTGAAATGGGAAATTCTCGGAGATGTCGTGATATTCCCCGAAGGCTCGAAACTAGGCGGTAGCGACCTTTCTTCAGTAGCGGAAGCGCTGGGCTGCACGCGAGTTGCAATACAAGCAGAGATTGATTCTGGAATGATGCGTAAGTCGAATTTAGAACTCATTCATGGCGATGATGGCTGGGTAGTTCACAAGGAGAATTTTGTCGATTACGAATTTGATATTACCAAAGTAATGTTCTCTTCGGGCAACATCACTGAAAGAAGGAGAATGGGTGAATTTGACATGACTGGGGAAACTATTGTCGATGCATATTGTGGAATTGGATATTATTCAATTCCAATGCTTGCAAGATCAAATGCTACTCATGTCCATGCTTGTGAAATAAATCCAGACAGTATCTCCGCTTTGCAAAAAGGATTAGCAAGGAATGGAGTCTCACAGAAATGTACAATCCACCATGGTGATAATCGTGATACACTCCAGAATCTATGGGGAATTGCAGACAGAGTAGTCCTTGGATTGATTCCCTCATCTCAACCAACATGGGCATCAGCAATCAAATGCCTCAAACCCTCTGGTGGAATCATACATGTCCACATGAATGTCGAAGAAAATGAGATTGAAGAGTGGATTGAGAAAACCCTAGATTGGTTTTCCACTGTCTCGGGAAAAACGGCAACTGCTAGTCACTTTGAGAAAGTAAAATGGTATTGCCCACATATTCGTCATGTCGTACTCGACATCAAAATATCATGATTCAACTCGCAGTGAAAGTATGGTCATCCGACCAAGTTTCTCCGTTAGAATTCTCCCCCATTACTCTCCAATGGTAGGTCACACCTGAAGTCAAGCCGCTTACCCATTGTTGCATATTTCCAACAATACTTGTTCCCTTTGAAGCACAATTTGCCCAAGCAGATGCAACCTGTCCGCCATCTGCCCAACCCCAACATATCGTGACATTGGTGTTGGTACCATTATCATAGATACTCCATTCTAAATCAGCAGTCCCAGCAGAGATGTTTGCAACGGTATGATTCTGAGTAATGATATCATATTCAAAGACGCCATTTCTTTGAGGGTCTGTTGTCCAAACTGGAAGATGATCTACGGCTGCATGCGTTTCCGGAGTTAGAGGGAAGCCCCACGCTTCATGGAATGGAGCTAGATTGTAACCCGTTGCATTTGAAATCCGGATGGTCCATTCATTAAACTCTGCACTATCACCACTTGGAGGATTACTCATTGTATAATACTCAGAAAGTGCAAAAGTAATCGGCTCCCAACCAAATTCTTCCTTGACTTGCAAATAGGTTTCAAGAGCGGTCCAAACGCTCCATTGAGATATTTGCGAACCACCATTGAAATAACTATCACGACGGCTTTCCCTCGAACTAGATTGCAAAGCTGAATGACCTTGGCTTAGATTTACACCGACTAAATCTTCCATCAGTCGTACACTGAATAGATTGCAAGTTGTTTCTGTTGTGCCAGGGAGTGTTGAAGGCATCCATTGGTGGTTATGACCTAATTCGTGGAACATACCCCAATCTCCACTTGTGCTCATATGATCTAAATCCACCACATTTGGCACACTAGCGAGATGTGCCATGAATGGATATCCAGAATGCATCCAACCCGCACTGATTTGTATGTCGAAAACCGCTCGCTCAACCCTTGGCCAGTCCGACATTCCCGATAGGTCGTGCTCCATCTGTAGTGCGGTTTCCCACCAATTCATCAATTCATTAGAATTGTTTAGAGTACGTATTTCGCTACTAGGAACGGTCAAAATGAACTCTCCAGAAACCAATTCCGCCCATGGAGCGGGGTGATTTCTCTCGGTATTATTCCACTCAGCCATCGTAGTTTGGTTGTGAATGTAAAGGGGGGCTGCTACACCGCCCTCTATTGTGACATTGAATTCGCCAAGACTACTGCCGGCTGGAACTCGCACATAGATTGGTCCACCGAAAGAATTCGCCACTTGGAAGTTCGTACTTTCTGCCTGATAGGCACGGACAATTCTTGGATGACGGCTCACAACATCCTTGTTCCATAGTGAATCACTATGAGCGCCTATCAGAATATTTACTCCGGTGCTCACAATTGAAGTTGGAATTGTGATATTCACCAATTCGCCGGGAGCTGCATACAAACCTGTGCTGAAACGACCATCGCTTCGAGCGCCGGAATATCCGAAATTTGAAGGAAGGCCACTATAATTTCCATCGATAGAGATGGTGCGAGTGATTCGCGATGCATTTGCTGGTACTGCACCGGGGAAGTCCTTAGCGCTAGGATGAATTCCTAATTCATCGGGTGGAAGTTGAAGCATCAGGCTTTCCTGAATTGAAAGGAACATGTCATCGATACCATCGGCACCTAAATCAAAGGTGTTCGTTGATGAGATTTCTATCCATCCGGTAGTATTGACCAATGTGCGAATATCTGGCCAGAAACCTGGCCAATCCAATGGAATATTCGCTGCTATTCGCTTGATGCAACCTCCCGCATCCCCTTTGCCTTCATCATTCAATAGCGGGCCGGTTAAGATGTGGTCTTCGACGGCCTCAAGCGCTCTTGCTGGGCGATGTAAGTCGCTCAATGGCGTGGTGAGGTCAGCACCTGTTCCAATGTTCTGGGAGGAGACGAACATACCACTGGATTTGGCAAAATGATTGCCTGGGTAATTATTGGCAACATCGCTATTTGAGTATGACCAATACCAAGCATGACCACCCATTACAACTCCGCCGCCAGATACGAGGAATGATTCTATTGCATCATTTCCAATATCACCGTAAGAGTTCCAAAATTCTGCCATGATACAATCATAATTTCCAAGTGAGGTTACATTGATTGAAGTAGTGACTGAATACCCCGCTGCAGTTAATTCATCCTCGTAGTGATTGTAACCATAAACAACGCCGATTTTTGTTCCATGGCAGACCCAATTAATCGCATTCATCGACATTATCGATTCGTTGCCAGTGTTACGTGCTGCAAGAGATTCATGGCCAAATCCTACCATTCGCCCTTGGCCTGCATGTGAAGCTGTTATCAGCGGCCTCTCCGCCCAATCCATCCCAATTGGGAACGACCATTCACCATGTGGGACAATCATACTTGGCCATGAGGAACCATAATCGAGAACTCCGACTCCCGCACTCAAATCACTTGAATCCGCATCTAGATCATGTATGGCGATTTTCAGATTGGTTAGGGATGAACCTCCTGAATTATTTGCCCAAATTGAGTAGGTGGTCCAATGCATTCTACCTATGGGAGTTCCAGTAATATTTCCTTCATCGATAATCATTCCAGCCGGCAGTGCAGGCTCAATCTCCCAAGTTTCAATCGCAGGGCCATCATTGATTACAGCAATATGAGCAGAGTGATTTGATGCTAAGGCGATAACCGATTCTTGCCATGAAATATTGCCAGGAGTCATATCGGTCACAGTGATATTCAATGCAATTGAAAATGAACCTCCTGAGTTATTGGCCCAAATTGTGTGAACTGTTTGAGGATAAAGTTCTGTAGCATTTCCGTGAATTCTACCATTCTCAAAAGCCAATCCGGTTGGCAATGTGGGAATGATGCCCCATTCTACAACTGGCCCGCCAGTTGTGACTGGCGAAATATCGTAGGGAAGGTTCCACACCAAGTCCAAATCGCCACCATAATCAATTCCAGTCACTGGACGGTCGACGACATGTATCTGAACTACTGTAGAAGTGGTACCCCCGGAATTATTGGCAAATACTTGGAAAGAATGAGTGCCGAGTTCATCAGGAGTTCCTGAAATTTCTCCATCTGAAAAGGACAAGCCAGAGGGTAATCCTTCAACACCCCATTCGGTAATTTGGCCACCTTCCATACTAGGTTGAAGAGTGTACATTGTTTCATTGACAAAACAAGAAAGTGGTGAGTAGGAATATCTCAAATTAGATACTGGGTGGTCGACAACTAGGATTGTGATTTCAGCAGTAGTATATCCACCGCTATTATTGGCAAAAATTGTATGATTGCTCATGCCAAGTGAAAGAGCCTGTCCTGAAACTATCCCCTCTTCTGAAAGATACATCCCTTCGGGCAAAATCGGAAATGAAGAAAATGAAATTACTTCGCCTCCAAAGGCTTCTGGCGCCACATTAAAGAGAATCTCTCCAAGTGTGAAAGCATATGGTGAATCAACATAGGATAATCCACTTGGTGCGAGGTCAGAAAGAATGATTTCAACCTCGAATGTTGAAGCCCCCACCGCATTAGAGGCAGTTATGGAATAATTCTTCGTAGTTGCATCATATTCCATTGGAATTCCTGAGATTATTCCTGACTGCGAGATATACACGCCCATTGGTAATTCAGGTGTGATCGTCCAAGAATCAGGTGCATCACCAGAAAATGAAGGAATAAATTCCATTTGTTGTCCCAAATTCCATTCTATGCTACTAGACGCATAGGCGAGTGAACTAACCGGTGTCAAGTCAACACAAGCATTATCGCGCCATACCTGTAACATTGTGCAATCATCAGGAGTTGGGTCAACTCGATGGTTATTCTCAGGGTCCGGTTCATCATCTGGCACTTCGTCATCAGGAATGGCGGCAAATCTATCCATCACAACCCAATATGAGCCGCCTGCAACCATGATTGCGAGAAGAATTGCAGCAACTGCATTCGTTTTTCCCGACATTACAAGTCCTCATTATCAAGAAGTATTGCGTCTTTGTATGATTCCTCTTCAGAGTCAATTCTTACTCTTTTAATCAAAACGACTGCCATGATTAATCCCAACCCGCCAACCGTAGTAATTCCTATTGCTGTTGCGAAAAAGGATTGGCTCTCTACGGGTTCAGGTTGGTCTGGAGTTGGGATTACGCCTATCATATCGATGTTGATAATTTTCGCTTCATAGATTGGACGGCCTGCTGAAGAAGCAGGGTTCACAATTATCTCTTCACCAGTGGGGTCATCTGTAGTTGGCGTAAGTGCTATTGCTCGAACATGACTCATTCCATTTCGTACAATTCCAAAGGTAACATATCCTTCATCATCACGATTTTCCGGGTCTAAATTGTGCGCTTCAGTTTCAGCGATATACCACTGTGTATCGGCACTATCAGGGTCTTGGGAGCGTGCCATTCCTATCGCTCCGTCGACATGTGAAAGGTTCTCATGATGTTCCATTTTCAGAGTATGGCCATCACCACCTCCGCCACACTCAGGACTAGTTGCAGGGTAAACAACAACCGTCTCGCAAGTTGGATCTCCGCCTTGTGTAACGAAATCATCGATTACTCTGTGGAAAAATATGCCATCGTAAATGCCACTTTCAACATGCATTATCATGTTCGCAGTTGTATTAGGCGCCCACTCTTCGAATAACTCGATGATAATTTCACCTTGAACTCTAGCTCCCGTATGACTTGGTTTGTAATCAACCTCAATCATCAATACCGCATCACCCGGACGTGTTTGATTCATCGGTGTGTCCTCAAATTCAGGGCCATCGTCCCATTCAGACATGTCCACATCGGTACTACGCCATGCTTCATCGCCCTCTCCTTCAGCCCCAACATGCGGCATTAGCATGAGGAGGACGAGAGTTATCGCGATACCTCGCATAACACTGGGAAGGCGCCATATGCCATCAATCCTCCACCTATTTGCCGATGGTTTCATCCCCTGAGTGGAAAAGGCGGGTTCATGACGGAAGAAGTTGTAGAGACCAATGGAAATCTGCTGAAGGCAGCAAAATACGCAACATATGCTATGTTAGCGCTAGTTCTAGGCCAATCAATGACTGGAGTGGGCAATTTTACCACCGAACTTGAATTGGCATCATCTCACAAATACAGCGCTTATCTCGGGCTCGGTCTTTCAATAATCACTGTTGCAGCGATTATGATGAGCAAAACCGACGATAGTAAACTGAAGGGATTCGGATTTGAAGCCGCTACAATGTGGATCATAATGTTTGGACTTGGAGATATGTCAGCAGGCGGAATGCATCACTTATCGATGTTACATGCTCCGATTGGAGTTTTGATGTTCATGAGACTCTGGATGATGACAAAGGCATTCCCATCCGAGTAGTCCGAATAAGCGAATCCTCTTGAGCAATGGAGGATACCGCCTCCTGATGGAGGAGGAGACCTACGAGGCCGAACTCATCCCCACAGGGGATGTTCGAGGACTCAATATCACTCTCGCAGGCACTTTTGCAGTATCTGTAGCCTTCCTCATTATCGCCATGGGCTTCGGTACTGATGTCCTTGGTGGGTCAAATTCTGATGATTCGGTAGAATGGTGGCAAGTACCATTACACGACCGTTACAAAATGGATTTGGATTTGACTCAAGAACGCTCTGTCTTACCAGAAAATGGAAGTTATGGAGTTCTAACATATACTGAACATTTCGTTCCGGTTGACCTCCCAGCATCAGAAGAAGATGCTGGTTATCCAGAAGATGATGTGATGCATGTTGCTCTTTGGTTACCTGATGTACCAGAAGGAACAACGGTCCCGGTCATCATGACTATACATCCGTACTACGACTTTGGCGGTGAAGGAATGCCAGGCGTTGGTGATGATTCAAGTCCAAATACCGTTCCTGATGGAGGAATCGGAAAATGGGTGTATGATAATTTCATTTCTCACGGATATGCACTTGCCCAATCCTCTACTTTTGGCACGGGCAAGAGTACTCATTGTCAAGATGTGAAAGGACTTGGCGAACAAACTGGAATCCAAGCGGTTGTTCAGTGGCTTGGTGAACAAGAATGGTCGAATGGTAAAGTTGGCCTGATGGGTAAATCATACGCAGGAACTACCAATTGGGAAGCAGCTCAACAACCGAGTGAATATCTCAAAACAATCGTACCGATCTCCGGCTCTATTGGAGTGCAAGAAATGTTCTATCGCAATGGTTCATCTGAAGCACGTGCGCTTGGATATGATGCTGCTTATCAGGCTGCAACTAGTGACCTTACTACCGATGAACTGAGAATGTGTAGTGATGACTTAGTCGGCCCACTAAACCCTTGGTCGACGTGGGGTTGGGCAGAATTCGGAGGAGCGCAATGGAATGATTATTGGGAAGAGCGCCGCCATCTGCCAGATGTGCTCGAAAACTATCGAGGAAGCGTCTATCTCGTATGGGGAATGCAAGATTGGAATGTCGACCCCTACCACGCATTCCCTACCTATCAGTTGATGCGAGATGCAGGAATCCCCGCTCGTGGAATCATGGGCCAATGGGCTCACAATTATCCTGACCAGCCGGATAGACACGGTTCACTTACTAGCGGTTATGGGGCGGAAGCATACCCTTCAATGAGCCGAATGGATTGGGCGGTAGAACTCTATGGCTGGTTCAATTATTGGCTCAAAGGAATCGGCGATGAGCCTGAATCTCATGTCCAAATACAGCGTAATGATGGGCGCTGGCATGTAGAGGAAACTTGGCCTCCTGCAGATATGTCGATGTGGGAGATACCGCTCGATATCGCAACCGTTCAAGGAAATTGGGTTTCCGTGACTGCTTCTACTTCGTTCACCTTGCCAGCCCAGGTTGATGATATGCACATTTCTGGACTACCAACATTGCATCTTTCTGTTCAGGCTAGTTCCTGTAATGGAGGTCAAATCTTTGCTACCATGTTCGATAAAACAGACGGATTACGAATCGGCCATGCAACAATGGATTTGCGCTACCGCGATGGGGGACATACCGCAAAGCCGGTTATTCCCTACATGTCATATGTAATGAAAATGGAATTCAACCCCATTGATGCGATTATCCCTTCAGGTCATGAAATTGAAATTGTATTGACTGAAACAGGAGAGGATTACTTGCCTAGCCCGTGCCAAGCGGTCGGGTTGAGCGTCAATATCGATTCTTCAAGCACCCTTGGTTTACCACTAATACATCGCAACGATAATTCTCCTGAATGGTTCGAAGTCCCGGCTTGGTGGGAGTTGGTAGAATGAAAATTCTCGCATTTGAGGATACAGTGGACATTGAAGCCTTACTTCGTAGTGGTAAAGTCGATTGTGATGCTTTGGAATTTTTCCAGTATTGGAATACTGCAAATCACCTTGAAATAATCGAAAAGCATGTTCCAGATGTATTGTTACTAGATCACTATATTCCACCAACTAGGGGCTTACAAGTCCTCGAGAACCTGTTAGCAAGCGAAATTGCTAGACCTGGCCGAATTATTGCAATGAGTTCTGCGAATATGGCAAACCAAGCAATGCTTGAAGCTGGCGCTGATGAGGGAATTATCAAATCTAAACTGGCAAAATTAGAATTTTGGCCACGTCACTCATGAGGTTGCCAGTCCTCTTGTCCTGGCTCACGATACCACCAGTAACCATCGTCATCCTTCCACCATTCGACTCCGTCGTCATCGGTGTAGTAATCCTCATCCTGAGTAGCATTTGGATCGTCGAGACCACTCTCTTCAGCCATCTGCTTTTTCAGCGTAGAAATACCTTCTTCTGCATCTGCAAAAACGCGGTGTTGAGTAATGATTTCTTGTTGATGGTCGCCTGCGGCAATCGCTTCATCTGAGTCAGCCAAAAAATCTGCAGACATCGATTGTCTGAATTCTTCAAATTCATCTCTTCCGAATGAACCCGTGAATTCATCTCCTTGAGATTTCATCAGTTCGTCGAGGTTCTTACGCTTACCGAGATTAAGTTCTGGAGCATCGGGAGCATCTCCAGCATAGAATGAATCTACTGAATCATCTAACTTGGAGAAAGTGCGCTCTTTTGGGTCCACGTCTTCTATTGCTTCGATAAGCAAATCATGCTCTTCGTCATCGATTGTACCCTCTTCGTATTGTTGTTGGACAACCTTGACTAATTTTTTCAAGGCCTTAGCGAGAGCTTTATCGCCAGATGATTCATCAACAGTCTTGTCAATTTGCTTGACCAGACGCTCATATGGGCTTCCAGTGATTGCTCCGAGGAAACGGCCGAATCCGCCTTTCTTCTTCGCCATGTTACAATGAGTGATGCTTGGGTATTCAAGGATTCGCAAAAAATGAGCCAATTGGCGCGCCCTTCATGTCCACGAACCTGTTGGCACTGATATGGTGAGTGAATGGTTGGCCGAAGCAATGGCCATTTACAATGATGAATCTCATCATCGACGAGAGGAATATGTTGCTCAAGTGCACTTTCCATCAAATATTCTTGAGAATATTCTAGAATGGGCTTTCAAGGCATTACCCGACGAAATTCTCGTCGGTCTTGATGTTTCAGAAGATAGAAACCTACCTGATGTTGAAGTAGACTTTCAAGGTGATAACAGTAGAAACAACCTATTCGCTGGTCAGGGCTATCGCATCAATGAAGCAAAGATGGTCAATCGAGGTGATTCTTTCTCTGTTCACCATTTACCCGAAGAATGGACTGATGAGGTATTCGGTTCAGACCGAGGCCCTAGGGCCGGGCGCTTCACTCATTGGCTCCACACCCACCCAAATTGCCCTGCTATTCCAAGTGGTCCTGATGCTGATGCTGCCCAATCTACTGATGGTGTTGACCTAATCCTCGGAATAGAGTTCTCGCCTGAAGGCCCATTGCCTTGGTGGGATGATGTTGAAGGTGAAAGGAGAGTTATTGGCGAAAAGAAATCCTGGTTCAAACGCAAGGATAAGCGTCCAATATTGGGTAGGTCGGTGACAGGACACCACATTCATTCATTGGAATTAATCGCCTTCCATAAAGCGGGTCTTGGAGTAAATGTCGTCTTCGTAAACGAAGAAGGGCAGCCCTATTGACATCCTTCACCGCTGAATTCCCATTCTTCTAAGAAGGATTTGAGATCATCGAGTCTTTCTTGATTTACTCCCATATCACCAACTCCTAGTCGAGACTTGCTGTGGAAGTCCACTGTGCTACATTGGTTCTCGTAGAGTAAATCATCTGGAAATTGCATAAACATGGTCCGGTCTACAATGTGTCCGGGCTCAAAAACCGAGGACCAAATTCTAGTATCTTCCCAAGCCATCATCGCCTCATGAAGTTCATCATCACTCACATTTAGATCTAGAGTCATCCGAGCGCAGTTTTGCGAATCTTCAGGGCATGCATCAGGCATTTCATTAACGGAGTAAGGCATACTGATTATCTGAATAATGAGCAATAGTCCTGCCCAAAAAGTAGGAGCCCATTTTACTACTTTGAGCAAATCATCCTTCATCATGAATCCTCAAATTGATTTTTGTGACCAATTACCATCTTTCCATTCGTAAACGAGTGGCTTTCCGGTTGGAATCTCTAAACCGAGGACTTCTTCACGAGATAGGCCTTCAATACTCATCACAATACTTCTAAGGCTATTTCCATGAGCTGCAACGAATACATTGCGACCATTTTCAAGAGATGGAACAATTTCTGAATCTAGATAGGGAATTGTGCGAGCTGCTGTGAGTTCAAGCGATTCGCCACCCGGCGGTGGTACATCGTATGAACGGCGCCAAATATGCACCTGCTCATCGCCATACTTCTCTCTAGTCTCCTGTTTGTCAAGACCTTGGAGGTCGCCATACATCCTCTCATTCAATTGCCATGACACATAGACAGGAAGTGTTCCCTCTCCACTATCATTGGATTGAGCCCACTCGACCATTCTCGATTCGTTTTCACTCATCGATTCATCATTTGCAGAATACTGGAAAACAGGAACACGCCCATCTCCGCGCTGGGCGAGAGCGAGCATTGCGGTCATTTGAGCCCTAATCAATGTGGAAACATGAACTTCATCAATTGGGAGTTCGGATATCTCCTTACCACCCGCAATAGCCTCTTCTATGCCCTTATTGGAAAGTGGAACATCCACCCATCCAGTGAACAAATTTGCCGCATTCCACATGGATTGGCCGTGGCGCATGAGGATGAGAAGAGACATGTTCCTCATCCTATGGGCGAAGCCCCCGGTACTTGAACATCAGGGGAAGGTATCAGAAACTATCCAGATTGCCCAAAGTGGGAATAATCCCATTGCTAAATCTCTGAGGAAGAAGAGAATTAGTGTCTTAGTATTGGCTTCAGCAATTTTTTCAAACTCATATTGAAGGTGCTCATCGATTTTGTCACTGACTTTGGACGCACCTTTCCTAGCAAGTTCTATTGCAGCACCAGTTGCTACCGCACCAACCAGGCCAGCAGGGGTAAATTTCCGTGCCTTGAAAGCCATAATACCCCAGGTTGTCAGAACCCCTTTTGCGACTTTTTTCGTAGTATCGGTTTCGGATTCTGGCTCTGGCTCATCCTTACCTGCAAATTTCCTCAACAATCCTCTGACGCCCATTCCAGCGTCTGCCATTACCTTCAGGCGCTCGATATTTTGCTTCTCGACTGCACTTAGCATTCTACGCACTCGCGCAATTCTGAATAAATCAAATACTACCCATACCATTGTCAGAATCATTAGTACTGCTAGTCCAGTTGAATTGGAAGATGCCCAGTCATCCCAACCAAGTGGATCTCTAGTTAGTCGGAAAATGAATACCACAAGCATTGGGATGAAAAAAGCAAGAATTTCATTGAACGCTAGCATTCCAAATCCCTTTATCGGTAATTCTCGGAATCGTTTCAAAATCCACCCGCTATGTGGCGACAACTGTTTTGTTACCCGAGAAAATGGTCCTGTAAGTAGCAAAACACGTAACGTGAATGGTATTAGTAGGAGCCAAATGTATGCTCCCCAAACGTCCTCGGGCGGGAATGTAGGGATGGAAATCGGTTGGACCACAAATGGCCGATGCCACTATCTCCCTTTTCAAACCAAGGCCGCAGGGTTCATGCCACCCTTGCACTTCGCCGTGTCATGCCCTTCTGGCACGGACTCTCCGATTGGCTTAGCATGAGCGTTGACCGTACATGGATTGACGAGAATGTTCGCTGGAAGGATTTCGGCACAGGTGTACGTCTGGGAAGACTCCACCGAGAGGATGCGACTTCTTTGGTCCTGTACGACGTTGTAAGTGATGTTGACATTGATGCATTCATGCCACATACCCATCCTGGAGGCGAGGTTTACATCGTCCTTGAGGGAGAAGTTTGGGACGATGATGGAACTTATCCTCAGGGCTCGATTGTTTGGATGGACAGGGAGACCACTCACAATCCACGTACTAGAGGACAAACTCTGATTCTGGTCCTTTGGCCTGAAGGTGTAAAAGTCAATTGAGGCGATTTTTTGCTAACAAATATCTCGGCCTACAAGTTCCTCGACATGCCGGACTTTGAGGAAATGAGAGCCCCAATGCAACGTTTCTGTTATTCTCAAGGAATCAAAGGAACAATTCTTCTTTCCCCAGAAGGAATCAACATCTTCCTTTCAGCTGGACGTGAACAAATCGATGCTTTCGTTGAGTTTCTCAAAGAAGACGAGCGTTTTGCTGATATTTGGGTCAAATATTCCGAATCCAAAGATTGTGCATTTCGCAGAATGAATGTTCGCCTCAAGAAGGAGATTATCTCCATGGGTGTTCCAAGTGTCAAGCCTCATGAGTTCACTGGAGAAGCGCTAGAACCAGCCGAATTCAAGCGTTGGCTCGATGAAGGAAAGGATGTCACTATTCTCGATACTCGAAATGATTATGAAATCAGGTTAGGAACTTTTGAGGGCGCTGTTGACTTAGATCTCCAGTCATTCCGAGCATTTCCTAAGGCTGTTGCAGAATGCGAACTACCCAAAGACAAGCCAGTCGTAATGTTCTGCACTGGTGGTATTCGCTGCGAGAAAGCGAGTGCAGTAATGCTCAACGAAGGATTCGAAGAGGTCTACCAAATCCATGGTGGAATTCTCAATTACTTCGAGCAAACTGGAGGTGCTCACTGGAATGGAGAATGCTTTGTCTTCGACAGAAGGGTCGGAATCGCAGGAGACCTCACTGAAACCGCAACTGAAGTTTGTTGGTCCTGTCGCGAGCCTCTCACGGTTGAAGAGCAGAAGAATCCTGCTTTCGTTCAAGGAGTATCGTGCCCATACTGTATCGAGGGTAAGGCATGAGTTTGCCAATCCTCTACTCATTCAGACGCTGCCCGTATGCAATGCGTGCCCGTATGTCCCTCGTACGTACCGGATTCGAAGTAGAGCATCGAGAAGTTATCTTGAGAGACCGCCCTGCTCATATGATGGAGATTTCACCAAAGGGAACTGTACCGATACTGCTCTTGCCCGATGGTACAGTCATCGAGGAGAGCTTGGAGATCATGGAGCATGTACTTCCCTGGGAATTATCGCAACATGAGCAAGAATGGGTAAGTAGAAATGACGATGAATTCAAATTTCATCTCGACCGCTACAAGTATCCCAATCGCTACGATGATGTAGATGAATTAGAGCACAGAGAGAAAGCATGCAAATTCATTGAATCTCTTGAGGAAGAAATCCCTGAAGGAAATCTAAGCGATGCAATTTTCCCCTTTGTCAGGCAATTTGCAAATCATAATCGTGAGTGGTTTGATGGGCAAAATTGGCCCAATGTTCACGAGTGGTTAGCAGCTAATCTTGAATCCAAAGAATTCGCTGAATGCATGACTAAGCATAAGCAATGGAACCCAGAAAATTAATTCCCACTCAATGGGTAGCGTCTGACAAGACCCACTGCAAGCCCTTTGATTTGCCAATACCTAAGCAA
>CAZNXM010000013.1:0-21047 GCA_964577145.1 uncultured Candidatus Poseidoniales archaeon
ACTGTTGATTCGCCATGCTTAACGTGGAATAAGCCTGTGTCGGTAAAATAAGCAACTAAAGTTGCCTCAACTTCATGCAATGCTGCAAGCGCTTCAAAGGCAGGCGCGTCCGCTTCAGTGACTGCAACTGTCATTCTTTCTTGAGATTCTGATACTAATATCTCCCATGACGATAGTCCTTCTTGCTTGAGTGGAACCTTAGCCAAATCTATCTCGCAGCCATTGGTATATTCTGCCATTTCTCCGATACTCGAAGATAATCCCCCTGCTCCATTATCGGTGATACAGGTGATCAATCCAGCATCGCGTGCTTCGAGTATCATGTCGACCATTTTTTTCTGGGTTATCGGGTCGCCAATTTGAACTGCACTTGATGGGGATTCTTCAGTCAATTCAAGGCTTGAAAATGTGGCTCCGTGTATTCCATCATATCCTACTCTCCCACCAACCATGTAAACGAGGTCGCCGGCCTTTGGATTCTTTTCGTGGGATTCTCTTCCATCGGCAAGGCGACGGGGCATCATTCCAATTGTTCCGCAATAAACCAAGGGTTTACCGATATATCGGTCGTCGAAAACAATCGCTCCATTTACTGTGGGAATGCCGCTTTCGTTACCTCCGACGCGGACGCCGGCGTGGACTCCTCTGAAAACTCTTGAAGGGGGGAATAGGTTCTCTGGCAAATCACCCTCCCAATCGGGTGGGCCAAAGCAAAAGACGTCTGTGTTGGCGATTGGTCTAGCGCCAAGCCCTGTTCCAAGAATGTCGCGGTTAACGCCCACGATTCCTGTCATTGCTCCGCCGTATGGGTCTAGTGCGCTAGGAGAATTGTGTGTTTCAGCCTTCATGCACATCGACCATTCATCGTCCCAGGCGATTACTCCAGAATTATCATGGAAGACCGAAAGGAGCCAGTCGACTTCGTCTTTCATATCGAGAGTTGGTTTCATGATGTGGGTCTTGAATAGCGAATCTATCTCGCAATCCTCTCCGGTTTCAGAGTCAATGTGGTGGATGTGCGCTGCGAAAATCTTGTGCTTGCAGTGCTCGGACCATGTCTGTGCAAGGCACTCTAATTCAACATCGGTTGGGGCATTTTCTGGCAGACCCATGGCCGCCCTCGCTGCTCGCACTTCTGGGTCGCGGTAATGGGCTTGAATCGTCTGCATCTCTTCCAAATTCAAAGCGAGTAATCCCTCGTCGGAGAGTTTGATTAATTCTTCGTCTTCAACTTCAAGGTCGATTGTTGCCGGTTGCAAATATTCTGAAGGGACAACTGTTGGAAATGGGATTGCAGGGATCTCTTCGTCGCCTTCTGATGTTAATGCTCTTTCAATCAATCCGTTATGCAGTTGACCTGCAAGCCACTTGGCATCGGTGCCTTTAGGAATCCCGTTGAATGCAAATGTGAGGTAGGTTGCAACTTGTGCCTCCTCGCCGCAATCAGGAAAAATAGTTCTAAATCCATCCAATGCCGCTTTACCTGGATTGTCGGTAACCCCTGGTTTGAAACCGATTGAAATTGAAATATCCGGTCGGTTTGAAAATAAGGACCTGTTCTCTAGAGCTAATGCATCAACCGTCCCGATTTCGATAATTGGGTCAGTAAATAAGTCGTCTACTCTGGGTCTAATCGCTTCAGAATCAATCTCGCTTTTCACCAAAAACCCAACAATACTGCGGACGGAAGAAATCTCAAGGCCGTGGTCCGCGGATAGCTGTCTCTTTACCAATTCGCCACGGACGTCGCGCATTCCTTCTCCTTGTTTTGGAGTGACTTCGACTCTGACAATGTTCGAGGCCATGGGAGCACCTGCCCCTTAGGGGCAGGTCGGCGGCGGTGAGGACCGTCCATGAATGCTGCGCCGAATTCAACTCCTGCGCTTTCAGAGAATTTTGAGCAAATTATGAGATATTACAGGAGTTTTGCTAAGTATCCGCCTGTATGACTTGCCTTACATTTTGCTACTTGTTCAGGGGTGCCTTCGGCAACGAGTTTTCCACCTCGGTCGCCCCCTTCTGGGCCAAGGTCAATTACCCAATCTGCAGATTTTACTACATCTAGATGGTGTTCTATTACCACAACAGTATGGCCCCTTGTTCTAAGGCGCAGTAATACTTCTATCAATTGATTTACATCTGAAAATGATAGGCCTGTAGTTGGCTCATCTAAGATGTACATCGTATGTTTATGTGGAGGCCTTCTAAATTCGCTTGCGAGTTTTACCCTTTGAGCTTCTCCGCCTGAAAGGGTCGTTGCTGGTTGTCCAAGCCTGATGTAACCAAGGCCCACATCATCTATTGTCGAGAGTGTGCGGTGCAGTTTTCGGTGATTTTTGAAAAATACTGTTGCTTCACTAACCGGCATTTCAAGTATGTCGTAAATGTTCTTTCCTTTCCATGTGACTTCAAGTGTTTCGCGGGTGTATCGCTTGCCATTACAGATATCACAGGTTATCCACACATCGGGTAAGAAATTCATCTCTAATTTGATTGAGCCTCCTCCCCGACAAGCTTCGCAACGGCCACCTTTTACATTGAATGAAAAACGCCCCGGTAGATACCCTCTTTCCTTTGCTAATTGCGTCTGAGAAAATATTTTGCGAATCTCGTCAAAGGCTTTGGTATATGTTGCGGGGTTGGAGCGGGGGGTTCTACCAATTGGGGATTGATCGATTACAATCACCTTGTCGACTAAATCGATTCCTTCGATTTCGTCGTGGACCCCTTGTTGAGTATCAGTCCCGTTGGTGTTACGCTGTAGCGCAGGGCCGAGTATGCTCGATACAAGGGAGGATTTGCCCGAGCCTGAAACGCCCGTTACTGCCGTTAAGCACCCAAGTGGAAAAGTCACATCGATTGAATCGAGATTGTTTTGTCGGGCGCCTACGACTTTGAGGTATCCTTTAGTTGCCTTTACGCGCTCGGTTGGAGTTGGTATGGAGCGGCGTCCAGAAAGAAACGCCCCCGTTACTGACCCTTCGGTTGCCATCACTTCTTCGGGTAACCCGTTTGCAACAATCATCCCTCCGTTTAAGCCCGCTCCAGGGCCTAAATCACACAACCAATCTGCTTGGCGTAGTGTTTCTTCGTCGTGTTCTACAACTAGTAGGGTATTGCCAAGTTCGGAAAGTTCCCGTAAAGTTGCTAGTAATCTCGCGTTGTCGCGCTGATGGAGCCCTATTGATGGCTCATCGAGAACATACATCACACCAGTTAGTCGGCTTCCGATTTGTGTTGCTAGTCTAATCCTTTGGCTCTCTCCGCCTGAAAGAGTATTTGCGCGGCGGTCAAGTGTCAAATAATCTAAGCCTACAGAATCTAAAAATCCAAGCCGGGATTCTATTTCTTTGATGATTTCTCTTCCGATAAATGCAGAACGCTCATCTAATGTTTCAGCGGTTTTACCTTTACCTATCCAAGAGTGGACTATTTGGAGTGCTTCATGTACACTTGCAGAACCGATTTGCGGGAGTCTGATTCCTCCTACTGAAACATGTCTAGCTGCAGGGTTGAGTTTTTCACCATTGCAATCGGGGCAATCATCATCATTCATACATGCGATTAGTCGAGACCTCGTGCGATCTGAGGTAGTCTCTGTGTAGGTTTTTTGCAGCCGTCCAAAAACTCCTTCCCATGGTTTGCTATACTTGTATAATGAGCCGGTTTCTGAACGGAATTCAAAGTGAATTATTGTTGAGCCAGAGCCGTTCATCAATATATCTTGGGCGTCGTCATCTAATTCTTGGAATGGTATGTCGGTCGGAATATTGTAGTGTTCACAGGTTTGTTCCATTAGCTTTCGATACCAATGTGGCGACATAGATTGCCGCCACGGGATGATGCATCCTTCCGAAACCGTGGCTTTCCGATTGACTAGTAAGGCCTCACTGAAACTTCTTCTTACACCAAGTCCTTGGCAAGAGGGGCACGCACCAAGTGGTGAGTTAAATGAGAATACCCGTGGGCTCATTTCAGGCATAAATGCGCCGTGTTGTGCACAAGCAAATTCCTCTGACCACACTAATGTGGCCCCTTCCTCGGTTTCCTGTGACTTTGACCCTTCAGTAAGTTCAAAGTCGGGTTTTGGGGATTCTATGCTTTCTATTGCCACAGTTCCTCCGCCGATTCTAAGGGCGGCTTCTACTGCCTCAGTGAGTCTTTGGCGGCGATCTCTCATACACCGTGTCCTATCCATTCTGACATCGATATCGTGTCGGAGGTTTTTGTCGAGGTTGTGTTCATCCTCGAATGAGGCATCTCTGCCATTGATGCGCCCCTCTGTCCAACCTTGTTCTACAAGATGGCGGAAAAGGTCGACGTGGGTGCCCTTACGGTTTCTTACAGCGGGGCTCCAAACCGCTACAGCGTGCCCCTCCATTTTCCACATGATGTCGTCAACGATTTCTTGCACTGTTCTACGCGCTACTTCTATTCCACATGTAGGGCAGTGGGGTTTGCCAATTCTTGCCCACATCAATCGGAGATAATCCATTATTTCCGTAACAGTAGATACTGTGGAGCGAGGGTTATGACTTCCTTGCTTTTGGTCGATAGATATCGCAGGAGAAAGGCCTTCGATTGTGTCGCAGTCGGCCTTTTTCATCTGGCCGATAAATTGACGTGCATAACTGGAAAGGCTTTCGACATACCTTCGTTGCCCTTCTGCATATAGGGTGTCGAACGCGAGGCTAGATTTTCCCGAACCTGAAACACCACTTATGACTACAAATTTGCCACGTGGTAGTTTGACATCGATGTTCTGAAGATTGTGGGTGCGGGCGCCACGTACCTCTATCCAGCCTTCGTCTCTAGCCATCTTCGCCCCCCCTTACCTTACTCGGTCTCGTCAAGAGTTCTTGAGGGCTGCGTTTCATTCTGGACCGAATGGAATTTTTGCTTCAAATCTGATGGGGTCGTCGGTTTCAGGGTGGAGTAATTCTAGAGCGGTTGCATGCAAGGCTATTCTTCCAATTGGGTTACCTTCAGCCCCATGTTGTTGGTCACCGATAACTGGGTGGCCGAGGTTAGCAAGCCCTACTCTGATCTGGTGCCTCCTGCCAGTCTCAATTGTCAATTGAACAAGTGATGCTGTTTCGTCACTATCTTCGATATTCCAATGCGTAATTGCTTCTCTCGCTTGGGGATGGCGTTTGTTAACTGCTTTGACATTGAGAAATTTATCTTCAAGTAGCCATTCTTGTATTGTTCCCGATTGTTCTTTCGGCGTTCCTTGGATTAATGCATGGTATACTCGATGGACTGCTCGGTCCGCAAATTGTTCTTGCAGGTATTCTTTGTGCCGTTTATGTTTTGCAAATACCATTACGCCGGATGTTTCTCTATCCAACCGGTGTACGATGTATATCCACTCATTTTCATTTTCTTCACGGAGATAGTCTAGGCTTCGTGAATGGAGTGTGTCTGGTTCCAGTTTATCCGTCGCTACGGAGAGTAGGCCTGCTTGCTTATTGACCACTAAGATGTGTTCGTCTTCGTACAATATTTTGATGCGAACCGGTTTCTTTTTTGGTTGAGGTGGGGGTGCATCTTCAGCCGCACTAGAACGGTCTGTAATTGATACTTCAGCCCCTATTGAAACGGTGTGGCGGGCTTTGTGGATAATTTTGCCATCAACTCTAATTCGCCCTTCTGTAAGCATTCGCCGTAGGGTGTTTCTCTTGGAATTTGGAAGCATTTTCTGGACTGCTTCCAGTAAATCAATCTCCTCTTCGAATCTCACAGTAATCCCTCATAGAATGATGACGTCGACTACGTCTCCCATTTGTTTGGTACTGGCGGGCTGTAATACTACAAGTCCGTCACTCCACGCAATACTTGTTAGGTTACCAGAGCCTTGGTGTACTCGTTGATGAGCAACTAGGCCAGATGAAGTAATCTCAAGAGAGACCCTTCGCATTGTGAGACAGTCTTGAGTTGCTTTCACATTGGTTCCAAGCCGTGCGGTTGTTCTGGCTTCTATTGGCCCGTCCGCAGAGGTCACACCGCGAAGCCAAGGAGCGACAAGCATCCTGAAAACAATATGCGAGCTTACTGGGTTTCCTGGTAATCCAAATATTGGGCAGTCATTCCAAATTCCAAAGAGCGGGGGGGAGCCGGGTCTCAATTTAACTCGCCAAAAATGGAGGTCGCCTTCTTCTTCCATTATTTTCCTAACAAGGTCCCATTCTCCCATCGAAACGCCTCCGCTAGTAAGAATTAGGTCGCAGGTATTCGCTGCCTCATTTAGACTAGTTCGCAAAGCATCCAATGTGTCATCTACGCAGTGCATCCTAACCGGCTCGTGACCTAACCATTTCACTAATCCCGCTATTCCAAAAGAGTTTGATTCGTAAATTTCACCGCGAGAGAGAGCTTCTCCGGGTTGTATCAATTCATCTCCTGTTGAGATAATCGCTACTTTCAAGCGCTTAACAACTGGAACTTTTCCATGCCCCATCGTGGCGCAAAGGCCCACTCTTGAGGGAGTAAGGTGTGCTCCTTTATTGAGGGCGATTTGGCCTTCTGTCATGTTTTCTCCCTTAAACCGGATGAAGTGCTTCATACCTTCTTTGAGTAATCTGACCCTATCGCCGTCGGTTTCACAAAGTTCGACCTGGAGTATTGCATCAGTTCCTTTGGGCATAGGTGCGCCGGTCATTATTCGGACAGCTTCTCCTTCGCCAACAAGGACATTGTCTTCTTGGCCAGCCGCTTGAATTGTTGCAATAATTTTGAGGTCCGTGGGTGGCGAAAGGGTGTCTTCGTGCCGTACTGCAAAGCCGTCCATTGCCGAATTATCAAATGGTGGGTCGTTTACTAGAGAGGC
Organism: uncultured Candidatus Poseidoniales archaeon; assembly: GCA_964577145.1. Classification (GTDB taxonomy): domain Archaea; phylum Thermoplasmatota; class Poseidoniia; order Poseidoniales; family Poseidoniaceae; genus MGIIa-K1. Next base: position 6,830 of record CAZNXM010000013.1, read on the forward strand.
CAAATCTTGTGCTAATATTCTACCATGAGCATCGTCTAAATTGACTTGCTCAGTTTCAACTACAAGTTTTGTTTGACGGCAAATATCCAGTGCTTCCTCAAGGGAAACGAAGTAGGGGAGATTGGTCATCATCACCACCAAGGGGCATTCATGCTTGAGTGTCACGGTAGATTGGTTTCAAACCATCGATGCAAAATCTATGAAATATCTGAAAAGGCCTAGACTTACTGCAAGGAGAAAAATAGCCGTAACTGCTTTTTTCGGTAAATATTTAATTGCAAATTTCGCCCCCAAGAAGGCTGTTATGAATACGAGTAATGGGATCAATACCAAGCCAAGGGCTCCAACTCTATGATAGAGGTCTAATGCGACACCATCGAAAATGATGTGGGTTACTAATGCGACTGGAACGACTGTTGTTTCAATCTGAAAACTTGTTCCTGCGGCTTTATGGGGGTCCATTTTTAGTAAGGAGCGATTGAGAGTAACTAGAATTGCTCCTCCCCCAATCCCAAGTAATCCAGAAGCGGTGCCTGCGAATGCAGTTCCTACCTGGTACTTCCTCTTTAGAGGCTCAAAGTCCGGAGGGGTTTCGCCTTCAGAATCTTCCGTTCGCATCCGTGTAATTGTGCGTTCAACAACAAAAACTAAGATTGCTGAAGCGAGTATTTTTACTCCTATTTCTCCGACGCTCTCAAGAAGAACCCCCGTAAGGATTGTACCAACTACTGCGAAAAATGTTGCTGTGATTTGCCCTACTCTGGCAACAGTGGAGTCGGCGTGTCCAGATTTGTTGTGTGATAGGCTGCTTCCAAGTGCAACCATGAGTACAAGTAATAGTGAGCCCAAGACTGCTTCTTGAACTTTCCATTCGAGAAGGTAGAGAAATATTGGCACGTAAAGTACCCCCCCTCCCAAACCAAGTGGGCTGAAAATCAGTGCAACAAATAGCAATAAGGCTACAGCGAATATTATTGTGGGATCCATTTTATCACCTATTTTTCGTCGAGGAAGAAGTGTTCTAGTTTAGGCGCAAGAGGTCGTTTAAACCAGAGGGGTCTCCTTTCGCCACGCGGGTGGGTTTCCTTTTCTTTAGCCCACTCATTCCACTTCTTGTAATGGGCCATAGATTTCTCCATGTCCACTTCTACATCGCCATATAACTCGTCAGGGCCTGGTCTTGAAAGCCATACTTTTTGCAACCAGCAATGTGAACCGCTGATTGGGTCGGGTTGTACTGCGTGAGTGATGTTTTGGTGGACTCCTCCGTCTCTCCACCAAATTCGCTTAGTGTCTGGATCTTTTGAATCAAAGGATTCGATGCCACTAGTTGTGCGCATACGCATTTTTCCATCTCCGCGGTCTTCGATTTTGACTTCATTTGTCATAAATCGGTTACCTGAGTCCTGTTTTCGCCTCCATCTTCCGATGTGGTGGCTGCAACCTATTACTCCTGGTTTGATGCTCTCAGTAACCCATACCTTGTCAACAAACCATCCAATTTCAGTACGAATCTTCAGTAGTTCTCCTTCTGCAACGCCTAGTTTTGCAGCGTCTTTCGGATGAATCCAGATTGGGTTTTTATGAGCGATTTCAACCAACCATTTTGCATTTGCACTACGCGAATGTATGTGTTGTGGCAATCGGAAGTTTGGTAGTAGACAATATTCATCTTCGCCTTCAAGGTTGCTTGGATGGACATGGCTGTTAATTCGGTAATGTGGAATTGAATGTTCGGGATAGCCAAACTCTATCATCGTCTCAGAATAAAATTCTTGCTTCCCACTTGGGGTTGGCCAGCCCTCAGTCTCATGCTTATTGTAGGTCGAAGGTTCAATTAGGAATGCTCCGTGCTTTCTCATGTATTCGAGTTCTGTCAAACCTTCTTCGGCTGCAGCTTCAGTCAGTCCAGGAACTCTCTCGAAAGTATACTGATAATATTCGTCTATGGTGATCTTTTCACCTGGGCGATATGGACTCATGAAGTGTTCTCGAATGCCCATTGTTCCATCGTCAATACGCCATGATAACTCATTCCAAAATTCGTCTTCTTCCCATACTTGGCCTGGATTTACTTCATGGGTGAATTCTACTTCTTTGCCTTCTCTTCTCGCATATTCACGTAGAACTGGTTGGCGGAATGCCACCCACTTACCAGAGCTTGTAGCATAGGAGTTGATGTCATGCCTTTCAGCAGAATGGCCCATTGGGAGTACATAATCTGCAAAGAATGCGGTTTCATTCCATGTAGGAGTCATGGCTACATGGCAACCTATTGCCTCTTCGTTCTGCAACATTCCCATCCATGCAAAACCGTCTGGGTATGTCCAAACTGGGTTGAATACTCTGGTGAAATACACATCCATCGTACCTCTTCCTTCTTTCACCAAATGTGGCAAAATGTGGCTCATTTCAAAATGAGATAGTGTGTATTCGGGAGGGAAATGGAGTTCGTTCCAGCCATCTGGGGCTGGTGGCTCGTCAAATAATTCTGGCTTGAATTTGGACCATGAATTGGGAGCAGTTCCTCCTTCAGTACCAACGCTTCCGGTTAGAACATTAAGAAAATGGAGGGTTCGAGAAACCTGCCATCCGCCGAGATTTCCAATTGATGCTGAACGCCAAACGTGAGAGGAAAGGGCGCTACCGGCTTCTGCAACAATATTTCCGACCTCGATTACTTGCTCGACGGGGATTCGGCATTCCTCTGCGGCAAATTCGGGAGTATACATTGAGTATTCTTCTTTCATTAATTCAATAAATCTCTCAAATGTTCGTGGCTCTTCTGGATGGTCTGCGGCTAACCACATCTCCCAGTTGACCCAATCTTCGAGGAATTTGCGGTCGTATGTGCCTTTGTCAAGTATCATCTTTGCCCATGCGAGGAATAATGCTGGCTCAGAACCGGGCCATGTTGGAACCCAATGGTCTGCCATTGCAGCAGTATTAGATAATCTTGGATCGATGACAATGAGTTTGGCGCCATCCATCATTCCCTCGAGAATTCTCTGTGCGTGTGGATTGAAGTAGTGCCCTGTTTCAAGGTGTGAAGAAGTTAGTAGAATCACTTTCGCATTTGCGTGATCGGGCGAGGGTCGGTCGTGCTTGTGCCAAATTGCATATCCGGTTCTAGCACCTGCGGAACAGATGTTTGTGTGACTATTATGGCCATCAACTCCCCATGCTTTGAGAACACGGTTAGTGTAACCCTCGTGGCCTGGGCGGCCAACGTGGTATACCACTCTATCTTTGGCGCCCGTCTTTAGGCTTGCACGGATTTTGGTGGAAATCTCGTCAAGTGCTTCATCCCAAGTAATCTCTTCCCATTCTCCTGCTCCACGAGCTCCTTTTCGGCGAAGTGGTTTGAGAATTCTCTCGGTGTCTTTGATTTGATTGATTGTTGCTGGTCCTTTTGCACAGTTGCGACCACGGCTCCCTGGGTGGTGCGGATTTCCTTCAAATTTGGAAACCTGGCCGGATTCTTTGTCCACATATGCAAGTAAGCCGCAAGCTGATTCGCAGTTAAAACAGGTTGTAGGGATAAGTGAATAATTTCGCTCGACCTTTTTTGGCCACGCGTTTGCATCCAATTCCATATGATTATGCCAATTATCGGGACTCGGGAATTTTCTAAGTGGCCCTTGAATTTTTACCGTATCCTCTCTATCGAGATTAGGAATAATGCGAAGTGTTTGAGCAATGTGTTCAATAATGGATTTTGCCATAATATCACCTCAAAGCAGTGGAGCTGCTTGGGCCTCCCTCAGACCATGTAAAATGTGTTGATAGCCAAACCAGAATCCAATTAATGATACTGCAATAGCAGGTAAGAAGAATGTTGTATAGTTGTTGAAGAAGGTGAATAATGAGACGAATGCAAGTCCTCCAAAGAAAAGCATTTCAATGCTGCCAACCAATACGATTTCCGCATTACTTTTACTCGACCAGATGACTCTTCCTTTTGCTTGCTTGAAGAGCCAGCCAGTGTAAGATCCCGTTAGCCATGCTGCAGGAATTCCTACTATTGCAATCCACTTGTGTAATTCTACTGGGAGTCCGAGAACAAAAATTGCGAGATGAAGAGTCATTAATCCACCAAATGCCCCAAGGGTGAATCCTCCTCTTACCAGCCACGAAGACCAATTTGGCCTTAGCATCACATAGATGAATCGCATTGGTTTGTCTAGGTCATGAATTAATAATGCTCCCGTAAGTCCTAGTAAAGCAATACTGAGTGTTATTCCAATAGCTGCCGCTAGATCAAATTCTAGTTTGCCAAGAAGAATACTTGCCATCAATAGTATGTAGAGGCCCGCCGCTGCTGATTTTGTAACGAGATATCCTGCTACGTCCCAATCCCATAGAATTCCTTTGCTTGGGGCATCGTATGATCTGGTTGCTTTTGGTGCGTTTTCGGAATTTAACTTCTCCATGACGTCGTGAATAATTGCGCGGTCGCGGGGGTTCGCTTCTTTTGCCTTCATCTCCAATGCTAATTGAACAATCATTGATGGTGTATCGGCCTGATTAAGCCGGTTGTCTGCATATTTAGCATAATGGCCCACTCCTCCTTCTTGGCTTGTCCACATCCCACTGCCCGTTCTAAGAGTTGCAGCGGGGTCTAGCATTTCGTCACTTGCTTCTACATAGAATAAGTTGGGTTTTGCTCCTGATTCTGGTTTGCGGACCCTAACATCGTTCTCTTGAATACGAATGGAAATAGCTGAGTCGGGGTCGTCTAAGTCTCCAGAAACAATAGATTCCGTGGGGCAAACTACTACGCATGCTGGTTCATATGAATGTTCAATTCTATGAGCACAATAATTGCATTTTGCTGCAGTTCCTTTGTTTGGATCAATGTATAATGCATCATATGGGCATGCTTGCATGCATGATTTACAGCCAATACATCTTTCATCGTCAAAATCAACTATCCCATCCTCTCGCGAAAATAATGCGCTTGTTGGACAGATTGTTGTGCACGGGGAATCTTCGCAATGATTGCAGCGGTGAACACTAAATTCTCGGGTAGAATTAGGATATTCTCCCTTCTCGATATACTTGACATGAGTGCGATTTACGCCAATGGGAACGTCGTGTTCAGATTTGCATGCGACGGTGCATGCGTGACACCCAATACAGGTTCTATTATCAATAACGAAGCCAAAATTTACCATATTGATTCCTCATTATTTCCCCGTCGTGCTTGTTGCAGCACATTCATTTTTCCCAAGGTCCATTACATTCTGCTCAATTGGGCAGGGTGAAAGGGCGCCGATGTTGACTTTACGAATTTGGTCGTATATTGCGGGTTGTGTGCGCATGTTGTCTTGGATATAAGCGACGAAGTCTTCCTCATTATCAATACCGTATATTCCCTCGTTCATGGTTTTGACTGTACCAAATGAGTTTAGAATTCTGTATTCGTTATCTGCCTCGACATTCCAATTAGTGTAATGGCCTGGGAGTACTGTCAACTCTTCTGGGAGGGTGGTGATTTTTGTTTTTAGAGTGGCATAGAGTGTTTTAGCCCATTCAACTACTTGCTTGCCAAGATCGGGGCGGCCAATACTCACAATAAATACTGTATCACCTGAAATCATGAATTTCTCATCTACTACGTAGGTAGTGGACCCAGGAGTATGCCCGGGTGAATGGATTGCTAATACCGTCGGGCCCTCTGCTGAAACGGTAAACTCCTCTCCGTCGGACACATCATGATAGTCGTATATGCTCGAGGAATAATCACCAGAGTTGGCTACAAAAATTGAACCACAGCGTTCTACAATCCCTTGTGAGCCAGAGATGTAGTCTGCTTGAAGATGGGTTTCGAATGTATGAGTAATTGCTGCTCCCCTTTGGGATGCAAAGTCCTGATAAAATTCTACATTTCGTGATGGGTCGAATAAGAACATATTATTGCCACTGATTAAACCATACGAACAAGACGCTTTTGCTGGTCGGTTGAATTGCCAAACCTCGTAACTTTCATCTTCATCATTTATCCTTTTAGAAATTAATAAATTACCCCAGGAAACAACCCCTCCAGTAAGATAGCTAACGTCTTCTCTTCCCATGCTAGTAAGAACTTCATAGACAAACTGTGAGGATCCTTCTTTAGCGCAAATTATCCGGATTTTCTTCTCAGTTGGTACTTTTGCAGCACTGTTTTCTGCGTCTTCGATAAAATCAAAATAAGGAATATTTAGGGTGGTTATTTCTTCAGGCCCTTCTACAGCGAACTTATTGTAATCCTCTTCATTGCGAACGTCTAAGAGGATAAAATCCTCTTTGGTTTCAATTGCGTGGTACAATTCGGTAGCGCTATACTCTCCCATTTACTCACCTTAAACGAAGAGTTGGATGTCTGCGTCAGCGGCGAATTCAAGGAATGTTGCGGCGCCGCCAATGTTGACTCCGTCGATGAATTCTTCTTTCTCAAATCCGAATACATCCATTGTCATCTGGCAGCCGATGAGTTCAACACCAAGTTGAACGCACATATCTCGTAATTCTGATACAGTAGCAACGCCTTTGTTCTTGAAGGTCTTTTTCATCAACCCGGTAGCGACGCTTTCGAAGCCTGGAACGTTATTACTAACCATGTTTGGAATTGGCCAATCAATACCTTGGAAAAATTTGGGTCCAAACGGCATCTTCATTGGCATTGCTGGATTTCCTGCGGGGGAAACCTTTGCTTTGAGGTTCTTCTTGAGAAGTGGAAGGCCGTAGAATGTGAAGAAGATTTTCACTTCCATGTCCATTGCGGCTGCTGTTGAAGCAAGAATGAAGGGGGGGTATGCCCAATCTAGAGTCCCTTGGCTTGCAATGATTGCCATCTTTTTCTTCTCTACCATTTCACTCACCCTTCCTAATGTAGAAGATGAATTTATCACCCTCTTCGCCGCTTGAAACGAGTGTGTGGCCAACGCGATTAGCCCACGCTGGCATGTCATTACATGCTCCAGGATCGGTCGCAATAACACGAAGGATCTCTCCGCCCGCCATCGTATCTATTTTCAGTTTTGTCTTCAATACGGGCATTGGGCAATTCATCCCACTGCAGTCTATTTCTCCATTGTGTTCTGTCATTTTTCCACTTCCTAATTATGCTCATACATCTGACGCTGCGTTTCTGCTAAACAAACCAGCATCTTAGAAACCAATGGAGTTGCTAACGAGTAATATACACTAGTCCCATCTCTTCGAGACTTCAATATCCCACGATCTTTCATCAATCGAAGATGTTGGCTTGTTACTGGTTGTGTGAGTGAAAGGTGTTTTTGAATTTCTGATACATTCATTTCTGAATTATCAATATACTCTACAATGCGGATTCGTTCTGGGTGGCCCAGGACTTTGATGACTATTGCAACCTCTTCAAGAAATGACGCTTTCAATCCGCTGAGTTCGGCGATGTCGTTCATTTGTACCATAGTCGTCGAACGACCCACTTCAGATTCATACATATACTTTATGTTATATTTGAATATTTGAATTATTAGTTATGAGGGGTTACGCGGCATTACTGCGCATAAATGTAGACTTTCCCCAGATTTAGAGGATTATTTGCTACCGGTACTGTTTCTTCACTCAAAGGATTTTGCGTGCTCACAATGCGGGCATGTGATGGTATAGCGGGCCTTTCTTGGCTTTGGAACCTTCATGATTGAGCCGCACATTTCACACTGGTGACGAATTGTCTCCGGTGCTTTTGGCGCTTCTGGCGCGTCTACGGTGCGGCCAACATCTGTTGACCATCCGCGAGTATCTGAATACGCGTCTGTTTTCTTTAATTTGGAGCTTTTCAATGAAAGTCGGATCTTTTTCCTTCTGCGCCTTTTGCCAGGTGCTGGTGCCTTTGCCGCCATAAGAATCGGTTTCCGCTTAGCGTCCCGGTATTCAACCACTTCGGCTGTTTTCATCAATTTAGATTAATGGATATGCCATTTACTGGGGTGTGAACTTCATGCCCATTGGCCTCGAGAGCTTCAACAAGTGGTGGACGAGCGTGGGTTGGGTCTGTGTGATAGACAACTACGGTTTCCGCTTCGCATTTTGAGGCAAAATCGACAATTTCTGAGTGTCCTGCATGAGTAGAAAATGAAAACTGATCGACTTCTAAATTGATTGTGGTCTCCTTATCCCAAATCGGTATCTTGCCTTTATCGAGTAACATTCTACCTCCCGAACCCCTTGCTTGATAGCCGGTTAGTAATATTGCATTACGGGGGTCTTCTCGAAGGCGATTGAGATACCAAATCGATGGTCCTCCATCCATCATTCCTGATGTTGATACTATGCAGTCTGCGTCTAAGGCCTTTTTACGATCAGATTTCGAAGAAACCCTCTTACACCAATTCCAGGCTGAGTTTAATGCAACGGGATCCCTCAAAAGTTCTGGGTGGTCCATCTGAATTTTTGCAACCCTCTTTCCCATCCCATCAACATGAACATCTAGTTCGGGGAGGTGCTTATGGAGTGTCATTACTACGTCCTGAGTTCTACCATTGGCAAACGCTGGAATTAATGCTGTACCACCGCGTTCGGTAACTTTTACAATTCTCTCAATAAATCGCTGGATTTCTTCCTCCTTGTTGGGATGTTCTCTTCCACCATAAGTTCCTTCAACAAATAATACGTCGGTTTTTTCTGGTTTTGCGCCATTAACCAAAAAAGAATCTCTCGTATCAAAATCTCCACTAAAAAGGAGTTTGTGAGTTTCGGTTTCGACGTGGAGCATTGCAGCACCTGGAATGTGGCCGGCTCCCAATAATTTGAGTGTCCAGTCATTATTTTCCCATGAATCATTTAGATCATGGGGTTGCCATGAAGCCATTGCGCCATCGATGTCTCTTTTATCCCATGCTAATGGATATCCTTCGATTCTACTAACTTTGTAACAATCATTCCACATCATTCTAGAAATTTCTGCAGTTAATCTTGTGCCATGTAATTTTGTTCTGTGATTTGAACAAAGCCAAGGAGCCATACCTAAATGGTCAATATGAGAATGAGTAATTACTGCATCTTTCACTGGTGGCGCTTCATGAGGATATCGAGGAGGATCTGTTGGAGCTAATCCATAATCAAGAAGCATCTTCGTTCCTTTTGAATCTTCAAACATACATCCAACATTTCCAACTTCATCTCCTCCACCAAGATAATGATACCTCATTCCTTTGGTTGGAGGGTTTTCAGGATATGAAGTAGTTCGCCCTGGAGAGTATAGAACCATATTATCTCCTTATGCCGACCATGCATGAACATGTCGCACCCCTGTATTTCCAATGGAAGTAAAATCAGAGTTATTGAATCTGTTAAACTCTCGCGAAGGTTAAGGACTAGACGCGAAACACAACAAAGGGTCTTGCTATCGCTTCTTTTCTATCACATCTTTTCTTTCTATTCACAACCATCTAAAATTAACTCCAGTGGAAATATAGGGGTAGGGGTAAGGGGTACGAATTTTTTCAAATTTCATTTTAATTTATTTCTACTGCACATTATTCAACTAATTCAATTCATTAAAAAATAATTTTCCAATAGACATCTGGCCGAAGAGGCAATGACCCAGTGTCCACTCCAAGTATCAATGGCGAAGCCCAAATCAGGAATTTTTGTCGTTGACGAAGATCTATGTTATGGGTGTGGAGCTTGTATTGCAATATGCCCTACTAATGCTTTAGAATTAGTAGATAGGCTTGCAATTGTCACTCAAAAAGATTGTACTCTTTGTAATCATTGTATCCCTTCTTGTCCAGTTTTTGCACTTTCAATTGAGGAGAACTGAAATGATAATCATTGCAGGTGCTGGACTAACTGGCCTTTCATGCGCATTAGAATTACTTCAAAGAAATATGGAAGTAACACTATTTGAAACACGGCAAGAAATAGGAAACCCAGTAAGATCTCCTGGTTTACTACGAGATATGGACCCTAAACATATCGAAACGTGTTGTGCAGCCTTTGGACCATTAGGTTGGGGATTTAGAAGAGAGTGGTTGGAAAAAGAAATGGCCAGAGAGGTTTTGGAATTAGGAGGAAAAATCAACCTAAAAACAAGAGCACCAGAAGGGGCAATTGATTGTACTGGGGGGAAGTCACCAGCGCCTGGTTGGCCTGTAGGGAAAATTGATGATTCACTCATAAATTGGTTTGGAGGGATAACGATAGAAGATAATATTCCTGACGCATTTTCAATTAATACTCAAACTGAAGACTCCTTGTGTTTCCAAAGAGGGGATGGTCTAGTAGAATGTTGGTCACGAAACAAAGCCCCCCCACGTCCAACACAAGGATGGTTAGAGGTAATGAAAGGTGAACACCCACCCTCATCAGAAGAAATTAGTGGCGATGACGCAATCATTCGAGGAACGACAATCGCCCGAAAAATCATTCAATCGGAGCCGGGGGTGCCAAACTATGACGCCTGATGCGGGACTACTTTCTTATGTTCTCGATAGGAGTAATGGATGCCAACACATCATTCTAATCGACCCGGGTAAGCAAAGTGCAGAAGTTGCGGCAAAGCGAGCAGTTATTGCTGTTGAAACTGGGTCGAGAATGATATTTGTAGGGGGTTCAACAGATACTCCTAACGATGTAGTTCATGAAACCTGTCAAGCAATCCAAGAAATTCTGGAACTCAAAACATTTGCAGCAAGCCAAGACCCCACTGCAAATGAAGATGTTTGGAAAGTTCCTGTAGTATTATTTCCTGGAGGAGCACACGCACTTTCTCCAGCTGCTGATGGAATTCTGTTCATGATGTTAATGAATTCAAAAACAAGGCGATTCCTAATTGGAGAACAACTTAGAGGCGCACCAGCACTTGAGCAATACGGCGTAGAAACACTACCCACTGGCTACCTTGTATTTTCTCCAGGAGGCAAAGTAGGAGAGGTTGGAGACGCAGATCTAATTCATTCAAGTCAAGAAGAATTAGTTTATTCTTATGCGCTAACAGCGAAAATGTATGGGTTTAATGCCCTATATTTAGAAGCGGGAAGTGGAGCCTCAAACCAAGTAGATTCTAATTCTATTCAGGCTGCAAGGCGGGTTTCCGAACTCTGTTTGATCGTTGGAGGAGGAATTAGAACTGAAGCCCAAGCCTCAAAGGCAGCAGTAGCCGGTGCAAATTGGGTTGTAACGGGAACGCTTACTGAAGACGCAGCCTCAGATGCCGAACTAAGAGAACGTCTTGAAGCCGTAATTAGAGGAATTCAATCCTCATCGTCGTAAACAACAGGGTCTCCAGAGCCACCAGGAGCTGGAGGGCGATCATCATCAACATCCATACCCTTAGAAATCTCTTCAGTAGTGGTTTCTAAATCAACAGAGCCACCTTTTGCTAGAGTATGCATATCATCGGAATCCGGCGCCGAAATTGTTCTTGAAACATCTGGGGAATTTGCGTAAATTTCCTTTTTCAATTCGCGCTCATCGTGGGTCCTAACCAGTGAAAGCGAATCAGCAAATACTCGCCCAACAACTTCACGAGTACGCTCAGACCTTCTAACACCATCCAATTCAGTGACTGCAGTATTACGCTGAGACTCCAATTCTCGGATTTCCGCAGTACGGTCGGTAAGTGCCGACTCCAAATCAACAATAGTAAGAGACATTTGTTGAATCCGCTCATCTCTTTCAAACACATCATTGTGTAGACGACGCTCTCGGCGTCGCAAAGATTCGTATTCTCGGTTTCTTTCAAGAAGGCGACGCTTCAATTCTTCAATCTGCTCGACCAAATAATCATGTTCTGCTGAAACCGAACGAGGGCCTTGCATAACCCTCTCTAATTGCTCTTCGAGTTCCGCCAAACGGTTATCGCGCTGATCCAACAAACCTCGCAACCTGTCAGCAATATCTCGAAGCCGCTGTCTTTCTTCTTCCAAGGCATTGTTTGCAGCCTTTTCAGCATCAAGGTCTGCCGATAGAGCATCGGTTTGAGATTTCAAAGCCCGCACTTCATCAGCAGTTACGCTTGTCAGTCCGGCATTAGCAGCTCGCTCTAATGCTTCCACCATTTGGGAAATACGGCCTTCCATTTCAGCAATTACATCGTCTTGTTGAACGGTTAATTCTCTGAGTTGGCCCGCTTCGGTTTCAAGAGCGACCTTTTCTTCTGAGGAAATTGAGGAACGGTTGTCAGACAGTTCTTGCCGAGTGTCTTCTAGGAGCCTCTCCAAATGGATAATTCTAGCGCGCCCCTCTTCCAATTCCGCACTTGCTTGTTGTAGTTGAGCAACCTCTGGAGCAACCTCATCTTTCCTTTCAGCAAGGTCGAGTTCTAGAACTCGGAGCCTTTGCTTGGAAGTTACGAGGTCTTCGTTTCTTTCAGCGAGCTCTTGCCAAGCCACCAAAACCTCTTCCACAAGTTGGTCAACCGGGTAACCGCGCAGCATTCCTTCGAGTGCAGCACGCTCATCTCCTGAAGAATCTCCGATGCGGCTGATACCACCTGGGTTCGTAGCGCCGAGCGTCATTACACGCAATCGCACATCAACCACACTTCAACCTTTCATCTCCTGAAGGGCCCTACGGGCCCATTAGGCGACCCTCAGTTAATCGCGGTATACTGCTCATCTGGCATCTCTTGAGCGAGTACCATTGCGCCAGTTGCGACCTTCTCAATAGGGTCATCAACACAGGTAACCGTAACATCGCCAATATCTGCGATTTCATGAGCCACAGCATCTGCGATACCTTCGATCAACGAGCCGCCACCAGAGAGGATGATGTTGTTTCGTAGAATAGGTTGGTATTCAGGGTCTGCTGAAGCAACAATCGATTTGATTGCAGCTCCAACCTTGCCGATAATTAATCCACAAGCATCCTTTATCAGGTCCCCAATATCGACAACCTGCTTCTTACCTTCAACAGATAATTCAACCATTTGTTCGCGGTTGTCGCCGGAAACATAGGAAAACTCCTCTTTCCACTTACGTACCATGTCCTTGGTGACTTGTGCACCGGTGTACTTCTTTCGAATCAATTCGACAAGTTGTTCATCAATCCAATCGCCAGCTTCAGTGATAGTCAATTGGTCTTCCTCTGAAGGGAAAGTTCCGTACAAGCGCGCAATGTCTGTGGTGCCTGCACCAACGTCGACAACTATGGAACCGGAAATTTCTCCAATACCAAATGCAGTTGCAAAAGGCTCAGTAACAACCATAATTGCATTGACTTGGCCGCGTAGAGTAGCAACGAGATTGCTCTTGTCAGTGAAAGAAACATGTGACGGAGAGCAAATGACTCCAAACACTTCATCATACTCTTCAGGGTCTACAGTTTCGACCAAGTGAGTAACAAACGCCTTTGCAGCAGCAAGGTTTGCCTCATCATCTTGAGTTACTCCTGCAGCCATGGGGCGGTAAATATTACAGGCGAGTTTGTTCTTTAGTGCATCTGCACCAAATAATACATCTCTACCAAGGAAATTTCGTGCAACTGGGTCCTTCGGACGACCAACAACAGTCTCAATTGTTTCTAACGAGCCAGTGCTCGAAGCAATTGTTGATTGGTACGTTCCAAGATCGATTCCCACATAGAGTCGTTCTGCCATTTATCTCACCTTGTGCCCCTAGGACATTGTGGCGACGAAGCCACTTGACTTGAAGTTTCACTCGCGTGAAAAGCCTCATTCTTCTTCGACGAATGGTGGGGGAACCTCATCAATATACTTCTTTTCAAAACCGCGAAACACGAAGCCTGCGGCAACAATTACTCCCGTAACGATTCCAAAAATACCCCAAAGTAAAGCCCGATTTTGTGAGACTTCATCCCCTTCATCTCCATCACTAACATTTGTGCCACCCTCTCCTCCGATTAACGCGGGATTTTCCCACCAAATCGTGAACTCATCAGAGGACAAATTAGAAATCAACGGATGAGTCCATTCCGAAATATTTTCATCAATAGCGATGATTTCTAAACGCCAATCATGGCGATTGATTTGATAGATAACAAGGTCTTCTTCTACAACAATAATGCATTGGTGCATAGTTACATTTTCTAAACGCCTAGCACAATCACCAAGATCAATGGTAAGGCTAGGAGAGAACAAACGCATTGCAACGTTAACAGCATCCCCTTCTTCATCCGAAACGCCAATCATTATCACGAGCTCGTGAGTATGATTTCCTCCAGAGGGGTCGATGATAAATTGTAATTCAGGAGCATTATTTTGGATGGCACAACCATCGGAATCAAC
>CAZNXM010000013.1:21147-40343 GCA_964577145.1 uncultured Candidatus Poseidoniales archaeon
TTTTCATCAAAATTGGAAGCCGCAACCGCTACAGCGTTGCGGGCATTTGCGGGCTCCATCATTTGATTACCATTATTCCCCGGTGCGACGAAAACCAGTGACCATGGGTTTTCCATTAACCACGTATCAACATCCGAACTCCTGTTGGTATATTCGACAGAATCATCACCCCACGACCACGAATTGATTATTGCACCATTATTCGCTGCTTGGGACAGCAACACATCCACTTCGGGGGGGTGCCAACCCGTTTGATTGACAATATCTTGCACAATTAATCGCGCCCCATCTGAAAACGAATTCATCAAACTTTCATTTCCATCCACGTGTGAACAAGCGAGAATACCCGCCACGTGTGTGCCGTGGCGGAATTGCTGGTGACCCTGAGTATCCCACCCATCTACGGTATCATCGAGATATACGATTTTTCTGTGCTCAGGCCCAGGCGCACCGATTGAATCCGTAGTATTTCTGAAGCAGGCATGGTCGATATCAACTCCAGTATCTGCTACAGCAATAATTACTCCGGCGCCATTATATTCGCTCGACTGGGCTCCATCAAGGGCCCCATCCGCAAGAATATCAGCCGAAGAATAACCATGTCCAGATATTGAAGAAGCCGTAGCAAATGGTGCGAGGAGGAGCACCAAAACCAACGCTCCCACCACACGCATAACAACCCCCTCGCTCCCACCACGGTTGAATTTTCAGGTGTCCCGACCCGCGCCAGCGCGTTTAAGACGCATCCACAGGTCGGCGGGGCCATGCAGGCATACCGTGTATCCGGAACCGCTCCATTTGGACGTCAGCGCCAGCAATTCAGTCTTGACTTGGCAGCTGACTCTGAAGAGGACGCAACACACCGCTGTTATTCCATAATTGGCTCTCGCCACAAGGCGAACCGCCGAGCAATCAACATCGACTCCGTTCAAGAAATCGATCCACGAACTTCCACCGAAGCACGCATTCTAGACGCCTTCCGCGAGCAAATCGCCGCAGCAGGCGGAGTAATCGCTCCAACCGAAGAAGAGTGAGCCGACATAAATCGTCGGGTTCTTGATGGGTGAGGCGTTCCCATAAGGTGGTCGCCATGGTTGACGCAGTTGAACTTCAACGGATGGCGAGGCTTGTCGACATGAATCGACAGCGCCTTGCTGAACTCCAAGAACAGGTACAACGTGTCGACGCAGTGTTGTTTGAACACGAAGAAACGATAACCTCTCTTAAGGCAATAGAAACCTCACCAGGAGGCCATATGTCACTTGGAGCAGGCGTTATGTTACCAATCAACAAAGGAACAACAACTCTTGTAGATTTAGGCACAGGAATCTTGGGCGAGAGAACACCACAAGGAGCAATAACAATTGTTCAATCAAGAATTGAAGACCTCGCCGAAGTAAAAACCCAGTTTGAAGCAGAAATCGAAATTATTTCAAAGAGAACTGAAGAATTGGCAAGCGCTTTCGATGAAGCAGCAAAGAGTATATCCGAATCTGAACCCGAAGAAACGCCTTCTGAACCAGAACCGGCCCCTTCTACTAACCCCAAACGGCGCCGAAATTTTGGTAGCAGCCTTACACTAGATGACTGAGGGAGAATAATGGGACTCTTCGATAAATTCCGTAAGCGCGTAAACGAGGCTGCGGAAGAAGCCGATATTGATGCGCTTTCAACCGACGAAGAGAGCGAAGAGGCGCAAGAAGCTCTTGCATCCCAAAACCCGATCGATACTCAACCTGAAGAAGAGTGGGACGAAATCATTGATGATGAGCCACTCGCTTTACCCCCTACTGAGGATGAATGGGAAGAGTGGGATGAGGATGAAGAAGAAACTTACACACTCCCCACCGAACTTTCTAGGCGCGAAAAGAAAATACTTGCGAAGGCGGCAAAAAAAGCCGCCGTTGCTAAGAAATCCAAGGCCAAAGAACTCAAGAGAAGAGGAGGTAAGGAAGTAGGGCGCCTTGCTGGTGCAAACGTCGACCTCCACATGATGAGGACTACAACCGGGCGACAACTGGTAGAAGTCAAAGCAGCACCAACTGGCAGCCTTGGGGCAACAAAAACAGCCGGCATCGACATCGACCTTGGAGGGGGCGTTGTAGAATCTGGCGGAAAGGTAATCAAACAAAGCGAAGCACTTGATGACCTATTAGAAGAACTCGAATGGATTATGCTTGAATCTGATATTTCATCAGAAGCGGTTTCCGCAGTAATGGCCGCTCTCAGAACCAATTTAATAGGGCAGAGAATTCGAAAGGGAGCAGACCTTTCAAAGATTCTTGAAGCCAGCCTCAAGCGAGCACTGCGAAGCATTCTCAAAGCAGGATACTGGGACTTCGATGCTAGTATTCAAGGCTTTATTGACAAGGGAGACACCCCCGCAGTAATCATGTTCGTTGGAGTAAACGGAACGGGAAAAACAACAACAGTAGCAAAAATAGCTCACCGTCTAAAGAAGAAAGGAATGTCGGTAATAGCGGCAGCAGGGGACACCTTTAGAGCAGGGGCAATCGAACAATTGGAAACGCATTGCGAGCGCCTAGACATTAGGTGCATCTCTTCACAACGCGGGGGAGATTCTGCAGCAATCGCAAGAGACGCCGTGGACTCCGCCAAAGCAAAAGGGATCGATGTAGTATTGGTCGATACCGCTGGAAGAATGCAAAATAAATCCAATTTAATGTCTGAACTTGAAAAGGTTCGAAGGGTTGCAAACCCCCACCTAACTCTCTTCGTAGGCGACGCTCTTGCAGGAAACGATGCCGTGGACCAAGCGAAAATGTTCCAACAACTTCTCAAATACGATGGAGCGGTACTCACCAAACTTGATACCGATGCGAAAGGCGGTGCAGGGTTATCAATCGCTCATGCCACAGGACGCCCTATCGTACTTGCAGGAGTGGGCCAGGGCTACGATGATATTATGCAGTTTGACCCAGATTGGCTAATGGACCAATTATTCGAGTAGGTGAAAGAATGTCTGAATTTTTTGAAAATGAAGAAAGCGCTCACTTGTTCCAATTGATATTCATGTTACAGAGAAGTGCAATGATGCATATGGGTATGCTGCCCGATTCAGAAGGGCGCGCTCACTTTAATTTGGGTGAAACAAGGGCGGCCATAGACACACTTCGGATGTTGCAAAACCGAACAAAAGGCAATCTCGACCAAAAGGAAACAGCAATGCTAAACGGAGTAATCAGCGAACTCCAACTCCAATTCATCAAGGCCCCCGCGCGCCAAAAGGAATTAGATGAAGCCACAACTCGCCAAGAAACAATTAGAGAAACCTTCGAGAATCCACGAGACGGACCCTCCGAAGTAATTTCAGATGACGAAGAATGAAGGAAAATCTGTATTAGTGTGCGGTTGATTCATGAGGCAAAACGGTATGAGGGGGGTGTAGGAACATGACACGAGTAACAGATGTTGACGATCCAGAAGCGCCGATGGTACTTCTCGTAGACAATAATCAGATGGCCCTTCACAGGCTCTCAGGGATTTTCCGTCAGAAAGAATTCGTAGTAACTACTTGTGAAGATGGCGATAAAGCGGTTGATGAATACATTCGCCTCGACCCAGAATTAGTGGTTATGTCACTAGACATACCATCCCTTGATGGCCATCTTGCAGCTCTTGAAATGAGAGAGCATGATGACGAATGTAGATTGATTTTTACCGCGCCAAAACGCCAAGCAAAACTCGCACAGGACGCAACCCACTCAGCAGGAGCATTAGCGTGGATTGAAAAGCCCATTTCAGCATCGGCATTCGAAACAATATGGGCAAAAATTCTCGGCCCAATCCCTGAAGCCCCCGGACTAGCAGACCTTGACGAAATCCACCCCGAAAAGGCAAATCAAATTGAAGTTGAACCCGACGATTCACCAAACCCATTCGAATCAATTCCAGTTACACCAGCAATAGAAATAGCGCCAGTGGTTTCTATACCCACATCCAAAAAACGTTCTAGCAAAGGCAAACGCCTCTTTGTGGTAGTGGTATTATTCAGTGCATTGGGGGCCGGTGGATGGGTTGCATATTCACAGGGGCTGCTGCCGTTCTAACCGGCATCATACCGACACGGCCATCCGGAAGTTGAACAGGCACCATCATCATATTTGGCGGCAGTTGCTGAACCATCATAGTCTGTGCAGCATCTACACGACTTCCAGCGGGTGCACGAATCACTTCGCTAATGGAAAAAGAAGGAGAGGTTAGCAAATCTAGGTCGCCAGCAATTATCCTAGCATCTAACTTGTTGTTAGCATTCCAAATCCACCAACTGAACCACATTAACGCCCCAATTAGTGGGATGGCCACAAACCATCCAGCCATTGACGCCGCGGCACTCATGACACACGCTCTAACAGCGCCCCCCAAGAGGTCTTCGCATATTCGCGTGCTGCAGAAGCGGGGTCTTCAGCCCGGTGAATGCCACTACCAACGATAATGCAATCAGCGCCTGAAAGAACAGCTTCTCGGGGGCTACCGTATCGCTGACCCATCTCTCCATCCCCTACAGATAGGTTAACCCCAGGGGTCCAGATCATCTTCGCAGCACCTACACTTGCTCTTAATTCAGCGAGTTCAGACGGTCGGCTACCATTTCCAATAAACCCGAAAACCCCCGGATGAGTTTTACCTACTTCGACCACCCTTTCAGTATAATTTGAATCTAATAGGTTCCCTCTACTCGACATTTGAGCGAGGAGGAGAACTCCTCCTTCTCTACCAGCGTCCGACCAGCCAGCCTGCAAACCATCAATGATATCGGGGCCACTAATCAGGTGCGCAGTAACTAGGTCAGACCACGCGCGAATATCGTAAACACCAGCCATTTGGTCCCTACTTATTTTACCAATATCAGCAAATTTACGGTCCTCGAAAATCAACAAATCTGCAGCATGAGCCATTGCACAGAATTCTTTCCATGCACCGGGGGACCAATCATCGATCAAATCTACATGCGTTTTTAGCGCAGCTAAACTCTCTCCAACGAGTTCCAGGAGTTCGAAAAGGCCAGCCATCGTTCTACGATCGGCAGCTAAACAAACGAGGCTTTGTTTTCGCGCAGCGGTTTCCATAAAACGGCGGGCCATTTTTTGCTCACAGGCACTCCACCGCTCCCCCCAATACTCGCTCGCCACACAGGACCCTCGCGGCATGATGTGTGTCAACCTTGCGCACGAAGGGACTCTACGGAGTGCCTGAGTGTTAGTGCGTGGTCGGTTATCTCCACGCCCAATTCTTCAAACGAATCCCGCACATCATATTCTACCATAACCCCAAGCCCGCCGCGCAATTGCTTCCAGGTTAACTTTGGATGAAATATGGCGATGAAATACGCCAAGGGAGCAGGAAGGCGGCGAGTAGAGAAACCGCCACCAAACTCCTGATTTAGCGCCACACCAATTTCTTTCATCCACATTCCGCGAGTATGAATCAAGTGGCGAGCGCGGTCTTTACCCATTTCAAGAGCATTCACATGTGCCTCAGCAACATCTCTAACATCAACAAAATTTACATTAAAATCGAGGACAAAAGGAGGCCCCTTCACGAAGTGTTTGATGTAAGACATTGAACCTTCTGTATGGCGCTTGTGAAATATTGGCCCGAATACAACAGAGGGATGAATAGTAACCAGCCGCACATCCCTACCTTCTGCCCACGCGCGAATTACACGCTCACCTTCGGCCTTAGCAAATCCATAAGCATTTGAATTTACAGAAGCATCATCACACCAATCATCAACAGTGAAAATTTTTCCGCGTTGATACTTGGTCGACCTGATAGCTGCAACAGAAGAAGTGTGCACGATTCTCTTCACATCACCCATGACTGAACAGAGATTCTTTACTCCAATTACCGAAGGGTCAATTACATCGCGCTGGGCGTCTTTTGCACCAACATATAATGCTGCAGCACAATGAATAACATCATCACATCCTTCGACGGCAGCCCGCAGAGAATCGACATCAAATAGATCCATTTTCACAGGAGTAACTCCCTCAAAACCATCAAACATTTTAGCTAATTCCAAATCCCTCATTCCGGCTCGAATTTCTACACCTCTTTCAGACAGAACTCGAACAACGTGCGAACCAATGAATCCCGTTGAGCCAGTAACGAGGACAACCATATTTCTCCGAAGAGAGCATTACACATTTGATTGTTGGGCGCGGCAACCGAATTCTCAGAAATCGTCTAAGACAATCGAGAAAAATGCCGATTGCGCAATTTTCTAGCAAAGAGGGGAAGCATTGAGCAATCATTCAACAAATACCCTTAGAATATCCGGAAATAATGTGCATTTGAACAACTCCAAGAAAAAAATCTATAATTATATGCAAAAAAATAGCAGTTTTATGGGGCGATTGGATAATATACCGCATTCCTAACCCCTCGGACGATACCCATGTGGGCAAAATTGGAGTACATCTGGCTTGACGGATTCGAGCCAACACAGAGCATGCGCAGTAAGACAATGGTAAAACACGATTTCTCAGGAGAACTCGCAGATTGCCCAATGTGGAATTTCGATGGAAGTTCTACTCTACAAGCAGAGGGAAATGCTTCCGACTGCTTGCTTAAACCATGTGCGATTTATCCCGACCCCGCCCGAAATAGCGGCTTCCTAGTCATGTGCGAAGTTCTCAACGCAGACGGAACCCCTCATGCAACAAATGGGCGAGCAACAATCCAGGAAGACGATGACGAGTTTTGGTTTGGCTTTGAGCAAGAATACTTCCTTTGGGACCCAGATACAAACCTTCCTTTCGGATTCCCCCGCGACCAAACTCCTCAAGGGCAGTTTTACTGTTCGGTTGGAGCCAAGAATGCATTCGGGAGAGATGTAATCGAAGACCACCTAGATCAGTGCTTGGAAGCAGGACTCAACGTCGAAGGAATCAACGCAGAAGTCGCAGCAGGCCAATGGGAATACCAAATTTTCGCAAAGGGTGCAAAAGACGCTGGCGACCAAATTTGGGTTAGCCGATATCTTGCAGAACGCAATGCTGAGACGTATGGTCTCCATATCGAATGGCACCCAAAACCCCTCGGCGCAACCGATTGGAACGGTAGTGGGATGCATGCTAATTTTTCTGACACAGCAATGCGTGAATCCGGCGACGAAGCGGTTTTCCACAAAATCTGCGAAGCGTTTGGAAAGAACATCAAAAAGCACATTGATGTTTATGGCGCACATAACGAGCAGCGCCTAACAGGTTTGCACGAAACCCAATCAATTCACGAATTTTCCTATGGAGTTTCGGACCGCGGAGCATCGATTCGAATACCAATCAACACTATCGACGATGGATGGAAAGGCCGGCTTGAAGACCGCCGACCTTCATCGAACGGCGACCCGTACAAGATTGCGGCAGTAATTATTGAAACCACTAAGTCCGCTTACTGATTACGCCTTAGTTTGGTAACGCCAATAATGACGGCGAGTATCATACAGAGCGCGGCAGCATTGCTGAAAATTATTGCAGCTGAGGGCAACATAATCCCATAGATCATCCACAACGTCAATGCGAGCGCAACTACGGCAAACGTGGGAAGCGACACTCCGTCGTGCCTCTTCTCAATCCAAACCGTTCTCACTTGAGGAATCCATGCAATAATTCCAAGCACTCCTGCTAGGAAACCGATCTGTTCTAATGTCATCCCCACTCCTCTTTCGGATTACTAAATTCAATTTTTGAGATGTGGGCAAATGGAATAATCCGCGAACCCTTTTCGCCTACAACCGAGACCATTGGTCCCCTTTGATCAACTATCCTTTCTCCGGTTGAAAGTGTACTAGATGGGCCCGTGATAATTCCAAAAACCCCACTATTCTTTACATGAACCAATGACTCTCTTCGGGCAGGGTAATTTAGAATGTCACCATGTAATGTGCGCCCACCATTGAGATGAATGGTGTCCCACGTTCCAAAACCCAACAAGGTTTCACGAAGTTCCGATGAAGGGGGGCGTTTTTCCATTTTTTCAATCATTGAGATGAACCCCATCTCATCATATGCTTCTGCAGCCGCGCCCTCTGGCAAGGGCTTCCAATCCAAATTCCGATTTGAAAATACCAAAACCGTTCTTGAAGGAGGGGCTTCACTACCTGTCCTTTTCAAGTGCAAATCACACAATAAAACGCCCTTTCTTGAAGTCCAAGAAATAATGTCCTTATGCTCAAGAAAGGACCCATCCTTCCGTTTTTGTAGAAATTTTCCTTCATTAGTTATTGAAAAAGAACCCGACCAGTGTTTTTGTTCAACGAATAATATTTCATCTGCGGTGGCAATAACCATGTCAATTTCACGCCGCCCTCCTTCTTCTGGGTCGGGCAACCTAATCCCTTCAAGAATAAGAGCATCTTTTGCAACAGCGCGCGTGAGTTTTAGGAGGCGTAGTTCAGCAAGTCTCCCAGATACCACGTGGCCTTCTGGCTCAAAGCGCTTTAGCCTTGACAACCATTCAGCAATTCGGCCCAACGAATCACCTCAACAAATCATCAACAGATTCTACTACTACTCCAATTTCTTTACCAGAATCCTTGAGGTCATCCAAAGTTGCCTCTCCAGAAAGAACCAGGACAGAAACACATCCGGCCTGAATCGCCATCTCCATATCTGTATAGAGGCGGTCTCCAACCATTGCACATTGCTTTGGATGCAAACCCAACTCCTCGATTTTATGCATAATCATACCTGGGTTGGGCTTTCCAGTAATGTGCACAGGGTCGTGTCCAGTAGTAGCTTTGAGCATTGCGAGATATGCCCCCACGTCAGGCAAACCTCCGTCGGGAGAAGGGCATACGAAATCAGGGTGTGAAGCCACTAAAGGAACCCCTTTATGCATGTGAATACTCCCTACTGAGATTTTTTCGTAATTAATTTCAGTATCATACCCTAGTACAACGTATTGTGGATTATCATCCCTTGTTGAAATTCCAGCATCTTCCATCATTTGGCACATTCCAGCCGTAGCGATTGCCCAAGTTCGAGTTACACCCTCATTTGAGAGCCAAGCAAGCAAATCATGGGTTGAGAGCAATATGTCTTCAGTTGCGCAAGGGATGCCCATCTTCTCAAGTTTAGCAACATATTGAGCAACTGAGCGAGAGGAATTATTCGATAGGAAAAACCGCTTAACCCCCTGTTCATCACAACGCGAAAGAAAGTCAAGAGCCCCCGGAATCAAATCGCCTCCGAGGTAGATTGTTCCATCAAGATCTAGGAAGACCGCTTCGACCCCAGCCAACGAAGAATCCATCACCATCACCTCAGAACAGAAGGGTCTTCACCATGAACCATTTGGAGTGTAGGTTGCCTTGAGCCTCTTTACTAGCAATCATTTCAGTCATCATCTCTTGAATTGCAGGTTTCCGACCGGCCTTTTTAACAAACCAATTCAGCAACCAAGCGCGTTGTGAAGTTTTCTGCATTTTGTATGAATTTGTTAATTCGGGTCCAAGTAAAGACCACAATTCTTGTTGATATTCATCTCCGCCTCGCTCTTCGATAACATGACGAGCAGCCATTTCGCCAGACACTAGCGCATTACCGACACCCTCTCCCGAAAAAGGGTCTACAAGGCTGGCAGCATCTCCAACGAGGAGAGCGCCAGGGCCCCAAGAACGACGAGGTTGATTTTGCGCGCCCTTTCTTGGTGAACCAAAGGGTAATTGCCAACCCTTCCCAGTTCCAGCAACCATTTCGGCGCCCTTGAATCGTTCTTTGAATAGAGGGTGGTTGGCAATAACGTCTTTTTGAAGCGCCTTGAGTTTCGTCTTTTGTTTATCCAACATGCCTAGGACCATTCCTATGCCAACATTAACTCGGCCATTACCGAGAGGGAAGAGCCAGAAATAACCCGGGATAACGGAATCTACAAAATGAATCTCTATACTTCCAGAATTTCCTTCACAACCCTTTACTCCGTCCCAGTATTCTCGATACCCGCCACAATAGTGCATTCTGTCTACTAATTCTTCACCAGCTAGGTCCTTGATCACCTTTCGGGCAACCGGGCATTGATATCCTCCTGCGCCAATAGTCCACGGCGCAGAATAGGAGAAAACATCACCATCACGGCCACCAATTCTAACGGATACTCCGGTGATTACTCCTTCTTCAACAACAATTTCGCGAACATCTCCGCCTTGAATAACAGAGCCGCCGTTTGCTATAACCAACTCATTTGAACGTTCAAAAAGCAACCAATCAAATTGTATTCGCGGCAGGGAATACCCCGCCTCCATTTTCTGAATGTCTTCTTCTGGTAAAGGCACCATTACCTCGGAACCATTCGGGCTACTGAATACTATTCCAGTGACTTTGAAATGAGGAGTGGATTCTAATCTGGCCTTTATTCCAAGGGCTTTGACGTGCCCTAGAGACTTACCTCCAATGGCATCACCACAAACCTTGTCACGCGGCCACACTCCTTTCTCAATCAATAGTACCTTTTTTCCTTCCATTGCAAGATATCCAGCAGCCGCCGAGCCCCCCGGACCCCCACCTACAACGATGGCATCGAAAGAGGCACCATCTTGCGGAATTGGGCCGCTTTGGATGGCCTCTTCCCAGAAACGCCCCTCCGCCATGAAAACCGCAGACCCGCTAAGGCTCAAGAGCGTTGGCGCGCCAACGCATCGTCATTGTCGAGACTGAATACCATGTAACAAGGGCAATTGAGATGGAAACCGCCCACCACGCTGGCGACCAACTCCAAGGGTCTGCGACCCCCTCTATTTGTCCTGGAAATGGGAAAAACGGCCACATAGCCCATGCCCCGGTATGAGAGAGAATATCGATTGCCGCGTGGCTTGCCCAGGCCACCAGCGTCCATGTGCGCCAATTTTTATGGCGAAACCAGCCATAGGCAATGAGTGAGATAAATAGCGAATGTGTAAACCAGTATCCTATCAACCACATCGAGTTTTCAACCCCCTCCCAATGAGCGGGATCGTAGACCCACGGCCAATCTCCAGCCGTCCAAGAAAATACAAAATGTGCAGGAACGGCAGCCAAATCAGGCGCAGAAGCAACCCCGGCTCCTAACCATCTACCCCGCACTCGGTTTTCCAAAGGCTGCTCCCATAAGGCTAACTCCGCGATGATTGCGCCTATGATGGCATGAGAAACCATGTCCATGCTGAAGCCACACCCTCAGACGGCAAAAAAGCACCGCCACTATCAAGAACGCCCGCCGAAAGCGAGAACCATGGTGACTAGGAGGCAGGCCGCAATTGGCCTACTAGGGATAACCATACTTTGGGGGGGGACTTTTGTTTGGATGAAGCAAGCCATGAATGCATTGGGCCCAGAGGTCGCTGAATTTTCTCGAATCGGCGTAGTAGGCACAATGGTAGCAGCGCGCTTTTTCATAGCATTGATTCTATTGGGCGTCCTTTCAAAAAAAGCCAGGGCCGGACTTGCTTCCAAAGATAATTGGATTGGAGGTCTAATACTTGGGAGCTTGATGCTTGCAGGATTTGTTTTGCAAATGATAGGAATTGACTCAGTATCTCCCTCAGTCTCAGCGTTTCTAACATCTCTCTATGTAGTATTCACCGCGTTACTATCAACCAGAATGAGCGAAAGAAAGCCAACGAGAGTGATGGTTTTAGGAGTGCTGCTAGCCACATTTGGCGCAGGATTCATTGATGGGCCACCACATATCGTTTGGGGCTTAGCCGAAATTCTCACCGTTCTGTGCGCAGTCTTCTTTGCATTACATATCATCTATACAGATGAAATTACAAAACGCTTAGATCCTATTTCTGTAACAATGACTTCTTTCGCAGTAGTGGTGGCAGGTTCAATACTAATCGGACTCGTTGGCGCAAGAGACACTTCAGTCGTGAGCGTAGTTTGGCAAGACGGCGTTATTATCCCATTATTATGCCTTGGAATTTTTGGCTCGCTAGTTTGTATTCTTGCATTAAACGCATTACAGAGGCACCTAAATCCAACACACGCGGCTATTATCTATGCCTTTGAACCAGTGTGGGCGACATTGTATGGGGTGGCCGAAGGACTCGTTAGCATGTCACTCTGGCTTGTGATTGGTGGAAGCGCCCTCTTAATTGGAAACACAATTGTCGAGCTTGATGAATCAACCGCAACTCATCTCAACGAAGAAGCAGGGCCCGAGTAGTCATAGAATGACACCATGGTTTGGGTACTAGCAATGCCCCCGACTTTGGACAACTCGTCTAGGATAGCATCTCCAAGTGAGTCCATAGAAGGACTCACAACTTCAACGAGCAAATCCCAATCTCCCGCAATGACATTACAGCGCACAACATAGGGCAGGGCACACATCCTCTGGGCAACTTCCCTCCGGTCCACATTCCCTCTATCGCACCTAGCAAAAATAAACGCGCGCAAATCATAGCCCCACGCCTTTGCATCAATATCTACAGTAAATCTTCGAATGATTCCTTCGCGTTGGAGGCGCACCATACGATCATGTGTAGTGACTCTAGCAATTCCCATGCTTTCAGCAAGAGAGGTAACAGATGCTCTGGAATCCGCCTTGAGTAATTCGATAAGTTTCAAGTCCGAAGCGTCTAGTTTCATGAAACAAACGAAAAGAAGCCCATTAATGAAAGATTCCGACATAATGACGGTATTTCCAATGGAAATGAAGGTTTTTACCGACATAATAAGGAAAAACACTGCGAATCGTTCATCAGTAATCGACATTTAAAGACAATTGGAGAAGACCATGTCCGACGAAAGGAGATTTGCAAGCAAGGCCGTACACTCTGGGACCCAGCACATCGAAGGGGCCGTGAATACTCCCATTTTTCAATCATCGACATACAAGCTAACCGACGAGAGATATGCAGGATGGGCAGCAGGGGCCCAGCACACTCTACTATACGCCAGACTATCAAGCGTAAATTCAGAAGCGTGCGTCGAGAAGATATGTGCTCTTGAGGGCGCAGAAGATGGGGAATTATTTGCAAGCGGAATGGCAGCGATCTCTACAACACTAATGGGGCTCCTTTCCCAAGGAGATCATATCGTGGCCAGCGCAGACGTATATGGCGGCACCTATGGCTTGATGACCGAGGAATTGCCTAGATTTGGGATCTCTACTACAATGGCCGATATGCAAGACCCATCTTCTTACGAAGCAGCAATCCAAGATAACACCAAAATTCTCTACATTGAGACCATTACTAACCCAGTGATAAAAATCTGTGACATAGAGGCAATGGCAGAAATTGCAAAGCGCCACGACCTCCTTCTTATTATCGACAATACCTTTGCTAGCCCATGGGGATGTCAACCAATTTCAATGGGCGCGGATCTTGTAATTCATTCTACTACCAAATATCTTGGTGGGCATTCAGATATTATTGGAGGGGCTGTAGTCGGGCGCGCCGACCTAATTTCTCAAATGTTCATCAAAAAGGTCCACTTTGGAGGCTCACCCGATCCTCATAATTGCTACTTACTGGAAAGAGGAATGAGAACTCTTGCTGTACGAATGCCAGTGCATTGCTCTAATGCTGCAACTATTGCCAAGAGATTGGAAGAACACGAATTGGTCGAAGTTGTTCACCACCCCACACTCGCAAGCCACCCCGATTATGATGTAGCATTAAGGATGATACCTAAAGGAACTGGCATGATTGCATTCACAGTAAAAGGAGGCGATGAATCCGCACTCAAATTCATGCGTGCGTTGAACATTATTTTCGAAGCAACGAGCCTAGGTGGCGTAGAGAGTTTAGTTGAATGTCCATTCAACTCTAGCCATATGTTTGTGCCCGAAGAAGTGAGAATGGCTGCCGGCCTTGGTGCAGGATTTGTCCGAATGTCTCTAGGCATCGAAGACGTTGAGGACCTCTGGGACGATATTTCACAAGCCCTCACGGCAATCGCTTAATCATCAGAACAAGCCACTTTGACCACAGGAAACCGCAAGCGTTTCTAATTCGGATTGGTAATCTGATTCTTCTCCAGCAACTAAAGATTTACCAGAATTCCAAAGCCCAGTTGCTGCATGCCCCCAGGCTCCTCCACGGTCCCTTGCATCTGGAGAAAATTGCCACTCCTTGCCCGTTGACCTATTACAAGCAATCAAGAATGCCCAAGCCGAAGCCTCAGACTCGATATCCCCTTTGAATGAAATAGCCTTTTTCTCAGCGCGGCCTAAGCCATCGACAATCCCCATCATCACCAGGTCATGTATTAGGCCAACTGCGCCGGGTAGACTACCCAATTTATGGGGAAAAACCGAGGTTAATGATGCCTTAGAACGCGCATCACCTAATTCGCGAAGGAATTTTCCGAAGGGTCTCATTTTCTCACATTGTTCAACCCATAGCGCATCCGCTTCAGTTTCATCTAGACCCAAGGCAATCAATCCCTCTAACCCGTATTCTTCCCATAATGCTGAGAGAACATCATTTAGAGAAGTGGCTGCGATTTCAATTGCTGAACCTTCTCTTTCAGTAGTTTCACCACGTTGTGAAATTCGAATACCAGATCCAGCAGCGTTTTCGATTAGAATGGTTGCAAGATCCCTTTCAGGATTAGAACCATTCAACGCGCCAACAGCATCCTTTGCTTCTGCAAACCAATTTTCTCCAACAATTACGCCATCATCCAAATGATGCAAGGTTGCGATTTTCACTCGTTTTGCAACTGAACCCTCATTCAAAGTAAGCCCCATCCATGCATCTAGCACCCTTTCAACAGATTCAGGAGTTTCGTCAGAAGTCTGGAGTTCATAACCATCAGGACTCCATACCGCCCCAAGTTCGAGTACACCGGAAAGATTTGGCGGCAGCATTGAAAGTGCCATGTGATGGATGAAAGAGGACTTGTCCTTTTCAGCAGTCATTGCGTTAAAATCAATCGCCACCTTAGAACCATCATTGAATTTCATTAGAACATAACCCGGCCCACACATTTCACCACTGCGAACATCGGATGCATTGAGTTTAGATGTGTACCATATATCATCATCATTTTTGAATTTGAATCTGGACCTTTCTAAAACATCAGGCAACCACCCTTCTGGTATTGTAGTATCAAGTCCTGTGCAAACAAACCCCCCCCTCCAGGAAAAGAAATGGAAACCTCTGCGCGCATGCTCTTCCCATGGAAGCATTCTGAGTTTAGGGACATGATGATTTTGAATTCCAGCTTGGTATGCGGTTTTTCCATCTCCGCGGCGAACGAATGATGCACTTCCAAAGGAGGGATGTTTGTAATCACCGACAATGGAAATTTCCTCATCATGTGCAGCCATCATAGAACCAGCGAACGCCTTTGCAACAGCGTCGCCACGCTTCGCCATCATCTTCTTCGCAAGGAATTTTTTGTCATGACGGCGATCTAAAACCCGATGTAATTCACGTAGGGTCTTGGTCACAGGATCTGTACGGCCCCAAGACATCCGCCCTTCCCAAACCATTGCTGGAAGCAGAGTCTCACCTTCTTCCAGAAGTTTATCGAGGTTTTTCCGCAAGCGTATTTGGGTATCTTTGTTGGCTTGTTTCGTACCACGCATACGCATACGCTGGCGCGTTTTCCCTGGAAATTCCACCTTCGAAGGTCCCGCCATGCACGCGGGGGAGACGGACCTCCCTGTTCACTCCATCGACCAACGTTGCAAAGCCAAATTCTCGATTTCACTAGTATTTGCAGGAATAATTAGGCAGTGCAAACGACCTTCTTGGGCATCACCCAACTCGCTAACCGAGCAACTCAATATTCGTTGGTCGGGCGTACCCATATCAGTGCAGAGCACAACCGAAAGTCCTTCAATATCTTCACAAATTTTCTTAGCAGCTTCTACTTTGAGACGTTCTAGGCTAGACTCTATTTGCATATGTTCAATTTCAGACCCTAACTTGGCAGCCATGGCGCGTAGCGCCTCCACAGCATCAAGCGGTTGCATCGGCCTCTGCTCACCTACTCCGGCTCCAGTAGGGTCAAGGTCGAGTAGAACGAGCGTATGGAGTTCCTGTACTCGGTTTAACGCGATGACTTCGAGAGGGCTAGTAGCAACCCACCCCCCATACGGATAAGTGAGTGTTGTTTGACGACCAAATTTGTAATTTGAGAGCCCAACAGCACCAGTCACAATGCCGGTTATTGAAATTCCATGGATTATATGACAGTTAATTCCCGCTTCGATGGCACGTAATTGTAAATCGACATGAGTAGTTGCTTGCAAGGGATCTCCGACAACTAGCAAAGCAACCTTTGATTTAGATGCCATTTCAAACAAATCATCCGGCTCTTCAACTTCAGGGCGCATCACACGGACAATATCACCGATCTCTTCTTCGAGTTCGGAAATAGCACCCTCTTCCCAGAGAGCAGTATATGCTTCAAATCGCCTTACGTCCGCAGACTTTGCGACAGAAATCGCTTCGCGCGTCATTCCAGCAATTCCTCCAGGACCAATGCCGATGAGATATAATCCAGCCGCCATGCTCAAGCCTCCTGTGCCAGTGGAGGGGGCGAGGGTTATGCGCCATTTGAGCGTGCCGAGCAAAGAAACCGCCTCATGGAAGGCGCGTTTGGAGAGAGAAAAGTGGCTTGCCAAAGGCCACGGTATCCACCACCTTGATGGCCGTCGCGGAATCCCCCTTTCCACTACCGCACCCGGGGAAATAGACGGACTACCAATTCTTGACTTACCTCCCCTGTCCCCGAGCCCCAAACACTGGACGGAACGGTTACCGCAGGAGATTAGGGATGCAAATCAATCCGACTGGCCAATGTCGCACGACCAGATTGGCGATGTAGTAATTCTGAAAATTCCTGAAGCCGTCGAGTCTCATTCCGATATCATTGGACAATGCATTCTCAATCAAATTCCAAGTGCCAGAATAGTGTGCGCGGATAATGGAGTAAAAGGAGAGTTCCGCGTGAGGGACCTTGACCCTATTGCATCTAGAGATGGAACCACCACTACTCAAACTCGAGTAAAGGAACACGGAGCACTGTTATGGGTAGACCCTGGTTCTGCATATTACTCTCCTAGATTAGCAACTGAAAGGCAAGGAACTCTTGCTTGCGCTAGAGGCCTTAACACGCGGCTCAAGAGGCCGCTAGTTATCTGCGACCCTTATGCAGGAGTTGGTCCCGCACTACTGCCATTATTGGCAGAGGAGGGGCTGGTCGACCGTATCGTTGCAAGCGACCTTAATCCAAAAGCAGCTAGCCTGTTGAGACAAAACCTTCCAGATAGTGCGTGGGTTGGATGTAGAGATGCACGAAAACTACACGATGAAATGGCTGGATTTGCCGATATTGTGCTAGTTAATCTTCCACACGATAGCATAGATCATCTTCCCGATATGATTCCGTTGTTAGCTAAGGGCCATGAAGTGGTAATCAGAGGGTGGGCAATATTACCTCTTGAAGAGATGGATGCTGCTGAAAAGAAAGTAAGAGCGATATTGGGCTCGAATAATTTACTTTCATTGGAATTGGTACCTGCCCGCTCATATTCTCCACGAGACACATACACTTGCATAGAGGCACACCTCTTACTATCTGAGTAAGCGTCACTCTCATCTATGGTGTGCTACTCGGCATTATCATGCAGGGCCATGTTAAGTGCAAATGCGGAAAGGAGATTGACATCTCAGGCGCAACTCCTCGTAAAGATGGGATAAATGTATTTTGCACCGTCTGTGGAACGGTCACTACTCATCATAGTTCGTAATCTTCTGGCCTTCGTATTGCTGCAACAATCGTTGCCAATATCACGAGTTCTACGATTCCAGTAGGGTATGGCAAGAAACTACTGTCTTCATCTCCATTATCCAAATTCATTCCTTGAGTAGATTCGTAATCGTCTTCCATAATCATGAACCAATCTAGGTCGCGAGGAAGGTCTTCTGTAAGGAATTCATGGCCGTCTTGATTAACCAAAAAATCATCTTCGATTCGAATCCCAAACCACCCCTCATGATAGATGCCTGGTTCAACAGTTACAGCATCATAGACCATGAGCGGTTGCTCGTTGTAAGACAAACCAAAGAGTGGGTCAGATGAACCACTTGAAAGCAAAGGGGGCTCGTGAACACATACGCCAAAACCATGCCCAAGGCTATGGATGAACTTGTCACCATACCCCTGCTCTTCGATATGAGTGCGAGCAATATCGTCTGGAACCCAAGCAGGAGTGCCTGCTTCGATTACTGGGAAGGTTAGATTTTGCGCATCATATACTGCCATGTAAGAAGTAATAATCGTCTCATTATCGGTGCTGCCCACGATGTATGTCCTAGTTACATCGCTTACCCAATCATTTACCCGTGCCCCTAAATCAACCACAACAACATCGCCAATCATCACTTGTTTTGGCCCAGCGCCGCGATTGTCGGGATCACCGTGAGGAATTGCACCATTCGACCCAGATGCAACAATTGTGTCGAAACTGGGCCAGTCGGGATTTGAACCATTTTCAATCATCGACCGGTCTATTTCATCTGCAATCTGTCTTTCAGTGAGATTTGCACCCATCAAGACATCCCATAGCATTTGACGAGCAACATGTTGGCCTATTCCAGCAATTCGAGTAGTCTCTCTTATGGAATCATCTTTGTCCGGAGAAATACCAGTAGGAGAGGGTAGCCACCCGTTCAAAGCCCTTTCAACTTCGGTTTCACACGCTGACGCCATAGGACTCAACAGGATGAGTACAAAGAGGGCGAGAATGACGCGCATAAACCGGCCAATATTTCATCATTCAATAAGGATTCTACAGACGAATACATGCCCGCAGCAGGGTGTTTAGGCGCCCGCGCCGGGAATCGAACCCGGGTCGAGGCATCGACAACGCCTCATGATAACCGCTACACCACGCGGGCAGCAGGTCGCCGAGCGGCAACCGCTATTTAAGCCGCACTCTGTGGCCCTAACGGGGAGAGATAATGGCAGGTCCAAAAACCTCTGTAGCAAAGGCGCGAGAAGAAGCCAAAAATGCCGAAGCGTCGGACATGTTCGGCTCTGCATTTGGAGGCGCTGACGATATGGAGCCAACGACCGAAGAGGCCCCAAATGAATCCATTGAAGTTGAGATGGAAGAATCTGAGAATTCCGATGAATCTTCAGGAGAAGAAAACGAAGAGGAAATCGAAGAAGAATCTCCAGTAGAAGAAGCGACTGATGACTCCGCAGAAGAAGTGGCAGAGGAGC
>CAZNXM010000014.1:0-39444 GCA_964577145.1 uncultured Candidatus Poseidoniales archaeon
ACTTTCGGGTATAGTGCGGCATTCGCTGCAGCATTGAACAGTGGCATGGCTGATAACGCTAAGCAAATGGCCATGCAAATGCCACACAGATATCCTGTTAACTCGTGTGCAAGAGTCAAACTCGGGGGTAGCATTTCCTGTGAAATAGAGTAGATCTTCCAATTAGCGTATATTCCACCAGTAGCTGCAAGTAGACTGCCCCCGATTGCAAGTTTTGCCCCTTTGCCATTTAGCAAAAACAAGAGAATGCCACCAACAAAAATCAGTACTGCACCAATCATGACAGACCAGCCTCTAATCGTATATGCTCCACTATCTCTCGCCTCATCGTGGAATTCTTGATATTCATCATCAGTGATTTCATCGCCACCATTGCGTACATTGGTTAGTAACAAATCTAGTTCTTCTTGGGTGAGGTCTTCAGAAGACGAACTAGCTATGTCGCCAAATGCAACACCTCCCATTAGTAGAGACCCTAAGATGAGCAAGATAGCGACGGTTTTGGGGCCTTTCCTGTCGGGCTTGACAGCAAAGATTTCCGCTGGTGGTGCAAGGCCATCATCGCTACTCATTCGCATCGAGAAGCTATCACTCATCGCCACATGCCTCCAGACCTGTTCGCAAAATATCTGGTATGGTTACGGATTCTATGGTATCCATAGAAACACAGGCAGTCACCTGCTCACTGCTCCAAATAAGAACATCATTTTGGTTGTTGAATCGGTATTGCCATGTGCATGATTTATTGCCAATAGAACTAATCCAAATTACTGCATTTACAGTATCGCCATAGCGCAAAGGTGCGTGAAATGTACTCTTGATATCGACCACCGGAAAACCTACTCGGTGCTCTGAAAGAATTGTGGGATAATCAACCCCGCAAGCCTCTTCCCAAAACTCCTCAAAGAAACGGTGAGCGAGGTCATAGATTCGGGGGTAAAAGGCAATACCTGCCATATCGACCATCGGAAAGTCGACTCTGCGAGCAAGCCTAACCGCCATGAAGCAGACCACAGGCCGCCTGTTAATCAAGCATCCTCGGGCATTGGCCATTTCTTTGCTAAGACCTTGGAGAGGTCGGCATCTATTTTGGCATTCCACCAATCACTGCCTTGCCAAATGGCATATCTACCACGGATGCCTCTGAGGTCAGCCCCTTCAAATTTACAATTGCGAAAATTTGAGAGATTTAATCTTGCCTTACGGAGATCACATCCCCTGAAATCACAGTCATCGAATGCTGATTTCATAAGGTCCGCTTCAAACATTGAAGCTCTACTAAAATCACTATTGACAAAATTCCCTTCAGTCATATCAGCGCCATCGAGGATAGCACGCCGAAAGTTAGAGCGAGGGTGATTCCCTCTACGCAGTAATTCACCCTTCTTGTTCTGGAAGGACCAATCAATCGGCGTTTCTTCATCGTCGGTCGCACTGCCCGACATAACCATGCGATTCGCCTCAGTATCGTGAACGCTTGTCCAGATGCGCCCTTCCTTCAGGAGTCAAGACAGAATAGCGATTCTTTTCCTTTGCAGAAGGTGGAATTGAAAGGTAGCCACGTTCCCTAAGTCGATTCAAGTAAAGTGAGAGGTTGCCCGGCGGTTCTAGTCCGGCATCTTCGAATAAGATCTCAATAACACGAGGCGGACTATCGTTTACACCTTCGACATCACGCAAGTATTGGATTGCGCCTAATACTTGGTCTGGCTTACGAATCAAGTTGCAATTTTCAATCAATGCACGGAATGAAGATCCTCTCTCAGGAAGGCCAGCACCGCGTGCTGCTTCAATCGCAGCCTCAATTGCAAGTTCTCTCGCATTTCTGATGCGAGATAGAGCGATGGACCAAGTATCATCTTCACGAACGCGCACTAGTCGTTCATCAACACTAGATTGTGCACCAGTAAGGTCAATTTCGACATCTCCGGCTCGAATCAAAATCTTTGCTTCATCATCCATTGCACATTCCTCTGTGGGGGCCGACCAGACTTCCATACATAACCGTTTCAACAGTTCATTTTCTTTGCAATATTGAAACAAAATAGGCCTCTACAAGGGCGCAATACCTCATTTAGACCCCCTATAAGTATATGTTAATGAATTTGTGCAAGAAATAACGGATTGGCACCTTACATGTATCGGCAATACCCGAATACTCGCGCGCCCGTATGGGAGAAGGCACTTGAAGGTCGGCCGTTTTCCGCAAAATCCCGGGTGATAACATGAGGCGCGTCTCCCCCCTGCTCGTTGTGGTTATTCTCATGGTGTCAACATTGCCCGTTACGGTGATGCACGCTAGTGCAAATCAAACAACAATGTCCAATTTCTCAGGCGGCTTTGCCACCTTGGATATTACGTTGAATGGGTCTCAATCCAACTCTTCCGCACAAATAGATATTCCAAGAAATGTGACATTTGTTACAGCATCGTTCGATATCGAAATCGATGCGGTTGACGATAGTCCGGGCGAGGTTTGGTTGGATATTGATGAGGATGGAGAGAATGAATGGGCATTCACTTCCCCTGGATATGGTGCCATAGGACACCAAAATGAATTCTATACCGATTCCAGTTATGCCAATCTCCAATATTCGGGTTCGACAATATCCTCTCCAGGATTCTACCTCCCCTCAACTTCGACTTTAATGAGTTCGGAAATCAATGCATCATTCGCTCCTAACGCAGGAGGGGGATTCTTTGCAGTAGGAGAATTAGTTGATCTAACTTCGGGAGATGTTGATGGAGATGGCCTTTCAGAAGTAGTCGCTCTATCAAATGCCAACAATTCCACAGGTATTGGAACAGCGATTACTTGGCTAGATTGGAGCGCATCAAATGGGCATGTAACAAATAATTGGATTTCCACATGCGATAATGCAACAACCCTCTCTATCGCTGATATCAATGGAGATGGTACAGATGATGTGGCTGCGTTTGATTTCACAGAAAATCTCGCTTGTATTCATTTATTCAATTCCACATCTGGTACCTTTGACTCCAATCAAAACATATCGATACCTTCGGGACCTATTGCAGGCCTAATTGGAGACATGACAGGCGACGGAATGGCCGATTTAATTTCAATACATGCTTTGGGAATGCTATCTATTCAGCCATGGGTCAATGCTTCAGGCTCCTTTGCTACTTCCACAACTCAACAAATCGACCAAAATGGGTCGCTGGGTATGCCAGCCAATCTTGTATCTCTGCATTATGGGGACTTTTTCGCAATCGGAAATGAGAGTGTATTGGTATCAGATCAGCAAGGCCATTGGACAAATTGGGATTATTGGTCTGGAATTTGGGCCGGCCCACTGGCTAGTTTTGACCACATCAAACAAAATGAAATAGCGGTAGATATCGATGGAGATGGCGACACGGATTTCATCGGTGAAAATGATCAGGGTTACGCCATATTACTCAATAATGGAAGTGCGTGGAATTCAACGACATTCCAATCCCAACTCAATTTATTCAACGCCACAATTTGTGATTACAATGGTGATGGAAATTTGAGTTTGATGGCTCCACTAACTGGTATTAGCGATGGCTCTTCAAGTACCATTGAGGGTAATATTTCTCTTCAAAACATCAACTCTACGACAGTTGGTAGTATCGAGGCTCTCGCACTTGAACCTTGGTCATTACCTACTCAAATAATGTGTATTGATATGGATGGGGATAACCATGTTGAACAAATTGTGGCAGCTGGAGAATCAACGAAGGGGCTGTTCATCGGTGGGTGGCATACAACCTCCTTCGATGTAGATGGCGACGGTACTCCCGAAGCAATACAAGAAGGGTATGCTGGAGATGGCAGCTTTGGTTTGGATGCAATGCCATTGATTGATTATTATGATGTAATAAGGGACGATATTAGCCCATTATTGCTTTCACTTCCTGTTATTTCAGATGATTATGGAATAGAAATGGCCAATATTTCAATTGAACTTGAATCAACTGGATTTGGAAATTTCAATATTTCAGACCTTGATATTGGATACGATACATCTTTCCAAGTAAATTACAACCCCCATGCAATTGGAAATTTAACCAATGCAATCAATACTCGAATGACCGGAGGGGTGGGAACTTTCCCAATGAATTTGTCATTAAATTCGACGGATTCGGGTTCGATTACGATTACTAACCTAAATGCAATACATACTCCAGGAGCTCCTGCACTATCTCTTCCTACAACTCCAACTTTGGTTGTGAAAGAACTTACTCCATCGGAAGTAACTCTTGCTTGGGACGATATGATCTCTTTCGGAACCGACCTTGTTAGATTCGAAGTTTTCCGTTATGATTCAACTATCGAAGCACTTGATATCAACTCCCCCTATGCAATATCGATGGCAAATATCACCGTAGATGATGAGGTGTCAGTCGGAACCACATACACATATGCTGTGAGAAGCGTACACATCTTCGGAATAACTTCCAACCTCTCAAATTTACTTGAGGTCACCATACCATACCCGGCCCCGCCTGAGGCAGTAACAGGAGTAACAGTGGCCGATGTTGATGGTGATGAAGGTGGTTCTTTGATAGTGACGTGGGACCTGCTACCAGCGTCAAGTCTGCCTTATCCATATGGCCTCGATTCTTATGATGTATACTACTCAACTTCAGAATTCAATTCGACGGATAATGCAACTCAGATAGGCTGGGGGAATTGGTATTGGAATCAGATGACATTCACAGGTTTAACTGATGGAACAGGATACTGGTTCGCAGTTGTTGGAGAAGATAGCTTTGGAAATTACACCAAGGAAGTAGTCTCAGTAGGGCCAACTTATCCACGCAATGACGTCCCTCTTCCTATTGAAATAGACATTGAAACGTCTCCGATTATTGGTATTGGTCATGCCTTTGATATCAATTTGACATTAAGTACAAACCAAACAGCGATGTCTAATTTCCCAGACGGCTCAGTAACAATTACGCTATCCAATTCTACTGACTCGTGGCTACTAGCAGAGGATTGGTCAGGATTCCATTCTCCTGACCTTTCTCTATTGGGTCCTTGGGTAGCAGACCTGAAGGGAGAAGTCACAATATGGGCTAATTATAGTGGCGATAACGGCTCCGAGCAAATAAGGCCTACAGCCTCAGCATCAACTTCTGTAACTAGAGTAGTAACTGTAGATGCGGCATTCAGTGCCGCAGAACCATATTACGAACTTGATTGGGAAGGAGAAAGTGATGTGCGAGTTTATCTTGAAGCTCTAATCCCAACACAAGATTACCATCTTGAAGGCACTTTGGTTGAATGGACAGTCCAGAATATGACTTCCAACAACAGCACTAGTGGAAGCGATATTATCGAAAACGGATTCTCACAATTCCTTGTTAATTTCCCAGAGGGAGGTAATTTGTGGGTGAATTTGACAAGCCCAAATTGGCTCTTATCAGACACAAATAGTGTATTGATTATTTTGCACCCTTATGGGACGGTAATCGAGGATAATAGTACAACCAATGATACTGGCAACAATACCAACAATACCACAGATGACCCATGGATACCATCTTCAATTGCAGATTTGGTAATATCTTGCCCTACGCTCTCAATAGATCAGAATGTGACAGATGGGACTTTCATCTGCCAGGTTACCAACCCAAATAATTTCACAGTTGATGTCGAACTATCACAAAATGGGTGGTCATCTTGGGCAAATACTGACATTGGCTTCTATCCTGATAGCGCGACATTCCAGCTCGCAGAAAACGAAAGTAAGGATGTAGAGGTCACTATCGAAATCCTTAGTGATTTAGAAACAGAAGGCATTACTTCAGATTGGATGAATCTCGAAGGTACGGCTTCGGTGAGCCAACACTTCTTGTATAGCACAATTGACCATAGACAACAGTGGACATTATTGGACGAAGAAAATCCAATCGATGAACCAGATCCAAATGAAAACAATACAGGTAATACTGCAGCCGGTGAATCATCCAATGTCATTCTATACGTCTCAATTGGAGCAGTATTACTATTTGGAATAGCAATAGTTGCACTTCTTCGATTACGAGGCGAAAGAATCGAAGATGACTGGGCTGAAGATGATTTAGATATGGATTTAGAACCTGAATCTAAAGTAGACCGCGTTTCCAAACCCCTACCAGTTGGCATGGCTCTAGACGAATTCGAAGACTCAGAATATGAAACTCATGATGCACCTGAGCGTCCAGACCACGACTTATTCAATGAAGCATCAGGCACTGAAACTCTAGGTTCAGATGATGCAGAAGTATACGAGGAAGATTCCGGTATCACCGTCGATGAACACGGCACTGAGTGGTATGAAGATGAAATTGGAGTCTGGTGGTTCCGCGACCCCGGTCAAGAAGACTGGGAGGAATTCATTGAATGAGTTGGGGCAATACCTTTCAAGAAGTGACAGGGAGACGATTTCATGGGCGGTGCTCAGACCTACGACCTTGTCTTGCACAAGGATGCTGACCCAACTACAGGCGGTGTCGCTATCTGCGGATTTTCCACTGTGGGAATGGTAGGAGTTATTGCGGCTTCACATGTGATTAGTCAACTCAATCTGAAACAATTGGGTACGGTCTTGAATTCTGAATTTCCAGCAATGGCCTTGATTCATCATGAGGTACCAAAGCACCCAGTTCGTGTATACCAGGGCGATGGTATCGGCGCCTTTACAGCAGAAGTTCGCTTTGGCCCAGAACGAGATATTCTATTCGCAAATACTGTACTCAAGTGGTTTACTGCAGGTGGATTTGACCATTTGATTGTAATCGATGGAGTAGCGAGAGAGAACTTAGATGACCGCGCAGGCTCCTTGTATGGCGTATCTTCTTCAAAGGAAGGAAGGGAACGACTTAGGTCGAATGGAATTGATCCTATTACCCAAGGAGTAGTTACAGGAATCTCAGGCTATCTAATCGCAGAAGGAGATAGGCTCGGTCTCGATGTTACAGCAATTCTCGCAGATTGTAATCCTATGTATCCCGATGCTAGGGCAGCAGCTCTCGCCATTGAGGCAATCAGTGAATTATACGATATCGATATTCCACTATCTTCGCTTTTGGAAGATGCACGAAGGATTGAAGATAGTGTACGAGAGGTGTTTGAGAACTCTCAAACAATGCTACCCTCGCCTTCAGAAACTGAAGATGACCCTTCGGTTAATTGACGTGCGAGTTCTAGGACTGTCTCCCAGTCGGCATCTGTAGCAAACATCGGCTCTGGCATGTGTGTTCTTGCAGCTCTAAACCCATTACTGTGTAACTTCTCAAGGATTTTTTTAACTGCAGGAATTTGCCCAATTCCAGCAGCAACCCCCAAACCATCCATTGCAACTAGCAGATGGTCGCCACTCAGGAGTTCGGCAGATTCACTGATGTGCCTCACGCTCCTATCGAGTTCACGATTTGCGTGGTCTTCATCGACCTCACTCCAATAATCAGGGAAATCTTCAGTTCTCCCTCCGCACAATTCTATCGCTCTTTCCGAGGTGATTCTACCGGCAATATCGGCATCGAAAAGCGGACCGGTCCACATGGGTCCACTGTATTGGCCTTCAGGTGTGGTTGAGAAATGATAGGGAGCGCCTCTGATTCGGTATCCAATAGAATCCAGGAGTGAACTCGCTTCTTCCTTCGACCGTTTCAGCAATACAGTTACGCGAACATGGTGGCCGTCAAACAGAGACAAAATAGGGTGCATGGTGCGGTCATGCATTGCAGCAACACGAGCAATAGTAGCCAATAGGATTCGCACTGCATCATCGTGCATGTAAGAATCAACAATTCCCACACTGCCGTATCTTCTTGCAGCACTGGTCTTAGCTGAACCACATAATGCGGCGGTATCGGTTGCAGTCACATCGAGAACTCCAATTCTGGAAATCGATTGAATTGCCGCATCGAGGAAGGATACAGGAGACCCGAAAGGGTCGAGGTCAATCCATTGATGAGGAGTTTGGACCATCAGTTTGCGTGCATCGCCTTCAATCCAATGAATCCCATCTTCCACAACACCTTCACAATCTCGCTCAAATCTACCGGCCTCTATTTCCCAATCATGTCCATCGCCTATAGGATGGGTTTCATGAGAGGCTCTTCCCCATGCTACTGAATCTGCATCCAAATCATTTGCAGTTATTCGTAATCGGTGTTGGCCTGGGACTTCACGGCGCCATCTACGTGGGCGCACCCCAGTAGCACAAAGAGCATCGAGAATTCTGATTGGTTTGCCTTCAGGTGTAAGCCATCCATGTTCTACAGCGTCTGCGAGAATCATCACAGAACGAGTACGGGCTGGAGCCATTGCAGGATTCAGAAAACCCTCACCTGTTTTTTGAGCCGGACCACGAGGCATGTGAGATGGCCTTGGCTGATGGTCTTGCAAATGAACGGAAGTACGACCTTCTAACCAGATATGACCTGGCCATCCGGAGGGAAGCATAACTTCACCTCAATAATGCTCGAATACCACTTCTGGTATTGCATGGGTAACTTTGTGTCCATGGTCGACTACTGTTCCAATTACAGCGCTACCAGGCATTCTCTGTGATAGCCATGAGCACACACTGTCTGCTTGAGCAGCATCAACTGCGATAATCATTCCACAGCCCATGTTGAAAGTACGATGCATCTCTCTATCGCTAATATCACCATTATCCTGAAGCCAAGTGAATTCAGCAGGGATTGGTAGAGGGTCATTGATTTCCCATCCTAAACTATCGTGAAGGCGAAGTAGATTCGACAACCCTCCTCCGGTAACATGACAAATAGCGTGGATAGATTCTCTTGGGCACGGTCCATCTGTGATTAGGTCAACAACTGGATCGCAATAGATGCGAGTAGGGTTGAGGAAAACCTCACCAAGGGTAACTGGCCCCTCGTTGAAGCGTTCAATTCTTGCAGCATCAACTTGGAATGGCGCGTCGTCTTCAAAGGACGCACCGCAATGGCTGACAACATTGCGAACTAACGAATATCCATTGGAATGAACGCCACTTGAAGGGAGTCCGATTAGTACATCTCCCGCCACTAGATTTGCCCCGGTAATCTCGTCGCCTTTTGCTAACCATCCAAGCGCGGTTCCAGAGAGGTCGAGTTCGGTAACGATGCCGGGCAAGGATGCTGTTTCACCGCCAGCGAGAGTAACTCTTGCGCGTGTACACGCTTCAGCAAGACTCGCACCGAGAGCTTCGTGGACTACAGGGTCA
This sequence comes from uncultured Candidatus Poseidoniales archaeon, assembly GCA_964577145.1. Taxonomy (GTDB): domain Archaea; phylum Thermoplasmatota; class Poseidoniia; order Poseidoniales; family Poseidoniaceae; genus MGIIa-K1. The sequence continues at coordinate 9,213 of CAZNXM010000014.1, forward strand.
GGTTTTGGAACCGCAATATAATCGACGAAAGCGATTGGCTCTGCCCCAACACAGAGTAAGTCATTGACATTCATTGCCATACAATCTATTCCGACGCCAGCCCATTGGCCAAGCATTGTTGCAATCTGTAATTTGCTTCCAACTCCGTCAGTTGCTAAGGCGAGATAATTGTCACCGAATTCCACTAATCCCCCGAATCCTCCGGGGAGGTCGACCGGTGCACCTGGAGTGCCAGCCGCTCTAACAGAGCGTGATAGGGCGCCAACCAAGGCCCCCACTGCACTGCCTTCTAGATCGATGTCTACGCCGCTACCAGCGTAGTCCAGACCCTCTGCCATATATCGTGCGACTCGCGCAACTCACATCATGATGCCGATGAAAAATTAGTAAACTCAAAACCAATCTAGACCGGTTTAATCAAATTGACTTCTGAACTTAGGTACGAATATTAATGACGCTAACATAGCGATCATCCCTATCCAAAGAATGACATCGAATACTGGGAAGGGTGCGCTTCCCCATTCAGTACACATCTCCAGGCCCGTCCAATCATCTACTTCCCATTTGATACATTCATCTCCATCTTCACCAGCCCACGCTATAAACGTCATTATCAAAGAAAGTACAGATACCACAGAACAAACAATTAATGCAAAGAATCTACCTTTAGCCATCTGCACTCCAAAGTATATGCCTGTGGAATATATTACTAACATTACAAATCCTATCAATATAACAAAGATTCCAAGGCTTGACTCAACAGCACCACCGGTAGCATCGCTAATTCCGCTTTCAACCGAGGACAAAAATAACCCACCAAATATCACGAACAGTGATAATACTGCATAAATCCCCATTACAATTGAAAATATTACTCCTGCTGTTAACCTTAGTGTGGGATTATCTGGATATTCATGGAGAATATCATTTCTTGGAGCTATCTCATCACTAAAAGAAACAAGATCATCTTCATCTTCCATGCCCCATTCAAATTCGCCATCACAATAAGGGCAGCCAAATTCTCCTTTTGCATCATCATCAAGTTCTATATCTTCCTCACAATGAGGGCACAAAATCACTACCATGTCGCCACGAGTTTATCTCTGTATGATAACTATTTCACCGACACGGCCCTTTATTCGGTCATGAAATTGATGCAATATGCCCATATAACCATGGCAAAGAAAGGTCGAGCCGATGGTCAATGCCGCTATGAGTTCCTGGAAATTCTTCCCATTCGTGAGCAAGTCCGAGTTCATCCATTCTGGCATGCAATCTTCGCAGCCCATACTGAATGTGATATTGGTCTGCATCACCGACGTCAATCCATGTAGGAGGTAAAGCGCGATGATCTTCTATCATCGATAGCGGGTCCCATGCCATCCATTCGGCCCATTTCTCTTCATCTAGGATACATGTTTGGGAGTCAACAGGCAAACTACCATCTGAATATGATGCCGCCATTGCCAGCATCATCAGGGCATGAAAATCATCACCAGCGAGAGAATTACAATCTCTTACATATTTCAAGAAATCATCCTCGCCACCTTTGGACTGAACTCTTGTTACAGTGCTAGCCATCTCGCCTCCATACAATAATTCGAAACCACAATCGCCAGAATGACAAGCGATAGCATCCCAGCAATTATCGAGCATGCCACGAACAAGTGCGCCGTATCCTCCACTGGACTTTCCAACTAATCCGAACCCACTGATTTCGTAGCGTTCATTGAGTTCTTTTCGTAAATCCTCTTTGAGCCAAGTGCCCCAATCTCCCATTATTTGTGAATCAATGAATTGATTTCCTCCAAGGGAAGTAAAGGTATCAGCCATAACTAGTATCGATGGACCCATTTTCCCATCTCTAACCAATCGCTCATGTCTTTGAGGTAGGGTCTCAGAAAACGCTCTCCAATTGGCGCGAGCCATTCCGGTACCAGTAAAGGGTGCAAGATAGATAATACACGGAAGTGGGCCATCCCCTCCAATTGGAATGTGGACCAATACTTCTCTTTCAATCGGGTCACCGAGTGTGTTTGAGAGATTTTCTGATGTGAAGTAAAATCTCTCTATTTTCCCACGAATCGGCTCGAATGAGTGGGCAGGCATACAACTTGGCAGCGGGTACGAGGTCAAGTGCTTGGTGGTCTTCCAATGGAAGACCGAAGTGTTCATGAACGAGTGACAGACCTCTATTAGAGTTCCAATGGAAAGGAAGGGGTAACAATTTGTGGGCGGAGTGATTATAGGCGTTATCGGTCGGCTACAGAAGTCCGGTTGGAGAGATTAAGATGATTCAGGAATTTGACCTGCCGGCAAGATGGCGCTCACTTCTAACCGAGCAATTCAGTGAAGCCATCCACAACCTCCAGATTACTTGGCCCGATTTACAATCTTTAGAGGTCTCTTATCGTATCATCGAAAATTTTGACCCGGATTTTGCAGTCGATATAGTCGAGCATCCTGATTTGAATACCCAAGCTGCGAATCAAGCACTTAGAATGCTCCTTACTGAAATGGGGTCTTCTTCGATTGTTGCCTTTGTTCGAATCGTAGATTTGCCTCCTGACCGTAACAGAGCGGTCCGCCAACTTAGGGCTGATGACATAGGCCACTTAATCGCTGTAGAATCGATTGCCACAAAGATTAGCGGAGTAAGACCGAGAATTTACGATGCATCATTCGAATGTGTAGTCTGTGGGTGCCATCAAGTCATCAACCAACCAAATGAGCAGGTATTGATCGAACCAGTAGAATGCCCGACTCTAGATGGCGGTTGTGGCCTCAAAAAGCGTGATACACGCTTTATTCTACTCACGAAAGAATCCATTCTAATCAATTCACAATTTATCGAACTCCAAGAATTGCCAGAGGCAATACGTGGGGGTGCGCAACCCGAGAGAATTCTTTGCATCGCCGAGCATGATTTAGCCGGCAATCTCAATCCCGGCGACCGCGTAACTGCGAATGGAGTTCTATTCGTTAGAAGCCAACGAAAGGCGGGGAAGGAGACTCCGATTTTCGATATTTTTATGCGAATTCACAGTATCGAACGCCAAAATATCCCACTCGAAGAAATACAGATTTCCGATGAGGAAGAACGCGAGATTAAGGAACTCGCATCTAGAGATGATGTTTACACTATTCTATCAGGTTCAATTGCTCCTTCGATATTTGGAATGTCAGCTCAAAAAGAGAGCCTGATGTTGCAATTATTCGGTGGCGTTGCTAGAAGAAATGCTGATGGGACAAGAAATAGAGGCGATATTCACATTCTATTGATGGGGGACCCCGGAGTTGCAAAATCACAATTATTGTCCTATATGGCTGATATTTCACCGCGCGGAAGATTCACCTCCGGGCTTTCAGCATCCGCTGCAGGATTGACTGCAGCAGCAGTTCAAGATTCGACGGCTGATGGCCGTTGGACTCTCGAAGCAGGAGCACTCGCTCTAGCAGACCTTGGATTGGCAGCAATTGACGAATTCGACAAGATGAATCCAGGAGATCGTTCTTCTATGCACGAAGCCATGGAGCAGCAGCGTATTTCAGTTTCAAAAGCTGGAATAAATGCAACTTTGCGAACCCGTTGCGCTATCTTGGCTGCAGCGAACCCTAAGGAGGGGCGCTTCCAGCCAATTTCAGATACTCCTTTCACCCATCAGACCACATTGACGCCACCTTTACTCTCACGATTTGACATCATCTGGTTGTTGACCGATAATGCAAGTAAGGATAGGGATTCTCTAATTGCTAACCATATTGTTCGCACCCGTATGAAGGGAATAAGTGAACTTCTAATTGAGGAAGGTAGCGCACCAGACCCGAGAACTACATTGGATCAAGCCAAAGTAACGAATGAGGATGGTACCGACATAGTCAGTCGAAAACTCATTCAGAAATATGTGGCATTGGCTAAGAGGACAATTCATCCGGAGTTATCAGATGATGCGCGCGATGCACTAGTGAAATTCTATGTTGAAACCAGAAGAGTAGATGGTGAACAGTCAGATTCAGTTGCTATTACCGCTCGTGCATTGGAGGCCTTAGCCCGGCTCTCAGAAGCATCTGCCCGTGTACGCTTGTCTCAGGAGGCAACCATCGAAGATGCTGAGCGTGCGATTCGCCTTACCAAACATTGGAGATACGAGTTAATGGGAGATAATTTCGATGAAACTACCATCAATTCTGGTAAGAAGGGAACGGTAAGAAACCGGGAACGCGCAATCCTCGATATCGTGAACCGTATTCATCTTGAAACTCAAGAAATCGTCGCTTTGACAGATGTACTCAATGAAGCTGAGAGAATGGATATCAAGAGAGAGATTGTTGAGGACATTATTGAGCAGATGGTGAGAGATGGACGCCTAATGAGTCCACGCGGCTATGGCACTCTCCAGCCCGTATGATTCGATGTACTGATGAATGAGAGGCTCACAGGTGTTTAACATGGAGCCAGAGGGTGATGTCGCAACACCATCCGACCTCGACCCGGTAGGTCTTGGTTTCATGTGTGGAATCGAAGTCCATCAGCAACTAGCTACTGGTAAGTTACATTCACGCCAACCAGGTGAACTCCACGATATTACCATTGATACTCTACCTGATGATTGGCCCCGTTATTCTCGTCGCTTACGTGCTGCTAGAGGAGAAGGTGGAGCAGTAGATGTGGCAGCCCGATTTGAAGCGAGACGAAATCGCTCATTCGTTTATTGTCAAGCGCCAAATGCTGGATTAATCGAACTCGACGAGCAACCACCCTTACCGCATGACAAAAATGCCCTCGACATCTCTCTTACAGTTTCTGGAATGATCGGTGCAAAACCAGTATCGCTTCTCCAAACTATGCGAAAGACAGTGGTTGATGGGTCAAATACTAGCGGATTTCAGCGGACCACACTTGTTGCAACTGATGGAGTACTAGAGACCGAAGGAGGTCCAGTTGGCGTAGATGTTCTTTGTCTTGAAGAAGACAGTGCCCGCAAACTAGACAGCGAATTATCCCCCTCTGGAGAAATCGTAACATGGAATCTCGATAGGCTTGGAGTGCCACTAATTGAAATCGCAACAGCTCCTGATATTACTTCACCCGACCATGCTAAGCAAACCGCAATTGCTCTTGGAAGAACCTTGAGAGATACCCGTCGAGTTCGTCGCGGCTTAGGTAGCATTCGCCAAGACCTCAATGTTTCAATTATGTCAGGCGACCGTGTCGAAATCAAGGGATGCCAAGATCTTGCATGGATTCCACGAATCATTAGATTGGAGATGGCACGTCAACTCCATTTCTACCGTCTAGCAAACCAATTGCGCACTATGCACAAACTACCACTCCTCACTCCAGATAGGAGGGTGTCCTCAGCAAATGTGGAATCAGAAGTCGGCGAGATTCTACCACTAAACTTAGTTGATGTAAGTACGGCATTCACAACTTGTACTTCGAAAATGGTTCAAAATGGACTTGAATCATCCTCAGTAATGCTCGCATTACCTCTGCCCGGGTTTTCCGGATTAATCGGTACAAAGATTCTCGATTCTGATGGTGCTCAAATGCCCAGATTGGGTCGCGAGTTAGCTGGGGCGGCCAAACTAGCTGGAGTGGCAGGTATATTCCATTCAGATGAATTACCCGCTTATGGAATCGATACAGAATTTGTAGACGCAACCCGAGAATTATTGTCTGGAGTAGATGCCTTTGTTCTTTGTTTAGCCCCTCTATGGCAGGCCGAACTTGCCTTAGAAAGCGTTCTTAATCGAGCGCGAATGGCATTTGAGCGTATTCCGAAAGAAGTTCGCAATGTCGTAGTCAAGAAAGGTTCGCCTGAAGATGGAACAACAACTCCGATGCGGCCATTACCCGGTGGCGCTAGGATGTATCCTGAGACTGATATTCCTCCAATAACAATCAACGCTGCCCATTGGGATAGCATCGTTTCAAATCTACCAATGAGCCTTACTCAAAGGTCTGAACGCTTGTCAAAATATGAAATCAGTAATGACCAAGCAAACCAATTACTCGCAAGAGAATTTGATGATCATTTCATCGCTCATGCAAGTGGACTTCCACAGAAAGCATGGGCGAGTATGCTTCTTGAAAATGAAGGAGACATTGGTCTGATGGCCTTAGTTCTTGCAGCAAAAGAAGCAGGGCACGTCGCTCGAGACGGCGTTCCTGAATTGCTTTCATCTCTTGAAGGCGAAATCCCTTCGATGGCTGAGATTGCAGCTAGAAGCGAATCACTTGGGCTCAAACCAGCCGATACTGGAGACCTGATGGCAATTGTCGAAAAGGTGGTCGCAGAGCGATTGGATTTCGTGAAGGAACGCGGTATGGGCGCAATTGGTCCATTGATGGGCGTTGTGATGGGAGAATGCGGTGGTGCTGCTGATGGGAAGCAAGTTAGCACTCTTCTCCGAGAAGTAATCCAGAGGCATTCATGATGCGTCGATTGGCGATACTCGTCTTTCTCCTCCTGATTCCGCTAACTTCAGCGGACATTGAAAACGATAGAACAGAATGGTCGCAAGACCTTGAGAACGGATATATCTCAACCGCTCCAATTATTGTCGATGACATGGTCATTGTCCGAACTTCAGGATTTTGGACAGATGTAGATCGCCCTCATATTCACGCTTTCGATATTTATTCGGGCGAAGAACTGTGGAAGGTTCGCAATAGTAATTCAACAAATCACGACATGTCTCCCCTTCTGTATGTTAATGCAGGAATGGGCTCATGCGGAATATGGGAAGACATGATTCTCGTAGGCTGGACCGATGGTTTGGTCGAAGCGCTTTCACCAAGTGATGGTAGTAGAATTTGGAGTGCTCAAACCGAGGTCATAACCTGGGGAATTACTGGTGCCATGGCCATTGATGGAGACCAAGTTGTTGTACCAACTCGCCAAGGACTTTCCACCTATTGCCTAGCAGATGGAGAATTAGGACTCAGAGTAGACTTGCCACAATTAGGTTGGAGAAACGGAGTAACAATTACCGATGCAGGATATTCTCTTGGAAATGAAGAAGGCATCCTCAATACCATTTCAAGAAATGGAGAAGTCACAACTCTCACAATAGGAGATGGTAAGATTCGGCATGCTCCAATCGAATTGGAAAGTGATTTCTTAATCCACCTTCAAACAGAAAATGGTTCAGAGATTAGAATAGGAGAGAGTCTATTCTCTATCGAGGGCTCTTCACCTGCAATCCCCGTTGCGATGGAGAATTCGATTTTTGTCGGAACTAGCACTCATGTAATTGAGATAGATTGTACCCCTTCTTGTGTTGAAAAAGGTAGATCGGACTTTCACACAAATGGTGAGATTACGATTCAGTATTTGGATGATAGCAATTATTCGGTGTGGTTTAGTAATAATGTCCAAGATGGGGGCTGGGGAAGTGGAATTCCTGGAGAAATAATCGCAACACATAGTACCGAAATCAGCACCTATACTACTGCAGCTCCTGCTTTCAAGGATGATATCATGGTCTTTGGAAATGATGCAGGCATTCTGATAGTTTCCTTCGATAATTTACCTGGACGGCCCGCATTTTCAGTCGATGGCACTACAGGTTCCGGCCACATCGATCTCGCAACATTAGCGATTATTGCAGTCTTAGTAATCATCATCATGGCGGTAAAGAGAGATGAGTCAGCTCTCAAAATTGGCCTACCAATTTTATTGGTTATTGCATTAATTGCACAACCATATGTTGCAGAACAATGGTCGAACTCAATTTCAAATTCAATAGAGCCCGAAGGAGATTGGGATGATGACTGGCCCGATGAATGGAAAAACGGCCAAGTAATCGTGTTTGAGATGCCAGATGGAGAGAGAGTTGTTGGCGAACTTTCTGGCTACACTACAGTAGAAGAAATCACGATGGCAGCATCCGAGAGTATTGGAATCATTGTAGAAACTGAAAGGTTTGACATTGGGACTTGGGTCGAATCCTTCGACAGTATCGAAGGAAGCGGTTGGGAATTCACAGTTGATGGCGAGAGAAGTATGGTTGGAATGAGTGAAGCGACTCTCACAGATACTAGCGTCGTACGCTGGATACCAGCGTGAAGTTCAAGACCGGCCTCTTCCAGTCCAAGCCATGGTCCTGACATCCGGAGTACACGGTCCCACCCTCGGCCCTATCGAGAGCCTAGCAATCAACGCCTTCCTAGTAGGGGTCGCATTCTTCCTTTTGTGCCGTCCAACGGTATCACCAAGAAGGGAGATTCTTGTTTTATCGAGTATCACTATTGCAGCCGCAGCCTCGCGAGTTTTACTTGAACCAATTCCAAATGTCCAGCCTCTAACGGTGATGTGTCTGGTAATGGGGGCCACTCTTGGAGCAAGGCGAGGAATTGCCTTTGCAGTGATGGCAACTCTACTTTCTAACATGGTTCTAGCGAATGGTTGGTGGACACTATTCCAGGCCAGTGGATGGGCAGCAGTTGCCTTTGCAGGCTCACGACTTCCTTTGATTGTTGATTCTACTGTACAGATGAAGCAATTGTTTTTCGCAGCGATTGGGGCCAGTTTACTATTCGATTGGTGGGTCTCACTTTCAATTTGGACCAGCGGTATGAGCATCGGGGAATTCGGTCTCTATCTGATGAACGGATTACCCTTCGATGCTTTGCACATCCTTGCATCTTTGACGACCGCGGTCTGGATCGCACCTTGGCTCTCCAACCTTCTTCACGAGGAGGTTACATTCGAACAGGAGCCAGTAGCTACGGGTGAAACAGATGTCGTCACCAGTTGAAGGGCCAACGATGGTTCTGGTTTCCAGAGCCGATTTGAAACTCTCAAAGGGTAAACTTGCAGCACAATGTGCTCATGCTGCAGTTGATTGTGCAATGGCAGCTAAACGCTCAGCCGGGCGATTATATGAACGCTGGAAGGCTGGCGGAGCAAGAAAAATCGTTGTTCAATGCGAAACTATTGATGACATGAAGGAGTTATTTGGAAAAGCCCAGAAAGCCAATCTCGTCGTATCGATGATCAAAGATGCAGGCCATACCGAAATCCCTGCTGGAACTCTAACAGTAATTGCGATTGGCCCTGCTCCACGCAGAAGCGTAGATGCATTAACTGGTGACTTGAAGTTGGTGAAGTGAATGGGCCTTAGGTCCATATTTCATCGCCTAACTGCTCCTGAGCCTGAGCATGTTGCGGCTGGCGAATATAGGATGGCGATAATCGTCAATCATGCCTTGGGTATGAAGAAGGGAAAGATTGCAGCACAGGTTGCTCATGGTGCGGTAACAGCAACCATGAGAACTAGTCCGGGATTGCTTGATGCCTGGATGAGTAGCGGCCAAGCCAAGGTCTGCCTGAAAGGAATTGACGACGAACATTTGCTCGAAATGGAGTCCAAAGCCAAGCAAGCCGGCCTTCATGCAATACACATCAAAGATGCTGGACGCACACAAATTCCAGCCGGCTCGTTGACGGTCGTAGCGATAGGCCCGGCTCTTAGAACGGAATTGGATGAACTAACAGGTGACCTGAAACTGCTTTGAGTAGAACCTGTCCTCGCAGGTATATGCGCGAGCATCCATCGGACCGTGTTGATGTCCGAAGTGACACCATTACTCAACCGACTGCGGCGATGCGTGCAGTAATGGAAGCAGCCGTAGTCGGTGATGATGTATTGGGCGACGACCCTACGGTTATCGCATTACAAAACAAGGTAGCAGCACTATTTGGCAAAGAAGCCGCACTATTCGTTGCCTCTGGCACGATGTCCAATGCAGTTGCATTACGGGCCCATACTGTTCCCGGTGACGAGATAATCTGCGACCGTTCAGCCCACATTTATCGCTATGAGGGCGGTGGATATGCTGCCCTTTGCGGAGCATCTGTCGCATTGGTTGACGGCGAGAAAGGCATCATGACTCCCGAGCAAGTTCAGAATGCAATTAGGAAGGCAGATGGTTCACAGAGCCACTATCCCGATGGAAGTCTGGTCTGTGTAGAAAATACATCAAATCTTGGAGGAGGAGGATGTTATCCACAGGAAACCCTCGACGAGATAGCAGCAATTGCCCGAGCAAATGATTGTAAGTCCCATATTGATGGTGCACGTATTTTCAATGCAGTAGTAGCAACTGGTAACTCCCCTGCTCGTATTTGTAGAGATTATGATTCAGTCTCAATTTGCCTGTCCAAGGGTTTGGGCGCGCCTGTGGGTTCGGTATTAGTTGGTTCACAGGAAGTCATCGACCGCGCTCATCGCTGGCGCAAGATGTTTGGCGGAGGATGGCGCCAAGCAGGAATACTTGCAGCAGCAGGAATCTATGCTCTAGACAATCACGTTGAACGAATTACAGAGGACCATCAACGTGCACGCAAACTCGCTGAGGCAATCACTTCAATGGATGGTTTTGATGTCGATTTATCAACCGTTCAAACCAATATGGTCTATGTGGATACCGAAGCGCCAGCAGCAGAAGTTGCAGCATCCTTGGCAGAACTTGGAATCGATCTATTCGATATAGCGCCTAATAGTGTTAGAATCGTAGTACATCTCCACATCACCGATGAAGATGTTGAACGAATAATTGCAGCATTTGCAGCTCAATAATCGCGCTTATTCTGAACTATTGCTGCTAGGGAAATGGCAGAGATTACTGCGAAAAACCCGAGAGCAGGTAAGCCGATTTCCGGCTCCGTCTCAACTGGGCAACCGCAATCCGCAGGGTCTCTGCTTGAGCCATCCCAGCACAGGTCTTCAGTACAGATTACAGGTTCAGGCTCAGGTAGCACGATTTCATGAATCAAGTGAATCTCCAGATCATCTCCATCATGCGCATCTGGTATGGTAATAGTTGCAGTGCCACTCAATTCTTCACCGAGAGAAATTATGTCACGAACGATATGAGGATATTCACCTTGACCATTCCCGCCATCTGCAAAGCTTGCAGTTTGTTCAACCACCCAAATACTCGTTGAGATACTTGCGTTTTCAGGTAGGACTGAAGAGTCGATAACTAAATTCCATGATACACTTCCATTACCCCAGATGAGGGTAGAACTACCATTTCCTAATTCAAGTGCAACTTCAGCATTTTCGATAAAATCTACCTCAAGACTTTCGCCATGAGGGACACTACCAATTTGGCGTATTGTGCCGTTAAAAATAGCCGTAGGAGGGATTCGGTCGGTGTATCGTGCGGTCCATCTATCATCTCCTACCTGTGTGCCGAATGGATCTTCGCTCTCTCCAATGAAACGGTGGAAATGATATTGCTCAATTGAAACATCGTCTTCAATATCATTCATGGCGTGTTCAACATCAACACAATTTTCGCACCAGGTTGCAGTATAATCTTCGACGATAGTCGGAAGTGCCGAAAGAATAGAGCTAGCATTACCACTTGAATTTGCCATTACATGAACTCCACCAAATACGGCTCCGACCGTTTCCAAATGTTCGGCCTCTGCCGCATCTACAGGAGGTATTAGCGCGACAAAGAAAATGAAAATCATCGCGATTGCACGACTGCGCATATTGGGGTGGACACATAGGTCCATTTTGAATAATCCCCACGGATAAGTCGCGGTGGGTTCAAGAACCCCCGCCATCGAAGGGAAGCGTTCGGCGGTGAAGATATGCTTTCGGTTTCAAGCACTTGTGAGACAGGCCTCTCTATGGAGGCCGTTCCTGCAGGTACAGGAATGCCCGAGTGGCTTGTCGAAGGCCTGTTGGAAGGCCGCCGATTGATGGTAATACATCCGACCGAAGAAGCGAGAAAGCAAGCAATAATTTCTATCCAACATAGGTTGGGCGGAGGCATAGTCGATACAACTCATCATTTGACTATGGAGAGATACCTTCACATTCTCCATCTCGATTTACGACTCCCTGCTCTTCTGGAAGACGATGGTGTACTTTTCGAGATGTGTCACGAGGCGTTGTCCAAAGCAGCAACCGAATTCAGATTGCCACTATTGCAATCAAATCCTACGCACCGTTGGAGTAGGACTCGCAGTCACAGATTACTAAGTTTGCATAGGGCCGTTATTGGTCTATTACGCCCATGGGATTGGGAGGGCGACCCAGGTGCAAGAGAGTGCGATAAAATACTCAAAGAACTTGAGGTTAACACGGGTTCAACCCATCCTTCACGCATTTCAAAAGCAGTATTGGAAGCACTAAAACAAGTCCAAAATGCACCATTTACTCTCAGCGAAGTAGAGGGTGTAATAATTCTAGACCATGCGCCGGGTATGTCAGAAGTAGACCTAGCAATACTCTTGGAAACCTCTAGGCTCAAAGCTGTCCACCAACTGGTAAATCCCGGCTCGCATCGACTCGGATTCCATGGGGAATATATCGAGGACATACATCCAATTAGGGCGAATGGAGAATTGCCTGAATGGATCCCAACACACGATGTTTGGGCCCCTTCGCAAATAGACTGGTCAATGAGAGAAGACCGTACTATACACCATATCTTAGTCGAACGCAATAGCCATGTTCCAGATGCTGTGGCAAATCTCCTACGAAGTTGTTCTGATGATGTACTAGTGGTTCACGGGGATTCAAAGAATTTGAAATCTCGATTGAGCACATACCTCAATGACCTTGGTATTGAAATCCGCCCCGAATCAACACGAGTATCATCAACACCCGGAGTTGCAAGAATTATTTCATTATTGGAGGTTTCACGAGGAGAAGAGGCGTGGTCACTTGAATCACTTCGTGATATTGTAGACCAAGTAGGACTTCCACTACTTTGGCCAATACTTTCGATGGAACATCCCACAGAAAGCGATTGGATTCCAAGAGTTCATCCAGAAGTAATGGCAGAGGTCGCTCGTGGATTCCATCTCCTGGGCGGAAGAGGTTCCTTGAGAAGGTGGCTCAGCACGCTTGGGGAAGCGAGACCCCGTCCCGGCATTAATCCTGAGAGAAGAGCAAGAGAACTTGAAGAATGCCAGTGGTGGCTCGCAAGTTTAGCGCGATGGATGTCCCCCGTATTACCCGAAGAGGATAGAGTGACAATACAGGACCAAATTATTGGGTGTTCAAGCGGGGAAAACCTACCTCTTCCCGATGTGCCAAGCGATATTATGGCATGGTATGATTCATTGATGGAGCAAATAGATTGGGAGACATTGGCATCGCGCGATATGATTGCCACAACCACAATTCCTGGGATTCAATTGCTAACAGAGGCGATTCAAACTCACCTCAGTAGAACTAACGAGGAGTTAGAAGCGGACGAGTTCCTAGAGATTATCAATTCTTTAGCCGATGGGGCAAGAATACCCGCACGAAGAGGCGGCGATAAGGGCTTGAGAATACTAAGTCCAGAAAATGCGCTAGGAGTTAATGCAGAAGTTCTAATTCTGTGCGGAATAGATTCTGAGAGTTGGTCGATGAAGACCCCTTCTATTCCTTGGCTCGATGAGGCTGATAGAATGAAATTGGGGATTATTCGCCCCGATGAACCCCTTCGTCAAGGAAGACATCAACTCAGGCATTTGCTCAATTGTGCATCTACAGTTGTCATCATAGATTCTACAATGGAAGATGGAAGAGAATTTTCTGCCCCATTAGACGAATGGTTTTCGACATTGACACGTCAAGGTTTGACCGATGGACTCGAATCCCCCCCTCCATTTCTTGAGGCAACAACATGGCATCCAGATACTCGGGATAGGGCATGGGTTTGGCAAACAACAGAGTTTGGTAATCGTTTAGTTCACCGAATTACATCGATGGATGATACTGGAGACGGTTTTCGCACCCATCGTAGTGGCGATTTGAGTAGAGATTATCGGCAAAGAGCGGGTCTTGCAACCCTTGAGGGGCGAATTCCATCAGGAGAAATTTTGGATATATCAAATTTGAATCCAGCAGGTGAGCGTGAACTGCTTGAGGACCAATATTCACGTCGCGCAACCGGCGAAGATCTCCCTTCAGGAGATGTATTTCCATATACAGAAGCAGGATTTCTCATGCGTGGTAATTCACTAAAATTACTACCAAATAGAACGCGCATACCCGGTGGGAGAAATGCCCCACAGTGGCCTCATCTTGGTTTGATGGGAGATAAGTATCTCAGTTTGGGAATAGACCCTCGCCCGATTACTCCACCCCAACTTGGAGCCAGTGGAATCGATGGACGTACCGGCCGTGGAGAAAATATTCTTCCAATGCCTGAGGCTTGGTCACAGGGTAGAATTCAGGCCTGGTTAGAGTGTCCACGCCGAGCTTGGTTCGACCGCCATCTCTACGCAGGTAGCAAGGAAATGATGCGCGAGGACCTCGATGGACGTGCGCGGGGAGATTTGATTCACCAAGTAGAACAGGCTTTGCTTGAAGCTCATGGCTTACAAGATGAAGCGATTTATGATAATGGAATACCGTTGCATCTCGGGCCAATTGGTGAGATCGAAGATGCGTGGAATACAGTTCTTGAGACACTTGCAATTGAAGCAACTTGGATGAGGCGTGGAGATGGTATTGCAGCACACCGATGTCGAGATCTAATCGGAGTTTCTCCGGCAATCTGGCTTGATTGGTTAGAGAACAGAGAGGTGCTGCCAGTACAAGGCCGTCTTGGAAGAATGCTCAATGCAGATAGGGAATTGGTTGATGCTGCACCAATCGCAGTTGAGTGGTCCGTTGGTGGAAGCCCTCGTGACTCGATTGCAATCGACATTCCGACTGCTCCCGAATCACCCGATGAACCATCAGGCTCATTCCGACTACGCGGGCGAATCGACCGTGTTGACGAGGTTTTAGTCGATGACCAATATCTTGACCCAACCGCCAATACCATTGTGCCATTAGATTCCGATTACAAATCCGATTTCAAAGTAAAACGCTTCGTGATTATTCGTGACATCAAATCCGTTGAAGGTTCAGGCGATGATGGTAAACCCACAAGGCACCTGCAAGGATTGCTCGAAGGGGTCCAATTGGCTCTCTATGCACGTGCCTGGGAGATTGCAAACCCCGGCGATAGGGTCGTTGGGGTTGGCGTGACACAAGTTGGGAGCAGTACAACGCACCATCTTGAAACCGACCCAGATTTCGAAGAGATGCTAGATGGCTTGGAACTCGGCGAGAGGAGCGCAGTCACTCACAATCAATACCGCCGTCCCGGCGAATCAGCAACTCCAGCATCAAATCCATTCCGTGCTTGGATGCGACAGCGCCTTTCGACATCTTTACGCGCAATTACAGGTGCTAAAGAAGGCCGCATACATCCAGAGCCATCATCAAAATGCAGTTTTTGCCCAATCAGTGATTCTTGTCCTAGTGCAGAAGGGGGTTCATTCTGATGAATTCTTTGAATCGCTCGCAAACTTTGGGGTTGGATATCGACCGCCATATTGCATTAGATGCTGGTGCAGGAACAGGAAAAACCACTGTAATGTCGCGGAGATATGTACAGCACCTATTGAGTTCCATTCAGAGAGCGACAAGAGTGTTACCTGCCGCACCTAGGAATCCATTACAGGGGATGGGGGCAATTCGTTGCCCAGCGCGTGAACGAACTTCTTTGAAAGATTGGCAAGGTCTACTTCCATCTGAAACAGTGGCAATTACCTTCACGAGGAAAGCTGCTGCTGAATTGAAAGGCAAGATACGTGGCTTGATCTCCAACCTTAGGGCCCAACCTCCCGTTGCTGGTGACGAAGATGGAATCCACGACCCACGACTCTCAGACCAAGGGGATGTCGAGATGTTGTTATCATTAATCGACGATGCACCAATTTCGACAATTGATGCATTCCTATCTTCGATTACCGGGCCATGGATCGGCTTGGTTAGCGAGGACCCCGCTGGAGAACAGATGGAGGAAGAGGGGTCCATTTTGCTGCGTGAAGAAGCGATTAGAACCGCATGGAGATTGCAACGTGGAATGGATGGAATTGAGGCTGGAATGAGCGGTGATATCGAAGCATTCCTTGAGGCGAGAGACCGCTTAGCAGTACGATTGGGCGGCCAGAGGAGTTCATCAGTAGTTGTTAGAGGCATGCTCAAACGTTCTCTATTCGTTGAGGAAGCCCAACGCCGTCTGAGGCGCAGAGCGCATGGTCATGAAGTTACAGTAGAGATATTGGAGGAATTATTCACCGAACCAGTAGAAGGAATTCTTGAAGATTTCTTCCCAGCATTCCATCAGGCTGTTCGAGTATGGGTAGATACTTGGTTGGACGGAGGTGCATCATTTGTTACATTGGGAGATGTAGATGAAGGATTAACGCGCTACCGTTGGATTGAGTATCTTTGTTCTCTACCCATCCCCGATAGCGAAATTATGCAGTTACAATGGGTTTGGCATGTTACCTATGCTATGTGCACTCCTACAAATGCAATCAAGCAAGATTGCAGGGCTTTGACACGGGCCATCCCTCCTAAATCGAAGGGTTGGCCTTCTGGTGTGTCGTCAAAGAGTGCAAACACTATCCTTTCCAAAGATGTGAAGAATCTAATCTGTGCAAATGCTGAGGCTGCGGCTGATGAAATCAGAATTATGTTATCAAGTAGTGCAGGCATGTTGGTTCGTCGCCTTGGCAGAGCCTCAAATCTACTCTGTCCAGCAATACCAGACCCTGCTCCCGTACCAGGTTCAGGCGCCCACCCGCCTCGAATTGGCACGGAGATACCACAGTTGCCAAATCCAAATGGAACGCGCCTAGAGAGTGAATTAGAACTCGAAGTAATGCGAGATTTATTCACTGTACACAATGGAGTTAGAGAGATATTATCGCGTCTTAAGGTACAGGAAGGAGTACGTGACCACGATGACATTCATCGATTAGCAGAGGATTTGTTACTCGCTCGTTGTCCTAGTGTTTGCAGGCGCTGGTATCCGATTTCAGTAATCGATGCGCTTGACTCGATGGATAGTGACCCTTGGCTAGATGACCATTTACATCGTGCAATAATAGCGGCTCAAGGTGAAGAAGAAGTTCTGCAGGACTTAGGACGTAGAATCGAGATTTTGCGAGATATGAGAAGAAGATTCCGCGCATTCATCATCGATGAATATCAGGACACGAATCCGCAACATTTCCGCCTCCTCGCTAGATTGTGGGGCCGTCGAAAGTTAGAGGAAAACGAGGTTGCAGCGCCTGCAGGAGAATGGGACCCGACCATTTGCATTGTTGGGGATATGAAACAATCAATCTACCGATTTAGACAAGCCGAAGTTACGGTGATGAGAACAGCTGTCGAATCGATTCGACGAATGAATATCGAAGAAGGCATGATGGAACATCGATGTGCTGACTTACGCCGGCCTGATGCAGCACGTGACCCAAGGCCAATTCCCGGGAGCGGAGGAACTAGTTCGACATTCACTACTGCTACTCTATTGGCCAGTGAAGATTCACAGCGAGAAGAATGGGTTTCATTCAGTCTTGATGATGATGGCTCTACTCTTTCCCCAGAGGCGATTGCTCGCAGAAGTGAGGGCCATATTGAGATGAGAACCAATTATCGAACCCTTCCACGATTAATGATAACGATGAATGGAATCTTCAACGATACCTTTCACTCTCGCCACCATCTCTTACCCGGGCCATGGCATGCAAATTCACAGGAGTTAGAGCCTGGAAAGGAAGGAACCAAAATAGCGGCATTAGAGTGGATACTTCCCACAAGGGCAGGTTCAGAACCAAGACCGATGGACCCCGGAGTAGCAATTGACCCCTTCTTACATGTTGGTTCGAGCGATAGAGACCTTGCTGCAGACCTATTGGCAAAGCGACTTTCCGCATTGATTGAAGGAGGCGCTGCAAGAGTTTGGTCTGCTGAGGATTCTCACTGGAGAAGTGTAGGTGAGGAAGCGGGGCTTGTCCGTCCAGAAGACATCATGATCCTAGTTTCTTCAAGAGCAAGGATTCCTGCATTAATACAAGCATTAGACGCACATGGTGTACCTGCGATGGCAGACCGTCAAGGAACTCTACTCACTCGACCAGCGATTCAACCTTTGATGGCATTACTCGACCTCTTTTGCAATCCAAATGACAAAAACGCAGCTCTCGCAGTCGCTAGGTCATCCATTGTGGGAATGGATGATGGGAAAATCAGTTTGATGCTTAGGGAAGGAGATGGCAATTGGCTGGGTGAAATGGCGCAAAGAGTAGATTCAATTCGCCTGACAAATTTGTTGAATCGAATGGAGAGCCAGGTAGTGAATGGCGACATAGTTTCAGCATTGACTACTGCAATTGACCATTCGGACCTACTGTATGCATATCCAAGAGAAAGCGACCGTCAAGATATTGAAAATTGGATGGCTTTGCGATTACGAATTGCAGGACAAGTCGGTGAAGATTCCGCTTCGATATTATCTCGATTGAAGCGATTGAAAGCCCTTGATTCCGAAGGTCCATCAAGCGCTTGTGAGACAGTAGGTGGAGCGGTTCAAATTATGACAATTCACTCGGCAAAAGGGCTCGAGTCACCCGTAGTAGTTCTCTTCGATCTATTCGCAACGGGCTCAAGAGATGCTCAATTTTCTTCGCGAGATAATGTGTTGGTCACCACCGATATTATCGCTGGAAGAATACAACCTTGGCCAACTTCAGCAAAGCCGGATAGCGGTTTGTGGGAACTCGCCCATTTGATGGACGATGGTCAGCAAAGAGCTGAGCGTAGACGCCAATTCTATGTTGCACTTACCAGAGCTGAAAGTCGGTTAATCCTTGTTGGCACTCCTAACCGAGGTGCAACTTCAGCAAGTGATGGAAGCATCTCAGTTCAGAGGGGAGAAGGTAGGCAAAACATGGGTCAAATGTTCCTCGATGGCCTGGCTGCGATGTCATTGGAGGCTGGGACAGAGAATTCATGTTGGTCCGTAGGGGGGTTGGACCAGACTGGTGCAGAACTCAGGCTCGACCCAGGCGCACTATTACTCGACGCTGGAATCGGCGAAGAAGGCGTGAATGGAATTACTATTTTCCACCATCCTGATTGTTTTACTACTCAAATTAGAACCTCTCCTCTAAATCGCTGGCATCAGCGATTAGAATTGACTAATTCAGCAACTTCATCAACACCTCAGACCTCACAGCGCAGCCTTACTCATTCGATTTCATTAACATCTCACAGCCTTGATACTGCGGATTCCTGTCGTCGCCGACATTGGTTGAGTACACGCCTTAATTGGAATTCTGAGCGTTTTGATTTGGTAAGAATCTCAGAAGGGATGGATTACTGGCCAAGCGCTACAGAATTTGGTAGTTTATTCCATAGATTACTAGAAATCGGCTTACCGAACCCCGGTTCGGGTTCAAGCAGTGGATTAGATGCAACGTGGTGCGGTACTCAACCGGATCGCCTGATGGACGAAAACACGATGGAAGAAGTACTCGCCCAATCTAGTCTCACCGATGAAGATGCATTAGAGAGAGTAAAATTACGATTATTACATCTTGCAAAATTGACTCGAAATGGCGCCTTAGGTAAATTGACCCGGGGCGAGGAATTTGATGGAATGAAGGTCGAGGGCCTGAGAACTGAATTACCATTCCACATCATACATTCAACCAATGCAGAACCTGTTTCAAGAGGAATCTGGAGCCCTGATGGTATTCTGGAGAGAGCAATCGTTGAGACAATTGAGACTACTTTCGATGGAAGAGCCGATTTGGTATTGGCGTTGAGGGATAATGAGGGTAAAGGATGGTTACAGGTTGTCGATGCAAAAACCAGTGGATGTCTCGGTGGATTTAATCCAATAAGCTCGCTTGAAGGAACAGAACTTCAACTCGTCGGAGATGGCGATTCTCCTCATCCAACTACCGCATCAGAAGAGGAAATTCTGCACAAGCATCGGCTACAACTCGCGTTGTATTGTCTTGCTCTTGAAATGGGTGAATCGACGAAACCAAGCGACCAAAGGCGAGAGATTCTACCTCCTGCGATTTTAGTAGGTGCAAGCGGCCGTATGATTCGATTAACCGATACAGAATTCGATGCGGCTAAGGCCCAACTCCTAGAATTGCTAGATTGGATGGGTCAAACTTCTGCTGAAGGCGAAGGAGCAACTCCACCTTCTCGCTTACCAATGGCCGAATCAGGGCCATGCGAATCTTGCCCATTCAATGCTGGACACATCAAATTGTGTGGTCCTGCCGGGACTCCACTCGGCCCAGCATTACAAGTGTCCCAGGAAATTCTCCCTTAGGGGCAGCTTGCCATATTTTGATTTCAGTAAACCCTGCATTTTCCATAGCCTTTTCCCACTGAGATTTCGAGAGAGTAGTCATGTGAACTCCCACATGTTCAGGCCAACTAAGACTGTCCTCATTCTCGCGATAATGATCGACACCGGCAACGAGTAATCCACCCTCTGCCAACCATTCATCATGGATTGTTTTGAGCATAGATGCAGGGTCTTGAAGATAGTAGAGAAATTCCATTGAATGGACCAAATCAAATCTTCTAGATGGCGACCAGCCGGGTAACATCGCATGAGTATAGGTGCTATTTTCATCGATTGAATTAGCTTTAGCAATCATCTCAATCGCTCCATCAACCCCTTCTGCGTGCCCAGCTCCCATTTCCTGAAGTAATCGGACTACCCAGCCGTTGCCACATCCAAGGTCGATTGCACTAAACCCGTTTTCAAGCATTGGAATAACTTCGTCAAGCATCTCCGAAACAGAGGGCGCATGGCCTATTTCCATCCCGCCATCCTTGCCCTTTAGCGCCCATTCGGAGAAGACTTCTGTTGCATGACGCATACCACTACGCTCCTCCGTCTGGTCTATCAACCATGCCGACTACGGGACTCCATGGCAGTCGACGCAGATAGCCTATCAAGCCATGTTGAAGACAAATGGGAGTCTGACATAATCGGCTCACTTTCGGAATACATTCGTATCCCAGCACTTTCCCCTGCATTCGATGCAGATTGGGAAGCCAATGGGCATATTGAGGCTGCAGTAGAGCACATCGCTTCTTGGTGCGCTGCACAGGATATCGAAGGATTGGTCGTTGAAATCAATCGCCTTCCAGGCCGAACTCCTTTGATTTACATGGAGGTTCCAGGCCAAATAGATGAGAATGTTTTACTCTACCAGCATTTGGACAAGCAACCTGAATTTGTCGGGTGGCACGAAGGACTCGGGCCATGGGAGCCTGTAAGGCGGGGCGACAAATTGTATGGCCGAGGGGGTGCAGATGATGGCTATGGCGCATATGCATCTCTTACGGCAATTAAGGGACTCCAATTGCAAGGAATACCTCATGCAAACCTGAAATTAATCGTTGAAGCATCTGAAGAATCTGGCTCTCCAGATTTGCCAGCTCATCTCGAGAGCCTTGCTGATAGAATCGGAACCCCCTCACTAGTTGTTTGCCTTGACAGTGGCGCAGGAGATTGGGATCATCTTTGGCTAACCACATCATTACGTGGCGTAATTGTAGGAACTCTCGATGTTGCAGTATCCAGTGCAGGAGTACATTCGGGCGATGCAGGTGGCATCATCCCTTCATCGTTCAGAATCGCAAGGAATCTTCTCGATAGAATTTCAGATTCTGAAACAGGATTGGTCACTCTTCCAGAGTTGTGGATTGAGATTCCAGAAAAGAGAGTCAAACAAGCATCTGAAGCTGCTGTAATTCTTGGAGATGAAATTCATTCCCAATTTCCATTCTTAGAAGGTGTTTCACCAAATAATGACGACCTTACGGAACTCATTCTCAACCGAACTTGGAGGCCGGCTCTAGAAATCACTGGAATAGACGGAGTTCCCACTTGTGCGATGGGGGGAAATGTTCTGAGAACCAATACTACACTCAAATTATCAATCCGTATTCCTGCTGGAGTAGATTGTAACGCAGCAAGTGATTTAGTCGAACAAACTCTTACCCGCAATCCTCCTCAAGGTGCACATGTGAAATTCAATATTGAACATCCTGCTGATGGTTTCCATGCAAATCCCTTGTCAGAGTGGATTTCTGCTGCACTCGAAGATGCTTCAAATGCGCACTTTGGGGCTCCAGTTCAGTTCATGGGTGAAGGAGGAACAATTCCATTCATGCCAATGTTGCAAGACCAATTTCCATCATCCGAGTTTATGATAACCGGTATTTTGGGGCCAGAATCGAATGCCCACGGACCTAATGAATTCACTCACATACCTTGTGCAAAGGCAATTACTTGCTGTGTTGCACAAGTGCTCGCTGCCCATGGTGAACATCACGGGTGAACCACCTTCGGTGGTGCACCCTTCACCATCGGCTTGATATGTGGGACTGAGGTGGGTAGTTGTGAAGGCGTAGCCTTCGGTGAGTAAGATGTCCGAGAACGGTACCATCACGCCTGAAACCCAGATTAAGGACCTCACAGAGCGACTTGAGGCGGAAACAGACCGTCTTCTCAAGCTCTATGCTGCATATGAACAGCAAGAGAAAGAACTCCTCGACACAAAGGCTGAGGTCGAAGTTCTCGAGAAGGAAATCGTCGATAGAGAAATCGAGAAAGAAGGTCTTCAATCCCTTCTTGCCGAGAAAGACGCTCGAATGAGAGATATTGAACTTAAGGCTAGCAAGACCGGAAAGCAGGTCGAGCACCTTGAACCTGAACTCCAGAAGATGGAAGAAAAATTTGCACGTGAGAAAGATCGACTCGGCAAGGTTTTCTCAATCGCAGAAGAACTCGACAACGACTTGCGACTCGCAGTGGTTGAACTCCAGTCACGAGACGGTTGGTACATGGAACACATGTCCCTCTTCGAGGACCTCAATAAGGCAATCAAGTTGCGTTATGAGATGATTGAGAAGGCAGTCGAAGCAGAGCGAGAATCCCAACACATGAACCGTGCAATCACCGATCGCATGGATGAATTAGTCGAAGCAAGAGCTGCTGAAATGACTCTTGAAGAGGCTTCAGAAATCGATGCTACCGAATCCGCTTCTGTTGCTGAGGCAACCGAAGAATCTGGTGATGATGGCGATGATGATGATGACGACTGGAAGTGGTCCGAAAGCGTACTCGATGGAGTGATGAGCAAGAACGGAATCACCGACCGAGACGGTTTCATTGAATTTGCAAAATCATACGATATGGATGGTAACCGCTACCTCAAGGGAAGTGAACTTGGAGCAGCAGCATCCGACTACATCGCTCAGAATCAATCCGATGAAGCATCTGCTGACGATTCTTCGGATGACCAGTGAGGTGAGAACTTGAGCCTACTAGCCCGAGGCGGGCTACTGCCGGTTTTGACACCAACTCTGATGGGTATCGGTTTCATCACGGTAGGGAGTTTAGTAGACCCGCTTGGAGGAATTGCTCCTGGCCTTGGAATACTTATGCTGCTCATTGCAGTATTCTTTGCAAATTTCTGGCGAGACCCGGACCGACCTATTCCTCGTGATGAAGGCGTTATCGTTTCACCTGCTGATGGCCATGTGATGTTCGCTCGAAGGGAGCGTGCCACTGGACGCAGACCTTCTAAGGCTGAAATGGCAGAAGCAGAAGAGGACGAATTCACAGGGACATGGCATCCAGAGGCATGCAAAGAGATTCTGTCCTTTGAAACTGAACAGCGTTTTGAAGCAGTTCCAGAAGGGGAAGAATCCGAAGACGATGTTTGGCGAATTGCTGTATTCATGTCACCATTGGATGTTCATGTAAACCGTTCTCCAATCGCTGGAGAAATTATCAGGATGGAACATCGAACTGGTAAGGGGAGGCGTAGAGGTCCATTCTTAGCTGCTTACCGTAAGGAGAGCGAATTCAATGAGCGGGTCCGCTCATTATTCAAGCGAGCAGATGGATTGATTGTAGAAGTCATGCAAATCTCGGGAGCATTAGCCAGAACAATCATCCCTTGGGTTTCAGAAGGAGCCACGATGAGGAGAGGGGAGCGCTTCGGAATGATTCGACTCGGCAGTCGAGTGGATGTGAGAGTTCCTGCAGCGCAATTCGAAGTTTGCGTCACTTCTGCTGAGGATGGCAATTCCGACTATCCAAAGGGCGAATTTGTCAAGGCAGGTTCAACAATATTGTACAGGGATGTGAATGTATGAGGAAAGAAGTATTACCAATATTTCTGACAATTATTTTCATTTTACCATATGGTTACTATTTTGCTGGAAACCAAGTCTACGCGATTGTAGCAGACACCAATCACGACTGCTGGGGAAATTTTGACCAGAATACCCCGGAAGAATTCGCTCCACTTCGTCATGAAATACCACTTCCCAATGCTACCTATCAAGAGAATATTACGACTAATATCATGGATAATCTTTCTCAATATTGGTGGCCAAGCCACGAATCAGCAATTATTGAAGTCGAAGGTTTAGCACTCTCAGCATGGTATCACAAACAAAATGAGTCGATGCCTTGGGTTATTTTCGTACATGGAATTAGAGGATGTAAAGCCGGCGGCTCAATTCTTCTACCTGCAGGGATGCTAATCGATTCTGGATACAATGTAATCGCATTCGATATGCGAGACCATGGCGAATCTGATGTAGAAGATGGTAGGGTTTCTGCAGGTCAGAAAGAGTGGCGTGATGTAGTTGCAGTTCATGATTGGCTAATTGAAAACCAAGGTGCTGAGGAGGGTCGAATCGGATTATTGGGTACTTCAATGGGAGCGGGAACCGCAGCCATCACCTTCGCCCAAGATTCTCGGATCCAAGTCGTATGGCTCGACTCTCCATTCTCTGATATGGGTAAAATAATCGAAGAGGAACTCGAATTCCAAGGTCTTCCAACCTTCCTTGGTGGCGCGGGAGTATTTGCGGGCAAGATTGAGACTGGCGAAGATCTCACCGCCCTTTCACCACTTGATGCCGCTACTGAAATTGGTGAGCGCCACATGTACGTAGTTCACGGAACCTTTGATGGAAGAGTAAGAGTCCATCATGGACAGAGCATGTGTGATGAAGCATTAGAACACGGTGTCGAAGGAAATGTTGAGTGCTGGATAAAAGATTCTAGAATCATCTACAATGTCGAAGGCGAGAATGAGACCGATGAACACGTCACTCTGATGTTGACCGATACCGATGAGTACGAACAGCGTCTAATCGCCTTTTTCGACAAATCATTTGCTTGAGCGAGGATTAAACACGCGAGGCCAGACGCGAGGTCATGGCGGATGGTCTTACCATGGTCGGCTCGGCGGATAAACGCCCTGCTAAAATCCATGATTTGGTAAAGGCGCCAGCTAATACTCCTTGGGCGATTGAGAAACAACAATCCTGGGATGCAAAGGACCCCGCTACTGTTTACTATACTCCAGAGACATTGGCAGATGGAACCCCTACAACTGCTCTTACGGTCATCTTGCGAACCAAGGGCTGCCACTGGTGGTGGAGTAGTGGTTGTACATTCTGTGGTTACTTCAACGATACTAGAGACGATGTCACTAGCGCAGACCTTCATTCACAATGGGAGAAATCCCTAGCACGGTTTGATGATTTTGAGACCATGGGCATGGTCAAAGTATACACTTCGGGAAGTTTGCTTGAGGACCGAGAAATTCCAGTTGATTTCCAAGAGCGAGTATTGCGTGATTGTCATGAAATGGACAAAGAACTCGTCGTAGAGAGTCGTACCGAACAAATCACTGTTGAGAAACTTGAATGGGCGACTTCGATTAATCCAAAGTTCTCGGTTGCGATTGGACTCGAAGCCTATGACGATGAAGTATTGCGGTTCCATGTTAACAAAGGCTTCAGCATCAAGAGTTGGGATAGAGCAGTAGCCAACTTGCGCCAATTCAATTTGCGTGTCAAGACCTATCTGATGTTCAAGCCGCCATTCATGAGTGAGGGAGATGCTCTTGCCCATGGAGCAAAGTGGATCAAAGATGTAGCCGAGAGAAGCGATGAAATCAGCGTGAACCCGATGAATATCCAGAGAGGCACAGTCATCGATCGTTTATTCAGGGCAGATGAATATCGTCCACCTTGGCTTTGGTCATTGATTCAATTAATCCACGATGTTCATTCTTTCATCCATCCGACCAATAGTGGGAATGGTGCAGATGATCAAGTCTGCCGCCTCATCATTCACCCAACTGCTGGGGGTAAGGTTCGAGGTGCACATAATTGCGGTGCTTGCGATAGTGAAGTTGTAGCCGCAATCGAGCGTTATTCAGTTAGCGGAGATATTCACGAATTAGACGGATTGGAGTGCTCTTGCCAGAATATTTGGAAGACGGAGATTCAACTAGATGGTAACGTTCCAGTTCCACTTGGAGTGGGCAAGGCACGTAGAGGAGATGCGCTCAGTCATCTTCGCTCACCCTGACCTTTTCAGTGGTCAATGTTTATGACCGCGCTTCAGGTGGACGGACTGACCCCTACGGGGTCAAGGTGATATCATGTCGAATAATACAATCTTACCTGACGTAACCGAAGGCGTTGCAGAACCTGCCTCTTCACGAGTCATTATTGTGATTCTATGCGTAGGGCTAGTGGGGCTACTTGCAATGTTCAGTAACATCTTCGGATGGGACTCACTTCCATTAATTTCTGAAATCATTCCATTGATGGGCAACCTCGGAGGCTCAGGAATCTGGTACTACTTAATCGGAATTCTAGTTGGCAGCGGAATGATTGTGGCGAACATGCTCGGAGGAGTCCTTTCGGACTGAGGAGGTGTGATGCATGGATACAGTATCAGTAACCGTCCTTCTACTCGTCCTCTACCTTGGAGGAATTTCCCACTATACACAGAGAGGCCTAGGTACAATGGGAGCACCTTTCCAGCAATTGGGAATGTTCCTACTGAACAAGGCACCTGCAGGTATTGTCGACCTCTTTAACGATGAAGATGGTCATGGTTCACGCACTTGGATGCAATTCGGAATTATCTGGCTAATAATCGCTGGAGTTCTCGGGTTCCTCCGTGCTTGGCATGTCTATGACCCAACAGCTCTCGATTCTCTATCCAACGTTGGATGGTCTTGGGATGACGGGTCCTCAATGGATAGTGCAATTGCGTCTTCAGTCAAGACCGCACTACTCTACATCCTTGTTGGAGGCGGACTTGTAGCACATTCCCGTGCATGTGGGGGCAGGCTCGCTAGTGAGTCCAATGCTTCGATGGTTGCAATGCTGCTAACCACTGTTCCACTAGTTTTCCTAATGATAGAGTTCCTAACATCCTTAGTTGATATCGATGCTTCACTAGCCTTCTCGGTTCTTGGGATTGTAGTAAAGGTCGCACTTTGGTCGATGATGCTAGTCAACCTATTCATCACCTCGTCCAGTCGAGATGGGCCGGTTAGCGTTCCAAGTTGGTTCTTGCTTCTCGGTCTTTCCACCTATGTCTTCGGAACCATTGGCTCTTCTCTTGGGGAAGCATTGGGATGGACTCAAACCACTTGGATCTGTGATGTTCTAGTCGATGGCTGGGCCCCTATTGCGCTAATGTTTGCAGTAGGATACCATGTTCTATCTTCGGTTACCAAGGGGCCAATCTGGTCTGGTAGCCTCACCAAGGCTAGCATGTTCTTGCTCTTCTTTACCATCCCTCCATTCTTGCTAATGCCAACCGATAGCGATGCAACCATCTTGAGGAATCTTGCAGCTATCCTAGTAACTCTTGGAATGCTACCAGTTCTTGCAGGTGCGATCAACATGATTGCAACCATGCGCAATGATACCGCAGCAGTCGTGAAGAGCCCAGGTGCTCTTGCAGTTGCAGCAGCAGCCTTCCTCCTTCCACTATACGTGATACTGTCCTTCTTCTTTGGACTCAATGTAATGGTCGGAGATGGTAGCATGAGTACTCTTGCAAGTCACATGGATTCCTCGTATCTCTACACAATTGGTGGATTATTCGCTCTTGGTGCATTATTCCACTCCTACCCGCTAGCTTCTTCCCGCGACCTTGCAGGAAATAGTTCGAACTGGGCAGTTTGGCTCGTGATTATCGGCGGTGTTTCCTACACTGCAATCGGAATCATGGCAGGATGGGTTAGCGATGTAACTGCTGGACTTGAGGATACAGATGGCGTGATAGACGCTGCAGCCCAACTCAACTTAATCGGTGCAGTCGCATTCTATGCAATTACCATTGGATTCATTATCGCAGCAAATACAATTGTTCGCACACTGCTAGTAGGCACTCCACGTGCAGCAGCAGCAGGCGGTTCTAGCGATATCTCGACCTATGGTTTGGTCGAAGGTTCAACCAGCATTCGTGAACTTCTTGGCCGTGGAGTCGGACTCGACACTACTCTTGTAATTGGAGAATCAGAAGATGAGAGTGAAGGCGGATACACCGTTATCGATGTCGCAGCAGAACTCCACAACGATACTGTTGACGAGTTCCCAGTAAAGTTCGATGCAGACCTTGTAGCACTAACCGAGTGGCTTTGCGCACGTGGAACAACCACAGCACAATTCTTCGCATGGGCTGATGTAGATGCCAGTGGCGAGATTGACCACTACGAGTTTTCAAACGCTCTACGTATCGCTGACATCGCTGACCTACCTCCATGGGACCTCGGCAAGTTGGTCGATGTCATGGATATCAACGGCGATGGCCGTCTAAACCTTCCAGAGTTGGACATCGCTCTACTCAACATCCGTAACACCCTCGGAATCGAGTTCAAGGAGAATGAAGCTCCAGCCGCACCAGAAGCAGCAGACGATGATGACTCCGAAGAAGTGGACAAGCCATCAGACGCCGCACTTGGCAAGATGAAGAAGGCCGAACTCGTTGAAGTCGCTGAGTCCATGGGCCTCGACACTAAGGGAACCAAAGCGGTTCTCGTCGAGCGTATTTCCAAGGCGTGATGATGGATGCGCATAGGTTTGGTCGGCAAGCCGAATGTCGGCAAATCGACCTTCTATTCAGCAGCGACTCTCGCTAAAGTCGACATTGCAAATTATCCGTTCTGTACGATAGATCCCAATGTTGGAGTCGCCTTTCTCGCCGCACCACAACCATGCCCCTGTAAGGACCTCAGAGCACGTTTAGAGGCTGATGGACGTATGGAGCCAGTCAGTGATGACGATGCTCGAAAGGGTAGCATATGCGAGCCTCGCACAGGTTCGTGCATTGGCCATGTCCGTCTGGTGCCAACTTTCCTTGTCGATGTAGCAGGATTGGTACCAGGTGCAAGTGAAGGCAGAGGTCGAGGCAATGCATTCCTCAGTGACTTAGCAAATTGTGATGCTCTAATCCAAGTTGTAGATGCAGCTGGATTGACCGATATCGAAGGCAATCCCATTGCCGCAGTAGAAGATGTAGAATCTTCACTCAAGCAAGAAGTTGAATTCCTAACCGATGAATTAGATGCCTGGATTGGCGGCCTCCTTCGTGATGGTTGGAGTCGTGGTGCACGTAGAGTGCAAGCCGAAGGCGACAAGGGATTCACCTCATTCCTCCATGAGCGTTTCACCGGCTTAGGTGCAACACTTGGCCATGTATTGGGCGCAATAGATGACTTCCGTAACCAATGGGGAGATGTCGATACACCTTGGATGTGGGAAGAGATGCGCATAGACTCTCTCGCCTTGCATCTAAGGAGCCAATTATTCCCAATCCATATTGCAGCGAATAAGGCCGACTCTGCCAAAGGCACTCCTTGGGACGCCATTTCCTCCAATGGAATGGTCGTGCCAACAATGGCCGATTTCGAGTTAGCACTTCGCAGGGCTGCACAAGGAGATATGATCGACTACAGCCCAGGTGCAGATAGTTTCGAAGTCGCAGAAGGAGCAAACCTCAATCCCGCTCAAGAAAACGCCCTCAACGCGATGAAAGACAAGCTTTCAGCATCAGGAGGTACAGGTGTGGCAACCCTCCTCAGTGAAGTCCTATTCAATGCACTCGCGCACGTAGTAGTCTATCCAGTAGCCGATGAAGGCTCATGGAAAGATGGCGAAGGCAGAATCCTGCCCGATGCCTTCGTAGTTCCAGATGGTATCGAGGCCAAGGCACTAGCCTACAAGGTTCACAGCGATCTCGGTGATGGCTTCATTCGTGCAGTTGATGCAAGGACAAGGAGAATTGTCGGGGCTGAGCACGAGTGCAAGGACAATGATGTCATCAAAATCCATGCAAAGTCCTAGCCATCATGGATTCAAAAGCATCTATTCACGAGATCTGAATTCCAGTAATAGACTACGAATTCGAGTATCGATTGCCGAGATATTACAATCCTTACGAATGTAATCAACTGTACGCACGATACTCTTCAGTACATCTGATGGGGCATTGATGATATATTCCAACAATTCAGCATCATCCACCTTTCTTCGA
>CAZNXM010000015.1:0-39209 GCA_964577145.1 uncultured Candidatus Poseidoniales archaeon
CGAGCAGGAGGGTACATACCCACTGCCTGAAGCACAACTGGACCGTTTCATGTTCAAGATGAGCGTTGGATACCCAGACCGTGCAGATGAAGACGAGATTCTTCGCCGACGTATCAGTCGTGGTAAGGATGCAGTCGATGTCGACGTCATCACCGACCCACAACGTGTTATTGCTATGCAGCAGGCTTGTGAAGACATCTATGTCGACCCAGCCCTACGTATGTACATGGTAGAGGTAGTTACCCGAACCCGTGAGGACCCACGTGTCCTCGTAGGTTCTTCGCCTCGTGGTTCTCAGGCTCTCCTGAAGACCAGCCGCGCAGCAGCAGCACTACGTGGACGAGATTTCGTCACACCTGACGACATCAAGTCCATTGCAGAACTCGCACTTGCTCACAGGCTAATCTTGAAGCCAGAACACCAGATTAAGGGACTTGAGTCCGGAGAAGTCATTCAGACTATTCTACGTGAAGTTCCAGTACCAACAGTCTGATTTTCAGATATAATTGATGAGAAAAGGAGAGGTGCGTTAGCATGTGGAGTCGGAAGAGCGCTATGCTGGGAAGTTTGGCAGTGGCCATGTATTTACTTGGTCTTACCCTGCGAAATTCTCAGTTGGTAACCATTGCTGTGGTTATCTTCGTCTTCCTCACATGGGCTGCACTCTTCGGTAGTCACGCCGATGTCGCTTCTAGTGGCAGGCGAGCCGAAGAGTGGACCGGCGAGGAAGGGGTATCATTATCCAATGTCTCTGCAATGCGCAAACTGTCTACTGCTCGTGTCTTCGAAGATGGCGAGGTTGGAGTTACTCTGCGTATGCAGAATCATTCAGCTCTTGCCAAGATTCTCGAAGTGCGTGACCGTGTTCCAGAAGTAATGCGCATCAAAGAAGGTGCGAATTACATTCTGATGGAATTAGGCCCGCGTCGTGAAACCTTCATCGAATACACTGCCGAATGTCCTCTCAGAGGATTCTACAGTCTTGGACCGGTGGCTGTCCGTGTCCAGGATCCCTTCGGATTATTTCACAAGGAAAAGGAATTGCATGTCTACAACGACTTCCTTGTGTTCCCGAAGATGGAAGACCTCAAGGAAACATTCGTCAAATCCCGTGTTCCGAAGATTTTCACAGGTGCAGTAAACATCCGTCAACCCGGTCCGGGTTCGGAGTTTTACTCACTACGTGAGTACTTTGATGGTGACTCGTTCCGTTCAATTAACTGGAATGCATATGCCCGAAGTGGTAAGTTAATGGTAAACGAAAGAGAGAGAGACGCTGTTAGTGACATCATCTTGATTGTTGATTCACGCGCTGTCTCTGAAACCGGTCCGGTTTCACGAAATGCATTGGTATACTCTACTCGTGCAGCAGCTAGTCTTGCAAAGTACTTCCTAAGTCGACGTGACTCAGTAGGTTTGATCACCTATGGAGATGAAGTTGTTTCTGTTGACCGAGATACTGGTAAGAAGCAATTGTATGTGTTGCTAACAAAACTCGCAGGAGCGATGGCTCGTGGAAATATTCCACTCCAAGTTGTCGTCAACCGAATTCTACCGCACATCAACAAGGGTAGCCCTATCATCGTACTATCAAATCTTGAAGATGATCCAACTATCATTACCGCACTACGAGACTTCCGTGCTCGAAACTTCGATGTAACGGTACTTTCACCATCAAGTCTTGAGTTTGAATTTGACGCTAAGCGTCTTGATCGAACCGGATATGAAGTATTGAAGACCGAAAGAGATGTTGTTATCAGCGAACTGAGAGGTCTTGGAGTGAATATTATGGATTGGGAGCCTGACATGCTTCTATCAACCGCACTGGCAGGAGCCAGAGGATTCTGAGGTGATTGAATGGCAGGAAAAAAGTCTGGAGATACTTCACATCTATACGATGGAAAGACCGTTCGTTCGGCTGCGCCTTCTAGGAAGAAGTTAGCAGGAACCTTGGGTGGTTCCGGTAGCGATATTCCAAAGGATGCAATCCCGACCGTTGAGGTTCCAACATTCATTGAAAGCTTACTCGGTGGACCATTGGTTCCAAAGATGAAATTCCTACCTGCTGACAAGATGGTGCAGAACTTGCAACTCGGTTGCTATGGAGTTCTAATTGCTCTTGGGATTCTGACATATATTGTCACTCCAGCAGTTGGAACAATCTGGTTTGCAGTTACAGGATCAATCACTGCTGCAAACATCATGCAATTGCTAATTGTTATTGGTGCAGTAGGTAGTGGTTTCTGGGGTGTAATGAGTAGAGATGCAAGGTATTTACTTACATCATATGTCTTGTTTATCCTTTCAGTACTACGATTTGCATCATCAAAGGTTTCTCTTTCACAGGACCTTTTCGGATTTGCTGATAATGATTTCTTACTAACAATCCTAGTTGTTGTTTATGCGGTACTCTTGGTGATGTTCTTTGAATTATCAAATGGCGTCCTTAGATTCAGCATGCTCGATACTTCGATTCGCACACGTGAAGTTTACGTGATGAATGTCAAGAAAATCGTGAGCAAGTATCACCGTTCATTGGTCATTAATCCACTAATTGCAGGGACTTTAGCAATGCTTGTGCTTTCTGCAAATTCTATTCTTCCAGCATTCATTGGTCTGTTCTCAGAACAGACAGCATTGAGAATGGAAGAATCTGTTGAGTTAATTTCAGTATATGGTGTTGCACTTGGAACACTATTCGTATTCCTAGTGGTTGGAGGCCTATTCGCCCTTGACCTACCAACTCACTTGCAATCCTGGCGAGAGAACAAGGAATGATACAGACTCTCTAAAGAGGCTGTAAGGTCATCAGTTTCGATGATTATTCTCATCCCGTATTCATTTATTGAAACGATTTCATGGGCAATTGGTAAGGAGAAATCATCAGTTCCAATTATCGAGATGATTGCAGTCTTGAATTCGATTTCGCCATCTACAATATCATCGATTAGATGGAGATAATGACTGGGAATGATAATTCTCATTTGGTCTGGAGTCGAAGTCAATGACCACACCGTGATATCTTCTTCTTCAAGCCTAGATAGTAGATTGGAGTTTAGAGGATTATTGCTCGTGATAACTGCGACACCGGGTTGACACCCGATAGCCTTGAAACCACTATCAGAGATGTCAGGGCCAATCATGGTAGGTGCTACAGGGGTACTGGAATTGATATTTCGAATCTCAAGTGGAATCCCATCTGAAATCAGAGGATTAACGGTTGCTGGGTGGATAACAGGTGTACCATGCTTGGATAATTCCGCAGCCTCTCCATATCCTAGATATGATACCGAATCAGTCTCAATTCCCCATCTAGGGTTCAGCCTCTTGATTCCGTCTACATCCTTCCACAGGACTAGTTTTTCAGCCCCCATCAAGTTTGCAAATGCGGCAGCAGAATGATCAGAACCACCTCTGGAGAGCAATGCTAGTTTACCATCTTCTCCTTCTCCAAACCATCCTGTTAGAATTGGCACGCCAACAAGTGCAGACCTGTCCAAAGTCTCGTTTGAACGTTCGAGGTCTATGTGGCAAGCACTGCCTATACCTTTGAGTTTGAGACCGATATCTTCGGCTCCAACAGGATGGGAATCAAGGCCCAATTCACGAAGTCTGTGAGCAACTACAAGGGCAGAGAGCCTCTCTCCTGCAGCTAATATTAGGTTTCTTGAGTGTGCTGATGCTCCATCGGTAGAGAGATTTACCAATTCAGTTGAAATTCCTTCCATCACCTTGTTGAATAATTCTTTGAATGGACCTTGGTCAAGTCCTGGTGCGAAACGAAGGTGTTGGGATTTCAAATCACGTACTAGTTTTCCAGCATAGATAGAGTCCCCCGCTGCTCGTATCAAGCGGTCAGTCATCCCCCAAAGTGCTGAAACTACAACGATTGGCCTCCCTTCAAATGAAGTAATAATTTCAGCGATTCTATCGAGGTCACCACTATCTCTGAGGCATGAACCTCCGAACTTGTGAACAATGATTTCACTCATCCAAATAGCCTCCTTGTTTTGCTAAATCGGATAGGATTAATCGGGCAACTGCTTCGACAACAGGTACTGCCCGTGGGGCAATAACAGGGTCATGTCTTCCCTTGATTACCAATTCTTCTAGCATCCCAGATGCTTGGTTGAATGTTTTTTGAGGTAATGAAATACCACTTGGTGGTTTGAAAGTGATTCGAACATGAAGTGGGGCTCCGCTAGCCATCCCTCCAAGTGCACCATCTGCTCCCTCAGCCAAATTCATCCCTTCGTGCCAGAGGTCATTATGCTCACTACCTCGCATCTTACCTGCATCAACTCCTCGGCCGAATTCGACTGCTCTTGCCGCTGGAATAGACATCAATCCCCTAGCAAGTGCAGGTTCGAGTCCGTCAAACCAGGGTTCACCAAAACCTACTGGAAGTCCTGAAATGGATAGATCTACTCTACTTCCAAGGGAATCCTGCTCTGAACGGGCTTGCTCAGCCAGTACAGTACCGTCTTCTCCTTCAAGCCCACCAAGTGCTCCCACAGTTGCCTTAATCTTCCAATCAGGAGGCAAGATATCTCTGCATAGAGAAGAGGCGGCAACTAGACCAGCGGTTAGTCTAGCAGAGAACGACCCTCCTCCTCTGAGGTCGGCCATTCCTGCAGTTTTCACATCGATAGGATGGTCAACATGTCCTGGGCGGGGTTGGTCAGGAAGGAATGAGTAATCACTTGAGCGAGCATCTCGATTTCGAATCAACAAAAGGATGGGCATCCCCGTAGTCTTATCTTTGTGCACTCCTGAAAGAATCTCGACATCATCGGTTTCCTTTCGTCGGCTGGCCAGACCTGAGCCAGGCCTTCGGCTGACCATGTCCAATACCAATTGCTCGTAATCCAAAGAGACTCCAGAAGGCATTCCTTCAAGCAATGCTCCTACAGCAGGTCCATGTGATTCCCCGAAAAGGGTAACCTTGATCTCATCACCGAGGTCCATCCTCATGGCTCTACCGTTTATGACGACAAGGGACTTACTCAAGAATCATCCCCTTTAGGGGATGATGGGTTAACTACCTTAGTTTCAACGACTTCAACATCAGGATATCTCTCATACCATGTGCTTAGGCGATCACAAATTGGTTTGCTTATCGTAGGTGCAAAAACTACAATCGCAGGTCCCGAACCACTGATTCCAGCAGACCGTGCACCATTGACGAAGGCATCATTGGTCATTCTACGGCCCAATGTATCATTTAGAACTCCACTCATGCCACGACCATTCCAAGTTAATGCAACTAATTCTCCACCTTCTTGAAGCGCAGATAACGCCTGTGAAAATGCTTGTTGGTAGAATGAAAAAGATTCTAGAGTTGGCTTTTCAACACGCTCACCCCTTGTGATGATGAAGACTCTCCATTCATCTGCTGGGGGGCCGTCTCCTTCCAAAATAATTCCAGATTCTGCATTCTCTGCATTGATATCAATGAGTTTCCATCCACTTCCTGCTGCCGCCCAAGCATCATCAATACTGCCGGTTAGTGAAACACCAGCATCAAGTTGAATTGCTGCTGCCAAGTCTACAAGTTGATGTTCCTCCAATACGGTTTCTGTAGCTTCACACAGGGCTCTTAGTGCTGCGATTGCAATTGCTGCACTCGACTTCAGACCTTGACGAGGAGGAATTTTTGTTCGGACAGTCCAATGCAATTCATCTGCTTCAGGAAGGGGAAGTTCTGCATTCTTCCAAATGGTTAGTACCGAATCAAGTAGTGAGTCTGGGTCGTCTAGTACTTTCTTACTAGCCTTGTCCATTAGTCTAACCTTAACGGGCAAATCAAGAGTAAGTGAGGCTCCATATCCCACTCCTGCAGCATGTAGTAGACTGCATGCTCCATTCGCTGTACCAGTACCAAGCACAGCCATAATCTCACCTCTCTTTGACCTGTGCGCTTATGGAGACGCCAATATGACGTCCCATCCCACCGCTCCAGCCCAGGATTTTTGTTCCAATTTCCAAATTGGTAATCGGTACAAGAGACCCAGATTGGGTGACGAGGCGTACGGTCTCCGCTTGCTGAAGAAGCGCTCCGGCTTCATTATGGTTTTCATCGCGCCATCGGAATAAAATGAAGGGTCTTCTCTCTATTTTGATACGCCCAACTGTACCAGTACGCATGGTGGAATTGGAAAGGATTAGAATTTCATCCCCCATCTTCAGTTCGCTGAGATATTTCGTGGTATTATCCGCCATTTGTATGTAGGAATGAACCGCTCCAGCATTAACTCGAAATGGTCTTGTTGGAACAAATTCGGATTCTACAGTTTCTCCATGAACGAGTATCATGCTAGACGAACTTGAGCCAACTAGCATACCTTCGCCAATCTCAAGCATAGTTGTGAGGTCAACACATACTCTTTCCCCAACCCCTCCTTCTTTTACTTCTATCACTTCACATGTCGAGAGTGAAATTGGTTGAGTTTCAACAGCATGGGAGTTAGTATCTTTCTCTCCTCTTTGTGATTTTGCAATCAATGCAGTTGCTAGGATACTTTCAGGTAGGAGAATGGCATCAACTCCAATTTGTAGTGCAAAAGCAGCACCGATAACTTGCTCTGGTGATGAAATCCTTGCAGCGACTTTTGTCGGTCCACCGTCACATGCCGCGATAATATTCTCGATAGGAATCATTTGCCATTCACCAAATTCAAGGAGGATCCATTCAACAGAACCTGCGAGTGAACGCGCCATTGCTTGCCCTTCTGAATTACTAACATCAACAACTCTTCCAACTTGACGCCCCTCGATGTATAGAGATGCTCCGTCAACATTCAGGTCTACCCCGTCAATTAAATCAACACCGATTTGGCGTTCTCCTGATTCAAGCCAAACCTGCATTATTTCACAACCCTGCAGAAGCCATCGCTCCTACAACATCAACACCATCATGCACGATTGCGCGAAGTGCTCGAACCATTCGATCTGGATGGTCGTGGCAGAAGACTTGCCTTCCCATACAAACTCCTCCACCACCTGCAGACATTGCTTGATGGACAATTGTGAGAATCTCATGTGTAGTAGCTCCAGCAGGGCCGCCAGCAATCAGAACTGGGATTGGAACCGAATTGCAGACAAGTGAAAACGATTCGATGTCTCCAGTCCATTTTGTTTTCACTGCATCACATCCGAGTTCGAATGCTAGCCTAGCAGCATGTGCAGAACCACCGGTAGTATCGTCTTCCATAATATTGAGATTTTCACCTCGAGGATATACCATTCCTAGAAGTGGTACTCCGAGTAAATTACAGTCTTCAGAAACCGAGCCCATTATTTCAATCATTTCTGGTTCAGTAGGGGCTCCCATGTTAACCTGGACACTTACTCCAGAAGCACCTCTACGAATCGACTCCTCTACACTACCAACTAGCACCTTATCGGTTGTTCTTGCACCAGCATGTCGAGTCGAAGCGGAAAGATGAGCTACCATATGACCGGAATGGAGGTCGCCAAATGCGCTAACTACGCCCTTTTGTGCTACTATTGCATCAGCACCTCCTGCAGCGAGTAGAGATATTAATTCCTCAAGGTTTTCCAAACCTTCCGAAGGAAAATCCGAGAGTCCGTGATCGATTGGAATCCAAACGCCTCGGCCGCCAGGCAATAGCATTTCGAGGTCGCTCATGCTTTGCGGTAGTCGATGGAATAGACAAGCCTTGTCATATGAGTCATAGGCCATTCTGGTGTACTCTGGCTGCCCAATTCATCATCGCAGCCTCAGCCTTGGCGAGATGCTCCTGCAAAGTAGAACGCGGGATTCCTGATAATTCAGAGAGTTCCCGCATTGTAATCAGCCTAGGATTTTCGTAATATCCAGCATTTGTTGCTATTACTGTAGCCTCCAATTGCTTTGGAGTGAGTACCGATAGCATTTCACGCTCTACATTTTCGATATCTACTACTCTAACCGAGTCAGGAGGCAATAGTAACCTTGCAGCCTTAAGGAAACCAGATACTCCTTCCGGGAGGCCCCTAATTGTGATTTGCGCACCCTCTTTTCCAATGGTGTAGGGTGGAATTACATGGAGGCTATCGAAATTTATTGCAGCAACTGAAATCGGGTGACGATTCCATACAACGATAATACCCTCGCCCCCTTCTTGAGGTAGAGGATGAGGACGTAATGGCCCATCTACTTCCAGAAATGGGATGGTATCCAAATCTTTCACATTCATACCTTCATTCAATTTAACGCGAACAAGTTGGCGAACCCCAACTGCTGTGACATCTAGGTGTGCAATTACTTCAAAATCAGATACGACTTCAATGATTAATCCAAAATCTGAATTCTTAATTGACTGCGTGTTCCACGATAAATGCACTTCGCGCATACCTTCGATACAGGGCATTGTCTTAACTTATTTATCCAAGCGCATCCACAAATATTGAATCAATTCACTGTGAAAGGTCCTTGACTTTCGCGACGAGGTCCATTTTCTTGATTCTCCACATTCCGAATGGAGTGAGGGATATTGAGATGAATACCACAATACCAATCAGGGTGAAAATGGATGAATTAGATGCGGTGACTGTGAAATAAGCTGACCACGAAACGAATGTTGCAAGCATTAATTTCGTTCCAAGTATTGAAAATAAGCACCCCAAAATTCCACCAATCAATCCAATGGCGAGATGTTCACCAAAGAGCATCAAACCCAATCGATTGTTGGATGCGCCCAATACCCTTAGGGTTGCGAGTTCAGAATCTCTCTCCGCTAAATTCATCACGAGGGTATTGAATAATACAGCAATAGCAATCAGGATTCCCAGCCCTTCGATTGCGATGAAAATCCCCTCTTGTTGCTCCATAATTGTTTCAAATGCCTCCAATGAATCTTCACGTGTCGCAATTCCCAACGAGTTTTGAGCAAGTTGCTCATCTGGCTCTACTCCTTCAGGTAAATCCAACATTACAACAGTGGCATCAATTCCCAATATGTCTGATAAATCCGCTCTATGGAAATACACAGTTCGAGCAAAATCTCCTTGTGTGTATCCTGTTATTTTGACTTCAACGGTTTTGGTCCCAAAGACAAGTGAATGAGTTTCACCTATTTCCCAACCAAGGAAGTGATTCAACCCTTCGTCGATGAGAACTTCAGGAACCGCCTGATTAGGAGAGGGCAAATCCCCATTTGATAGTAGAACCAAATACATCGATTCACCGGTATCGGTTGCTACATTTTCAAGTCCGTATGCGGTCAATTGCCGGGTATCATTTTCAGGTGTACCCTGGAAAATAATCATCAATTCATGTTGTGCACCATGTTCCTCAGCCCATTCAATAATGGGCCCTTCATTATCCATAGTGAATACCTGCGCATCCCAACTTTGCCTTTCCGCTAATCCACCAGTGAAAATCTCTCCAAATGAATCCATCATTATCATCATAGAACCAAAAATCAGCATCGAAAGTCCTACTGCAAAGAATGTGAGCATTAATCGAATCGGCTTTCGAACACTAGAGCGTATGGTTAATCCAAATGTAGCAGGTAATTTTGAGGTTAATTTCTGTAAACGCCTTGAGGACACACGGACCTCATTATGCCCAAGTAACACTTCTAAAGGCTGCATTCGTGATGCTTGCCAAGCAGGTCTCAATCCCGATAAAAATACAATTACCATTGCAGTAATAATAACCTCAATCACCAAAGATGATGGAAGATTTGGATTGATTATTGGAATCCCTATGATGTCTTCGTACATATTGATCATCGCAGGTGCTCCAAATAAAACTCCGGGGATAGCACCGATCACACATCCGATGGCTCCAATGAAAACCGGGGCGAGAATATAGCCTGGCATTATCGACATTCTTTTCACTCCAAGAGTTCTTAGTACGGCGATTTCCTTGGCTTGTGATTGAATCAACCTTTGCAGACTAAGGAAGATTGTAATGCCTGCAACAACTGCTAACATTCCAGAAATAACCGGATATGATTTTTCGGCCCCTTCGACGTCTGCGCGTAAGAATTCAACAGAATGAACTCCTGTTCGGTCATATACGCCCGCAGGAGAATCATCAGTTTGCGTTACAATAATTGAAATCCCTTCAATCAAATCGGTTAATCCACTAACATCCGGGTCCTGTGAATCGGGTGTACCTTCAACATCGATGAGAAGTAAATTCGCATCACCCGCACTGAGATTTGCAAGAGCCTCTAGCCCTTCATCAGTCATATATCCAGTGACAAAGGTACCTGGTTGAGCAGGAAGGAGTTCTCCTTCGACAGTGAAGAATAGATGTTTGGAATGAAAACCGATACCGACGACTGAGTAATCGAGGGAATAACCAGCTCCAGCGCTGATGTGAACCAAATCTCCAACTTCTATTCCCAAAGCTTCGGCTGCGTGTTGGTCGATGACAATTTCATTTGCCTCCTTTGCTATTTCGCCAGAGCAACAACCGTGGTTTGGTATCCACACCTTGTCTACTTCTCCTTCATCGATTCCATGCCAGACTGCAGTCACCATCCCAATGTCGGAATCTTCACTGAATAATTGCCCATTTGAAATGAGTCGAGGCTCGCACTTATCCAGTACAAGTTCATCGCTGGGCCATTGTTCTCGGATTTCATTGCACATAGTTTCAGCAGTCGAAGCATTCCAGTTACCAAGATTATTTTCTACAAATACATCAGGTAGATTGACGCCAGCGTCATCATCTGCATAGATGTCGTCATAAAGAGTAGTAACTGAATTAGCATAGGCCCCAAATGCAATACCTGCGAAAATACCAATGGCGACCATCAGTATGACTGCAGACAGACGTAATTTTGTCCGCCATAGACTTCTTGCGAGTCTCTTTGTCAGAAGCATCGACACTTTTCCACCTCAGTTCAAACCTTTTCATCCGAGATAATATTTCCACTGTCTAAGCGAACAACTCTGGTTGCATACTTTGTCAGATTTTCATCATGGGTGACCATGACAGTGGTTATTCCTTCAGCTTCACATGCACTCACGAGAACTTCCATTACTTTTGCAGAGGTTGCAGAATCCAAATTTCCAGTCAACTCATCTCCAAGCAATAGGTTGGGACTTTTGGCTAAACTACGTGCAATTGCAACTCTCTGTTGCTGACCTCCGCTAATTTCAGCAGGGAATCGATTTACTTCTGCTTCAAGGCCAACTAAGGTTAGTAACTCCCGAGCCCGAGTTTCGTCCCTACCACCTGATAGTTCTTGGATTAGGATGATATTCTCTAGTACAGTCAAATCTTGCAGGAGATTGAAGAATTGGAATACATAACCGATATTTTCTCTGCGAAATGTAGTCATTTTTTCTGCGTGCCCTCGAGGTACGATTTCCTTATTGAATTCATATTCGCCTTCAGTGGGATTATCAAGAGCAGCAAGGCAATTCAAAAGCGTCGTTTTTCCAGAACCTGAAGGTCCAAGTAAGAGTATTCTCTCACCTTCATTTATCTTTAGATCGATTCCATCAAGAGCTTTCACAACCCCAGATGGCATATCGTAATGGCGTTTTATTCCAGACATTTCCAGTAATCTCATCATTTCACCTTCTTCGATAGTGAGTGGGAGTGCATATCCCTTGCACATAGACAATTATTCCCACGTCGAATATGGACTTTTGCACGATTTTTCGCATCTAAAGAGATGAAATTTGTTGAATCGTTTAGCCGATGGCAATAATACCAACTACGTGATAGCCCCTAACATGGACCTCGGCTCTTGGCTGGTAATTGCTCTTCTTGGAGGGGCATTTCTGTTTGGGATTTGGTACATGTTAATCAGAGATGATGATCGCTCAAATCTGCGACGTACAATTGATTCAGACAGGATAAGGTCACGAAACAGAGCTGATTTCTCGAAAGCACGGGATGAATTTGAACGTAAACTAGCAGAAGTCAACCGCCATTTAGATTCAAAACGTGCTGCTGAAAAGGAAGTAATGGAAAGTGAAGAAGACCTTCGCCGCCGAGAAGAGGAAGAAGCCGCAAGAATTGCAGCAGAGGAAGAAGCCGCCCGTAAGGCGGAATTAGAGGCTGAAGAAGCCCGTAAGGCTGCTGAATATGAGGCGCAACGTGCTATTGAACTCGAAGAGGCTCGAAGACTGGCTGAAGAGCGTGAAGCAGAACGTCAGGCTGAGGAGGCTCGACTTGCAGAAGAGCGCGAAGCAAAACGTCAAGCGGAATTAGCCGAGGCTGAGGCCGAGCGATTATTGGAGATTGAAGCACTCAAAGCAGCGGAAGAACTTGCTGCAAAGGAAGCATCTAATGCTGCAATGAAGGAATTGAAAGAGAGACTTGAACGTGAAGGTGCCAAGTCATCCGATGTACAGATTTCATTGATTTGGAATAATTTCAATGACCTAGATCTTCACGTTGTCTGCCCATCCGGTGAAAGAATACACGGAGGAAACCGGTTGTCCAAATGTAATGGAGAACTGGATGTTGATGCCAATGTTAGGCCTGAAACTAAGAAACCCGTAGAGAATGTGGTTTGGCCTGAAGGAGTGGCGCCAGGTGGCACTTATCGTGCATATGTTCACCATTACAAGAAACACAAGAAGCGTCGTTCAAAGGACCCTACTAAATTCAAAGTCATTGTAAATTCAGGTGGAGATGTAAATGAATACAAAGGTGCTCTTTC
This sequence comes from uncultured Candidatus Poseidoniales archaeon, assembly GCA_964577145.1. Lineage (GTDB taxonomy): Archaea > Thermoplasmatota > Poseidoniia > Poseidoniales > Poseidoniaceae > MGIIa-K1. The sequence goes on from CAZNXM010000015.1 coordinate 12,642, forward strand.
CTATGGCGACCCAATTATGTTGATTGCAGAATTCACTGTTGAAGCACCAGAAATCCGAGCCGCAAAGGCTGAAGAGGCAATAGCAAGGCTAGCTGCAATAGAAAGCGGTGAAATCGATGCAGAAGAAATGCTCAAACAGATGGATGGTGGCAACGATTCGGAACCTGAAGAGAAGGTAGAACCTGAAGAGAAGGTAGAACCTGAAGAAGGGGATGAATCAAATTCTGCAGAGGAAGAAACCGATGATACTGATGAATTATTGGAACTAGCAGGGGCTGCCGTTCAAGAAACGGAGGATTCCGACGACCCTCTGGCTGCATTCATGGACGACGAAGAAGAGGATTAAGACAAAATTTTGTCTAACTCATTATTGCTGATAGCCTTCTTGATAGACCGAGCAATCCTTCTGCCTGTTGACATGAACTCTTCGTTTAGGTCACTATATGGCGACCCTCCAATAAATGGATTCGAACCTGCTACAATTCGTGCACTTATCTCAAAGACTCTAAACTCAAGGCTGTCAGTGACAATTGTCTCTAGACAAAATGGGCCAATCATTCCCCTAGAACCTTCTTCTAACTCAAATGAAGCGGCTACAGTACCCTCGGCCATCTCGAATGCCTTGGGTAATAGGCTCTCTCTGATTACTACAGACATGTTTCCTGTAACTACGAAAGAGGGCTCAAGATTCATTTCACGCAGGTCTCTTAGACTACCGAGTTTGTAGAATTCATCGACATTTGATTCATCCCGTCGATCCATGCTCATTAGTTCGAGTCTACCCAAATTTTTGCCAGCATGGCTACCTTTACCCCGAACTTGGAAACCATCAGTTGCGGTGGGGTCGAAGAAGAAGTGCATGTAATAGCGACATCCAAGGACATATTCCTGAATTGTAAAATCCTCGTCTAGGTTGACATTTCGCTTAAAATCACGATAGTCACGGGCGATGAAATATCCTTCTCCACCCTTTGCTCCTGCATATTTCACAATTACAGGCCCATCGATATCATGAGGGTCATCGATTACTCTTGGCAATTCACAACCACCGCTTTCAAGCCATTGACGTTGACGGTCTCTACTACTTTCCCAGTGCAGAATTCCTCTATTTCCAAAGGTAGGTACCTCGAGGTTACGATAATTGGTACTGCCGAGGTATTCTACTAAAGACCCGTGTGGGACAATAACGACATTGCGCTCACGTAGCCACTTTGCATTGCTGAGTAACTCACTATAATTTTCTAGCATTAACCACTCATCGGGTTCAGCACCGGGAAATGCAGAGTAGAACCTTCGGCGGTTTTCACCGACAGCGATTCCTAGAGTTTTGAAGCCCTCCATGCGTGCTCCATGAAGGATTTGAAGTGATGAATGAGATGCAACGACACCGATTGTGATGTCATTAGAATCGTAGGATTTGAGCCAAGCCCCCAGCTGTTCGGTGTCTACGCCCATGTCGCCGGGTTCAGTATTTGACTAATGACCATTGCGCCTGAGCAATAATTGAAAGTCTGAAAGATGAATCAATAATCAGCCGAGCAACAACATTTTTCCTCCGTCAAGATTTCAAGTGGCGGCTATATGGGGTAAGCATGGGCAAAGCCGAATCAAGCAGTCGCATGACATATGGAAACTATCTCCAACTCGATACTTTGCTTACGTTACAGAATGGGCCCGAAGGGCACTCTCCTCCTCCTTGTAATGATGAAATGCATTTCATTGTCATCCATCAAATATTCGAATTATGGTTCAAACTCCTCAATCGTGAATTAGAAGAATCGTTGAATTTGATGGAAGCCGAAGAGGTTTCGGAAGAGAATATACCACGAGTAGTACACCATTTGGAGCGCTGTGCTGAAACATTTAGGTTGATGGCACAGCAGTGGAAAGTTATGGAGACTCTAACTCCACAAGATTTCCTGGCATTCCGCGATAGACTAGGTACATCATCAGGTTTTGAAAGTTGGCAAATGCGCTCATTGGAGATGCTATTGGGTCTCGATGCTGAGCAAAGAATCGGCGGAATGGATCCAATGGTGCACAACCGAAAGTTGCACCAAGAGGGAAAGTTGTCTGATGAGGTAATGTCTGAACTCGACAGATTAGCAGCACGCCCCACTCTAAAGCAGGTATTGCGACAATGGTTGGAGAGAACTCCTGTTGAAGGTGTATCTGGAGATGTTGTCATTCTTTCAAACTTTGTCGAAGGTCATCTTTTGGCAATGGCTGAGCACGGCGAGACAGTAATTGCTCACATGGTTGAAATCGGCCACGGCGAAGAGGCAACAGTACGACCTAGAATAGAAGGAGGAATTGCTTCAGCCAGAGATTTCCTATTACCCGACGGTCAAGTAGATGCAGCACGTGCAGGGCTTCTTTTCATTGAGTCATATCGTGAACTCCCTCTTTTATCATGGCCAAGAAGGCTCATTGATACGGTTGTTGAGTTAGAAGAATCAATGCTACTATTCCGCTACCACCATGCTAGAATGGTAGAGAGAATGATTGGTAGAAGAATGGGAACTGGTGGATCTAGTGGAGTTGATTATCTCGATATGACTCTGAAGTACAGGATTTTCACTGACTTATGGGCGGTCCGAACTATGTTGGTGAAGAGAGATTTTCTCCCCGACCCTAAGAATCCAGAATTCTATGGCTATGCCGCAGATAATTGAGCCTCAAGCATTGTGAGGGTCGGTGTCGATTGGGATGAGTTCGTTGTCGTACTCATACATTGCAATCTTTAGAGGGTCGAGAACGAAGCGAACACTTGCTTCCTCAAGTCCGTAAAGGGAGATTAGTTCTGCCTTGAAAGCTTCACGAAGGACCTCTTCGCTGGCGTTCAATGGTGCACCCATTCCAATTTGGAGGGCGCGTGCACCGATAATGCGGGCTCGCTCAAAGCGAGTGTGGGGACGGATTGGCTTGACCATTTCAGACACCTATGCACGATACGTGCGAATTGGGCGACCAACACCCTGTTCTTGAACCCTGCGCCACCCGTAGTTTGGTCATTCCTCTTCATTTGGCTGTTCTTGACGGATGGTTTTGAGTAAATCCCACGTTGCAGGGAGTATCATCAGCATGAGTAATCCAGTGATGATTAGGATGGTGTCAAGGTTGTTTTGTGGCGCAATATTTTCGGTATATTGTATTCCACCTTCTGGTTCCAAATCATGTGCAGGATTTGAAGAAGCCGAAACTGTGGTAATCTGGCCAGGAGTACTCAACATGATTACAAGGAAATCTCCATCGACCGATACTGAATTATTTTCCTCATCAATAACTGAATAATTTGTTGCTAGATTGACTAATCCTGCTTGGCTTGCAACGGTCCATACTTCTATAATTAAGGGTATTGAAAGGCTATGGTTGACAAATAATTCACCATTTTCCAAATTGGCAGAAGTTAGTCCAGAGAGGTTTACCTCGCTATCCGAAATCGCCATTTCTAATTCGAGAGATTGAGTTTTTCCTGCGAGGAGACCCTCGCCATCGACAACCAAATCAGGATATCCCCAGAGTTGGTAAGTATCAGCGAATCTTTGGTTTGATGCATTTAGCCAAAATAGATCGGATTTGGAAGGATGATGACTCATTACAAATGTATCATCAGATTCCCTTTGGTTGAGTTGTGTTTCTACCGATTCACAAGGCTCACACCAATCGGCGCCAAAATATTCGACAAGATGAGCTGGGCGCCAGCCAGCGCATGACACATTTTCTTCGATACATGCAAGGTCAATAATTAGAACATCGTGCAACCTACCTTCATCTGCTACTTCTGCACTAACGCTATGGCACAAAGGTGCTAGGAAGAGGAAACAAAGTAGGATTGCACCCCTCATCAAACATGCGGAGTGCACCCGCTTTGTTAAAGGGGGGCCTATGGCCCCCGCCGAATAGATGGTAGCCCCTTGGTTCAAACGACCTTCATCACTGCCACTCGCAGTTGCAGTCATGGCTTTGCTAATTATCATCGTTGGCGGAACAATAAGAGTTCTTGATGCTGGGGAATCTTGCCCAGACTGGCCCAAGTGTTTCGGAGGCTGGGGATTTGATGTATCAGAAGACGAGCAATCGTCTTGGTATGAGTCCAATCCAGATGAAGTAGACAGCCGGGGAATTGACCATCGATACACTACATTCGAGATTTTCACAGAATGGTTCCACCGTCTACTTGCATCGCTAATGGCAATACCTGTGCTAGCAAATTTCTTGATTATCTGGTCGAAAAGAGAACATTATGGCGATGGGTTGGTGCGGATATCATTTTTCACTGGCATCTTGCTAATTATTCAGGGGATTGCAGGAGCGGTAACCGTCAAACAAGATAATGCAGACTGGTCGGTAGCATTACACCTTGTGCTCGCATTATTTTTTGTTTCCATACTGATTTGGCAATGGATCTTAATGCGGCGAATAGAGGGGCACAAATGGCCAATGCATGAAGCACCAGCAGGCTTTGTTGCTAGCCAATTAAAGCGCTTCATCACCCTGACTTCTACAATTCTCATATTGCTTATTCTTGGAGCATGGGTTGCTGCGAATAAGGAATACAATGCGGGATGTGCTGTCGGATTCCCTACCGGATGGCCACAATGTCATGGAGATTGGTTACCTTCGTTAGATGGACCTGGTATCATGGTACAGATGTTCCATCGAATTGGTGCGGGAATTGTTGGAATTGCATTAATCGTTGGAAGTATGCGTATTCGTGAGAGCACATCTGAATTTGGAGCTCATAATGGGTTCAGCAAATGCATAGATTTAGCAACAGGATTTTGGCTGCTGAATGTTTTTGTAGGCGGCCTATACATTATTCTTGCAAAGACCGATTTTCCTGAATTTCTTTCACTTGTGCATTTGATTGTAGGTGTTACATCATTCTTTGCAGCAATGTTTGGGACTTTGATGTTGATGAGTGCTGAATTGGACGGTGATGAAGATGAATGATGACCATCCCGGCATGGCGAGAGTTCTATTGCAATTGATGAAATTACGAGTAGTAATTTTGTTACAGGTAACAGCAATTTGTGCAATACTTGCTCATGACCTCCTCGTTCGATACGAGTCCATTCCCGGTGATAGGACATGGATGGATACCTTGTATACCTCTTTCATCACCTTAGTAGGAGGAACTTTGGCCGCAGGGGGTTCGAATGCAATCAACATGGTCTATGATAGAGATATTGACCCAGGAATGTCTAGAACCCGTACTAGGCCAATTCCAAAGGGATGGATTAGTCCAAATGCCGCTCTATTATTTGGAATAGTAATTGCATTACTCGGTAGTGGATTATTCCTCATATTGCACTGGAAGGCAGCATTTTGGTCATTGTTTTCAGTAGTATTCTATGTATTTGTATATACGATTTGGCTCAAGCGGAGAACCCCTCAAAATATTGTGATTGGAGGTGCTGCAGGCGCAACTCCTCCAGTTATTGGTTGGGCGGGAGCTGCTGCTGCTACTTTGCCTGATAACCTCAATCCATTCGATCTCGGTTCACCTGCACCATGGATGCTTTTCTTGCTGGTATTCCTTTGGACTCCACCGCATTTCTGGGCTTTAGCACTATATCGCAGTGGAGAATATGGTAAAGTTGGGGTTCCAATGATGCCAGATGTCAAAGGACCACATCATACGCTAAAACAATCCAAGTTCTATTGCATTCTTCTTTTCGGCCTCGGTGCAGTTCCTTGTTTTTGGCCAGGCTCAGGATTGCCACTCATTTGGGCATTTGTCGCCGGTATTCTGACTCTTTGGTATTCGGTTTCAGTTTGGAGGATTGACCCTGAGGAACCACTTGATGAAGATGGGCGTATGCCAAAGGCATTCACCTCTTTCATGAGAAGTTTAGCATATCTCGGGTTGATGTTCATTACATTTGTTTTGGTTGTAGCAATACCCCCAAGCTGGTTAGGCCCGCTTGGAATTATGTGAAATGCGGCACAATTGGTGTGGTCATAAGCGCGGCGAGAGGGATTCGAACCCTCGTGGGCAAACCCATCGGATTAGCAATCCGACGCAATGGCCAGGCTATGCGATCGCCGCAGGCGTCTCGCCCACCTGCCCTCTTGAGATAAAGCAGACGGTTCAACCTATTCAGAAGAACTCGTCAAACTCGTCATCATCATACGTCTTTGGCGCATTAGCAATACGATGAGCGATTACTTTGGCTAGGCGCTTTCGCTTCTTGAGTAGTAATGGTAGTCCAATGAAGTTGATCATGATAATTGCTAGCATTATCGCTCCAGAGATTTGGAATAATTGATCCTCCATTGACTCTTCAAGATCTCCAAGCCATTGCACTCCCATAGGCGGTTCTTCTGGGGGTGGTGGTTCGGGTATTCTCCAATCATTGTAGGACCAGTGTACATCATCAACATGAACACGTTCGATATTTACTGAGGGGATGTCGACTCTGGTCTCCTCGTTACCAACCCAATCCAAAGGAGTAAGAATGTAGTAATATGTACGGTATGGCCTGATTCCATCATAGTCTGTGCCATTATCCCAGAACTCACCAGCCTCTCCTGGAACATTGACTAGGCCGGTTGCAATTGGTTCGATAAATCTCAGATCCATATCATTTGGAATTGCATCTAAACGATACATGTTCCAAGTAATATTTCCTTCTGGCTCATGGTCAGGCCATGTCCATGTCAAGCGCATCTCATAGCAACTAAACCAATCTAGATCTTTGTTGAAACAACTGGTATCATTATTGTAAGAAACCGAGTGAGATAATCCAGAAACTTCTGATGTTGGATTAATGGCATCACCACATTTCAGACCTGGAATCTCATCAACAATAGTGACTTCTCCTTGAAGTGGCGCTGGTTCAGCAGCACGGTTAGCTGGCATGATAGCATATGATACGCATTCACCAGTCTCTAGAGGAGTTGGGTCATCCCATGATGACACAGTAGATGCGACATAAATCTGGAATGTATTCGCCATCAAACCATTCCAAACGAATTCACTGGTTGTAGTCTCAGGGTCCGGGAAATATGATGATGCACCAGGTACTCCTGCAAGCCGGTAAATCTGCCAACCACCAAAGTATGGATTGTTGAGATCTCCAACTGGATTCCAGTCAAGGCGCATGAATCCATCTGGTAATAATTCAATTTCTGGTTGCCCCGGGGTGATATTTGCAGGAGGCAATTCACCGACAATTAACAAATCCATATTTTCGGTTAAATGAACTCTTATCGTATTATTATTGATTAATTCAAAGGTATTGTCGCCATTTAATGGATCCCAATCAATTTGGTCGAGCCCATGTAATTGGCGAATCCTTACAGACTCATATGGAATATTGCTTGGTAGCATATTCGTGAGGTTGAGGTCGAATTCCATATAATCCATGCCGAGGGAATCTGAATCATCTGTTTTCTCTACATTAACAGACATGATTAGTAGTGAATCTAAGCCAGCTCCCGGACCATAATTGAATCCGGGTACAGGATAGTCGTAAATTGCGGTCCCAGTTGCATGACTTCGTGTCACTGCGTATCCTGAAAGCCAGTCTCCAGTGCTGATATCTGAACTGTTGAATACAGTTATTTGAATCGTGTCAGATTCCATTGAGCCAAGTGAATCGGTAACTCTGGTAGTGATGAAATGGTCTCCAAGACCTATGACTTCGGCAGAGATATTGATAGTTTGTCCAGTACCAAGCGGGAAAATTCCACCTATCCACCATGAAAAGTCTAGAGGTGCTGCTGCCGTTGAAGAAGTTCGAGCACTAAACTCAATGCTATCCCCGGTGTTATACAGCCCATAATAATTGGACTGGTCGATAATTGGTGAAATGCCACCTGCAACCACTTCAGCGTTTTCAGTGAGAATATTATCACTAGGTTTAGCATCACTGCCCTCTGAAAGTACTTCATTAACATATACTTTGAAGTGCTTATCTCCCATCTCTTGTATGTCAAAGATACAGGTCTCACTATCTCCTGGAATTATGACTTCTGGTCGACAATCCTCTTCAGATTCGATTTCATCAAAGAGGTCCATTACTGTGAATCTAACTAGGGGCTCGTAAACTGTCATATTCCCTAGATTGGAAATCACTACCGCAATGGAATCATTTCCATAATAATATACTGATGAAGTTGGTGCGAATCGAGGATACATTTCTGTGACTTGAAGGTCAACTGTATCATCAAATAGAATTTCAACACTTTCCAGGTCATTATATGAATTCATATCTCCAACTGGGTTTCCACTTGAGGATAAAAGACCGAATACCATTGTATAGCGCCCTTCTTCAGAGTAGTTTAGAGCAGGTAGTGACCTTGTAAATGATGCTTCACCCCAACTGGGAAGGTCGGAGTATGGTATTGTTGAATTATGAACTTCACTTCCCGTTTCGTTGAGTAACTTCCAACCAATATCTGCTATGAGATTACAATCACCGCAAGAAGTGACAATACCGCTTACAGTCATGTCATAATCAGTGCCAGTATTGAGGATGACTTCACCTTCGTATTGGTTTAGGTTTTCAAGTTGGGTAATTGGATTTTGGTAATCTAGATTCACATCTACCAATTTTTGCGTCAGATGGAAGGTTGTGATCAAGATGTCATTTGAAGTGACGGTATCGTCTTCTTGGAATCTATAAATCAATGTATGAACCCCTTCACCTCCATCGGGGCTGAAACTATTGGCAGATTGCACAATTACAGAAGCACCTACGGCAATAGGCTCGACACTTACACTACCCGAATCTTCATTCGCTGAAATACAAGCGTTTACATCTAATTCTCCTTCGCAAATGAACCATTCAACGACCCTGGCTTCGGTATTGAAGAAAAATCCGGAATTAGTAACATTGAATTCAAAGAGAATCGGATCCCAAGATGAAATATATTCTCCTTCTAATGGGACGAGTGATTCTGTTAATTCATAGTCGCCACTCACCATAGCACTTGCTGTGGGCGCCATCAATATGCCACTGAACGAAGAAATTAGCATCACGAAGATTAGGGCGATGCTCTTCCCTACCAAACCAGTGCTTTCGACAGCAATCGCTCTGGACATCAGTCTTGCCTCGCACCGGCCCCTCAAATACCAATCGGTGCCTTCTCCCTACGGGAGTTGTATTCCCGGCGAATGTATATTCGATGGGCGACACCCTATTGACTCTCCAATGCTCCCCTTAGTTTCATGGACGGCAGTAGCAGGTGCGTGAGGTCGCCGGCTGACACTGACGAAGCAGTTGTTGCAGTTGTCGAATTTCTGTCTGCATTTGCTCTTTTTCTGATGATTCTTACCGCTTTTATGTCATTGGCTCAACTTGAGTTAGGAAGTAATGACCCAACAACCGACCTTGTGGACCGTTCTGCTGTAGAAGGTCTCGAACGCCTTACATCAGACGAGGGTTGGTTTGTACCATATGTTGATGGGGTAAGAGATTCAGCAAATTCTACTTCAGAATGGCACAAAATAAGTCCAGCAGATATTGAAGGCGGTGCAATATTACCAGCTCTTATGAATGGTGATAGTTTGGACTCAAACCGTATTGCTGCATTGGCAAATGTGAGTCTTAGGGATGTGATAAGCGGATTGGGATTGCCCGATGGAATGCAATTGCGCTTGGTGATAAAAGTGGAATCTTCAGATGATTCCGAAAGAACCGGAAAAGTACTCTTTGAAGGTGGTTCTCATCGAAAGGGAGCAAGCATTTCATCTATTGCTTCACGGACTTTCACAAATGCAAATGAAGTCACCTCGGTTACTCTGGAAGTTCACAATGGAGGCACGCCTCCAGAAATGCTCAGAATGACCGAATTTTCTCCAAGGCCGTCAGACAATGGGCCAGAATGGATTGAGGTCCAGAATCTAAACGGCTTCGCTCTATCACTCAATGGTTGGTCGTTTGAACGTAATGGCTCATCCGGAGATATGGACCATCTATTCACCGAAGGTGTGGTACCTGGCGGCGGCATCGTAATTTTTAGCGGAGATATTACCACACAAGAGACTGGAAATGCGAGTATTGTCTATGATCTCAGTTCATCTGGTTTCTTAGGAGTAGGTAGTATTGATGGATTATCAGATACTGCAGGGCGCCTCAAATTACTGCATGCGAACTCAGATGACTACAGAGGAACCACCATCTGTTTGTTTGAATGGAATCCTTCTACAGGTATCTTGGTCAACAATACAATTCAGTGGAATGGGGGCCCACCTACGGTGGAATCTTCTTGGAATGTATCAACTACACCTACACCCGGTATAGTGTGAGCCGATATCGGCGCATGTTTCATCTACTCGGTTGTTGTCGATAAGTCGTTACCCATGCAGCCGGCCACAGTATACAGCCGCGACCGATGTATTACCGGTATACATGGCATGGATGAGATTCTCAGGGGCGGAATACCCTACGGCTCGACAGTATTGTGCTCAGGAACATGTGGTTCTGGGAAGACAACATTTGGCATGGAGTTCCTAGTTAGAGGGGCTTTGTCCGGTGAAGCTTGTGCGCATTTTACTGCAACCGAGCCTTCAGTTAAGTTATTGGAAAATATTCGACAGTATGCATTCTTCGATATGAATATGATCGATACTGGATTGATCAACGTGTTTGACATGGATGTATTGTATTCTTGGTTAGGACTTGAGAAATCAACCTTTGACCTCGAAGACGTACACGCTCTAATCAAATCGATCGTTGACATCGTTAACACAATCGGTGTTACTCGATTAGTTATCGATTCGGTTACCACGCTTTGTTACAAGATTAAGAGCGAGCAATTGATTCGAGATTTCTTGTTCACACTTGGGAAGAAACTCGCAACTCTTGGCTGTACTACCATCTTAATTTCAGAGATTACTTCGGCTACTGAGAATGCACATTGGTCCTCCTTCGGTGTTGAAGAGGCGATTGCAGATGGTATCATCGTCATGGGGGATGTAGAGAGAATGGGTCACCTATTGAGATTCCTTCAAGTTGTAAAAATGCGAGGTACAGGCCATAGCCGTGCTAAGCATGCAATCGAATTAACTCCTCTAGGAGTAATGCTTACCCCTATGCTCAAATGGGGAGCAATGAGTGATAAACAGAGCAGATGGGGGTCGTGATAATGTTTGAACTCGACCAAAGAATCGCAGAGCAATTAACCGAGGTAAGCCTCAATTCAGCAGTTCAGGTTCGTTGTGGAAACTCCAATGCATTCATGGTAACAGCATCAACATTGATTCCGTTAATGCAGATGTTCGAAATGGGTGGAGTGTACATTTGCGCAACACGAGGAGCAGTTGAGATTATCGATGGTTTCGAAGCAATTGGCGTTGATGTTTCTGATATACATTTTATCGATTTGGTGAGTTCTGGAATTCTAGGTGGTACCGATATCACCCACCCAAATGTTACCTTTGTCGATAGTCCGATCATGCTTGAGAGTGTTCTTTTGAGGACCCTATACACTCTAAGAATCGCTCAATCTGAAAGGAATTTCGTATTGATTGATTCTGTAAATGCTCTTGCTATTTACAATGAGGAGCGAATGCTAGCGGAATATCTGCATACTTTCATCAATACATTCCGCCAACGAGAGGTATTGTCCATTATTCTAAATGTACCAGACCAGGTTCCACCAATGGTTCTTGCAAATCTCGATCTATATTGTACTGATTTGATTGACCGAGGACAGGTCGTCATACACTGAGGTGATAAAATGAATAAGCAAATCAAATTCGACCCAGAAGATGAGGAGTTTTTTGGCTCAGAAGGTAGCTTTGGAGTACCCAAATTCGACAGTGCAATGAATGGAGGAGTTCCACGTGGTTTCCTTGTTATTGGTTTTACTCAAGTGGGAGCAGGTTCTGAATTATTTGCAAAGCAATTTACCTCTCCAGCTGAAGAGGCAGATAATACAATTCTGATTTCTACTAACGAGAGCCAACTTGAGATTGCTCGCGTTTTCAAGAAGTACGGATGGCCAACAGATATTGCCGTTCGCACACTCGGTGAAGAGTATAATGCACGCGTTCTTGAAAAGGAACTGCTCGCAAGTAGGTATCGACTTGAAGGTTTCAAACTTCCAGATATTCAGAGGCTTGCCCAGACTCGTTTCGTCGATGACGAGACCCAGGATTTCCTGACGGAGATGACAAATGAAATCATGGCTATGGGGCCTTATTTCAGAGCGGTCATAGATTCTCTGGATTTCTTTATCCAGCGCGAGGACCCATCACGTGTTGTAGCGATGCTAAGAATGATGCAAGCGCATACCCAAATCAACCGTGGTATTCTTTTCGTAACCATTTCTACAGAGACTATTACTCCAGCAATTAAGCAAGAATTGGCAGCAATTGCCGACATGGTATGTGATTTCAAAGTCAGAACAATCGGTTCTGATTTCGAGACAAGTATGATTGTCAGCAAGTTCCGAAACGCGCCAGAGAATCTCTCTATCATGGTATTCAGAGTAACGCCAGAAGAAGGAATCACTCCAGAGACTGTCGAGCGTATCGCTTGATGAGTACTATGATTTCACCGGCGATATAGACGCCAATAATTGGATTGACAGAATGTTTTGAGTTGGAATTTCGTTTATTTTTCTGATTGCCGGCCCAATCCTTTTAATCGGTTCTCCGATGAAAAAAATATGCAGCCTCCTGAATTTCACTCAAAGGTTTCTGGATTTGCAGCATATCTCCCTCCAAAGGTCGTATCTACCGAAGAAATAGTTCCAAATGGAACTCTACCTAGGGGGATTGATTTCAAGAGATTGACTCTAATTCAATCCCATCATGAAGCGCTTGAAAATCAAGGCAGTATTGAATTAGCAGTAGAGGCATCCAAGAAAGCGATTAAACGTTCAGGTGTTGACTTAAACGAAATAGATCTTGTAATCAATTGCTCAGTAAGTCAAATGAATAGCGACTTAGAGAACCTAATCGACCCTTGTATGGCATCAATTGTGTGCAACAAACTGGGACTTAACTCAACTCGTTCATTTGATATCATAAATGCATGCTCAGGGATGGTAACAGGATTGATGATAGCCGATGCAAATATCAAATCAGGTGAATGTAGGAATGTACTGATAATTTCTGGTGAATATATCTCATCATTAATTTACGAAGCAAAGCGTCTCAACTTGCTTTTCAATATGAAGGCAATACCTTCAATGACAGTTGGAGATGCTGGTGCTGCATATGTGCTTTCTAGAAGTGAGGTGCCAAAATTAGGTTTTCTTTCTCCAATGACATTTGCTCAATATGAAAGCTATTGTATTGGCGAGGCTGCAAAATCTGTTCCGGGGGCAATGATGAGAACTAGGGGTAAAAAATTGCAAGGCATAGCTCTGAAATATTTGCCAATTTATCTAAAACGAGAATTCATCGGGAATGGATTAATTTGGGAGGATTACGACCATATTATTTCCCATCAAACCACTCCTAGAGCAGTAGCAAAAGGAGGTAAGATTGCGGCTGAATTATTTGGCCAGAGTGAAAATAATAGGGCGATAGATCATACTGGAAATACTGCAACAACTTCACATGCAGTAGTTCTTGAAACCCTTTTTGAAAGAGGGGAATTGAAATCAAATCAAAAGACGTATTTGATGTCATTCGGTTCCGGGTTTGTGATGATTGGGATGTATCTTGAAATTCCAAAGGGGGTGGAAAAATGGTAGCCATTATCGGTATGAAGTCTCATAAAATTGGCAAGCGTACATTGCTGAAATCATTGAGTAGTCTTTCACTTTCGTTATTCGATGAATTGAATATTGATAAAGAGGAAATTGGATTGATTATTCATTGCGGCACATTTCGTAAGCAATTTCGCACTGAGCCGGCATTTGCATGCCACCTTCAAAATAGAATTGGGGTTAGAACCAACGAATTGACTATCGAAAGTCTGCAATGCTTTTCATTTGACATAAAAGATGGTAATTGTGGCCCCCATCAGGCTTTGCATACAATCGCTACATTACTCCCTAGTATTGGTTGCAAATATGCATTGTTATCTGTAGGCGACCAGAGGCCTAACCGACAATCGGTGTGGAATTATGAACCAACAAGTTTCGTTGCTTTGTGTGAGATTAGAGGAAATGGGCCAAGGCTATTGTCTGCAGAATTCGATACAAGCGAGCAAGAATTTGAAATTGAAGTAATGGTAAAATTCGATTCAAACCTTAAGCGGCACATATTTACTGAAACTAGTTATTCTGGAGAAGACTCGCAGTCAAGCGAAACAATGTTTATTGGACGTAATGATTGGTTAGGTGGAGAACAATTGACGAGGTTCTTTGAATGGGCTGCAAATCGAGAGGGAGAGTTATTCCACAAAATTGTAGATCGCAACAATCGTGTATCTACCGTTCGATGGAGGGGTGAGAGTGGTTCGAACAAGTAGGGATAAGTTGTTATTATTCATGCTGTGCTTCATGACAGTATACCATTTCATCGCGAGATTTGGCCTAGCTACAGACATTCAGTGGCATACAGATGTTGGACGGGATCAATTACTTACCCCCCCACATCTCATGATTGTCGGGGGATTATTTCCTACACTTGCACTATGCGTCCTTTACATTTTACTTGAAACTAGAGATTTACGACATAGCAAAGAAGTCACAGGTATGAAAATTGGTCCTTTTATTTCTCCCGCAGGTATATGGATGACAATTACAGGATTAATCACTATCATTGTTGGTGGAATTTACGATGATTACTGGCACGCGGAGTTTGGAATAGATACAACTGTAGTAACCCCTCCACATATGCTGACATTAGCTGGCGGGATGATAGCGGAGATAGCTTGCGCAATTCTAATTATTCAAGCCAAACGAAAATGGGGAGAAAAAGCGCCTAAGTATCTCGATTGGCTATTGGTTATTACATTGTGGACATTGCTGATGCACGGTCATTTCACTGCAATGAATTTCTTAGATTCAAGAGTAGCAATTTGGGAGATTGGGCCTTTGGAACTATTGCCACATATTTTCTTAGCGCCATTTGCTGTTTTATCGGTTATTTCATTTGCCAAGCATTGGTTGGGAGATGGAGGAGTATTACGTTTAGCGGGATTTACTCTTTCGATACAATTGACAATGCTGCTACTTATTCCTGCGATTGTAGAAGCGATGATGGGTCCAGAACATGTGTACCGCCCAGGTGCACCAAATACTGTTTGGGCTGCCAATTGTATGCCGTGGCTATTATTGCCTGCAACATACGTTATCAGCCGATACAAGTTATGGGATAAACCAATTCAACTCGCAGTGGCAATTATTGCAGCTGATGCGATTTGGCTTCCTACAATGCCCGATTATTTCCCTGTTGAAGTTAATCCATTTGGTATTGTAGTCAGTGTAGTCATTGGTATATTGCTACTTAGATACATGCAATCCATTGTACAGAAATTCATTTCTTCGATGGATTCGCTAACAGATGATAAAATCATCAAATTCGAATTACCAAAAATTAGAGCATCTTCAACAGCAATTATTGTGTTAATTGTATTGCTATTGACTCCTGCAACAGTAGGTTCTGCGCATGAATTACATCGTGAAGAAGGCGAGGGATTTGATGCACCCATGCGGTTATTGATAGATATCAATGGAACAGAAATTTGGGCGGAATTCATGCTTTGGCCCCCTAAGGCTACACAGGGTTGTGAACTCTTTCTGCTACCTTCTGAGAATGTAACATACACAATTGATAATATGTGGGTTGAAATCGTGTACCCTTCAGAAAAGGGCGAAGTTAGAATGATTCAAGAATTCGAAAAATATTCGGATCAGCAAATTTGGTATGGAGAACTTAATTTTCCATTTGGTGGCGAAAATGATTTAGAAATTTGGATGGAAATAGATGGTGAAAAATCGGAGTATATTTTGCCTGTAGATGTAGATGCACCCTCGTTATTACCAATATGGTTGGCTTGGACGATTAGCAGCATTTGGGTATTCGGCCTCACATATTATTGGTATAGAATCGGACTAGTCGAGGGTATTGAATGAAGATAGTAATTACCGGGGCTACCGGTTCCCTTGGCTCTGCTATTCATGGTAGATTATCGATGAAAAATCATGAGGTCGTCGGCTTGGGAAGAGACCAATCAAAATTGGAAAGGTTAGCGTCCGAAGGAAGGGAGATGCGAACCTGTGATATTCTTGAAATCGATGTATTGAAAGAATGTTTTAAGGGTGCTGATGTAATTATTCACAGTGCAGCATTCGCAGCACCGTGGGGAAATAAATCATTATTTCAGATAACAAATGTACAAGGAACTCTCAATATTATCGAAGTTGCAAAAGAACTGGATATTCCTCATGTGTTATTCATATCCTCAGCATCAATATTCGACTCATGTCCCAGAGATAAAGCCCAATCAAATGATTTCCCTGCACTACAATTCAAGCCGAAAAACGCATACTCAGCTTCGAAATATGATGCTGAACTTGAGGTCGCCAATAGTGGGATGAAAAATTGGATTGGCCTTAGGCCAAGAGCAGTTGTAGGAAATGGGGATCAAACTGTATTACCTCGCTTGTTAGAGCTAATTAGAGGTCAGAAAGTATTGATACCAGGAAAAGGAGATGCAATACTCGATGTTACTTGTATGGAAAATTTCCTCGATGCTGTTGAAAGCGCAATTAGTCCACAAGAGTCAGCAAAAGGGAAGTTTTACAATATTAGCAATGGCGATCCAAGGCCATTTAGTGAATTGATAATGACACTTGCTGAAAATAAATTCGGCTCCATTAAGGCACGTCACATACCGTTGCTGCCGTTGAGAATTTCAGCGTCGTTTTCATCATTTTTTCACCGCGTCATTCCTTTTACTAAATCTGAACCCCGCCTTACACACTATTCTCTCGACCAAATCACGCGTCCGCTATTTTTGGATATTGAAGCGAGCAAAAACGCACTCAATTGGAGTCCTGCTCAATCATTTGAAGAATGTGTGGAGGAATTATTGTGAGTGGATTTTCCACTCTTTGGAGTTATTTGCGAACTCCGAATAAATTTCACTCACGGCGTCAGATTGAGAAGGTACAAAGAAAAGGACTTGTCAAACATTTGAAATTCGTTCGTTCAAATTCACGATTCTATCGCAAACATTGGGAAGGTGTTTCCGATTCTGATTGGAAAAAATTCCCGATTATAGATAAGGAGATTATGATGAATAATCTGCAAGACCTTCTCACGGTAGAACTCGATGTTGAAAGAGCCAAAGAGATAGCATTAAACGCAGAGCAGACAAGGGATTTCTCTTCTGAAATAGATGGATTGACTATTGGTTTTTCATCAGGAACAAGTGGTGCGAGAGGGATGCACATAGTCTCTAAGAAAGAACAGGGTAGATGGACAGGCTATATGATGCGTAGAGGATTAGGAAGTTCGATTTTCAGCAAGCAAAAGATCGCATTATTTCTCAGAGCTAATTCGAATACCTATGAGACCGTGAGGTCGAGACGAATCAAGTTTGAATTCTATGACCTAATGAATCCGCTCGATGAGTTGGTAAATCGATTGGAATCTTATACTCCCGATGTCTTGATCGCTCCTCCAAGCATCCTCAGATACCTTGCGGACAAGGGGACGAAAATTCGCCCCAGGAGATTATTGTCTTCAGCTGAAGTTCTTACAGATATCGACAAAGAGGTTATCGAAGCGTATTTTGGCACGATTGTACATCAATTCTATTCATCGACAGAGGGTGAAATAGGAGCTACTTGTGAATTAGGAACCATTCATTTGAATGAAGGGATAATGGCGATTCAAAAGGAATGGATCGATGAGGAAAAAGGATGGTATCATCCGATAATTACAGATTTCAATCGCACGACACAACCGATTATTCGTTATCGGCAAAATGACATTCTTGTAACTTCAAAGGAGCCATGTCCATGCGGCGATGCTAGGGAATCGATTTCTTCCGTGATGGGAAGGCAAGACGATATGTTCTATTTCGAGCGTGCGAATGCCGAGGGTTTGGAAGCAATAATACCCGATTTAATTCGACGAGCGACTCTACAGATGAGCCACGAAATCACCGCTTATCAAGTCGTTCAAAGTGATTCGGACCGAATAAAGGTCCATTTGGAGCCGGAGATTTCAGATGCGAATATATCTGGCTTTGAATTGCTGTGGCGAGAAAAAGGAGTTCTTCCCCCTAGTATTGAGATTCTGCCATACTCATTGATTCCTTCAGTGGTAAAGATGCGTCGCATCCACCGCTCTTGGAAAAGGTGATTATTCTGGTTTGTTTGCTTTGAACCTGCTAGACATACCAGGGAATAGCAACCTTGCTTTGACATCGGTGTACCCTACTTCTCGCATCATTGATTTGTAAAACCCGTGAGTGCCATAATGAGTATAGGTGCGCGCTAACCATTTCCATGGATGGTTGGGATCTTTTGTGACCCAGCGAGCAACTAATTGTACGAATGTTGCCATGTAAATCCGTCCAAATATTCCATGTAACCAGTTGGCCTTGCCTGCATCACAGATAATCAATTGCCCTCCTGGTTTGAGTACTCGCAACATCTCACTGAGGCCTTGTCGCTTGTCCTTGAAGTCTCTAAATGAAAACAAACAGAAGACCCGGTCGAAGGTATTGTCCGGCAGCGGGATATCTTCTGCCACCGCTTCAACATATGTTGCCTGACTCTCCCCTCTTGAAGAGCGGGCTTCATCGAGTCGTTTCTTGCAAACCTTGAGCATCTCATCGCTTGGGTCTAAGCAGGTTAACTCCATGCCGACTAGGTCTACCGCAAATGAGCCCGGCCCACAACCGACTTCGAGAATATTCATCCCCTTGTGCGCATGATTCCGTACATGGCGGCGCATGCCTTTGTCAAATCCGAGTGTCATGATTCTATTGACCCGGTCGTAGACCGGAATTGTTGCTTCAAGCTGTTTTTCCAACTCTGTCCACGCCTCTTCATCGATGCCTGATGCATCGAATCCACCTGTGGCAGAACGGTCGCTCATGCCTCGTCGGCGTTGGCCCATTGATATGGAGATTTGCTTTGTAATGAATTGGTCTGGCATCGAACATCCAGACGAAGCGACCAAGAGGGTTATGAACCCCTTTCATTTCGGGCGGAATACTAAGGGTGGTTACCATGGGAATGGCAGATGTACTTCAAAGCATTAGAGATGCTGAAACAGCCGCAACTGAGAAGATGGAATCTTCTAAGGAAGAGGCAGCAAAAATCCTAGCAGATTCCCGCCGAAATTCGGCAGAGATTATCCAAAAGGCTCAGGATGGGGCAGTTAGTTCTACCGTGAAGACCCTTGATAAGGCCCGTTCTAAGGCTGGAAAGAAGGCGGACGGAGTACAAGCTGAGGGCACAAAAGAAGTTGAAGGAATTCAAAATTCTGCTAGCGACCGTCGAGACGCTGCTGTTAAGATTCTAATCGACTCATTGATGCCAAACTGAGGTGCTCTTGATGTTCAATGTCGTTGAGATGTCCCGCCTTGTAATGGCAGGTTCGTCCAGTGATCTCGATTCTGCTCTTCGCCTATGTGCGGATTTAGGCAATGTCCACATTACACCATACAGTGGCGATGAAGAAGGCATCACTATCGGTACACCTCATCCTGACGCAGACGATGTGTCTGCACTACTTGCTAGAGTTCGTGCAGCAACTCAGGAACTAAATTGTGCAAATCGTGATGGGCCAATCTCCATCTCTGCGGTTAAGAAAGCACTCGATGGAGGATTTGTAAGTAAGCTTGATTCTATCCTCGCAGTAATCACCGAAGAGAGTGATGCAGAGGCTGACCTTGCTCGAATGAGTGAGCGAGTAACAGTACTTGAGACCATGTCGCCACTTGGGATGCCGCTTGAATTGATGACCGGAATCAATGCTCTTGAGGTATATGTTGGTGAGGTTGGTAAGACTTCTAAGATAGACCAGGTCTTCTCTCAGGATGGTCTTGTAGACAGAATTGAACTCCACTCTGCTGGTAATGTTGTTGCAGTTGCTTGTGAAGGCAAAGAGGCAGCAGAAGTACAGATGGCACTTGGTGAATTAGGAGCCAAGCCGATTCAGATTCCATCCGGTGAAGGAAAGCCAAGCGAATTACTAGGCGCGGCAAGAAAGAATATCACCAAATTAGAGAAGACCATTGCATCGTGTATCAAGTCTAAGGAAGACTGGGTCAACACAAATGGACGTATGCTCATTGCAGTCCAGGAGCACCTTTCGAGAGAGAATGACATTCTCACCGGTCATACACTATGTGCTACGAGCGCACACGCATATGCGCTAGAAGCGTGGATTCCAACCTCTGCTTCTAAGGAAACATCTGCAGTTCTATCAAAGACCTCCAGCCACCTTACTATCACAGAGTTTGTCGATGACCATCATCACGATGATGACCACCACACGGAATACCCACCTGTTGAGTATGATACCCTAGAAGCAACTCGACATGCTTCGGTATTGACCAACTTAGTAGGACGACCAAAGTATGGAACTTTTGACCCTACGACAATGATGGCATTCACATTCCCACTATTTTACGGCCTTATCCTCGGTGATATTGGATATGGACTAATCATTATGATGATCTCTCTTGTCCTCAAGAGCAAGTTCGGGCATATTCCTGTGGGAGCATACGCTTCAAGAATAATGATGAATATGGGAATTGCAACATTGATATTCGGTGTAATTACCGCTGAAGCCTTTGGTTTTATTATTGACCACTGGGCTCCATTCGAGGCATTTTATCATTGGACTCACGGTGCATTCCATCTACCTCACTTCTTTGCTGATACACTGAAGTTGAGCCATACGCACATCCCATTCCACCGTGTAGGAGATGGTATGATTGACTACATGCTTCTAACTGTATATCTCGGTGCAGGACATCTCGTCATTGGATTCCTAATCGGATTCATGAACGTGTTCAAGGCACATGGACTCCCTGCAGCCTTCTTTGAGAAGGGCTCTTGGCTATTCATCATCTTTGGTGGATTTGGCCACATTTTCCGTTTCCTTACCGATGAGAGATACGAGTTATTCGCTTTGACTGGATGGTCGATTTCTATTCTATTCGGACTAGGTTGCTTGATTATTGGTCTCGCAATTTATGAGAAGTTCGGCTGGGTTGGTGGTTTCATTATGGGGCCAATCGAATTATTTGGTCTTCTTGCAAATACACTCTCATACCTGCGAATTATGGCAGTTGGTGTAGCAGGAGTCAAGATTGCCGAACTCGGCAACGAAATGGGATTCCACAACATGTTACATTCTTTCGAAGAAGGCCATTATATCACGATGGTACTTGGATTCGTTCTATGGATTGCAGTACAGATATTTGCACTCCTGCTCGGAATCCTTTCCCCTTCAATACACGCCGTCCGTCTCCACTTCGTGGAATGGATGAGCAAGTTCCACGACGGCTCTGGACTGGCTTTCAGTCCATTTGGTGGCCGCGCCCTACACGTTGAGGGTTCATAGATCACAGTCCCCTATTATGGACAAAATTGGAGGAAGAAAAATGAATGTAAAGAATGTAAGGATAAGCGCACGAATCCTACTTGTACTCATGGGTATGGTAGCGATTGTGCAGGCAGTCGCCGCAACAGGCGATGACAATGCTAGTACCGTAGACGCAATGAAGGGCCTAGGAGCAGGTATTGCTCTTGGTCTTGCAGCAGTTGGTGCTGGTATATCCCAAGGTGGCATCGGTAGCGCAGCTGTCGGTATGCTCGCTGAGGACGACAGTAAGTTCGGTGTTGCACTGATCTTCACTGCACTGCCTGAGTCGCTAGTTATCCTGGGTATGATGCCCCTGTTCCTCTGAAGAGGAACTTTTCAAAGGACTAGTTCCTTTGAGATGTAGGTGATAATATGACATTGGAAAGACTTGCTAAGGACATCATGGCGTCTGCTGATGCGGAAGCCAAGAAGATGATCAAGGCGGCCAAGAACGAAGCCAAAGGCATCGTCTCCGAGGCGGAAGCACGTGCAACTTCGATTACCGAAGATGCATCGGGCAAAGCCGGAAAGGAGGCAGACCAAATAGCTCGAGAAATGGTCGCGTCTGCACGCCAAGCCAACCAGAAGGAAATACTCGTCGCTCGTCGTATCGAGTTGGACGCCACATTGGCATCTGCTCGTACACTATTGGGTGATGCAAGTCTCGCAGGACGAGCAAGTTTGCTGAAGCATTTAGTTAAGCAAGCTAGCGAAGTTTCGCAAGGCAAAATGGTACTACGTCCAACAAGCATCGATCGTGCCGCACTCGCAGATTCCGCTAAGGAATACGCGATTGGCGACGATGTAGATGGCCTAGGAGGATTCGTCCTCGAGGCAGAGGATGGTTCCATTTCCTTCGACATGCGCTTTGATACCCTGCTTGAATCCGCATGGATTGAGCAGCGTGCTGCAATCAACGAAACACTGTTCGCTTGAAACCACGGGAGAAATCAATATGGCAATCCTCGGCTCAAATCAGGCTTATGCAGCAACACGCGCCAAGACTCGACGTTCGGGTCTATTGGACCGCACTCGCTTGCGTCAGCTAATACAACAGTCTCCTGACCAATTAACCGTCGCCGTGGCGGATAGTGGATATAGGGCTGAAATTGATTTGTATGCTGGAAAGTTCTCCGGTGGAGATCTTGTTGAGGCTGCTCTGTCACATAATTTGCAGAGTGAATTGTCTAACATCATTGGATTGTGTAGTGGACGAATGAAAGACCTCGTCGAGATATATGCTGGACGATTCCGCTATCACAATGCAAAGGTAGTACTTCGTGCTGTTCTAAATGATGTTTCAAGTGAGAAGGTTGCTCATTCCATCCTACCGGAAGAGAGTGAGATTAACGCCCCATGGATTCGTATGATTGAGGAAGCAAAAACTCTCAGAGAAGCAGTTGAGCAAATGCGTCGCCTTCCATTTGGAAAGGCATTGATGGCACTTTCAGAGGATAGCGGTCTTCAAATCTATGAAGACACACTGGACCGCCATTACTTCAAGCATTCACTTGACGCACTTCGCGGTGGAGCAGATGCTCGAACTCTACGCAATATTTTGACCGGTGAAATCGATCACCGCAATATTATCAACATACTCGAAGGACATGCATTCGGCTTGTCTACCGAAGAAATTTCCCAGGCGCTCATCCCTGATGGCCGCCTTATCACAGCGAGAAATTCCACCCAAGCTATTAGCAGCAGGGAAGGACTTCTCGATGTGTTGCGCCAGTCGAACAAGTTCGACTTAGATGGATTCATTCAGACTCTCTCAGCCTCAGATGAGGCTAGGACGCTGGACCCCGCCATTACCTGGTTGCGTGACCGAGAACACGCACAGATGAAGCGCTTGAGTTACCTCCATCCGGTCTCCGCACTACCCGTAATCCACTATGTGGCTTGCAAAGTGCAAGAGGTCGAAGATTTGCGACTAATCGTGCGCGGCCGTATGGCCGGTCTGCCCGTAGAGGTCTTGGAGGCTCACGTTCTTTGAGGTGATTATGAATGGATATCGCAGTCGTAGGCAGTCCCGAGTTCACTCTCGGATTCCAGCTCGCTGGCATCAGCACACTGTACAATCCTGAAGGAGAGGAGGAAACCTCCCAGACCTTCAGAAACCTACTCAATACAAAGGGTGTGGGAATCGTGGTAGTCGACTCCGCGATTCTGTCCACCCTACCCGACCGTCTCAAAGAGAGGCTGTCGCAAAGTGTTACCCCAACAGTTCTAGGAATTGGAACCGAGGAGGACACGACCCTTCGCGAGACTATCCGCAAGGCAATAGGAGTCGATTTGTGGAAGTGATTCCAACCAAATCCAAGGAGGAAGAGGAATGAATAATGAAGGAGTAATATACCGAATTTCGGGACCTGTGGTAACTGCTACAGGAATGGAAGCGGGAATGTATGATGTGGTACGTGTCGGTCACGAAGGTCTCATGGGAGAGGTCATCGAACTGCACGGCGATAAAGCGGTCATCCAGGTGTATGAGGACACAAGCGGTATTCGCCCAGGCGAGCCGGTTCTAAACACCCGTGAGACATTGTCTGTGGCCTTAGGCCCCGGACTACTGACCCAGATCTATGATGGTATCCAGCGTCCGTTGGCTACCCTCGAAGAAGTCATGGGTGTCTTCATCACACGTGGTGTAGATGCTGACGGATTCGACATGGAGAGAAAGTGGACTTTCGAAGCCACAGTCTCTGCAGGCGATGAAGTGGTCAGTGGCCAGGTTATCGGAAACGTACAGGAAACAGAGACTATCGTTCACAAGATTATGGTACCTCCCGGCAAGGGTGGAACTGTCAAGTCCATCTCTTCTGGAGACTTCAATGTCACAGAAGATGTATGTACTCTTGAAGATGGTACAACGATGCAGATGATGCAGAAGTGGCCAGTTCGAACCCCTCGTCCTTACCAACAGAAGTACGCACCAGATACCCCACTGATTACCGGAATGCGCATCCTAGACTTCCTCTTCCCATTAGCGAAGGGTGGCGCAGCTGGTATTCCTGGACCATTCGGTTCTGGAAAGACAGTTACCCAGCAATCTCTTGCAAAGTACTCCGACGCACAGATTGTTGTTTACATCGGATGTGGTGAGCGTGGAAACGAGATGACAGAAGTTCTCGATGAGTTCCCTCACCTAATCGATCCAAACACCGGAAAGCCATTGATGAATAGAACTGTGATGATTGCAAATACCTCAAACATGCCTGTCGCAGCACGTGAAGCATCAGTGTACACCGGTATTACCATCGCCGAGTACTTCCGTGACATGGGCTACGATGTAGCGCTCATGGCAGACTCTACAAGTCGTTGGGCTGAGGCAATGCGTGAGATTTCGTCTCGATTAGAAGAGATGCCTGGTGAGGAAGGATACCCTGCGTACCTTTCCAGCCGAATTGCAGAATTCTACGAGCGTGCTGGACGTGTCCAGACTCTCAATGGCGATGACGGTTCAGTTACTGTCATCGGTGCAGTATCCCCACCTGGTGGAGACGTATCCGAGCCAGTCAGCCAAGGTACTCTGCGCATCGTTAAGGTGTTCTGGGGACTAGATGCAGGTCTTGCTCGACAGCGTCACTTCCCTGCTATCAACTGGCTTGGCTCTTACAGCCTATACCCACCATCTCTCGACCAATGGTTCCGTGACAACATCAGTCAGGATTACCCTGAGATTAGAACCGCAATCAGTGGTCTGCTTCAAATCGAAGCAGAACTTCAAGAAATTGTGCAACTCGTCGGTTCTGACGCACTGCCAGTCGACCAACAGTTGACCCTTGAAGTTGCACGAATGATTCGTGAGTACTTCCTACAGCAGAATGGTTTCCACGATGTTGATGCATTCTGTAGCGTTGAACTACACTACAAGATGGCTAAGGCAATCTTAACCTTCCAAGAATCGGCAAAGAACGCAATGTCAGCTGGAGCAGAACTCCAAGATGTCGTTAACGTTCCAAGCCGTACCGACCTAATGCGTGGACGATTCGAGGCTTCATACTCTGATGATATCGATGCATTGGTTGAAAAGATGAACGAAGAGATCGCTGCGGCGGTCGAGGAGAACTGAAGGAGGAATTGAAATGTCTGGAAAGGAATACCGCACCATCACCGACGTCAAGGGACCACTGGTCTTCTTGAATAAAACCGAACCAGTCGCTTTTGGAGAAATTGTCCAATTGCGCCTAAACAATGGAACCACAAAGAATGGACAAGTTCTCGATACCTCTGACGAATTAGTTGTCGTTCAGGTTTTCGAAGGAACAGCAGGAGTTGACCTCAACACCGGTGTCAAATTCATGGGAGATGTGTTCAAGCTCCCCGTTAGCGACGACCTAATCGGTCGTATTCTCGACGGAGCAGGACGCCCTCGTGACGGTGGCCCCGATATTGTAGCAGAGGAGAACGCAGACATCATTGGTGCTGCAATTAACCCATACTCTCGTCAGAGTCCACACGACTTCATTCAGACTGGAATAAGCGCTATCGATTGCTGTACCACTCTTGTACGTGGACAGAAACTACCGATTTTCAGCGCATCTGGTCTACCTCACAATGACATCGCTCTGCAGATTGCACGACAAGCCAAACTTACAGGCTCCGATGAGGAGTTTATTGTGGTGTTCTGTGCAATGGGAATCACCGCCGAGGAATTCAATTTCTTCCGTAGTGACCTAGAGCGCACTGGCGCACTTGAGAACGCTGTACTATTCGTCAATCTAGCAGACGACCCAGCGGTTGAGAGAATCATTACCCCACGTCTGGCCCTAACCGCTGCAGAATATCTTGCATTCGAGAAGGATTACCACGTTCTGGTCATCTACACTGACATGACCAACTATTGCGATGCACTCCGTCAAATCGGTGCTGCACGTGAGGAAGTACCAGGACGCCGTGGTTACCCAGGATACATGTACACCGACCTAGCAATGCTCTACGAGCGTGCTGGAATCGTTAAGAACAAGAAGGGAAGTATTACTCAATTCCCAATTCTAACCATGCCTGGTGACGATATCACACACCCAATCCCGGATTTATCTGGATATATTACTGAAGGTCAGATTGTGATTTCTCGTGAATTGCATGGTTCG
>CAZNXM010000016.1:0-39005 GCA_964577145.1 uncultured Candidatus Poseidoniales archaeon
AAAACCATATTCCTTAGTCAATTCATCGACGCATTCGTTGAAGTATCTAGAAGAGGGATAATTGTGTAAGGCCCAACTGGCTCTTTTGTGGCCATCAAGGTGTTGTCTGAATCTTTTATACACTGTTTTTCTTGTGACTCCGACGTACACGCATCCCTTTCGTTCGATTTCAATTTCAGGATAATCATCACTTGGAAACTTACGTCTTTTTTCCCCCTTGGAGGAACCCAATATTGCATCATCTAATCTCGCGATGTATACTTTAGCACCCCGAGGTGTAACCTGATATTTATCCCTCATTTGGTTTAGGTAAGTTGTCAATCGATAATCGGCGTCCATACCATGGCGAGTAGGCATTGATTTATGTGGTTTGACTCAGGGGGGTACGGCCTGCGTAGGCTTTCAGTGACCCTTTGGTCGCTCGTACTCTGGAGTGAGCCTTGCCATGGTTGCCATGTGCTTGGACCCGTAGAAGATCATGTAGACTGGCAAAGCCAGCGTACCTAGGATTAGCAGAGCGAGAACGTACCAGCCCCAGGGGTCAACGCTGGAAAGGAAGCCAATCCAAGTCGACCACAGGACCATCAGCCACATTGCTGGAGCCCAGCGACGAGCGACGGCGGAGAAGCGAGCATTTGCTGTACTCTTATCGTAGAGTGAAGCAGCTTCCTCAGAGGTGACTAGACCCTTCTCGACACCACAGCGAACACAGACCTGCGACTTAGGCCCAATTCCGTGAATGAATTGGTCGCGTGAATAGACGCTGTAGCAGTGGCGACAGGTCGGCATGATGGTTCCCACCCGCGGCCCACTCTTCAACAATGCGCTACTCGCTGTAGGAATTCGGCTAGCAATTTCATGCCTCCTTGTGAGCCGATGGACTCTGGGTGGAATTGAACACCGTAGGTGTTCCCCGAGTGGATTTCCATGGGCAGAGTACCAGTTTCATCGGTTGCAGAGACCTGGAAATCATTGGAATCTCCAGTGAGGATTAGCGAGTTATAGCGAGTCATTGAGTGTACTCCTTTGGCTAGCAGTCCTGTACCGTCAGCGATGATAGTAGTAGGCATGCCATGAACGGGACCGAATGGGCTTGGGACGAGTTCCATTCCATCGACCAATCCAAGTGCCTGATGTCCAAGGCAAATTCCTAGGGTTGGAATTTGAGTTCCATTTGCTAATTTCATTGTGAGCGGGCTGATTTCAGGACGGCCCGGTCCAGGGCCGATTACCACCGCATCGTGGTCGATAGCGGTGATAGGACCCCTACCATCGATGACATCTACCTTACAACCCATGGAACGTAAGGCGTGGATGATATTGTGAGAAAATGAGTCGAGGTTATCGATAAAAGCAACACGTAAATCGAATTGCGGTAAATCCTCCTCGACTTTGTGTTCGAGATATAGCGGGTAAATCCCGAGGTCTCCACTAGCGAGAGGCTTGGTATCGGCTTTTAGCCAACCACAGGCTCTTCTCAATGCAGCAGCTTTCCAAATCGCTTCAGCAACCTCAGCATCGGGATTGCTCTCGATGGTAATGCCCCCGCCAGCCATCACGGTTCCGTGCCAGCCATCTGGAGTCCAATTCGCTTCGAGAGTGCGGATCATGATATTCCAAGTTCCTTCACCTGTATGAGGGTCTATCCATCCCATAGAGCCGGTCCAGAATGAGCGAGGCTTGCCTTCGATTTCATCAATCGCAGCACAGGTCACAGTCTTCGGGCATCCAGTGATGCTACCTCCGGGAAATAGCGCTTGTAGTACATCCATTCCGTCCTTATCTTCGTCGAGTTCACCAGTCACTTGGCTCACGAGGTGTTGCACATTGGCATATGCTTCAACATCGAAGCGTGATTGGCGTACTGTTCCGGTTTTGCACACAATCCCGAGGTCATTTCTCTCAAGGTCAACTAGCATTCTATGCTCGGCCCTCTCCTTAGCATCATAGACCAAATCTCGCCTGAGCATCGACTCTTGGTCGGCATCAGAACCCCTTGGTTTAGTGCCTTTAATAGGGGCGGTCATCACAGTACTGCCGTCCATATCAACCAAGATTTCTGGGCTGCACGAAACTAGAGAAAGACCGAGGTCAGCAACTTCCATGAATCCTGAAAACGGTGCGGGATTCGTTCTGGTCAATCTTCTGAATATCGTACAGGGGTCATCGGCAAGAGGAGCACTCCAAGTTCGCCCTAGATTGAGTTGATACAATTCACCTGCCGTGATTGCATCCTTGACTTTTCTCACCCCAGCAGCATGTTCAGCATCAGTGTGCGAACTAACTTCACCTTCGACAGAAATAGTTGGAGCGAGGTCTCCTGAATCTATTTCTCCAGCAGGCGCTTCTTGCCAGTCTTCAACCAGCCATAATACTCCGAGTACGCTTCCAGCATCGGGAGGGTTCTGTAATCGGATTGGCTGGGTCCATTGAACCAAATCATAGGCTAATGCCCCTGCCCATCGAGACCCGCTTGGAGTATCATTTGCGAGCAAGCGTAACATTTCTGCAAGGTTTCGAGCTTGGACTATCCTCACAGCCTTCCACCCTTCCTGTGAAAGAGATTGAACCGTACCTTGCATCGGTAGAGCCTCTCTTTCAAGGATAGTCTCCCCCGATAGTGGAGAATGTTGCTGTTGGGCTTGGACAGCAGGTTGGGTAAGCACAAGTCGCTTTGTCATACCAACACAGAGCATGCTGGTACGAGCCAGATGACTTTGTGGCCCTCCAGAGAGCAGGAGTAAGCGGTCTTCGCCTTCATGGGCGAGTAGTTCATTGATGAGGCTCAATCCCATTCCTCCTTCAATGCGGCTTTGCATATCATCTGAAGATTATCACTACCATCACCAATATCGACATCGTCGAGAACTTCGAGACGAGCAGCCCCCATTCCAGTCCCAAGCATTACGACTTCTTTGGCTCGAGCGACCAGCCTTTCGTTTAGTCGCCCTTCATGAATTACAAATCCTGCCGCTTCGATAGCCGACTTACAGGCTAGGAAAGAAACCGAATCCACTCCTCCAAACTCCGGTGAACTAATCCATACCGTGCCGTCCTCATCGAGGACCAAAGGCATCGCCCTATCTCCATCAACAATGCAGAATTCATGAACGAGCAGGGCGACATCTGCGCCTTTCTCAAAGACTTGAGTGGTAATTTCTCTGTATGGATCCCACGCTCCATGCTTGGTGCCAGTAATCTTACGAGTCCAACGTGGTGCGGGAACAGTGATTCCTTCAATCACTGAATGCGGCTCTTGATAGAACGGGAGGACATCGAATGAAACCTCGTTATTTTCAACTTGGATTCTAACTAGGCCATGCAAGCCTTCAGGGATTTCAAATTCGGGTATTTCGATGCCGAGAATCTCTGCGTGACGAGCAAGTCTTGCAAGATGCAAATCCAGATGTAACATCCGGCCATCATGGGCGCGCACGGTGGTAAATACCGCACTCTTTGGGCTCTGCATCACTTACTCACAACAGGTCGTCTAAGAAGGAGGTATCGACTCCACTCTGTGGCGGTTGTTGGGTAGGTTGTACCCAGCGTTGCGGTTGCTCAATAGTAGGCTGAGGCTGGTAAGTGGTCTGAGCAGGCTGTTGAATTCTCTGAGCCGCAGCATAGATTTCGCTTTGCTGTGCAGGCTGTATTGCGGGCGGTGGCGAAGCAGGAACCTCCGCTCTTCCTCCAAAGGTACCGGTGTTATCCCAGCCATCTCTAGCCTGAATTCCCCAAGTTGCTTCTTGTAATTCCCAGTCCTTGTCACGACTGCCCCTACCACCTCGGCCACGTAGAACTGCTAATAGCAATATTAGAGCGATTAGAGCCATACCTGCAGCTATCATATTTTCAGTGGTGAGAATATCACCGAGAGTATCGCCAGGAGGCTTATTGGGAGGGTCTCCACCAGGAGTTACGCCACCGTTAGTTGTTGGTGGCTTCAATTCTTGAGAATCAATCAAACCTCGACTTACGATGTCATCCTTTGCAGCAACACCAATCCACCAACTAGTTTCATTGCTAAGCGCGGGGTACATCCTTGGAGTAATCAAAAGAGAACTAGCAGCACTAACTTCTCCGACCATTGTAGCATCATCAGAATCTGTGAATTCTTGAGCGTCGATGTAGACGATGTAAGATCGCACCGAAGCATCGATGCTATGGTCCCAAGTTACGAGAATAGAATCTTCAATCCAACGCAAATTAATTCCAGTGATATCAGGTAGATGTGCACCAGAGTCTCTCACGCCTTCGTCGGTTGGAGTTGCTCTTGCGGTAATCAGCATGTCTCGGTGAGCATTGCCAGAAGAATCCACAGCAACAACTGCTACAGTGACAGGCATTCCAGGTAGTACTGGTGTATCCTCTGCCAAGATGTCGATTAGTATTGGTTGGTTGTGAGACCTGTCTAGGGTCATTATTGGAGTAGCAGGTCCATTACCTCCCTGACCGACAGAATCGAATTCCCACGATGCCGCATAGACTTCGTAATAATCGATATCACTTGCACCTGAAAGACCAAATTCAAGCAGTAGTGCAGTTCCATCATCGAGAGGATAGTCGTAAAGAACGAGATCTGTGAGTCTATTCGGCGCATCTTCGTCGGCAAGGTTGTCGATAGGAATCACTTGTACGGTAGTGAGTCCATCGAGGTAGACATTGCCCTTGATGTCGTGAACGGTTACAGCAACATGAAGTTCAACATCAGGCATAATCTGAGCGGGAAGGCTATCCATGAGCCCTTCTCCGCCGTATAATGCAGTGTTAACAGTGAGTTCAATTGGATTCTTCTCCTCATCAATCCACTGCTTATTCATCTTGATACAACCGCAGCGCCCCGGTTCAAATCCGACCTCAGGCCAGAATAGAGTTAGGTCATCTACAGGGTGTTCTGATACCCAGATAACGTAGTAATCAAAGTCATCAACCTCTGAAGGTGCCCATGCGATTTCGATAGCAGTTCCATCATCATCTGGATAATCCCATGCATCGAGGGTACCGATTCTTTCAGGAATAGTTCCACCATTGATGTTATTCACATATGGAGTAACTTCGAGAATAGTGACATCTCCAGTATCTGAGTTGAGCCATTTATCGCTTGCAACCGCACCGATTTGGTAGGTCTGTCCATCGATTAGTGGTAATTCACCAATTGAATCGATTACAGTCATGTTAGTATCACAATCTGGTACTACCTTTGCTACATCGAAATCATCGACATTGGTTTGAATATTATCCTGGCCTTCGACTAATTCACGCATGTAAATCGTGACGAAAGCACAGTCAGTGGCAACTGATAGGTCCCAGCCCATCTGGACTCTTCCACCGTCGTCTTGTGGTACATCTTCTGCCCAGACTCCTGTCAATTTGGGTGGAGGAACTCCGTCATCAACGCCTCCAGTTGGAACTACAGGTCCAATGATTGTTGCATTCATGAGATCTTCTTGTCCGCTTTCATCTACACAAGTAAATCCTAGCCAATGTGGCTTTCCAGCTTCAAGAGAAATGGTACTTACATTGCCAAGTGAAGGCATTATTTCAGTATGGACAGGTAGTCCTAGAACATCACTGATATCAGTGGTTGAAGCATAAATTCGTGTACTTGCTAAATCCAGAGCAGTACATCTTGCCCACTCGACAAATACATCTCCATCTAATGCTACAACTTCGTCACCAGAAGTACCTGTAGCCCATAGTGGAGGCATAGGTACTTCATCGGTAGGAGTAGCAGGACCGAATGGTATCGAAGGGGTTCCAAATCGACCATCATTGTATTCGACTACTACAACTGCCCAATATTCGGTACCGTCGACAAGATCTTCGCCACCAATTGTAGTGACTTCGGTCTGGAGTCGATTGTGAAGTGATACTGCGGCATCTGGCGTATTTGGTTGAAGTTCAGCAACAGTAGGCTGGTTAGCCCATGGGCCTTCGTTGAGGTAGACTAGGTAGCGCGCGAAATCAGCATCGTGAACCAAGGTCCAGTTTGCTAGAAGTGCAGAGCCACCATCATCTGGGCGGTCCCAAAGTGAAACTCCTTGAATCGGTGTTTCGGTTCTACTCCAGTCATATTGCATCTTGACCCACATACTACCATCAGTTGGTGATTGTAGCCTCAGGGTAGAAAATCGACTTCCATTGATTAGGCGTCCATTATCCATAATCAACTGCATTGTAGCCATCATCGCTTGGTCGTCAGTCATGTTCAGAGTAACATTCCATTTCATGTCGACCAGTTTGAGCCACGTTGCTGCTCCATCTACAGGTGAAGATATTGTGAGAGGTAAAGTCTGAATTAGAATGCCATGAGGACCGGGCACTCCTTCTTCACTTAGCGTAACAGAATTTGTAGGACTTGCAAGTTGAATGGACATTCCAGGGTGAGTCATATTCGAAACATCTGTGAATTGTAAATTGAATCCAATGGATAGAGGGTTCGCTCTACGCATTGTGATACTATCAACTTCTTGGCCGCTAGTATGCCATCCCCTGAGGCCACTATCTGTAGAAATCCAAACATATCCTCCGGTCGTTACACTTCCACCAGTCGCTCCAGTCGCTGCAAATAATCCGACTCTGGAGTGGTTAGCATTGGATGCTTGAATGAGTGTTGCTCCAGTGGAGCCAACAGCCAGTAACAAGTTTCCATCCGAACGCATATTTTCAATAGGCCAAGATTGGAATTGCCAACTAGATAATCCAGTTTGGAACTCTCCTGAACCTGCATGCCAATGAGTGAGGATGCTCGCATCGGTTGCGATGTGAACGCCCCACCAATCACTTGCGAGTGCTACAACATTGTTCGATGGAATTTGATCGATTGGGTGCTTCTCCCATGAAAGAGCACTGTTTACAGCCACTAGAGAAGAAGTGACTCCTGGCCTTTCTGAACCAGCTCCATCGTGGCTCATGTAGAGAGTAGTTCCCATCATTGCTGAACCGTGTACAAGCAATCTATCTACGGAATTGCCCATCAAGCCGTTTGCACTATCATGAGTGGTAACTCCTGAGGATGAAACAACATCCAAACCTACAGGAGTTGCGAGATAAATATCTCCATTCAATTCCTTAACATCACTAATGATGTTGAAAGACAAACCATCCATTGTTGTCCATGAATTCTCCCACTCACTCGCGGTTCGATTGTAAACTCCAACACCACCATCAGTAGCGACATAGATGTGTGAAGTAGTAAATTCGACACCATTGATGGAGTTAGACGGAAGGCCACCTAGGAGGCGCCCGCCAGTCCAAGAATTGGTTGTAGGGTCATAGATCTGGATGCCCGCAGTAGTAGCCCATGTTCCTTCCAGTCCAACGACTAATTCGTTACCATACGGTACCATTTCGTGAGGGGTATTGTGGAAACCAGATGGTCCACGTGTCGCAAGACCAGTAGTCAAATCCAGGATTACTAAGCCAACGCCTTGTACTGATGCATACAGGGTCTGACCATCTAGATGGAGGTCGACAACTTGGCCACCATATGCTGACCAACCGCGAGTCCAACTAACCGTACCATTCGCATTGAATGTACCTTCGAGCAATCCACCAGGGGTGTTGCCATCACCAGTTGCGGCCCAAATATGAGTAGAATTACCAGTGAACATTTGAACCTCTCCATTGACAAGTCCAGGTAGTGCAAATTGTGAATTTTGTCCAGCCTGACTAATCAAGTCGACATGGCTGTATCCAGTAGTGCCACCAGCTTGGGCAAGATACCATGCGGTTCCAGTATATTCCCAAGAAGTGACTGAAGCGCCAAGGGAGCGAATGCTAGCTTGTCCAGCAGTGGCTCCTGATGCATACAGAGTTGAATATCCTCCAGTACCGCCGCCACCGGCTCCTGAGCCGGTCGAAACACCGTGTCCAATCATCAATTGGTTTCCACCCCATGCTAGAGCATCATACCAAACTGCATCTGTTGAGATTCCGTTTGAGGAATCATCCAAATCTGCAATCCAATGGCCAGTAGCATAGTCGAAGCGTGAGATTGGTTGGTTTGCGATGTAATATCCAACATAAAGGACATCTGAGGAATCACATGTCACTGCTGATGGAGTATCATCATCTAGTCCATTATTTCCACCTTGAGTGAATGAACTAGCCCACGAACTGGTAGCAGGGTCCCATCGTGCAACACCGCCATTCCAATTATTGTACATTGCAATGTGAATAAATCCACCACATTCGACAATCGACATAGGATACCCAGAAGGAACGGTTGCACTATTGCTGTGCACAGTCCAGTTGCCTGATGAGTCTAGGACTCCAATATCTGGATTGACTTGCCATCCTTGGCGACTTGCAGTTCCAACCCATAGGTCGGTACCATCGGTCCACAACTCGTACACCTCATCATTCAGTGAAGAATCAAGTCCATTGCCTGGTGTCCAAGTCGAAAGCCAAGAACCGTTGGAGGGGTCGTATCTAGCGACACCGTCTTCAGTAGCAAACAAAATCTCACCATCGTACTCAAGGATTTCACGAATTGGGAAATCGAATCCATCTGATGAATCCCAAGAGCCTAGCAGAACTCCTGAGGAATCATACTGCTCTAGTTTCGCTTCACCCCATGCGACCCAATGGTCACCATTGGAATCTGTATAGTATTCAACGCGGTCGATTTGGCCGGTTGGGTCGATATTTGGTCCCCATGATTTTGTGACTAGATCATAGGTTGCAATTCCTCCATCACCATTCTGATTCCATGTTGGTTCAACAGCGATGTGAAGCACATCGTTCACCACTGACATTCCATACATCCATGCGCTGATACTGAATTGACTACCTGCATCGAGTGAAGAGAGAGAACTGAGGTTGTCAAGGTCTATTCTGTGGACTTCATCACCCTGATAGTATAGGCCGTGGTAATACACGGTATTTCCATGGATGACCATATCATATGGATCATTACTTCCGGTATACATTGAATTGGATTTTGAAATGTGAATAATTTCACTTCCAGAGGATACATTGAGTACTTGGAATCCAAAGTTTCCTCCAACCCATAATTGGTCAGAGTATCTGCCAATATGCATTGAAGTGATTTGGTCACCTTGGAGTACGCCATTTTGTCCATCAGTCCAAGTTGTGAGCCACTCATCATTGATGAGGTCGTATCTTGCTACACCGATTCCATACAATCCTAAGTATGCAGTATCGCCAATGATTTCGACAAGAGCTCGCTGAGTCGTTCCTCCGGCTTCCCAGTTTTCTGTAACGGTTTTTGTTGTGGTATCAATGATTGAAACACCACTAGCCCAAGTTCCAGCATAGAGGTCAGTACCATCCAAATCGACAGTTAGGGTGTATGTGTTGCCCAATCCATCTTGAGCATCGATACAATCACCTATTTGGCGAGTCTGAATATCGAAATCACAAACTCCTGCATTGGTTGCTGCCCACAGGTCAGTCCCATCATCTACGAAGTCAAAGAATTGCGATGGTCGAGGCCATCCACTTCCAGTATTGAGGCTCTGCAAGCCATTGCTTGTGAGTACAGTCGCACCATTTGTGGTTCCAATTACTACATCACCACTACCTAGAGTATGAAGAGAATATACCTGGTTTGAGGGAAGCCCTCTACCATTATTTCCTTGGACAAGTGGGTCGAGGAAATCTCCGGTAACGAGATTCTTACGAACCACTCCATAGCCCGGTAGGCCGAGGTAGAGCACATCTCCTGAAATTGCAAGTGGGGCATCAGATACTCCATCGACACCAGTCGATCTCCATGTTCCAAGGAAGGTGTCGTTGGTAATTTCATAACGAGCGAGTCCAGAATCAGATGTTGCGATATAGGCAACACCATTCTGAATTGCAATATCTTGAATATTATTTGAAGCCAAACCGCCATCGGTTTGGAGATGCGAAGTAATCGAGCCAGTTGCGCGGTCAATCGCTGCGATTCCATGTGTATAATGAGCGACCATTATGGTAGAAGAATCAGCATCTAATGACAGGATACGATTGGCCTGTAGCCCATCTGAAGTATTGTAATGGTCAAGCATATTTCCAAATGAATCTACAACATGTACTCC
The DNA here is from genome assembly GCA_964577145.1 of uncultured Candidatus Poseidoniales archaeon. Lineage (GTDB taxonomy): Archaea > Thermoplasmatota > Poseidoniia > Poseidoniales > Poseidoniaceae > MGIIa-K1. Next base: position 10,044 of record CAZNXM010000016.1, read on the forward strand.
ATCGCCATCGGTTCCAACGAAAATATCAGTACCATCGGTGGCGAGTCTTGTGATACTAGCTCCGAGTTGGATTGGTTGAAGCCATCGCGCTTGTTGAATTGAATACCTATCGAGAACATCATCACTGCCCACATAAACAACACCATTCAATTGCAGGGCATCACTCATATCCCCCGATGATGGGCCAGAACCAATCACTAGGTCATCGACGTGGAATGGAGTTGCCCCAGGCTCAAGTTCAGCAAATACTGCAAAACCATCACTCACTAGAATTCGATCTGTCGTAGGCGCCATTGAACCACCTGCAGGCCATTCGAAGATGTCTCTGCCTTCGTTGACTTGACCTAAACTTGCAAGCGTGGTAGATGCAGAGAATGTGCCTACTGTAGTATCATATGAATGCAAGGTACTTCCGGCTAGAATATCGACCTGACCGCCAACATATGTCATTCCGTAAACCACATTAGAAGATAGCCAATTGCCATCATTCCAAGTTGCTAGCCAGAAGTTTCCAGAAAGGTCACGTCTTGCAATTCCAGCATCATATGAAGAAATCATTAGTTGGTTTCCAACCATGAGGAGGCCACTGACAAAGTCTGAATGTAGATTATTTGCTGTGGTCCAAGAAGATAGAGTCGAAGCGGTTGAGGTATCAAATCTAGCAACTCCACCATCATAGATTCCCACGTAGATTATTCCGTTGTGCTCAAGAACCTTCCAAGGAACTCCGCTTGGCCAATTGGTAGTATCACTGGCTTGCTCGAGTGTCCAACCGGTTCCAGCGCTATCTAGGATGAAGAATCCCGATTCTGATACTGCGTAGATATTGCCATTTGTAGCAACATGTGTATTCCAAAAGATATCGGTATCCGAAGCTGGGGAATCTGGTAGTTTGGGTAGAGTCGAACTATCTGACAAAGTGATGGCGTGAATTCCATCATAATATGTTGAGACAATTAGCCGGTCATTTGGTTGGTCAATTTCGAGATCGAGAATTGCACCACCACCTTCGAATTGAACAAGGTCGATAATCGAAGGGTTAGAATTTGCACTAAACATTACCACAGTTTCACCGATTCCCATGTAAAGGCGACCATCGTCAGGGTGAATTGCAGTTGCGTATACATCGAAATCTATCGGAGTAAGGGAGATGACAGGGTCGGCAGGAGATAGCGCCTCGATAACTAAATCAGTGATTTCTGAACCTGCAGGGAGAGTCAATGTTGCTCCGACATCTGTATTTGGAGACAACCGTCCAGAGTGCGGGTTTGATGCATCAAAGCCATTGGTTTGGCCTAACCAACCATTGGCCCGCCAATCGAATAGAATGTTTCCAGTATCTGGTGAAATGATTAGAGGTTCTTGGATTGAGATACCATCTCCACCATCAACTCGCACCTCCAAAGTCATGTTGTCAATTACTGCGCCAGGTGCGAATTCCATAGTCCAATCGACCATTGCTGGAGTTCCATTTGCCCCATCCGCTCCAGTTGCATTGAGTAGCATCCAGCCAGTATCAACTGAGCCATCCATGGGCCAGATAGTACCATTTGCACCTTCGTGGGCACTGGCCACAGGTGCGGTAAGAATTGGCACCAGTGACGAGAGCAACATCAGGGTGCATAGGAGAACCGCTTTGGAAGCACTTCGAGCAGGGCCGTAGGCCCTGTGGAGAGAGGTCATGACCATCCATCCTTTCTCAATGGTATATCAATCGCCCCCTCTCCTGTTAGGAAGGAAAATTGTGATAATACGGCGAATAAATTCAATACTACATTCAGCATTCTTAGTGTGCTAGACCACACAAAGACCAAACGGCTCGCTCATACGAGTAGGGGTCTGGGAGAGTTCTATGGACCAAGACAGTCGTGACCGAGCTATCCGTAGAGAAGCACTTGACTATCACGAGTCTGAGCCTAAAGGCAAGGTCAAAGTTGTTCCAACCAAACCACATTCAACTTCCCATGAACTCTCATTAGCATATTCTCCTGGAGTAGCATATCCATGTCTAGAAATTGCAGAAAATCCCGATGATGCATATCGCTATACTTCGAAAGGAAACTTGGTCGCTGTAATCTCAAATGGTACTGCAGTACTGGGATTAGGCAACATAGGCGCTCTTGCAAGCAAGCCGGTGATGGAAGGAAAAGGTCTGCTTCTCAAGACCTTTGCCGACATCGATGTTTTTGACATCGAAGTCAACACAGAAGACCCAGAAGAATTCATCAAGACCGTTGTGAATATTGCACCAACATTTGGGGGTATCAACCTTGAAGATATCAAGGCTCCAGAGTGTTTCGAAATCGAAAGGAGAATAGCGGAAGCAACCGACATTCCAGTAATGCATGATGACCAGCATGGGACTGCAATAATTTCAGGAGCGGCCTTACTCAATGCTGCTGAACTTCAGAAGAAACGTCTCAGCGAAATGAAAGTTGTAGTGGCGGGCGCCGGAGCCTCGGCCATCGCCTGCTCAAATCATTACATCGATCTAGGTGTGAAGCGAGAAAACATCTTGATGTGTGACTCGCAAGGAATCGTTACCAAAGCCCGTCTAAAGGCGGGTGAACTCAATGAATTCAAGGCACCATTCGCTGCTGACCATTCCGATGGTGATTTAGCAGCAGCGCTTGTTGGCGCAGATGTTTTCCTTGGCCTTTCTCGAGGTGGATTAGTAAATGGCGATATGGTCAAGAGAATGGCACCGAAACCGATCATTTTCGCACTAGCAAACCCCACTCCTGAAATCATGCCACACGAAGTTCTCGAAGTTCGTACCGATGCCATCATTGCAACCGGTCGTTCCGATTTCCCGAATCAAGTGAACAATGTGCTCGGATTCCCCTATATTTTCCGTGGCGCCCTAGATGTGCGCGCACGTGATATCACGCCGAAAATGAAGATGGCAGCAACCCATGCATTAGCAGAATTAGCTAAGGAACCAGTTCCCGATTATATTTCGCATGCATATAGTGGCGAAACTATGCAATATGGGCCTGAATACATCATTCCCAAACCATTTGACCGCCGTGTATTATTGTGGGAAGCATCAGCGGTAGCAGAGGCTGCAGTCAATGAAGGAATAGCGGCGATTAGCGCCAAAGATTTCGATAAACAAGCCTACATGGAATCTCTCGAGGCGCGCTTAGGTATGTCATATTCAGTAATGCGCGGAGTATTCAATCAAGTCAAGGGCAGAGGTAAGAAAATTGTATTCCCTGAAGGAGATAATGAAAAGGTGATTAGAGCAGCAGCCCAATTGGTTGAGCAGGACATTTGCATCCCGATTCTCCTAGGAAATGAGGATAATATTCACAGGATTATGGACGAACTCAATATCGAATTCGAGCATGAAGTGTACAATCCAAGATATGACTCTCGGCGGATTGGTGTGTACGATGTTGATCTCGTCGAAAGACGAGGACGTAAGGGCATGACACTCGTAGACGCCCAACGATTATTGAAATCTCGTCCATACTTTGCAGCCTCCATGGTTGTCAAAGGCGATGCTGACGGATTCCTTGGAGGAGTAAGCAGAAATTACGGCGATGTGCTAAGGCCTTGTTTGGAGGTTATTGGCCGTGAAGAGGACAGCCACTGTGCCGTTGGATGCTACATGATGGTGGTCAAGGGACGCCTGATTTTCCTTGGCGACGCCACCGTGAATGTCTATCCCGATTCGCGAGAACTTGCTGAAATTGCGATTCAAACATCTAAGGTCGCTCGCAGATTTGGTGTTGAGCCAAAAGTGGCAATGCTCTCATTCTCTAATTTTGGAAGTAGTAGAGCCCAACGTTCTGAGCGCGTTGAGGAAGCGATTGAAATCGCAAAGGAATTAGAACCAAATTTGGTAATCGATGGTCCAATGCAAGCCGATACTGCATTGGATACGAGAGTGCAGAGCGAATATCCATTCATGTCATTTGAGGGTCCGGCTAATGTATTGATTTGTCCAAATCTCGCGAGTGCAAATATCGCTTACAAATTACTAGAAGAGTTAGGAGACGCAGATACGACTGGACCGATTCTAGAAGGATTAGAGAAACCGGTGCAACTTCTTGCACGAGCAGATGGTGTACGTCACATTGTCAATATGGCTGCAATCTGCGCACTCGATGCTATTCGTCAGCAGTCGTACTGGGCAAGTCTTAGCGACGTCGAATGAGTTCACCATCTTCGACAAACCAAGTAGCGCGCTTTGGCCTCCAAAACGCACCGGTAACAAAGCCAGCGCAGAGGCCACCAAAGAGAAGATTGGCCCATCCATCGATTGCGTAATTCGAAAATCCTCTGAAAATTGGGATGGTGAAACTAGGAATAATTCCGAGCAATGTAGTCCACAGAAGTTCACTACGAATATTCGCACCTATATCAGCACTATCAGGAACTCTAATTTCATCCCCTGGCCTCTTTGGAGAGACAACCAGTCTTGCAACTACTTTGGGCAGAGATCTATCTGCTGGCGTAGAAAATCTAGCTTGTACATTCTCATTTTTTGGGTGGGAAGCGAATGCAACCCGATGACCAGACATGGGGCCGATTAAGTCCCCTTCTCTAGGTCGCCCATCCATGCGAGCACCACGGTGATTTCCCGTTGCTTCATCTGCGAGGAATTCGGTTAATCCAGCAGGTAGTTGAATTTCATTTTCTGCATGTGACCATTCTGATTCACTGGGCGCTCTAACATCGTCTTCAAAATGCTCGGAAAGAATGTTGCAAAGAGATTGTAATGTATCCAAATCCATTCCCTCATGGGGCGAATTATCACTTGATTCCTCACCCATTATTGTGGCAACTTGGGCAATTGTCAATGGATTTTTCATAATGAGGAAAGAGGGTAGGTTCACCTGATGCCTCGGTCTTTCAGAAGCGTGGATCCATCCTCCTTTATTGGTTCCAAGGAGAACCTTACCGGCTGAAATTTGGATGAATTCCAAGCCGAATGGGCCTTCTACGGTTTCCATTATTACACCTTCAGTGTTGCTTCTACCGCCTGATACCATGTCATTCCTGCTTCATGGTCCGCCAGTTGAGAAAATTGAGGATAAGGCGAGATTGAGCGCATGTATCCAAATGCGACTAAATCTACTAAGTCGGGAGATTCTCCTCCGAAGAATTCAGCACCGTCAAATGAATCCGTAAATTCACTTAGGAGGTCGTGCCACAATTGTTTGGGTTTCCTTCCATCCTTTTTGACTCGGCTACGTGCGATAATCCCCCACATAATCGGGAAGCCTGCCCATGCATAGAGTCGCTTTGAGATAAATCCAAATTTTTCTAATTTTGAGACTCTAGTTGTCGTCTTTAGAGCTGATAGCATACTTCCATACAGAATTGGAATCGTTGCTTTACTCATGTGTAGGTCAGCCCATTCCAACCATCTATCTCTTCGACTCTCATCTTCACTATTCCATAGTGAACCATCGTTATATTTGGCATCGATATGTTTCATAATCGGTGTTGAATCAGTGATGATTTCTCCATCTGCTTCCACCCATACTGGTACTTTTGTCCATTCAGGTGCAGATGGCAATTGCTTCTTTGCTTTCATAGGATTGACCTGAACCTTTTCATGTTCAAGTCCAATGTGCTCTAACAAACCCCTAACCTTCCAACAAAACGGGCAGGTGTACAACATGTGTAGCTGCGGGGTGCTCGCCATGCACGAGCGTGAAGAGCCACCTTCATGAGTCTTCAGTTACACGAGACCCTTCGGGTCTCCAGCCTGGTTTCCAGAATGAGAGGTCGTCTAACCACTTCCTGAACTCCCCATCATCACCGGTGAGAAGTCGGTGTGCACGCATCCGCAGCCCTTCGATTAGAGCATCATCCATGATGCCCTCCTTGTGGGCGTCATTCCACTCTCCTTGCATCTGGCGAATCCTTCTTCGTGCTTCCTCGGGGGAATCAAAGTTCAATTCGCATACCTCTTGGAGATCAGCGAGCCAAGAGCGTGTGTCTCTGCGAATGACATCGGGAACGCGCACACGCTCGGCTTTGGACTTGAACGGCCACCAACCCATGGCCACAACTTGGGTTGGACCATCAATAGTCTTGGGGTCTCTAGACCTCGGAGAGGTATGGGCAGGGTTGTTGTACATCTTCACGGTAAACCATCGGACCGAAATATGGCAATGCTCATTGAAGAGTATTCACAGCGCTTAAAATCGAAAGTTCGACTTGAGATTCACAGTGTGAAGATAGGGGTTGGAGAGTACCTTTCCAATTTACCGGACTCCACGATATTATTGGATGAGGGTGGTGATAACCTCACTTCGAAAGAATTTGCAGAACGCTTTGCTGAGTGGACGATTTCCCGAGAAGATACACACCTAGCAATCGGACCAGCAGATGGTTTTCCAACGGGTAATGGGCATAATTCAATCTCATTATCAGCGATGACAATGCCTCATGAATTAGCAGCTGTAGTCTTGATGGAGCAACTGTACCGCTCCTATGAGATAGGTAGAGGCAGTGCTTACCATCGGGCCTGATTATTTCAATCGCAATGAGTGTAATCGCTCGTAGAAAACTTGGCATTCTTCACGAATTTCCTGATAGTCAGGAGGCAACTCCCCGAGTCGTGGTTTGTATGGCGCGAATCCTGTAGATTGCCACACTGCATCATACCAATGTTCAGCCCAAATACCGTCGCATTCCCTCGGGCCTGGCTGCCATGAAAGCATTGCTTCATCGAAAGGAATCTCCAATGCATCACATAATTTCGATAGCATTTTCTTTGGATTCTGCAAAATGTCTCTGGAGTCAATTATCGGAGGAATTTCTCCTGTAGTTTCGACAAGGTAGTCAAGAATACGGCTTTGCTGAGGAATACCTGTTGCCATTACATCGATTTGCTCTATTTTTTTAGAGAGAGATAGTAGAACCTCTCTCGGGTCTCGAATCAGTAAACAGTTGGTCAATTCTGAAATCCATTTAATGTCGATATTTGGTAGAAGATGGTGCGTCATGTGTTTTTGATACCAGACGTTTGCTCCCTTCGGAATAGTTCCACAAAGTGAATTCACTACTTTTTGCCAATCGGTCTCACCATCTTCAATCACGACTTGTGCGTGAGGATGAGCAATTCCAGTTTTGTCTAGATAGTGAGCGTATAATGGCTCATCGCTGCAAAATGAATCCTGCCGATTATCAAATGAATACATCATTGCAGTTGAGATATTTCGAGGACCAGACCACATGGCAATCCTTGTTTCAGACATTGCATTCACTCCGAATCAATTCGAGGTATAATTTCTGTAATCTTTCGACCATAGGGCCCCTTACTCCATTGCTCATTGCTTTGCCATCATATTCGATGACAGGAGTTAATCCAGCAAATGTTCCAGTGACAAATGCTTCATCTGCTCCTTGCACATCTACAGTTGTGAAATTTTTCTCAAAACAGGGGATGCCATTATCATGACAAATATCGATAATCTTCTGTCTCGTAATCCCATCGAGGCAATATTCACCACTAGATGTCCAGACTTCTCCATCTTTGACCATGAAGAAATGTGTTGAATTGCAGGTGCTAACATTACCGTTAGGGTCCAACATCAATCCTTCATCCCCTCCCTTTCTAGCAGCATCAACACAAGCTGCAATGCAATTGTGTTTGGACAAACTATTGATTCGAGGGTCCTGTACATTTTGAGGTCCACGAATTACATCAACCGTCACTAAGGTAATACCTTTGATACTACGCTCGATATTGGCTTTCTTGTATTCAGGGATGATGACTAAGGTAGGAGGGCTTGAGATAACCCACGGTGCTTGATAGGGTGTGGGCTTCAATCCACGAGTGATAATTAGGCGAATGTGAACTTGGTCATGCATTTCATTGGCCTTGATAACTTTCTGAATTTCTGAAACGAGTTCTTCCCTCTCATATGGGATTTCAAGAGAGATTACAGATGCTCCATGATACAAACGGTCTAGATGTTCATCGATGAAAACCAATACATCGTCATGTAGGCGAAAAGCTTCCCAGACCCCATCTCCTAGGAGAAAACCAGCGTCCAATACCGAAACTTTCGCATCTTGGCGACGAAATAATTCGCCATTAATTGAAATCCACACCTCCTCGTTGCGAGGATCTTGCTGATACTCGTGTGTCCCCATTGCTTGCTCATAGAGCCTCCCGTATTGAAAGCAATCCATGCTGGTTGAGATTCATCAATACAGCTCATTTCGGTAATGACTTGGTCTGACAACCCTCAAGAAGAGGCGTCCTTACCGGCTGCTTGTGGAGACTTGGTGGTTCCTAGTTTTTGAATTCGCAATCGCCATTTCACTGATGGCGATGAGTAAGCGCCAGCCGTTTCCAGGGGCAAGTCATCGATATGGACTAGTCCTATTGATAATCGCCTCATTATTCTTGATTGGGGAGAATGCTCCTCGACCAACTGGAGTAACTGTCCATCTTCTTTTCCTTCTTGCATATGGAGCCGTAGGGCTGTTAAAAGGCGTTCATAGCATGTTGAAAACTCGCACTGAAGTAATCGTAGCGCCATTTGCAGGTTTTCTTTTCAGCGTGGGTGCAAGTGCAGCAATGGCATTGGAATGGCCAAACCTTTCCACGCTCGAAGAATATGCTGCATTTGCGATGATTGTGGTGATTGGATGTGGCCAAACATGGTTGGTTTTCCGAGGGTTGTTGATTGGAAGACTTCCACTCGCATGGTCGAAAGCAGGCCTTGTCGCATTAGAGAGAGGTCATGTTTCTGGAGAACATGGTGCAATTGATTGTTTTGAGAAAGCATGGGATTTGGAAGAAGAACATCTCAACCCTATGGCTTGGGCTGCTCTTACAAGGTGCTATTCATTTCTTGGAAATAGCGATGAAGCGCAATATTGGTCAAAGCGTTTGGCTGAATCTGGTGGAAATGAAGCAGTTGCAAAAGAGTGGCTCGATGCGATTGATTCCGCTTTGAATCGGCTAAAAAATTCAAATGAAGAGGAATAAACACGTGGGATATCCCCGGGGCCCCTCACGAAATACAGTATGCCTTAAATGTCTAGAGGCCGATATACAAGTATGGGAAGGGACTCAAAGGGAGATTGGTCAGCCTCAATGATAGGTTGGTTTGCCATCTTGATTTGGTTTTCAGCATCTCTACTTTCTCAAGCTGCTTATATCGCTTCGACTGGAATGCCATATGAAGCGGATGCGATGCTTGACTCGATGGGATCATTTGCATGGGTAGTAATTGGAATTGAGGCGATTGCATGGTTCATGATAGTCGCATTAATCGGTTCTAAAGCGGTTAAGCGCCATATTCAACGCATCTCAGAAAGCCACTCTCAGGAGACTGTAGCACCACAGGCTTGAAGAGTCGTCATCAAAAGGCACATTACGTGCACGATGAATCGAACACACCTCCGCTTGCTGGTCAGCCTATGACAGTTGCAGACCTTCTCGATGAGATGTCTTTGCTTGCATTGCCTGATAATTGTCGAGTAGTTACGATCGAAGAAGCAAGGTCAGAACTCGATAGAGCATCAAGACTTTTGTCAACGCTCCAGGCATTACAAGATGAAGCCCATGATTTGACTGAAGAACTCGAAGTTATCATTGAGCAACTCGCACCAAACCACCCACATGTAATCGAGGTAGCAGATCAACTTGGTAGACTGGTAAAAGATTGGCAAGGCATTAGTGATGCAATCGAAGGATTAGGCGCTAGGATATGTGGTTTGGACCCGGGACAATTAGAATGGTACGGCGTTGTAGATGGCCATTTAGTTCTATATTCTTGGGCTCAAGGTGAAGGGGATATCGAATGGTGGTACCCAATGGATTCCACAATTTCCAGCCGCAGACCTCTTGTTGAGGCATGACCTCGGATGTGCATGGTCCGAATCACCAAGGTGTATACCGGCGGCGGAGATGCCGGTGAAACTTCACTTGTTGATGGTTCTCGAATAACTAAGTCAGATGGCCGCATGGAAATGGTAGGTACATGCGATGAGTTGAACGCTTTACTCGGAATGGCATTGATGGAAGTCAACCGTATCGAAGACAAGCATTCCGATGGAGGAGCGCGACCTACAGTGCGTCAAATTAGAGTTGTTTGTTCAATGGCACTGACCCGTCTTCAAAGTGAATTATTTGACCTCGGTGCAGAATTAGCTTGTCCAATGGATGCTATCCCGGAATACATGGCCTTAGTAGATCAAGATGATTCAGATAGGTTATGTGAAGAAATGGATGCTTGGAATGAGAACTTAGAACCTCTTGAAAGTTTCATTCTTCCTACAGGCCAAGGTCCTGTAGCAGTGTTACATCTGGCTAGAACTATCACTCGAAGGCTTGAGAGATCAATGGTTTCGATGAAGGACGATGTACGTCCTCTGACCCTTCAATATGTGAATAGACTCTCAGATTGGCTATTCATTCTAACTCGGTGGGTCAGTTCTACATTGGGTGAATCTGAAACTTTGTGGATTCCGAAAGGCAAGCGGCAAGCTAGCACGGTTAAATCAACACAGAGGCAACAGGCAAACCGAGAACAAATCGATGACTTGTGATTATTCACGATTGATACTTCTCATATGAGTGCGTGCTGCTGCGAGCACGCCTTGACTTTCAGTATGAGTTAGTTGTTTCATAGCATCGTCCCATTCTAGCCAAAGGTGTTCTCTGTGTTCATGAGATATGCTAACAGACATAGTTTCTGTTTCAGCGATGAACCAGAATACTTGCTTCTCGATTTTACGGCCTTTATGCCTGAAGTCGTACGCGGTTCTGTATTCAAATTCATCAATGAATTGGATTTCATCGATTCCGGTTTCCTCAGATAATTCTCGGGCTGCAGTAGCCTTCTTGTCCTCATCCGATTCCTCAACATGACCTTTGGGGAAATCCCAGTGGCCCTGGGGGTATTGGAGAAGTAGAATGGAACCGAAGTTCACTAGGACCACGCCACACGAAGTCTCCATGGTTGACCTGCCTTGGTGCCTATTCATAGGCCCATCGGCGCGGAAAGAATAGCGATTCCTTCATGTCTTGAGTGCTGTGCCCCAAATAATGTCGGTGCTGGAAGGTATCACCCATGTCGTTGCGGATTCAGATCTCGACGGCCTAATGGCCGCGGCAGTTCTCAAGGCTTGCAAGCCTGATATCGAAGTCATCTTTGCTCATGCAGCATTGGTTAGAGGCGGTTCTTTGGATGAGATAATCAATCGAAATACCGCGATGTGCGACCTTCCATTCCACCCAGACTGCGGCCTCTATCTAGACCATCATATGACCAACCGCCCAACACCGGAACAGGAAGCAGAATTCACTGCAGATGGCGGTATTTGTCATTGGCGTGACACACCTTCAGCCGCAAGGGCAGCATTCGAATTAATGCGTAACGATGTAGACCTTTCTCATTTGGAGGAAATAATGCCAATGGTCGATGCGCTTGATAGTGGGGGGATTTCGTTTGATGTTTTCATGGAAGACCCACCAATCCTTCGATTATCCCGTTCCCTTTCCTTACGAGAACCGGACCATTTGCAGATAGTACTCGACCAATTTGCCACAGGTATGCTTGTGGATGATATACTATCATTCCATTCCAAAAGACTGGAAGAATTAGGGAACCAACGTTCGATTCAAACACAGCATGTTAAGCAAAATACTGTGATTACTGACGGATTAGCAATTTGTGATTTATCGAATTCAGGAATCCGCACAAATGGTTATCTCGTTACAGCATTGGCTGGGGACGAAGCAATTGCGTGTTGTGTGATTCACGGTTGGGATGATGGCTCAATCGATGACCCATCTAGGCCAGCTTTAGGTGCATCATTCTATGCTAATTCATTCAGAGGAGTGGAAAACCCATACGACCTCTCGAAGTTAGCAACATTACTCGATGAAACCGGGGGTGGCCATGCTAATGCATGTGGCTGTAGAATACAACCGGCCGATGGTACGAACCGAGAAATACAGGCTGGAGACAAAGAGTACAATCTTGCTAAATGGTTGGACCTTTGGTCAAGTAGGAAAACCGAAATGTTACGCGATTGAAAGCAATCTGCGACGAGATTGCTGAAAATTCTCGTCACTCTTCAGAATCGATAACTTCGTCTTCAGGCATTTTCCATTTCACTAGGAATGCCGCAATTAGTGCAACACAACCAGCAACAATGCACGCACCAACCATTCCTTCTACGAAAGCATCTCTTGCTGAAGCAATCAATTGTGCTCCTTCTTGATTACCAGCAGCAAGCATCTGTTGGCCTATTTTAATCGCAGCCGGGAATGAACTTTCTATCAATCCTGCATTTGGTAGTGCTGAATTTGGAACTGTGATAACCGATTGGTAAATTTGATTCAGTACACTACCTCCAATTGCGATTCCTAGAGCGCCACCAATTTCTCTACTCGCATCATTTGTTGCACTACCTACTCCTGCCTTAGATTCTGGAATGGCATCCATAACCGCTGTAGTTGAAGGAGCCATTGTCAGTCCCATTCCAAGTCCGAGAAGAACGAATGTAGCGGCGATTTGCCAATATTCAGTATCGACTTCTACCAGGGTGAATAAGAATAGACCAGCGGCAACGAGAATCAATCCTGCAGTGATCACATTCGGTCTGCCAAATTTCGCAACTAGGCGGTCGCTATTTGCAGCAGCAGGCATCAATCCCATAGGTAAGGGGAAGAATCTAATCGCGGCAGAGAATGGCGAAAGGCCCCTTACTAATTGGAAATGTAGCATTTGCATGAACATGAATGAAAACATCACGAAGAATGCTAATGCAATAGCGATTAATCCAAGAGTAAAACCATTGTTTTTGAAGAACTCCAGCGGCAATAATGGATATTCAGTGCGCTTTTGCCACTTCACGAATGCAATTGCAGAAATCACTGCAATAGCGAATGAAAAGAGAACGTTCTCATCAGTCCATCCAAGACTTGGACCTTCGATGATTCCATAGAGCAATGAAGCTAAGGCGATTACAGATAGAATCGCGCCACCGATATCGAGAGGCCGTTGTTCTTTATCCTTTGATTTTGGAACGATTATTGCTCCAGCGATTAAGGCTAAGATGATGATTGGTACATTTATCCAAAATACCATTGCCCAATCGTAGTTTTCTACAGCCCATCCTCCTACAAGTAGCCCAATCGGTGCACCTACACCTGCCATGGCCGCCCATATTCCAATCGCCTTTCCTCTTTCATTTGGAGGAAATACCACTAGCACAACTGATAGTGTCGAGGGCATTACTAAGGCAGCACCAAGTCCCATAGTCGCACGTGCAATGATCACATCTGTCGAAGAATCAGCGAACTTTGCAGTCCATGCTGATGCAGCACCAACCATTACCAGGCCAATTTGCAGTGCACCTTTGCGACCAAAACGGTCTCCAAGTGCCCCCATAACAAGTAATGAGCCACCAAATACGAGTGCATAGGAATCCATTATCCATTGTAATTCGGAATTATCAGCATTCAAATCCTTTGATAATTCAGGGAGTGCAACATTTAGTGTGACATTGTTTAGCATGACAATAACAAGACTCAAACTCATAACTGCTAGAACTAACCAGCGATTATCTGGAAATTGGACTTTGGTTCCATTACCCTCTGACATATCTCTTCGTTTTATTTGAAATTAATAGTAATACTAGTTGCCACTTGGTTGATATGGTAGACTCACGGGCCTCGGCCTATGGAGAGCGTGACAGACCCGGCAATGCTCAAGGATAGAGCATTCTACCGGCTGGGCGAATTCACCTATGATTATCGAAAAGCGATAATTGTCTTTGGAGTTCTAATTTGCATTGGGCTTTCATCCCTTTCACTGATGGGTCCCGATTGGGCCGAGTCATTTGGCGAAGGAAATATGGAAAGTACTCGTGCAATCGAACTGAAGAATGAAGCATTCGCTTTAGATGAAAGCGGATATCGAACCTTTTCCTATCTTGTACATCATGAAACTCTCAATGATTCAGATATTGAATGGCGAGAAAGTGTCGAAGCCGCATTAGCCGATTTCGCCGAACGTGAAGATGTTGAAATCGTATATTCGTGGGAGTTATCTGCTGAGGAGAGGATCGATGCTGTTAGCCTTGAGGAAAATGGATATTGGGCCATTAACGAAGTTCGAATTGATGGTGACCAGAAACAAGCAAAAGAAGTCTATCAAGAGATGAAAGACACGATTTCAATCGATGATGGGTTTGAGGGATGGCGTACGAAAGATATCGCAGTCCATGCTACCTTTGATTCAAGAATCAGTGACGATTTAGTCAAAGCAGAGATAGTTTCAGGGCCTATTACTCTCATTATCCTCCTCATTGTTTTTGGCACCGTAGTGGCAGCACTTCTACCATTTTCCATGGGCGTGATGACTGTACTACCTGCTATTGGAGTGACAATTTGGCTATCCAATATCGCCGATGTAAACCAATATGCAATCAATATCATTTCATTGATAGGAATTGGTGTATCAATTGATTACTCACTATTTCTTGTGAATAGATTCCGTGAGGAATTATCCAGAGGAAGAGACATCCGTACCGCTACTGCGATGAGCGTTGCAACTGCTGGTAAAGCGGTGTTTTACTCTGGAATAACAGTTGCAATTGGCCTGATGGGTATGCTATTTTTCACTAATACCAGTATGCCAAGCCTAGGCATTGGAGGAACTCTAGCAGTCAGTATTGCTATGATTTATTCGACTATCGTATTACCAGCATTATTAGCATCTATTGGACCCAATATAAACAGATTGAAATCACCGATTAGAATGAGTTTGGATTCAGATAATGGAGGATATTGGGGGAGTATTGCGCGCTTTGTCATGAAGCACCCATTAGCCGTCCTCATTCCTACGCTAATCATTCTACTGGGAGCAGGCATGCCTTTCTTACAAGCAGAATTCGCTCTTTCTTCAGTCGAGGCCTTACCTCCCGATGATGAAAGTAGGCAAGGAATTGACCATATCGATTCAATATGGCCTAGGGGTGCCGAAAACATTGCTTTAGTAGTAATTGATCTCGATGGAGGGGACCCATTTTCCGAACATAATCTAGCCATTTTCCATTCACAAATGTCAGGATATATTTCTGATGAAGATGTGGTGAGTGCATTTGGAATAGGTTTACCACAACAAGGAATGAATCAGAGTGAAGTTGTGTCTTTTTGGCAGACTCCTGATGAATATCTATCCAACGAAACAATCTCACAGCGAAATTATCTCAGTGAACAATTTGTGAGTGGCGATTTAACTTACATCGTTGTATCCTTAGAAGGTTCGCAAACGAGTACTGAAAGCCGTGGTCAAATTATTGACATGCGTTTAGATAATCCAGAAATTGCTGAACAATTAGAATCAGGGGACGAAATCCAAGTACTCATTGGAGGTTTTGCAGCGTACAATCAAGACACTCTAGAGACTATCGAAGAGAACCTCCCCAAGGCTCTAGCATTCATCATAATAATGACAATGTTGTTGATTTTTATTCAGGTGCGAAGCATCATCATTCCAATAAAAGCAGTTGCGATGAATATCCTTTCAGTTTCCGCATCTTTCGGGATGATGGTATGGGTATTCCAATGGGGTAATGGGGCGGAATTATTGAACTTCACACCCCAGCCAATAGATTCTGGAAATCCGGTAATTTTGTTCTGCATTGTGTTCGGATTATCGATGGATTACGAGGTACTAATGTTGTCCCGAATTCATGAGGAATGGGAAAGAACCGGCGACAATACATTAGCCGTTGCAAAAGGCTTGGAAAGAACAGGACGTTTGATCACAGGAGCTGCAGCGATTATGGTCGTAGTTTTCAGCGCATTTGGACTATCCTCAGTCATCATTCTCAAGCAAATTGGATTTGGATTAGCACTTGCTATTCTTATCGATGCTACTATCGTTCGCGCACTTGTTGTTCCTGCAATGATGCGGTTGATGGGCAAGTGGAATTGGTGGAGCCCATCTTGGTTACCTGGTTCAAAGAACACTAAACAGGTAGAGGAATCCGAGGAATGAATGAAAGAACATGCAGGCTATCAATAGGTCTGCTGCTCTTCCGTGTTTCTGCTTCTCGACCTTTTGTTTTCGTGCAACTCGACCCCATCTGGCCATTATCCAGAGTAAGGTTACTCCAACCGGGCCAGTAAAGCCATGCAGACTCTGAGGAAGAAGACCTAAACCTGTTTGCCACCTTGCGAAAAATGCGATAAAAATAGTAAGAATTGCGAAAATCAAAATTCTTTCTCCCACCTTTTCATGGTGGTCGACGGCATCTCGGCGCTCTTCACCTTTCAACATCCGACTCTTGCTTTTCCAACCATATTGCCACCACATATAACCGATGATACCACAAGCCGATAGGGGATGCAGCAGAAGGATAGCAGTGGTTTGGAGCCCCATCTGAAGAGGCCCTTACCGTTTCACATCATTGATGTTGCGAATGAACAATGTGGCCGGTGGCTCTAAAGAGGTCGGACCGGGCGCCTCACCCCGTAAGGGGTGAGTAAAGCTGCAAGAGAAGGACCTCAAAACTTGCTTGGATTCTGGATTCAAGGAAGGAGTTCCACCCGCAACCCGCCAACGCCTCGTAGCCAAACTCCCAGAATGGCAGATGCTCGATAAACCCTGGAAATCACTTCTCCTCCTCGCATTACATGAAGTGCAAGTACCTTCAGATGAAGATGAAGGTTCACATTCTTCTAGCTTTAGAGGACGTAGAGGAGTCCGTACACGTCGTGGTGCACGTGGAAATTCAAGCGGCCCTCTAGAATGGCTACCTGAATCTAGTGATGTTTTACTGGATGAGAACTCGACCGCCGCTTTCCGTCTATCCGTACTGCTCATTCGTAGGACTTTGTTCAAAGACGATTGGAATGAGTCATGGGATTCCGTAATCGAAGAACTCAGGGATTCGTGCATGAGCGATGGTGTTCACCCCGCTTGGACTACAATGGCCGAAGCAACCCCCATCCTCGCTCAATTCGCTGCTTTCCCTGTAGATAATAGCGAAGTTGTTGAGGACAAATCAGTCGACCTCGCTGCTGCATGGGTTGACCCTGTAGATGCAAAGGCAGTATCCAATGCAATCAAGGCATTATCTCCTGCGGCAACAGGTGCAACTGCACAGGTTGCAGTACAGAAGGCGATCGCCCAATTACGCGGCAATAGAGGCCTGCGTGACATAGGTCCACTGGGTAAACTCGAAGGAGAGGGAAGCGCGATATCTGCTCTCTTACTAATCCACCTTGACCAAGATGCAACAGATGCTCTAAAGCGCCTCAAAAAGGTCGACTCAGAGCTTTCAACCGCATTAACAGATATTGTTACTCTTCGAAAAGGTAAGGCAAAAGATTGGGATTCCAGCCGTTCAGCATCTGGAGATGATGGACTTTCAATAGCCCGCAGAACTACTGCATGGTCAATGGTTCCAGAAAGTGCAAGAAGCCTTACTTCAGCAGAACTCGAGATAGGTTTGTCCTTGGTAACGGATTCTAAGAAAAAAGAAACTCTACAATGGTGGCTTCTCAGTGCTCTTGTGAAGGAAGGAAAGTCAGAATCAGCCTTTGAAATTCTTTCATCCATCAAATTGGACGCAGATGCAGATCTAAGCATTTTGATTCCATTGGTGAAAAAGCTGGGAGAGCCAGCAATCGATTGGATGAATAACCAGATTTCTGGTTTGCACGAAGGTCCTTTGAGTGAACTTGTTTCTGACGTTGAAATAGATCTTTCAATCAGAGTTGCTGCAGCACGACGACTACATGACATCGGGGCCGAACTTGGTTTAGACTCCTCGATTGACCTATTCAGTAGAGGATTAGACCTCAATCGATTAGCAGACTTACTCATCGAGGATAATCAGCGCTGTGCAGACCATCCCTATGAGACGCTCATGGTTGCACATTTACTACCTGCAAGGTCCAAGGGTTACACCTTTGAATCAATCAGAGCAGCACGACGAGCTGCACTTGGAACAGTACAGGATATGGAAATCCCCGAGGCCTTTTCAGATGCGGCTAGAGGATTACTCCTCGTTCTAGACGGAGCTGCAGCAAATGATGGCAGCGTAGTTAGCAAATTGAATAGAAGCGGTCTTCTTGCTTTCAATAAATGTCGTCAAGCCCTCAAGGATGGCGGAGATGGATTAACTGACTCCAAGACCCTTGACGCTCTTGTGAAGAGTATTGAATCTGCAAATCTTACAGAGATTGAAAGCAGATTATTCCGGGCTGTAATCGATACTCTCAGATTAAATCGAGCTGCTTGGCTATTACAGACAAGCCAGAACGATGGTGTCGTTGAATTGTTGAATGGATTACTATCTGGCGATGTTACAGCAATGCCAATGATGCAAGCGGTCCGCCACCTAGTTCTCGAATATGATATCGGATTACCAAATCTAGTTAGTTGGTATCAAGATAATGACCCACAATCTCCTTGGCATACATTGGCTAGAGCTGCAATAAATGTTTCAAAGGGCGATGAACTCAATGCAGCAAGAGATTATCGTAGGGCAGGAGACCATTCGGACTTTGATTATGAACATCGAATAATGCTATATCGCAAGGCGCTCATTCATTTGGCTCACGCAGAACAGTGGTCGGAAGCAGTAGATTTGCTAGATAGCGAGCCAGCGTTGAAGGCTGCACTTACTCGTAGATTCCAATTATATCTAAATGTCAGCCACAGCGCTGCAACACGTGGGAAAACGGATGATGCAACTAGAATGCTGAAGTCGTATGTAAGGCGAACACGCTTGGTTCGTGAAGAGAATCAGCAAGGCGAAGTCAAAATGGTAGAACGCTCATTCCATTCAGAGGAAGATTTGGACCTTTTGCGAAATTATCCTTCCTCACATACACGACAATTACCTCGAGAGCCATTTATTGGGCGTGTAAGGGCTGCAGTCAATAGTTTGCAAAGAGAGCGAAGGAGAAATCGCCATACCTTTGAGAACCGTTATGCTCAGGCAATGCAATTAGAACCAGTTAGCAGAGAAGAAATTTACGAGATTGCAGTTGCAGCGGCAGCCGAGAAACCTCTAGAGGGATTGATGATTCTAGAAAGAGCCCAAAATTCAGGCAAATTTTCGATATTGGATTCCAAGCGACTTGCAGATGCAGAGCGGGGCCTATTTTCCAATCATAAGCACAATTTACCCGTCAAGTCACGTGCATACTTACGCCACCTTTCGCTAAATCCGTTGGTTATTGTAGACACCAATATTCTCATCGATGAATTACATCACCGTCTTGCTGAAAAATTGGAAATTGCTGCTGAAGTATCTCTTGACATTGGCGGCCATGGACGTTTCCACCGTATTCTCAAGCGTCGTTCTGATGAGGGACGCATCCATCTTTGGTTACCAAAGGTTGTGCGAAATGAACTCATTGAAATTTCAAAAGACATTCCCAGGATTCGTTCAGGATTTAATGACACATTGGTAGCCGAAGAGCGCCTCGATACAGTAATGAATTCAGAGATTATTGGTGAACTTGTCGATGGAATTTTGTCAGATTTCTCAACATGGAAGCCATTGGATCTACATCTCGAAGATGAAGTAGATGATGAGGAAGTGCGAGCACAACTCAAGAAATTCCTAGTTGACCATAAAGTGGTTTACGAAGAGCTAACGGCGATGAAGCGCCTAAATTACGAACCAATTCGTACAGTGATAGAAGGCGATGACTTCTATCCAGAAGTAGCAGATCAAACATTGATGTGCTTAGCATCGATACTTGCCAATCGGTCACTAGGAGAAATTGGAAACATTCTTGTCGCTACAAGAGATGGTGATTTCACTCTAGTTGCTAGAGCGATCGAAGAAAGATTAGGGTTCGGTGTTGTAAAGAATTCACGAGACTTGAATGCTAGATGAATTAATCAGATTCTAGACGGTCCAGCAAGTCCTTTCCCAGTAATAGCGGGGTTGCAAGTGTGGACCTATCCGCACCAGAGAGTTGAACTACGTGTTTTTTTGAACCAATGCGAAATGAGGTTTCGTACAACGGCCTTACCTGTTTACCCATTGCGTTTCTAACCTTGACAGTGCCAACAAGCGGTAAGCGCAAAGCCCTTGCCATTGAATCATCAATCGAGCATCTACTTGCTCCAGTGTCGACTTTGGCCTTCATTCGGACCCACCATTTGGTGTCTCCACCTGAGCGAACACTAACCCAACGCGAATCAAAATTAGTCATTTGAAAACCTCACATATGGGAGATCATCGCTTGTCCAAATTCGGAACAAGAGAGTAATTCTGCATCATCCATCAAGCGTTCAAAGTCATATGTAACCGTCTTTGCACTGATTGCACCTTCACATCCTTTGACGATTAGGTCAGCAGCTTCTCCCCATCCCATATGGCGCAACATCATCTCAGCAGAGAGGATAAGAGAACCGGGGTTGACTTTGTTTTGGCCAGCATACTTGGGTGCCGTACCATGTGTTGCTTCGAAGATTGCAATACCGGTATCGTAGTTGATATTTGCACCAGGAGCAATACCGATGCCTCCGACTTGTGCAGCAAGAGCATCAGAAATGTAATCGCCGTTGAGGTTCATTGTTGCAAGAACACCATATTCTGCTGGGCGAGTGATAATCTGTTGTAGCATGGCATCAGCAATAACGTCCTTGATGATAATCTGCTTTCCTGTATTTGGATTATCAAAAGTGCACCATGGCCCACCATCGAGTTCGACGGCACCAAATTCATCCTTAGCAAGTTGATATCCCCAATCACGGAATCCACCTTCAGTGAATTTCATGATATTGCCCTTATGGACTAAAGTTACGCTTTCTTTGTCATTGTCCACAGCGTATTTTATTGCCGCTCGAACGATTCTCGCAGTGCCTTCTTGGCTAATTGGTTTAATTCCAATTCCGGATGTTGCCGGGAAACGAATCTTGTCAACTCCCATTTCATTCTGTAGGAAATCAATGACTTTCTGAACTTCAGGAGAACCGGCTTCCCATTCGATTCCAGCATAGACATCTTCGCTGTTTTCTCTGAAAATAATCATGTCGACATCTCCAGGCGACTTTACCGGCGAAGGAGTTCCTTCGAACCAGCGAACCGGTCGGACACACGCAAATAGGTCGAGTTGTTGACGAAGTGCGACATTCAGAGAACGAATTCCGCCGCCAACGGGGGTAGTGAGGGGGCCCTTGATTGAAATCAATCCGGTTTTCATTGAGTTTAGTGTAGCTTCGGGCAACCACTCGTCCACTTCATTGAAAGCCTTCTCACCTGCTAATGTTTCGACCCAAGAAATGTTTCGCAGGCCATCATATGCCTTCTCAACTGCCGCATTTACTACGTTAATCATAACAGGAGTGATATCGACTCCGATTCCATCTCCTTCGATGAAGTGAATAATCGGATCATTTGGGATAATGAGCTCTCCATTTTCCATGGTGATAGGGGTGCCTGACATGCCAATCGTTTCCGCCCACCGGCGACTCCTTCATCAACACGCCGGTCGGATATGTAATTAATTCCGCCACACACTTGGGGCATTTATGCAGGGAAGAGTAGAGTGGGTTGGCGGCACCAAAATGGTGGGGACAAACTCGAATGGACAATCGATTGAGATGGATTGGGATGATGGCCCCGGACCAATGCAATTAGCATTGCAAATGATTGGAGCGTGTTCATTAGTCGATGTGGTAATAGGATTGAAGGACCGTAATTTCAGTGCCGTTTGGGTCGAAATCGACTCTACTCGGAGGGAAGAAAGTCCACGTTCCTTTACTTCGATTGATATGCAATATCACATCAAAGGAGAAGTTCCAAAACGTTTGGCTGAACGAATTGTTCAAAAAAGTCATGAAAAATATTGTAGCGTTTCGAATTCATTAAATCCAAGCATTAAGATAAATTGCACCGTGATTATTTATGACACCCCCCAATAAAAACCGGGCGCTTCTTTTTATCTGAGGATTTTATCGTTGGGCCATGCGCGAGGTCCAAGTTTTTTGGAAGAGGTCTACATTTGACAATTCCCCGATTGCACCAGCGTTCAAAATCATCCGCAATTTGCATCTACTCGGTTATGCTGAGAGAGGTGACACATACCTAGATTTGATTGTCCAAGGCACCTTTCAGTCGGGTAAAGGGCCAAGTGATTTAGATGACTCAATCCCGGGCCTATCTGTACTTGAGGTGATTAGTGCTCCAAGTAATGGGTATGAAAAAGAGACTGTGATAAAAATTAGAATGGAATCCTCAGTTAGCCCAGTCGTAGCAGTTCAACTCAAGGTTCCAAGTGTATCTATGCTGCCGGAATCGGGAATTGATCCATCAGGAGTATCATATTCAGTACGTGGTCCAGCGAAATCTGTTAAGCCAGTCATAGATTTGCTTAGAATGGTAAAAACCCCTTCAAAAATTTCAGCGAAATCTATTGGAACAGAAACAGTCATTTCAGATGGAGTAGTTTCCCCAGAACAAGTACGTGTCGTCAAGGCCGCTTTTGAATGTGGATGGTACGAGCGACCTAGAGAAATTACGATGTCAGAATTAGCAACAAAAATCAACCTATCTCGTTCTACAGTTGCAGAGCATTTAGCTAAAGTCGAAAGCGCATTAGTGGAAATATTACTCGATTCAACTAGCGTTGCGATAGTTTCTGGTTCCCACAATAATGTGCAATCAATTGAACGGGCGTGGAGCATGGTCCATCCCCAAGATTTGCCGGTAATATATGCAAGCGTCAAAACGGCTGAAAAAACGAGAGAACCCTATGTGGTAACCGCACGGTTTTCTAGGCCAGATGGTAGTTATTTCTTAGCGCGTGTTAATGGAATACCCGAATTCGATGAGGAGGGATCATTAGTTCGTACAGTTGGAACTTTTGAAGACTTAACAGGGCATAAAGAGATGGAGAAAGTGTTGAATCTATCAGTGAATATCACAAATTCACATAATAAGGTAGGTGACAAAACACAGAGCGGATCATGGGAATGGAACATCGTAAATGGTGAGGTGACATGGTCAAAACCACTTTTCCAATTATATGGATGCACAGGCCCGGACTTCGTCCCATCCCTAGAGAGCTTTGTATCACTCTTACACCCGGATGAAAGGGATTTCGTGCACAATACTCTAGGCGAAGCAATTGCAACACTTTCACCTCTAGACTTCACTCATAGAATCACTAGGCCAGATGATAATGAAATCAGGACAATGAGATGCACTGGAGGGATAATGACTGATGAGCAAGGTAATCCCGAGCGGGTGATTGGAATGGCTACAGACGTAACTGAAATTGCAGAAGCTGAGAAGTCATTTCACGAAACAATTCGCAGTGTTCAGAAAGAGAATATCGGTAATTATTCTGTTGATGAAACCAGCAAGATAATTACTGTTGATAGTAGGTTGATGGAGATTCTTGGTCTCTAATCATCAACCTACTAAATCGTAAATCATCCAATCTCCATCTTGATTTAGATTGGCGTATTCAATTTGTAGACCACTTGCAAGTAATAGTTGCCGTGGTAATGTCTCTAGAGCATTGATGAGGAGCTTTGCAAGTGCGTCATGTATTCTAATCCAATTTTCGGCAAGGCCGGCGGGTGCAGAAATAATTTCGGGTACTTCGTCAACCGAAACTTTGGCCCACGGTTTTACCAATCCTGCTTCACCTAAATCTACGATCATTGAGATGGTCATGCTGTTACTATCACCCTCCAAAGATGATGAAGATGGCATCAGAGTGACTCCTTCAGGCAGGCCATCGAGCCCGGGTTCTCCTCTCGAAAGACGCATCGAAACAAATCGACGAATCCAAGCAAGAATAACAGAATTATTGAAGACCAACCCTCCTTGAGGCATTTCAGATGATAACTCGGAATTTTCTTTCCATCCCCATGAGCAACTTTCTCCAGCAAGTGGTAGGAGTTCCGGCATCCATGAGAGGGTTGCAGTAGTTGCTTCAGGATGAGCGATATTGACAATCTTTGCACCATCTCCATATTCAATTTCATCATTGCTTTGGATAGAACCAACCGAGATTACTAATCCAAGGATGATTGCGAGTGGGTCAAGAGCAGGCGGCCATTCAGTCAACTCTTCAGTTGCCCCTTCCATCCATACTCCTTCTGCTAGAGGAGTGGAAAGGCCGAGCCCGCCTGCAAAAGCCATCGCTTCATTCCAGGTGGTTTTTGAAAGGCCTAATTCTAGTGTAGCACGTCCCATTGAACGCACCGTCTCATCAAGTGATGTAGTGTCATCTAATGCAGCCAGCCATTCAGTGAGAATGGCGTCACCATCACCGAAAGAACGGCGTTCATTTACTGAGAGTAATGTCAACCAGGCTTCTTCCTGAATGGCTCTTTCAGAATCACTTAACTCAAGTTTACTCTGAAGTTTTTCGAGCATAATAGCACCCTCTCGTGAAAGTGCTCCATCAGACCAAGCTAAGGCCAGACCATGCTCGAAGGGGGTTGGAGCCATAGTTCAGCCTCCGATAATATCGCGTACCAATTGCAGGTGTCTTTCGAAATTCACACCGAGCTCATCTCGCTTTCTTGCGAGGAGTTCGACTTCTGATGGGTCGAGAATATCATCAATCCATACAGTCTCAAGCAATAATCTGTAAGTGGATTCAGAACTATTTTCTGGGACCGGTGCAGACTTGGTAGGTGCCGGTGCGTCTTCGTCATCAAAACTGAGAATAGCAGCAAAATCTTCCTCATCTTCATCATCAGCAAAGGCATCTAAAGGGTCCGCAAATTCAGTATTGGAAACTACAATTTCCTCTTCTTTATCATCAGAAAGTGCATCGAGTGCATCTGATCCTCGTTGCACGGGAGGCTTGGAATCGATTTCGAGTTCAGCAAAAGGATCGATTTCCTCTTCATCTTCTGGCTCAGTCGGCGCTTCAAATGGCAGCATGTATACACCTGTGGGTCCGGGTTTGCCTCATCATTATTCAAACCCGTTGTCAATTGAGCATCTAAGGTCAAATCCTTTTACCATCAAGAATTAACCATATTCCAGTTAGGTTGTTGTATGCTCGGCAGGGAAGTCTGGGGCTGGCGGATGCTAGCAGTGATGTTGCTAGTCCTACTTGCGCCTACTATTCCAAATATGGATTCAATCCAAGAATCATGGAATCAAGGTGATTCTATTGTTGAAAATGATCCTTTAGACAATAGTAATCAGGCCCTGCCTCAAAATGAGACAAATGATGACACTTCCGAAGAAAGTGCAACCACTGAAGATGATTCAGCCTCTGCTGATGCATCGGCATCATTTGGTGGCGATGAGGCGCCACCAGACCAAGAATCAGATACATCCAATTCCAACGAGGAGCCTACTTCTGGAATTTCTTCGAATAATGAAACACCTTCCTTTGTTCTTCCTGCAACTCAGATGATTGTTCTAACTATGATGGCGATAATGGCAGTTGCACTAATTACATCTGCAACAGTATCTGTGATTGCTAGTGAAGCAGCAAGATTGGGAATACTACTCGCACTTGCCGCGCCCTTGATTGCTATTACTCAAAGGGGCGAAAGGGGCGTATTTACTAGAGGAAGATTACTAGGATTCATCGAAGCTCACCCGGGTATACATTTCTCAGCACTCAGAGATGCATTAGAACTCGGAAATGGAGTAACGGCACATCACATTCAGGTATTGGAGAAAGAAGGTCGAATAATTTCTTGGATCGACGGTAGAGTACGGAGGTTCGCCTCATCTGGAATCGACCAACATCGTCTCAATGAGTTGAAGAGTCCAGTGACGGGAATGCAGATTGCGATTCTGCAAATTCTATCAGATTCTGAGGCGATTGGCATCAAAGGAGGCGAGTTAAGAATGCGCTTAGAAACTAGCCGTCAATTATTGAGTTATCATATGAAACAGTTGACTGAAAGGAAGTTTGTAAAATCAACTGGCAAGGGGAGAGCCATCAGATGGAGCTTACTCGAAGCAGGGAAAGAGAAACTCAGCAACTCAGTACACCTCACCGAAATTTGAGTGGCATATTCAAATGGGCGGTGATGCACCCCCAATCGTGAAGCGAATTATCCTCCTCCTCGCTTTACTTTTTTTGATAGGTGGAGCAGAGGCAAGAATCAGTGGTATTGACTCAAGTGGAGACAATGGCTGTGTTTGCCATGGCGGGCAAGATGACATTTCAGTAACGATAGATGGATTCCCGGAATATTTTGAATCCAATATATCCTATCCTATTACCATCACAATTGAATCAGATATTCCTGAATTAGAAGATGCTGCAACAGGTGGATTTAGACTTCTTGTAAGCGATGGGAATACTAGCATCGTTGGTGGTCAAGAATTGGATGGCGGAATTACCCATACCAATGAATCCAATTCTCAGCGTATATGGAATGGCACATGGACAGCACCAGAATCTCAAACTGGTTATGCCGAGGTAATCCTTCATGGGAATGCAGTAAACGGTAATGATGATTTAACCGGAGATGAATGGCGCTCCATTTCCATGATTGTTCCAGGAATGGACTACGAAGGGGATGCCATACCTTCGGATGTTAGTGGAGAACTTACGCCAATGGAAATAGCGATAGGTAGTCTTGCAGTAATTCTACTTGCAGCACTTGCTTGGAATTCATCTCGTGAATAATCAGTTCACGAATTCAATATTTCTTGCCTTCAAAGCCCTTAGTTGTCGATTTTCTGAAGCCCCATGAATTTGATCAGAACGAACTCCAGTGACAACAAGCATGACACGAATATCTTCGCCAAGGGATTCATCGACAGCCGCACCCCAAATGATTCGAGCGTGTTCCGAGATTTGTGATTGAATAATCTGTGCGCACCTTTCCGCTTCCCCAAGCGTTAGCGAATTTCCTCCGACCACATTGATTAGTGCACCTCGAGCATCACTGACATCTAGGTCTAGTAATGGCGAATGCAAGGCTTCGAGAGTTGCTGCCTCCGCTCTACCTGGGCCACTTGAAGCACCAAGTCCAATCATCGCAACTCCACTACCCGAATTGATTACCGACTTGAGGTCCTCAAAGTCGAGATTGACCATACCATCAGTAGTTAGCAGTTCAGTAACGCCAGTAATTGCACGGACGAGCAGTTCATCACCAACACGGAATGCACTGGCAAGTGGTAAATCCCTAACTCCCTCTATTTCCAGCAATCTTTCATTGGGAATAACGAGAATAGTATCACAATGCTCTCTGAGGCGCTCAAGTCCCCACTCGGCATTTTGCTTGCGCATATTTCCTTCCGAGTTGAAAGGATAGGTTACGACTGCGACGGTAAGAGCGCCTTGTTCCTTCGCCAGGCGTGCGATATGACTTGCAGCTCCAGTTCCGGAGCCTCCACCCATTCCAGCAGTGATTATTGCTAACTGAGTATCATCTGTCAATTTGCGAAGACTCGCTTCACTTTCCAGTGCCGCAGCCTCACCCTTTGTGGGATCGCCACCAGCACCTCTGCCTCTAGCAGTTCGTCCAATCAGAACTTTGTTCTCAAGCGGACTCATCAACAATGCTTGTGCATCGGTATTGATTGCATGGCCAGTTACGAAGCGATTTCCGAATAGCCCCTCCTCGTGTAAACGAGATACTGCATTGCATCCAGCACCACCGACGCCGTAGACGCGAATCCTTGGCTGAAGAGATTCCAGAAGGCGACGTAATTCCTCGTCATTGGAGTCCATTTCTTCGACACTGGATGGTCGAATCGAGGGACCTTCTTCTTCTTCGGCAAGCTCAAGCACACGCTCGATGAGGTGACGCATGAGCCTCATGCCCTTTCTACTCACCTTGAAGGTGCCGCCACCCCATAGGGGTGACATGGGGATTGTGTGACCCCGTGATCAATCGCGGAGTCCTTCTTCTGTGACTTGGTATACACATTCGCCATCAGGTAGGTTAGGGGAATCGACTAGACGTGCGATTCTCCTTCCGCCTTTGGCCTTGCGTAAGTAGAGTCTGAATGTGCTTGCGTGAGCGAGAACGTGACCACCAATCGGCTTGGTCGGGTCGCCCCACATTGCATCGGGTTTGGATTGAACCTGGTTTGTCACAAGCACGAGGGCGTTGTTGACATCAGCGAGTTGCTTGAGGTCCTTGAGGTGCCGATTCAATTTTTGCTGTCTACTAGCGAGCATTCCACGACCGATAAATTCAGCACGGAAGTGGCTCGTTAAGGAATCGACAATAATCATCTTGATATTTCGACCTTTACTCATACGCTTGATTTCCTCTGCCAATAGCATTTGGTGAGCTGAATTATATGCGCGTGCGACATGTATTCTTTCGAGAACAGCTTCTGGATCGAGGCCGTGGCCCCTTGCCATTTGCGTGATTCTTTCTGGGCGGAAGGTATCCTCAGTATCGATGTAGAAAACATCGCCATCAAATCCGCCCTCTTCAACAGGCATTGTGCAGTTGACTGCCAGTTGGTGACCAATCTGAGTTTTTCCAGAACCGAATTCACCGTATACTTCAACAAGTGCTTGAGTTTCAAAACCACCTGAGAGTAAGTCATCAATACTCTGTACCATGCTCGACAGTTTCATGACTTCTCTACGGCGTTCAAGCAGTGCAGCACCGCTTACGAATCCACCAATATTTGCCATCTTCTTAGCCGCGGCAATGATCTTACCTGCTACTGCTTCTCCAAGTTCTGCTTGCTCTGCTAAGTCACCTGCACTCATGACTGCAACTGCGAGTAATTCCTCGAAGCCAGCTTCGCGTAACTTTTCTGCCGTTGCTGGACCTACACCTGGTAGGTCATCAATGGTCAGCTCTGGTTCTAGCGACTCTTCCATTGTCATGATGTGTTCCTCCTCCGGCTCTTCAGCCTTGTTCTCGTCCGTTTTGCTTTTTGTTGCCATCCCTTTTCACTCCTGAGATAGACCGAAGTCTCAGCCGGAGGTACTTGAAGGATAAAATGGGTCTAGCATTGGAAGGTGAAAGTGCTTTCCTTTACTCGGAAAGGGCCTAAAGGCTGTACTGCGACAAA
>CAZNXM010000017.1:0-37734 GCA_964577145.1 uncultured Candidatus Poseidoniales archaeon
AGTCTCGAACATGATGATAATGGGCTCATTGTAAGAATTACCATCTTCAAAAGTAATGCTTCCGTTCGAATTATACCAATATCCTACTTGCTCATTTTCGCAATTCCATATTTGTATTTCACATGTTTCCTTCTTTAGAGAAAAACCATCATTGAATTGATCGGTGCCGTAACAGATTTCATGAGTTTCATTCTGAGTGCAATGACCAACAGCACTATCCCACCTGAAATTGACCCAATCAACATATCTGCCTTCATCGGCTTCAAAACTGCCAGTATACTCCGTGCCTTCTGAAGGAACTAATTCCACATCATGGGTCTGCCAATCGTCGTCATACCCTCCTGTCGAAAGGAGGAGAATAAGTGGAAGTAGAAGTAGGGCAGAGGGAATTCCTGCGCCAATGCCGAGTTGTTTCCAGGAAAATGGAGGTTTTTCTATTGCAATCATTTGCCCGTCTGGGCCCATCTTGTAAGTGAGATTAGAATTCAGAGGGATGTTTCCGCCAATACCACCATCTATACCGCCTGCAACGATTTGAGGCGCTCCTGTTAACTGTGGGGCACCAGTGAATGTTTGAGGCTGCACAACGATGTCTATCGATGGCGGTGCAGCCGAGGGAGGAGTTGGGGTCTGCTCTTCGTCCATGCTTACCGCTATACATTCGTAGCCTTTACTGTAATGCCAACATTGTGTTGGTGCTATTGTTTCAGTACGCTAGCCATAAGGCGCGTTGAAATAGAACTGGTCAATCCCGATGCTGCGCACGGATGTCAGAGCGGCTATGAGCGGGATTGCAGATCCTGAGACCTGAGTTCAAATCTCAGTCCGTGCTCCTCTCAATTTGACTGGGCTTTCGCGCATTGTTGATAGTGTACTTGCAGCAGGGCTGTAGTATCAGTGCGGGTATCCACCACTGTATTGGAGCGTTTTTGCATGCCGACACTCAATGATAGCGTTGGTAGTGTCGGACGCGGATTCGCCGCATTCCTAACCCCGCCGCCCGAAGGCACAGTTCGGTTCACTGTAGGGCAGCCCGATTTTCGAACACCTGATTCTGTAGTCGATATCGCAAAGGCCGCTCTTGATGATGGCCAACATGGATACACTCGCAGCCAAGGTAGCGAAGAGGTTTGCGAGGCTGTCGCAAACCATCTAACAAAATACGGTATCGAAACTAATTCTTTGGACGTTGTTGTATCACCGGGTTGCAAACAAGCATTGCTGTATGCAATGATGTCCTGCCTAAACGCTGGTGACGAAGTAATCCTATTTGCTCCAGCTTGGCCGTCATATGATGGAATGCTCAAGTTGATTGGAGCGGTTCCGGTTCATGTTCCGGTTAACAGAAGTAATTACCATCCTAACATGGATGCAGTTAGAGCCGCTATTACCAGTCGCACTAAGGCGATGATAATCAATTCACCAAACAACCCAACTGGGGCGGTCTACTTTCCGGCTGAAGTCGAAGAATTAACCGATATTGCCATCGAGAATGACCTCTGGATTTTCGATGATATGATTTACTCTGACCTCGTTTATTCCGACCACAAATATCTCTCTCCCGCAACACTTGATGGTGGTTTTGAGCGTACACTCACAATCGGCGGCTGGTCTAAAATTTGGGCTATGACAGGATGGCGACTCGGGTGGATTACTGGTCCTTCTGAAGTGATGGAGGCTGTCAAAACCTGTCAAGCAAGTGCAGCAAGCCACGTTCCTACTTTCTTAATGGGCGCAGGTGCAAAGGCGCTTACGCTTGAGGAAGAGCCGCAAGCATTTTTTGAAGAATTCAAACAAAGGCGAGAAGTTTTCCACGCATTACTCGAGGATATTCCTGGAATCAATGCTCCAAAGCCAGAAGGTGCGTTCTACATTCTTGCCGACATTACAGAGACTGGAATGGATGATGTTGAGTTCGCAACTAAGGCTCTAGAAGAAGCGAATGTGCAACTCGTGCCCGGCTCACTTATGCCGGGCGGAGAAGGGCTCGTCCGAATGAGTTACGGCACAAGCCTTGAGCAAATTCACGAAGGGTGCAGACGTCTCAAGCAATGGCTTGAGGGCTGATTTTGAAAATTGCGCCGCCATTATCGAAAGTGCCGTAATACAAGTTTCCATCAGGACCTGCTGTGATTGGAAGGGGGGTTCCTACGTCCCAAGCGAAAATACTCGCATCACCTTTCCAACCATCATCACCCAGTGTAAAATCGATCTTTACAATCTGGTGCCCCTTTGGTAAAAGTGTCGCCCATGAACCGTATACAGTCGCATATACTGTGTATTCATCTCCCGGCAATAAATCGGGCTTTGTAGTCATGCCATTCAGTGAAGTATGGGGTGTCCAAGTGGCCACAGGTGCTTCGGTCCCAATCGGATTTGGGTCATCGGTTGATTCTGTTAACCAGCCATATTCAGCCCCTTCGACCAATAAATTGACTTCTTCAACTGGGAAATCTTCTCCCATGGCATCCTGTCCATTATCGCTGAACAGATATCCTATCCCTTCAACCCAAATCCCATCAAATGAATTTCTTACACCTGTTGCAAGAATCCCGTGTTCACCAGTTGTGGAGTTCACCCAAAGTAGAGCTGCATTTCGAGAGTCGTCTTCTTCACAATGATTGCAAGTACTACCGGAGTGCCAGATTAGAGTGCCATTTGGCAAGAGATTGATTGCATTGGTCTGGTGGTTACCCCAAGGTATGTCATCGATTAACACGGTTCGGTTCGTGAAATCTGAATCGAATTTGACTAGTCTGCCTTTCTCAGAGATGATGATTGAGTCCTCAAGAATTACCATTCCATGTGGATTACGTAGCCCATCGATTAACACATTACCTTCAATATCGACAATGCGGCCCTCGTCTCTATCACAGATTAGAAGAGTTTCTTCATCGAAGACCAAACAAGTTGGCCCCCCCAATCCAGTTGCTAATTTTTCAATTTGATATCCGTCGATAACATTGGCTTCCATTACGCCAGCATATGGGTAAATCTGCCTGGCGACAATGAACATTAAGAGAATCAAAAAAGTGGGAAGTAGTTCCCAACGTTTCTTCATCGAATCGCCTCAGAACGGTGAGCGGTACTCTGTTACTTCATCGCTAATTCGCAATAATTGATTGTATTTGGAAACGCGGTCCGAACGGGCTGGTGCGCCAGTTTTGATCTGGCCGGCTCGGGTCCCAACTGCTAGGTCTGCAATTGTATGGTCTTCAGTTTCACCAGAGCGGTGGCTAACTACAGTGTTGAATCCATGGCTCGCTGCAAGATCCATCGTCTCAAGTGTTTCAGTTACTGTGCCAACCTGATTCACCTTGACGAGAATTGCATTGGCCGCTTTGGTCTCGATTCCCATAGAGAGCCTCTCGGCCTGAGTAACAAAGAGGTCGTCTCCAACCAATTGTACGCGGTCTCCGATTGCTCGTGTACATGCTGACCAAGAGTGCCAATCATCTTCAGCAAATCCATCTTCGATTGAAAGTAATGGGTATTCGTCAACCCATGTTGCGTAGATATCGCCTAATTCCTCGCCGGAAAGGGCTTTTCCGTCCATGTGATACTTGCCATCACGGAAGAATTCTGTCGATGCTACATCGAGTGCTATGCCTATGTCTTCAGTACTATATCCCGCACCTTCGATTGCTCGAACCATGTAGCGTAGTCCTTCCTCGTTGGTTGGAAGGTTAGGTGCAAAACCACCCTCATCTCCAACTCCGCCAAGTAATCCATCCGCCTTGAGTTCACTCTTCAAAGAATGATAGCATTCAACACCTGCTCGAAGAGCTTCGGGGAATGAATCGAAACCGTGAGGCATTACCATAAATTCCTGCACATCTACATTGCTTGCAGCATGAGCGCCTCCATTGAGAATATTGAGCATTGGAACCGGCATTAGGCCTCCTGCAACTCCCCCGACATAGCGCCAAAGTGGAAGTTCGTGGAGTGCTGCGCCAGCGTGAAGACACGCCATAGAAACTCCTAGCATGGCATTTGCACCGAGATTTGCTTTGTTTGGAGTGCCGTCGAGTTCAATCATTACTTCATCAATTGCATTCTGGTCATCAGCAGGCATCCCGACAAGTGCTTCTTGGATAGTCTCAACCACGTTGTTTATTGCATTGTCAACTCCTTTACCCAACCATCGACTTTTGTCGCCATCACGGAGTTCAACTGCCTCGTAGGCTCCTGTTGAGGCCCCACTTGGAACCATGGCACGGCCCATCAAAGAACCATTCACATAGCAATCTACCTCGACCGTGGGATTACCACGGCTATCGAGTACCATTCGGGCGTCGAGTCCAGAGATGATGTCAGACATTGGTATGCCTCGTATTATGAGCGAGACGCCGTCCGTCCTTCAATGAAACGGAAAGAAATCAAGGTTTGTTTAGCCATCTCATCCATGTTGAGACCGCCGATTGAACAGCAGGTATCTCGTGATTGGTAACACAATCACGTACCCAGCATAGTTGTTCAGACTCTGGTGTAACGCTGAATAATTCGCCGCGATAGAGCAACTCTGGGTCGTCAACATCCGGGCGCTTGCGCCTATCATCAACAAAGCAGTGTACTAAGGATCGAGGATAATGCCTCATGGCTCCAGTTTCTGGTGAGCAAAACATGAGAGAAGATTTGAGGAATAATAGGGCGTCTCCAGACACGGGGTCAACCTCGTGACCTTCTACATGACAACCATCCAATACTGCAGCTACATCGACCTGGTACCAGTCGTTATGGGTTGTGTTAATCTTGAGGGCCGTGACCTCATCGAGGAATGCTTGAACTGCCGCCATCGAAAAGGTTTCAGCAGGGCTCATCGTTTACTGTGACGGGAGGGGGTCTTTTGAAGGCGATGGTGAAAATAAGGCTCCTCGAATGTTGGGAAGTTTGATATCCGTGAAGAGATTTGGAGATTGTCTCCCGAATTTTCTCGCTCCTGATACCGGAATGACCTCACCGAATACTAACATATAATAGGTGCGTTATTGAGGTTAAAGGGTAATTTTGGACAGATTCATATACAGAAGCAGGTACGGCCGGGTATGGCCCGTATCGCTGAGATAGACCGTGCAATCCTTGCTGAGCTACGCAAAAATGGACGTATGTCCTTTGTCGACCTTGCAAAATTAGTTAGCGCATCGGAGAGAACGGTTAGAACTCACGTCCGTCGCATGGAAGAGCAGGGTACAATTCGTGGATACACTGTTCGAGAAGGTGGAGTTGGCCTAACTGCATTAATCAGAATCAAAGTCAGCCCAGGTGCTGAAATCGGAACCTTTGCTGGTGAAGTAACCGGCTGGGAAGGCGTTGAAATTTTGTACGAAGTTTCTGGAGAGGCTGACTTAGTCGCTCTAGTTCACGTCGATGACACCATGGCCCTGAGGACTCTTCTAGACCGAATGTGGCTCGCTGCTCCAAGTGAGATCGCATCGACAACTACCGAATTAGTTCTCGAGCAATACTAACCAAAGGGTACCCCTGCGGTCACGGATAATCGTAAGGGGGTTACTTCCATTTTGAATCGAAGATTCCGGATTCATCTTTGAAGGATTTGAATTCCAAGTGGTTACCAGCAGGGTCCTGAATAAACATCGTCGCTTGAGCCCCTGGCTGGTCCTCATATCGAAGATATGGTCCAAGTACAAATTCAAGCCCCATGGATTCAAATTTGGCTCTCATCATATGCCAATCATCCCATTCTAATACAAGGCCGAAATGCATTGCTGGTACTGTTTTTCCATCGACTGGGTTCGTCAAGATGGATGGCATTTCAGAGACTCTATGTGTGACTATTTGATGCCCATGGAAATTGAAAACGCAAGATTCTTCTTTCTTGCGGCCGGGTGTACAACCCAGAATTTCAACGTAGAAATCGTAAGCAGCATCGATGTCATCAACGGGAAATGCAAGGTGGAAAGGCCTCAATGCCTTAGGCGGGGAATAATCGATGCCACAAACTCGGCAAACTTCAGCCTCGTCCCAATCGCACTGCCTCTGGCATTGACTCATGTCTTCGCCTCAGAACTTCCACTTGACTGAGCATCCGATGGATTCGGTTCTTGGAACCGGAGGGCTCTCTCCCATCGATAATGCATCCATTGCATCTGATAGGTCGCTTGTAGTGGCTTCCATTGGGTTACGCGGAGAATTGTCCAAGCGCCCACGATAGACCACTGTGCCCTCTCCATTCAGAAGATAGAATTCGGGAGTGCGTTGAGCCCCCCAAGCAGTGGCGACCTCTTGGCTCTCGTCGAAAAGATATGCGTAGGGCATTCCTTTGTTTGCTCTCTTCTCCATATTCTCGAATGAGTCTTCGACATATTTCTCTGTGTCATTAGAACTGATTCCAACAAAACCCATCCCTAATTCCGTAGCTTTTGCCGCTGCTCTGTTGATTCTATCAACGCTGCCGACAACATATGGACAATGATTGCATTCGAATACAACAACTGCTCCAGAGGAGGTTAGTATATCAGAAAGTGAGACCTCACTTCCTCCAATCGGTTCGTTTGCATTTGGTAGCGTAAACCCTACCGCTGAGTCACCCGGTTCTAGTCCCATAAATTGCGGGAGTAGGTCGCAGGAGATGAACCCTCGGCTCAATCAGCCATTGCCATTACTACGCCACCATAGGCTAACATCGTGAGCGCACAACCTACTGCGAGAGCTGGCCAAAACGATAGTCCATTAGATGCAAGTATTGGGAAGGAGATGAATAATACAAGAGATGCAAGGACCATCCAGACAAGATCTTTTGAAAATGTCATCAAGTCTTCCATCGTCTTTCCATCTTGATGCATCCAAATCATCACGAGTACACTAACGATTGGAATGCTAGCAATTAGAGCGGATTTTTGCCCTGCTTCGGATGCGAAATAGACTATTATTCCTGAAAGACCAGCCTTGATTGCTGCTTGCAAGAATGTCATTCAATCACATCGTAGCCATAGCGGATTCACATTCGTCATGACGTCGGCGCGCCACGGCGTTATCAGGGTCGATTGAGAGTACTCCTCGCCATGCTGCTGCTGCTTCGATATGGCGGTCTGCCTCGTGGTGAATTGCAGCGATATGCAATCTAGCATCGATATGATCGCCGTCGCATCGTACGGCTGCTTCGAAGTCTGAAAGTGCGGCTTCCTCTCGTCCCCAGTCGAGGTAAAGGAGGCCTCTTTGGTGCCATGCATCGGTATGTTCTGGTGCCAATCGAAGTGCTTCATTCAGAGGCGCTTCGGCTTTTTCTGGACGCTCTAATGCCATGTAACATGAGGCTAATTGAGTTAGGGCATGATGATGGTGTGGTGCGTCTGCAACTATCAATTCAAGGTCGTCTCTTGCTTCAGTCCAAACCGAGAGCATCATATTGGCTTCAGCCCGACGCAAGCGTGCAAGTTTGAGTTCCGGTGCTAATTCAAGAAGTGTATTCGAATCATCAAGAGCCTCTCTCGCGTTTTCAAGAGCCATGTGAATACTCGCACGATTCAGTCTAGCCCTGACATGAGTGGGGTCAGTATCGATTGCGTCGTTAAAGTGCGAGAGAGCAGTTCCAAGGTGGCCTTGTCTTGCGGCAATATTGCCTCGTACATAGGAAACTACTGCTCCTTCACCACGAATTGAGGCGGCGTCAATGTGTTGGGAGGCGGCTTCAAGGTCATCTTTGTCCAAGCAAAGTAGCGCGGCTTCTGCAGCTGCACTTGGGTCCTCCTCTGGGAGGAGTCTGCGGGCACGAGTTAGGGTCTCGTCGGCCTTTTCTATCTGCTTAGTTAAGCGATATACTCGGGCAAGGCCCAGCCATGCAATTCCAGATTCTCGGTCCATCTCAAGTGCGGATTCGAATGATGCAGCGGCATCGGCTAGAAGAGCAATGTCGGTAACTCCAGTTCCATCTCTACTGCGGTCTGCCTTAGCCAGATGCAAACGGCCTTCTATGACATGGAGGTCAGGATGGTCACAATCATCTGGAGTAGAGTGTAAGAGATCCCATGCTTCTGTATGTCGCCCTTGTAGAAGTCTACGTGATGCAATTGCGGCACGGAGATGTCCGTCATATGCGTGGGACTCAAGTGATTTCTCTAGAGCAAGGTCTGACTTGACATCGTCTCCTGCTGCTTCGAGAAGGTCGGATTTCAGCATGATTAGTTCAGTGCCACCAGCATCCAATGCAACTGCATGGATAGCTGCTTTCAATGCTTCAGATGAACGCCCAGGGCTTTCGCTCAGAACCTTGGCCCTAATGGCCCAAGCAGTTCCATTCTGGCGATCGAGTTCAAGGCATTTGTCTACACTTTCCAAAGCCTTACCCTCTTCCTCCATGGCGAGCAGGATTTGTCCACGGCTACACCAATCATCTGAGCGAGTTGGGTCTTCTTCTAGGGCACTGTCAAGAGCCTCTAAGGCTTCATTTCTAGCACCAGCGCGTTGGCGTAATCCAGACAATAACGACCTGTCAGCAGCAGTATCTAAGC
This sequence comes from uncultured Candidatus Poseidoniales archaeon, assembly GCA_964577145.1. Taxonomy (GTDB): domain Archaea; phylum Thermoplasmatota; class Poseidoniia; order Poseidoniales; family Poseidoniaceae; genus MGIIa-K1. The sequence continues at coordinate 8,469 of CAZNXM010000017.1, forward strand.
CAAGTGCTTCAAGGCGTTTGACATCTCTTTCAGCATCTTCGTCGCCAAGAGTAGCCAAAAGGTGTGCGTGGGCTCTCAACAGGTCTGGATCATCGGGGTTGATTGAAAGACGAGCATCTAACCAATGGCGACGGGAGTGGATGTCATTGGAAAGTATCGCTGTGTGTTCGAGAACTTTCAGAGTAATATCGTCACCAGGAACTGCGCCATATGATTGCAACAAGAGATTGTGGGCTCTTGTTGTCCTTCCACTTTCTAGAGCGAGAAGGGCAACCTTTCTCGCATCGACTGCTGAAAGTGTTGATACATCGTCTATTGCTTCAAGGAGATTGATAGCAAGGCGGGCCGGCCCTGAATCCAATAATGGACTCGTTTCATGGTCGGCATCTAGTGGGATTGCGGAAACTAGAGTTTCTAGTGCACCTAATGAGCCTCCTCCGCCTTTGAGTGCTTCGTGAGCAAGTATCGTTCCATCAAGGTCTGGATACGCTGCTCGGACACCGTCCAAGCCAGCAACCAACCGAGTGATACTAGATTCGAGACCGTCGAGACGCTTGCCGGTTAAGGCTGCGCTTGACGCCTGCGTTTCCTGCAGGAGGATCATTCCATCGCTCAATCCATCCAGTGCTTTCTCAGTCCGGGATAGCCACCATCCCAAACCGCTTCCAGCAGCGAACAGACCGAGCCCCATCGAGACAGAAATTGGGTCCATCACGCGCCAGCCGTGTTCTTGAGGCTATATGCTCTCTCCCGCGTAGTAAGCGCGAGGAAGCGTTTCCGGCACAAGAAAAGTTACGCCGATATCGCTCTTGAGATGCCGCTCACGTGGTGATGTTGAAATGCTCGCTCGCACCAGTGTGGACCCCGGGTGAAGATGATGAGCGATATGGCGTGGTGGGCCGAGCGACTTAGTGCTTGGTCCGCTGATGGCTTAAATGTCGAAATCTGGAGGGACACTCTCGAAAAAGAAGAGGGGCTTGCGAGTGAACTTCTGCTAAGTTTTGAAGCGGTTGTTTCACGAAATTCTTCGTTGCGCAGAAGAGTGATTGATTCCACGATTTCTCATGATGAAAAAAGTGAATGGTTAGGCCTTCTCGATGAAGTCTCCTCGACTGATAAGCTAATCGACAAATGGGAAGCCGAGGGTAGAAAGAGGCACCCTTGGGAACCATTTGCCCACCGTGCTAGGACAAAGTGGAGTGAGCGAGGAAAAGAGGGTAAACTTTTGCAACTAATTTCTCGACTAAATCGATTGGATTCGTCGAGTATTTCTGCAACACAGCCGCTACTAGTGATGTTTGACGACCCTAATTCCGAAGAAACTCTCTCTCAATTAATTGCTGAAATCGAATTGAGTGAATCCAATCGTCGAAAGGTGATTGAAGAGATGGTCGCCTTGTTAGAAACAGATGGGATTTATGCAGCCGATGCTCTTGAAATGTCGATTGCTGATGCCCTTGAACACTTGACTGAATTACAATTCGATGCAGATTCACGTAGAACTATTCGCCTTAGAATTGAACATGATGTTAGGCCGTTTGATGTTGAACTTGCTGAAAGTTTACTAGAAAGTGAGGATGATAATCTCTCGGAACAAGTTGATTCGATAATGAAAAATTTTAGGGATCGATTGGATTCCTTGAATAATTCAATCGAGGGATGGCGTAACAAAGGAGTAACAATGCCTCACCCCGATCGCATCAGACCAGAGGAATTGCTCGAATGGGAATCCAATATCCATGAAGTTGAAGAGGCGGTAGAAATACACCTTCGTGCACTTGAACGTTGGAAGGATTTTGAGATTTTGTGGCCTGATAAAACGGCAGGAGTGGAAATTGTCGGGCGCCTTGAGCATACAGAAGAATTCGTTGATTTTGTTGACTCCCTCGACCAGGAATGGCGGGAACTCGAACTCGAAGGTATGGCTTTGATTGGGGGATGGGAGGACCAAGGGTTCGCCATGGATATGTGGCGTATTCGCCTTGCTGATGAGCCTCGCAGCGCTTTAGCGTGGTTGAAGGCTGAAGAAGGGCGTTACCATAGGGCGGCAGAACTCAATAACAATCTCCTCTCGATGGACACTTCGCTTGGGTATGAAGAGGAGGTTCTTCGTCGGATTGCTATTCTTAGAGAATTTGATTTGGATGATGCCCTCCTTGAAGAAATGGAATTATGGATTGATTCGAAGGTACGCAGAACTGCAAGGCACAGGTCCATGTTAGAATTAGAATGGTCCGATATTGTCCGTTCCGGTGGGGCATTAGATGTTGCAACTTCCTCATTATCTCTTGCAGAATTTGAAAATTTAATTGCTTCATCTCGTCTATCTTCTCGCCTTTTAGCAGTCCCAGTAGACCGGCTTGGAGAGAAGTTGAAGAATGAGATCGATTCATGGTCTATACTTGGTTTCTCCACCGATTTCCTCTATGAGTTACTTGATGAAAACCCAATGGAAGTTGCAATTAGAATTTCTGGAATTAGAGACTCTGTTGCTGGTCATGAAAAACTGCGCAACCGAATTGCTGCACTTGATTGGACTCGCGGACCTGAAATCTCTGTTGCAATCGATATTGATTTGGCTCGACCTGACCGCTTAGCTTCCCTCGAAGACAGCATTCCCCTCCTCGCTGCAGAACTTGCTTCAAGTGAAATCCAAGACGAGCACTTTGTCTACCATCCTTGGAAGCCATCAATGAAGAGGCATCCTGTTTTGGTTCCAGCACCGCAAACGACAGTCGATGATGCAATGGAGGCCATTCTTGAGGAAATGGAAAACTCTGAAACGGTAATAATTGAAGAAGAAATTGTTGAAGCCCTTCCTGAAATTGTTGAAGAGCCTCCGGCGCAATCAAAAGAAACGCACCTCGAAATTACTCCTGTTGAAACTATTGAAGAAATTGTTTCAACTCCTATTGTAAAAGATGTAGGGGAACTATCAGAAGACCTTGGGGCATTGGTGGAATTACTGAGGTCGCTTGGCTTAGATGAAGAAGCAGCTCGTCTCGACGATGATGGAGAAATAGTGATTGGTGATATTCGTAGAACTTTAGCTTCAAATGTCGGTAAAGAACCACGTGATATGCGTATTGACCGGTTGTTGCGCCTTACGTTGAGGCTCATCCCTACTGGTGACGAGTATGATTCAAGACGTCTATCTATGATTTCTGAATTATCTGAACTCGCTGGAAAGCTCTCTACTTGGACTCGTATGAGGCTTGAAGCACGCCATAAAGGTGGGGAAGGGCGTTTACTGGAAGACTCTGTACTTCTTGGACAAGCATTGAATCGGATTCCCGGACCTGGGACTCCTGTTCCTCTAGATGCTGATGATTTACCATTGCCAAGTTCTGATGATATACGGGGGCTTGGCGAAGCAGTTACCAAATTATCTCGTCGCGTAGGACTTCCTGCCTCTGGCGGAGTTAACTAATCGTCCATTAAATCGCCCAATAATCCATCTTTCTCTGAGGCGCTGAGATTTTCCTCTCTTGGCCCCGCCTTTACTACTACAGGTGGCGGAGGTGGGCTTGCTACAGCCGGCGCCATAGGCGGGAGGACCATTCCCGGAGGAAGTTGTGGTGGTGGGGGCGGGGGCATCGCTGCGGGAGGTGGAGGTATTGCTGCTGGTGGCGGTGGTGGAGCCATCATTGGAGGGGGTGCAGGCGCTGGGGGCAGGGGTGCCGAAACTGTTGGTAAAGGAGGGGGTGGCGGAATTTGGTGCGCGGTCATCACCGGTGGACCCGGCACAGGAACCGGATCAGGTTCCGCTGCTTCCACAGGCTCGGGTTCAGGTTCTGGCTCGGATTCAGGTTCTGGCTCGGGTTCAGGTTCCGGTTCAGGTTCCGCTGCTTCCACGGGCTCAGGCTCAGGTTCCGGTTCAGGTTCCGCTGCTGCTACAGGCTCAGGCTCGGATTCAGGTTCAGGTTCAGATTCAACTTCAGGCGCCGACTCTGGCTCAGGCCATCCTCCATCATCTATCGACTCGGGTGGATCTGAAGCAATCGGCCCAGGAGGCGTTGGTTCTTGCAAAGGTGGAGGCATGACCGCGACAGTCGGTTCACTAATCTCAGGAGGTGCTTCTGATATGCTTTCAGCAATTTCTTTCTGCCTTTGTTTCTCTAGTATAGAAAATCGTTCAGCAATTTCAGATGCACGAGAATCTAAATTCTCTGTTGCGAGTTCTTCTCCCCTGAGAACAGCAATCATTGCATCATCAACAATACTCATTGCAAAATCAGTCAATTCCCTATTTGAGCGCCAGCGGTTTATTGTGAAGGCGTGATTTCCTGCAGAAGTGGAAATGGTGAACCGCTCTGGATCCATTAGTTGTAGTGTCGCCATAGTTAATCCGGGGATTAGTAATGTTGCAAACCAAGGAGATATCCAAGCGGTGGACAAAATTCCAACGCCGATTAGAATCCACCATCCAGCTCTCATGTCATCTAACCAATCGTATCGGTTGTGGGAGAATCCTGTATATGCATCTCTTTTTGCAGCCAATAATTCGTTGACCTTTGCACTAGACCCGATTCTCTCTACGCTTACTACTCTGATTAATTTGTCATCGCAAAGTATCGAGAGCGAATGGTTGCCACACGAGCTCTCCTTTAGAACGAATTCGTTCATATCAAGACCGCTGCGTACGCCGTTTGCCCTCATCCGGGCGGGGCCATCAATCAACGCTTGTAGCGAAGGTGTAAATGTAGCTAATATTGCCAATAGTCCAGAAGAAGAGGCTAACCAAAATGCATCTCCAACTATGATATTTTCATTTGTTGGCTCCGGTATCATCAGTAGCCAAGTGAGGACGCCAACTAGTGTAAGTGCCCCTCCTCCCATTGGAGCTAAACGAGTGAGTAGGTTTTGCTTTCCTTCGATGTTCAATACCTGCAATACCATTGCTGCAATTAAAACTGTGAAGCCAATCCACATCGTAATTGAGCCAATTAATCCGGCGTTGCTAATATCTCCCAAATCGCCACAAGCTTCTTCGGTTGCAGAGGCATTTGCCTCAATCGATTCCATCAATTTAGTACAATTAGAATATATGCCAGAAAGGCTGTCTACTTCTTCACCATAACTAGCATCATGCAATCCTATCATTGGCCCGTCGGATTCCAGTGTTTTATCGACGAGCCACGCATCGGATAGCAACCCATTGAGTAGCAATATCGTCGCTAGCACTATGAGTGCTAAAGCTAGTTGTCCTGCTAACCCCCGGTCAACTGAAACCGTCGGCAGTAGACTCTTTTCACTAGGTGATGCCTCATCGCCCATATGGGATGATGAATGCATCTCGCTGATGAACTTCACCGTGTTGCTGAACGCTTTCAAGCGTGCTTCTCGGATAGCCAAGCCTTGACGCCTTCGCGGGCTTCGAAGCCTTTGCCTTCCTTGGTACCAACGACTGTTTCGATGGCTGCCTCGGATGCTATCTCAAGAATCCTATCGCTTACAGGTCCATTGAAGACCATTGCAACAATATCCTCTGCTTCCTCTGCTGCTGCTGCAATCTTTGCAGCCCCAACAGGGTCGGTAGTGGTACCGTCAACCTTCACGAAAACTGCATTGTTTTTCTTTAGGTCTGCGATGTGATCGAAATACTCCTGTACGTCAGCAGGAGCTTCTTCGGGCTCCATGCCTTCTAACCACGCGTCTTTGTCGACAGCTTCGGGCTCATCTGCAGATAGTTTTGCAGCGAATTTTTTGGCCTCTAATTTCTGACTAAGGCACTTGGTTGCAGTCTTCTGTGGTAGAAGTTCCCATTCTTGGCCAACTGGTGCTTGAGCAACAAAATCAACCTTGAGAGTTTCGCTAAGTTGGCGGAATAACATCTCGCCACCACGGTCGCCATCGATTGCGAGAATTACATTCTCTTTTCCATTGGCTAAATCAATCAATTCTTGCTTGATGTTTCCTGCACCATCTGCTGAAATAGCGTTCTTGATGCCGAAGTTAAGCAAATTGCGTACATCGTTTCGCCCTTCGACGATAATCAGTGAATCGCTAGATTCGATATTTGGTCCGCAGGTTAGTCCGTGGAAATTTGTCGCGGTACCTACAGTGAGGACGCTTCGAACTTCTTCGATTACTGTCTTTGTTGCTGCATCACCAGAGTTTACCATTTCAAGCAGTAGGCTCTTCGCACGATCGATGACTGCGTTGACCTTAGTCGAACGGACATCCTGGATCTCTGCGACAGTGATTTTTGCCTGACAGGGACCGATTCGGTCGATTGTTTCAAGACTTGATGCAATGATTGCAGTCTCGACATTATCCATACTACTTGGAATGAGAATCATTCCAGTGATTTTTCCGCCCTTGGAATCCATCTCTACATCGACGTGGCCGATGCGAGCTGTGCGCTGGAGTTTACGCAACTCCAAATCATCACCGAGCAGCCCTTCAGTCTGCCCCATGATTGCGCCTATGATATCCTTGCGCTGGACGTTTCCATTGACCTTTAGGTCTGCTTTGATGAGGTATTTCATGACCTTGCCGGCCTTTGACCCTCCTTTGTGGGAGTTGCCTCCTGAGTTCTTTTTTGCCATTTGAATCTCTCCTGTTCAGTGCCTCTGCACTCCTTTCAAAGGGCCTTTCGGCACTCTTTCCAGGGTGACCATCTCCTCCCAAATCGGGGGTCTTTGATGGTCGTGAATCGGATTTGAACAATTTTTCGGAGAAGCCACCCCTTCTTGAATGCATTCCTTGAGAATTGCCCTGAAAAACCGGTTTCACCTACGGTGAAGAAGTTCAAGTGAGAAAAGGGTCTGCGTGTGTTGTGAGCGGAGATTCTGTCGGAGCACTAGATGTGTTCAGGACCACTATCGAGGTAATGCTCGAAGATGGTGTTTTAACCCGTGAAGAAAAGCGGTTGATTATCAAACTCGCAAATGCACTTGGCCTTTCTCCAGAAGAACCCGGAGAAGTATATGCTGCTATTCGTGAAGGTGCGAGTTTACCTCCTGGTTCAATGGTTTCTCCAAATGAGCAGCGACTAGTATACACACGCGTTTTCGAAATAGCAATTGTTAATGCTTCACTATCTAGAGATGAATTCCGTGTACTTGCTCATCTTCGTGACCAATTCAACATTGGCGATGATGACCATGCAAGAATTGAATCAGATCTAAGAGACCTTATCCGCCAAAAGGGCGATGATGAGAACGTTGTAGAAAAGATGCTCAACACACTCAAGGATTCGGTATCATTGGTTGGTAGTCTATTCGATAGTGTGCGAACTAAATCCGCATGAGGTGTTTCCATGAGCGATGAGCTCGATGACCATCTCAGTCAGGGTCTTCCAAGGAGAAAGAAAGCTCTCGACTTTCTCAAAACCGCGTATGAATGTGGCACTCATGGTCTGGTAAATCGCTCGATTACCGACAAACTTCTAGCCGAGAGTGGGCATTCATTCCATATTGGAACTGATGACCCTCAAATGAGGAGAATCGCTTCTTGGTTACTCACTAACCATCCAGAAGCAGTAGAAGAACTAGCGCTTCGTTGCTGGAAAAGAAATGGTAGAGAGGATGTCAAACTAGTTGGCCTCCTAATTGCAAATACCGAGGGCAATGCATGGGCTCGATTCCTTTCACTTCTCCGTTCACGAGAACCAATGGAAGTTATCCTAGATGTTTCTGAGGAAATAAAGCGCGCCGGAAGAGAGATCCCCTCAACCCAATTTCTTACAGAATGGAGTGGAAAATCTAAGATTCATCACCAAGCAGTCTTGCTAATTGCATCACTTGAAATGAGAAGTGATTTGCGTCCCGTTGTCGAAGGCGCTCCCTCTGGAGGAGAATTGTTCGAACGTATTCGGTCTCGAGCTCTTGGAGAGTGAAATTATTGGGCGGTCACGGCCCCCCGCCAAATATGGGCCAGAGATTTCTTCCTGCTGATGACCCAGTATTGGAAGATGTGCTCAACTGGACAGTCGAACGCGATGCAATGGATATCAGGCGGCTATTGGAATGGTTACCTCAAGCTCGCTCAAGCAAAGAAAGGCGGGCATTGCTCTCTCGTGTTCATGAACTCCTAACCGAAGTGGAGGTTTCCCTCGATGGACTTGAAAGACTCCATTGATGGTTTGACCGGGATAATTCTCGCTGGCGGCGCATCCCAAAGGATGGGTGAAGACAAGGCCTTCCTAAGAGGGGGGGTTGCTAGACTTGCTGACGAACTCAGAAAAGCAGGGTGTACTCGTGTTATCGTAATGTGTGGGACTGAGGAAAGAGTGGAATTATTTGACGAAGAATGCATTGTTGATTCCCATGATGACCTTGCAAGTAGTATCAAAACCGTGCTAAATGAATTGAAAGGCGAAGTTCAACTTGTTCCCTGTGATGCGGTTTTAGCTGATTCTTCATTTCTATCATCTATAACAGGTGTGCCAGTTGATGAACATGGTGAACGGCAACACCTGATGGCCAGAATCGCTCTACCGCTACCGGAAATAGATTCCAAGAAAGTAAGCGACTTATTTGACTACCTTCCTTCATGCGAAGGGGGAGTAAAAGCATCCAATGTCAATACGCCAGACGAACTCAAGGGGATTTAATTCGTCCAGAGGCAATGTCGTCGATGATTTGTGGATAGAGGAGATGTTCCTCGGCCTTTACGCGCTCTGCGAGGCTTGACTCATCATCGTCGGGAAAAACTGCAACCTTAACTTGGGCAAGGATTGGTCCGCTATCCGTTCCTGAGTCAACAAAATGTACAGTACAGCCGGTTTCCTTAACTCCGGATTCAAGGACGTCGCGGTGAGCATGTGCTCCAGGAAAGTCTGGAAGTAAGGATGGGTGGATATTGAGTAGCCTTCCAGCCCAAGGCGCTACGAATTTCGGCGTGAGAATTCGCATATATCCGCTCAAGATTACAACTTCAATATCGTGATCAAGAAGAATTTCATTCACCTCCGCTTCATGAATTAATCGACGCTCCTTACTATCTTCTACATCGGGAAGTGGAACTACTACTGAAGTAACTCCGTGCTGTTGGGCTTTCTCCAAACCCATGACAGCGGGCTTGTCACTAATCACAACTACTGTGCGGTGTAAACAATCCTCATTTTGCTGATGGTGGAGCAATGCTTCCATTCCTGAACCTGAGCCAGAAATGAGAACTGCGAGTCGAAGAGGAGTGGCGGGGGTCGCAATTCTCGGCAGCACCCAATGCTCTCCCATGAGTCGGTCCAGAAGATTCTGTGCCATATGCCTTCGGCACCTATCATGGTCATGTTTGATAATGAGGAGCGAAGCCCACCGATTCAATGGAACAATCCTCACCATCCGGATTGACCCGTGAAGATGTCCTTCAGTCTGTCCTAGATGAACACAGACCAACAAGCAATCCAATTGCCAAGGTAATTTGGGTCATTCTTGGTGTAATATTCGTTGGATTTGCATACATTGGAACTCTTCTCCCTGGTTGGCCAACAGTCTCATGGCTTGTTCTTGCTGCATTCTGTTTCGCCCGTTCGAGTAAGCGTATGTTCAAATGGCTACTAACCAATCCTCTATTCGGAAAGGTCCTATTGGATTATTATCAAAACGGTAAGGCCCTACCTTTTCATTCAAAGGTTCTGATTATTGGAATGATTAGCCTTGTCTCTTCTATGTCGATTTGGTATTTGATGACCAAAACCAATGACCCCGGCTTCGGTCAAGCAACGATTGCAATAGTTGCGCTAATTGGAATCTGGTTCGTAGGCTGGAAGGTACCAACTCTCGAATAATTCAATGCCGGAATAAGCGGTGTCCAGTGAATAGCATCGAAATTCCTCTTGCATTCGCTTCATCGATGACCTCTTGGTCTCTGATTGACCCACCAGGCTGAACAATTGACCCAGCGCCTGCGGCAGCAGCTTGTTCGATTCCATCCTTGAATGGGAAAAACGCATCGCTCGCTAACACGCATCCTTTTGCACGCTCACCGGCACGACGTGCAGCGATTTTAACCGCTTCAACGCGACTGGTTTGGCCTGGCCCAATTCCCACTGTTGCAGTGCCTTGGACCATCACAATTGCGTTTGATTTAACCTGTTCACAAACCCTAACTGCGAATTTCATCGAAGCGATTTCCTCGGCTGTTGGCGTTGCTGTAGTCACGACTTTGGCCTTGTCCCAATCAATTACAGGCGGCTCCTCGGTCTGAAGTAGCCACCCCCCTTCTATCGGTTTACGAATTGTCTTTCGAGTAAGAGAAGATAAGCGATTATTTGGTGAAGAAATTGTAAGAATCCTGCGATTCTTCTTTGCCATAATTACTTCCTTCGTTCCCTCTTCGTAGGCAGGGGCCATTAGAACTTCTAAGAATAGGTTGCCAAGTGCCTTTGCAAATTCCATTGTCACTGGTTCATTGACACAAATAATTGAGCCAAATGCACTCTCGGGATCGCTTGCTAAAGCAGCCTCATAGGCCTCTAATTGTGTTGCTCCTAATGCTGCTCCACATGGGTTGTTATGCTTGACGATTACACAGACATGGGGGGTATCGGGCCATTCGTCGGTTGAAAGTGCACGGCATAATCGAAGGGTTGCATCGGCATCTGAATAATTGTTGTAACTCATTGCCTTGCCTCCTTCTACCAATGCAGTAACCAAAGTCTCTCCATCGCTTGCATTTGGTGAAACATAGAGTGCTGCTGCTTGATGGGAATTCTCCCCGTACCGTAAGGTATGCATCCTAGTGGAGGAAGCAGTCATAGTAGCAGGTAAGCGTCTAGTCTGCTCTTCGGTATCGTCAGAATCTTCTGGAGCCCCCACCCATCGGGTTGCAAGTTCGTTTGCGATTGCTGTATCGTATGATGCTGTGTGCTCGTATGCTTTCAGAGCGAGTTCCCTGCGCCTTTCAATTGAAACTCCGTCGCCACCTAGGTCTGCAATAACAGAATCATAGTCGTCTGGATTACAGGCAATGATTACGTTTCGGTGATTTTTTGCTGAGGCTCTAACAAGAGTTGGACCTCCAATATCTATCATTTCGAGTAAATCTGCATCGTTGAGTTTGGGTTCGGTTGCAGCCGCATCGCTGAAGGGGTAGAGGTTTACTGCAACTACTTCGATTGGGGGATATCCGAGATCCTTCAAACCTTGAGCATCGGATTCTCGCTCTAATCTACAAAGCAGAGGGCCATGAATCGCAGGATGTAAACTCTTGACTCTTCCATCGAAAATTTCAGGATGTCCCGTAATATCAGAGACCCCTATTACTGAAAGTCCAGCCTCTCTGAGGACACGTGCGGTTCCGCCGGTTGAAGCAATCTCATATCCGAGTGAGTCGAGTCCTTTTGCGAACTCAACTATGCCTGATTTATCATAGACGCTCAAGAGTGCACGGGGACGGGAGGAGGTCTCCATTCGTAATACCCGTTGGGAAAGCCAACCGTGGGACTCTCATGAACGTGCCGCATCAGTCGCCGCGAGCAGAAATGACCTGGTCGACTCTCAGAAGGCCGCACGCAGACTCTGTTGCAGCGGTAATTGAGTGTTCTAATGTATAGGCAGGTAGCCATGCGCCGACAATGGTTGTAGGCTTCCCTGAACGGTTGATTCCAGCCTGATTGTCGCCGCCTCTTTGGAGTGAGCGCAATTCAAGCAGTGTGTCAATTCGGTCAGCCCCTGTATTGCCTGCTAATGCTGCTGGAATTGCTTCAAGTGCACGAGAAAATGCTTCCATCGAGAGTCTCTCTCTTCCTGCACATTGCTCGGCTGCTTCACGTACAGCAAGGCTTGCAGCCATATGCAAACTACCTCCTCCAAGAATAATCGAATCATTCTCTTTTGCTAAACAAGCAGAACGTAATGCGTCAAATAGTCCCCTGATGGTCTCCTCGACCACAACACCATCTGTCCCTCCGACAAGAAGCGTGACTATTCCTGCTGATTCTCCTGCCTCGATGATTAATCGCTCTCGAATTCCTTCTGCTCCTTCGAGCCTTTGATGTTCAAGAGTGGTGATGTGCCCCATCGAAGATTTTGATAATTCATCCAAATGGTCAATCAAATCTGCACCTGTAGCTTCAGCAATGTCTTCGGCACCGGACCTTTCCATTCCTCCCATTGCAAAAATACCGGCGTCTGCCAAAAAATGAAGCACTCTGGTATCGATTGACTCGGCGCTGAATACAGCTTTTGCACCAGATGAAATTATGGCCTCAGCCTTTGCTTTGATGATTGCATCTTCAGAATCGATAAAGGCTTCGAGTTGCGTAGTTGAAGTGATTTCGATCTCTGCATCCCTAGATGATTTTTCTAACTCTATTGGACAGGTTAATACTGCCACATCAATATCACTTAGATGACGAGGAAGGCGGTCGAGGGCTAATCTTTTCTCAACAACTAATCCCCTGATTAATCGAGATGATGCGCTGGTTCCTTGGCCATCTTTTGCCATTCGAACCTTTTCATAATCGCTGTCCGGAATCGAATTGACCGCTTCTGCAACAAGATTTGCAAGATGGTTTAGTGCTCCTTCTGTTGAGCGCCCAACAAGAGCGGTAGATGTTACTTGAGCAAGTCGCCCGTCTATACTTTGAATCCTAGAATCAAGTGTTGCCATCGTGGTTTCTAATGCCATCTGGTAGCCTTTTACCAAAACGAGTGGGTGAAGGCCTAACTCGAGTAGGCGCCCGGCCTCTCCCATTAATTCAGATGCGAGAATGATGCACCCCGTTACTCCGTCTCCGCATGCGTTTTCTTGACTTTCAGCCAAACTGACGAATGCCTTTGCTGCAGGATGTTTTACCAATAGTTCGGCGACGATTTTTGCGCCATCATTTGTTACTGCTGCTTCCCCATTTGTCTTGTAAAGCATTTTATCGAGGCCATTTGGACCAAATGTTCCCCTAAGGACGTTGCCAAAAGCGATTGCTGCACCAACTAACTTTTGCGTAACTTCAACTCCGCTAGTTACGGATGTCGAAGATTTAGTGATGACTACTGGGGCTTTGCCGGAGCCATCTGGTGCCTGTGCCATCAATCCGTCGGGTTGGCCGCGCCTTCATCAACCCTTCATCTCAGATGTTGAGAAGTGCAAACCAGAATATGGAGCAAATTGCTAGCATAGCAGTTGTCCATCCTATGTGCTGCATTGCATCTTCGGGAACTACGTCCTTCTGATCTATCAGGGCTCGCGACTCTATTCCTTCGTCATGTTTCCGCTTCTGAGCCCACGCCGATGCTGCAACGCCTCCAGTCAGTATCCCCATCAACACAAAGAGAACTTTTGCAGAAACTGTAGCAAAACCGATGTCATACCATCCCAACTTTGCGGGACCAAGGATAATGGCCAATGTCGGCATAAAGGGTAGGAAATATGAGATAAAAATGGAGACTGCATTGCGTTTTTTCTTGACTGCTTCGCCTGAATCAAACTCGTGCCGCCAAACAAAATGCCAACCGGCCCAATCTGCTACAGCAGTTGCGACACTTGCCGCAATTGACCAGAATAACATAGCCGCCACGCTTTACAGAGGAGGGGAGGAATTCAAGAGTCTGTCGGAGCATTTTCCTTAACGGCGTCGTCCTTTGGAGCCTTTTCGGCCCTTACGCGAATATTCCCACGCTCTCGACTCTGAAGCCCGTCTATCCTGGACTTCTTCATGGTCTCCGCCGCCTACTTGTACATCTTCAGGCATTTCTCTAAATGATGAAACTGAAAGCCTGAGGCCGCCTAATTCATCTTGGAGAGAGCGAATATTTTCTCCGCCCTTTCCAATCAATGTTGAAACCATGCCTTTTGGAACATAAATTTCAGCGGAGCCCTGGCTTGTGAATTTCACTCCGCATTGAACGCCGACCCATTGGCGGATGCGATGCACTAACTGGTCTCTTGCAAGAGCTGCCATTGGCGTTACTCCGCCTCCAGACGCTGATGCATCAACTGGTACTACTGCGATTTCTGAGCCAAATGCAAACATTTCGTGAGTAATTCGTCCACTTGGAAACTCGACGACTTCGATTACGGGGCGTGCAAGTTCTTCCTGCATACCTGTTGGAGGTTTTACAGTCATTCGTAATTCAAGAACTTGTGAAATCGCTCCTGCCTCAACGTGCAAAATCGTATCGAGCACCTGGCTGACTAGACCTAATTCCACCTTGCCAATTAGACGTTGAATCGCCTCAAGAGCTGAGTTAGCATGTGTGACACCTAGTAAGCCCACTCCGGCTAAACGGACATCAGCGAATATCTCAAAATCTCGTGCCCTTCGAACCTCATCAAATATGACGAAATCCGGCCTGACTAAGAAGATAATTTCAGCGGTTTTTTCCAAATCTCCTTCGAGGGGGGCGTATTGAGTAATGCGTTTGGCTAATTGTAAATCCCTTGGCGCCTCCATGGTTTTCACCATTGCACCAACATCCTCATCGAGATATTCAGCAATGGCTTGGGCGAGTGTAGTTTTACCCGAGCCCGGTCGTCCACAGATGAAGACACCTCGATGGTGATCGGATAATCTAGAGATTAATTTCGGGTCAATTTCATAATCATCTAAACTGAGTTTTGCTACTGGCCTGACAATAGTAATCTCGCGTGCATCTGCAAAAGGAGGCCATGCACAAGAAATTCGCAAGTCTCCCATTTGGATGACTTGGCACCCCTTTCTATCGATTTCAAGAAAGCAATCTGAGCGGTCGCGGTTTTCTTCTACTATTGTCAATATTTCTTCTTGAAGGGATTCAAGGCGTAAGGTATCCCACCCTCCGTCATCAGAACCCTCCACGTCAGCAAGCCTGAGGTTTCCAATTCCACCGGCCTTTGTTCGAGGAATGCACTCCGCCTTGAGAAAGAGAGTATGGACGTCGTCCTCGAGTAGATTCTCAAGTAACTCGGGGAGATCTGGGTGGCTAGAGAATGTCGCCATTGCCACCATTGTGAGGGGTGAGTCCTTGACCCTATGGGCTCAAGCCGCTGCTGGCTCTAGTGAATAGTAAGTCCACCACAGATACCATGCTGTGATTGCGCCAAGAACTATTGCTCCGCCCAATGGGGCAGAAAGCATGATCAAAACCTCAGATATCAAGAATGTCATTACTACAAAGGTGAGCCAAGAAATAATACGTAGATTTGTTAAATCGAGATGTGTTTTTACATCGTCCCAAATATTCGCACCCCAAATCAAGCAATATACAGAAACAAGGACTGCGGTAAAGATTGAAGCGTAGAATAGTGAAGATGTTATTTGCCAATCGAATAGTAGATTGAAGGATGCTAGGTAGAATAATTTCTTCATCGGGTCTTCAACTTTCACAAATATTGTTCCAAAAATAGCAGCGCCAGCGAGAATGATAAGAGGGTGTGCTGCGAAAAATGCGTCTATCGATGGCCCGAGGTGGGGAAGTGGGTCCAAAATGAAGAGTGGCTCGGCATCTGCGGCACTTCCGCCTCCTGACATGATTGAGCCGAGGCGTATTCGATTCTTCAATTATGCCGTGCTAAGGGTAGCGCAATAATCGCTCTCTCGGTCCATCTTACCCCGCGCAAAGCAGCCCCATGGTCGGGGACTGCAGACCAACTGCGCCCGGTGTTATGAGCCTCTATGGCTGCGATTATGTGTCGCAGCTCTGCTTCGAGTGGGGAATGGGAAGTTTCGCATTTCAAAGTCGTTTCAAAAGTATCGGTAATTAGAATCGCTCTATCGTGAATATCCAAATCAAATCGGAAAGTTGCTTGACTACCTACGAGGGTTACACTACGTCGCTCAACGTTTGCATCCCATGCAACATCGATTAGTGCCTCTATACCGTGTGCAAATTCAAGTGCAAGGCGTGATTCAACCACATCTCCTTCTGCGTGTATTGCCGAAGGTTCCATCTCGCCCATTATGTGGCATATCAAATCGATTGCATGAACTCCTAATGCCTCGATTACATTGCCCCCCTCTGGAGCATTTCGGGTTGTTCGGCGGACGAACCGGATAGTTTCAAGGCGGCCAAGCGAGCCATTAGAAAGCAATTCCTTGGCCAATTTCACTGCGGGGTGGAAGCGCAATAGTAACCCTACGCCCAATACTCGACCATGTTCATGAGCAGATGCTAGAACTTGTGCTGCTTCTGCTTCGCAACATCCAAGAGGTTTCTCCACAAGAACGTGGAATCCTTCAGCCATCAAATCTCGCGCCTGTGTAGCGTGCATGTTTGAGGGCGTTGCAACGACTACAAGATCTGCAATTACATTCTCAATAGAATCTGTTACCGTATCAGCAAGTATTGCATTAGACCTTGCATCTAAAGAGATGTCAACAACGGTAATATGATTCACGACGCCCAGTTCTCGAAGGTCTGAAAGTGCCTTCAGATGATGTTGCCCCCATCGGCCACAACCTAAGAGTGCAACATCAATCATAGCAGGGCGGAGACGCTCTCAGCCATCAGCCTTCGTATGTATCAATCTGGGTCTTCTTTAGCGGCTTCGCCTTCGGTTTGATCACTACCACCGCTCGAAGAAAAGTCTTCCTCGTAAACGATTTCATCCACGAGGTCGACTCTTGCTGTCTCTTCCATCGTAGTGAGATTGGTTACAGTTATTCCCCCGTGAGAAATCGCATAAATGTAGTCGCCCATGAATATTGAGCGGCGGATATTAGTCGAAGACCACCAATGGTGTCCATCGTCATAGAAATCAGAATGATTGACTTCTCCATGTAGTGATAAGTCATCTTCAGTGACATTGATTATCATTAATTTGGAAATCCATTCATAATTCCAGTGATAGTCATTATTTGCATCGTACCAGTAGTCATAACGGTAAGTGTTGACCGGTACTGCAAGCATTCCCTTTGGTGCCCAATACTGGAATGCTTTGTGCTCGTATGTCGCCTCAGACCAAGCCCAGCTCCATCCCTCATCGGGATCATTTACAGGGGTTAATGAGAGAATGTCTCCTGCCTGTGGGTTGGAAAAATTCGATACATCGAATAATGATAGGCGGGTATGGGACCAATCCAATCCAGTGCCTGTCTCTTCATCAGCAGGACCTAGGCCAATCGTAAGAATCGCATCCGATGAAAGTGGATGAATGTAAGTTGAAACGCCAGGCACTTCCAATTCTCCCATAATTTGTGGGTTAGTGGGGTTTGATAGGTCGATTGTCCAAAGGGGATCCATATTACGGAAGGTAACGATATACGCTCGGTCTTCAACGAATCTTGCCGACCAAATTGTCTCGTTTAGTGCGATTCCATCGACTCGCCCAATTTCAGTCAATTGTTGTTCTCCGGTGTTGATGTCTACTGTGTGACCAAATGTTACAACATGACTTTCCATTGGTTCTGGGTCGCTCATCCACCAACGTGCCCACTGCCCAGTTGTTGTTGCAATGCGAACTACTCCCTCGTATTCAGATACTGAAAATTGGTCGTTAATTGTGCCAGCAACTCGCCCAGACCCTGTGTAAACAGTTGAACCGGCTTCTCCGATGTCAAAAGTATGGATATTTGTGGCTTCATCAAGACCATCGTTACCCCAGAACCACCACCAATCCCAAGAGTTTTCAGTGATTACTAGTACATCTTCTGAAGCATAGACCATTGGCCAATTTCCGACTATGTGATCGGCTTCAAAGGCTAATTCATCACTAACTAAATCCAATGTAAAGATCGATGTGAATCCACGATTATAGGACTCTCCAGGGGCGGCAAAATCGTTACAATCATCTTCGCTCATATGGTGCGTCGAAATATCTGTACCTACTCTCTCGTGAACTTGGGGTAGGATGTCGGCTAATGAAAGGGAGTCTAGTGTTTCTTGATTCTCAAGAATCGCTGCAGACGCGGCCTCTTCGCGTAGAGTGCGGCGTAATGGGTCATCGTAATCCAATCGCCAATAACCATCTGGTAGCTCAAGCCATGTTTTGAGTCCAGGAATGTCCATCCAAGTGTGAGTGACAGTCCTGACGGTTCCCTCAACTTCTCTTGCAGTCATGTACCATCCTTCGATGTATAGCTCTCTGTCGACAAGTGGGTCGGTAGCATCTGAGATATCAAAAACTGTGAATTTAGTCAGGGTACTGGTACGCCAGCTGCCCCATTCTCCACCCCAGCCCATCGCTTGAGCAAGTGGGTCTTCGCCATCAATATTCCACGAAGATACTGTTGAAATAACAACCAAGCGGTTGCCATTTAGCATCATTGCTACGGGTGAGCCTTCGATTTCTGTGGTGCTCGCCAACTCCAATTGTCCAAATTCAGGAACATTGAGAATATGTAAGACTCCGCTATCAAGGAAGAATATATGATATCCGTCCGTCTTTACGAAATCTGCTTCATCAACGCCTTGTTCTTGGTTATTGGTGCCGGAAAAATCGACTCCTTCTTCGCGAACTTTGGTAGTGCCGCCTTGGTTTGAGCCACCTGATGGTGCTCCTTCAGCTCCATCCATCATAGCAACATCATCTTCCATCCAGCCGCCACCCCAGTAGTAGATCTCGTCTACTGCCTGAATCAAATTAGTACGGGTTTCTTCTTCAATAGAAACTTTCAGTGCACGTTCTAATTCTTCACATCCCTGGTAAGTTAGCAATTGAGGCGAGCCCATTGCCCTAGAAACCGACTGGTCCCATCCAAGAAGAATGGTGTCAGGGTCGATTCCTCCATCGTCAATTTTTTGAGTCGCCGACAAACAACCAGACATAGTCATCAAGCCCACTAGGAAGAGGGCAACCAGTGGGGCACTGTAGGCGCGGGGCTTCCGGTTCATGCACATCGAGTGGCCCCTCTCATATAATGGAGCATTGGTATGAGGATTGTACGTTTTTACCCATTAGAATATGAAGGACCTATGTTGAGCGTGGGGTGATGTCTGATAGCGGGATACCGCCGATGAAGAAGTGGATGATGCGTCAGTATTGGCGAATGCAGCAATCTCAATCCATCATTTCGTTGATATTTTGGGCCACAACTCTTACCCTCCTAATCTTCGAAAGATTAGAGGCAAGCAATCCGCAATGGGGACGGAATGATTCGGAGATTTTTGGCCTACCGACAGCCTGGGTAATCATGGGTAGCCTATTCTTAGGAGTGGGCATAAGTGTACTAACTGTTGGATGGCTATATGACAGGGTATTCTCGCTATGGACGGCTCAACGTAGTGTTGATTTCGAGCGTAATCCGTTCTGGACATATGCACTTGCTCCGGTTTTCATGATGAATATGGCTCTAAACGCTGAGAATCTAAAACGCTCTAGTGATGATGAGGAGATGATTAAACAGATGGATTGGATTCTCGACTGGTGTAAACACAACGCTCAGACGGAAATCTTTGCTCGCTCGGTACAAAACTGGGATCGGGAGTTAGGAAAAACTCCAACCTTTTGGTTCCTAGATGAAGATACCATGTCGAAGGCTCGTGCCAAGACAATAGAGGATGATTCTTGATGGGCATCGAGATTGAACGACGATTCCTTGTAGATGGCCGGGGCGCCAAACCTTGGCAGGATAGTGAGGGCGTCATTTCGATGTACCAATGCTATCTTTCAGGTGTAATACATGCCGATGGGGTGATTTCTTACTCAGGAGTCATTCTCGTAAATGAGGAAAATGCAATTGAAAATATTGCTACATGGAGAATTCGAAAACAAGGAGATGACTGTGTCCTCACAGCCAAAGGAAGGAGGATTGGTGCAAGTGCAATTGAACATGAGTGGTCCATTTCTTCTGATGTATTTGCTTCGATTACCAACGGAGAAAATTTACCTTCGACAAAAAAGTCTCGATACCTGTGGCGAGGAAGTGATGGGCTCTTGTGGGAAATCGATGAATTTGAAGGCGCTTTAGCAGGATTGATAATTGCAGAAGTAGAATTAGATGATGAAAATCAAGCGGTAATTATTCCCGAGTGGGTAGGAATGGAGTTGACTAATCTCAACGGATGGTCTAATGCAAGTCTCGCTAATATGATTGAAGATGCAAAACGCTTCTGATTCTTTCAATATCTGAGCCTGTCAAAGATGGGTGCACTGGAATTGCAACCAAGCGATGTGAAATTTCATCACATACTGGAAGTGCATCATTGTGCTGTGGATGGTTTTGATAGACTGAGTGCCGGTTACATGGGACCGGGTAATGCACTCTTGCGTCTATTTCTGCAGAATCCATCGCTGAAATCAATCCCGAAGGGTCTTCTGAAAGTACACATAATTGATGCCAAGCATGGGCCCCTTCTGGCCGTGTTTTAGTCGGGTGTCCAAGAGTGGTTGAATTATTACGGCGAGTTACTGTCCATTGGTCGATATGTTTGAGTTGCTCGCGTCCAATTGCAGCCATGACTTCGCTCATCCTCAAATTTGTTCCAAGTTCAACCGATTCGAGAGTATCATCTCTGCCGTGATCGACAAGTCGGTGCAGCCTTTTCGCTAATTCGGGCCTCGTCGTTGTCACCATGCCGCCTTCACCGCCAACGGCCATATTCTTTGAAGGGAAGAAAGAGAAACAGGCGATGTCTCCAATCGCACCAGCCATTTTTCCATTCAACATCGCTCCATGCGCTTGAGCTGCGTCCTCAATTAGCGGTATGGAATGTTGTTTACACAATTCTACCAATCTAGAAGAAAACGGTTGGCCAAATAGGTGAACTCCGATTACCGCTTTGGTTTTCTCTGTAATTTTTGATTCTACATCATCGGGACAAATGCACCAATAATCGACCTCTACATCAGCAAAGACTGGAGTGGCTCCAACAAGGCTCACCGATGTTGCTGTAGCAATGAATGTCAATCCCGGCACGATAACTTCGTCACCCGGGCCTATTTCGAGGAGGCGCAAAGCGGCCCAAAGTGCTGCACTACCACTCTGACATGGCACTGCTGCTTCAGCACCACACCATGTAGCGAATTCTTTTCCAAATGCTTGTGCCTCAGGCCCTTTGACCCATCGGCCTGACCTCAATACGCTCATGGCAGCATCAGCCATACTCTCATCAAAGGCAGGTTTTGCCAATGGGATGCGCGCCATGACTTCGGCGAGGAGGGTCATGTCCTTGAGTGTGTCCCGCCCACTACGTGGGCGCCGTTACTGTCAAGTGACAGCCGTATGTTCGGTGCCCCATGTCCGACGAAGATGTCTCGCCTTTGGGTGACCTCGTCGATGACATTCTTGAGACTCCAGAACCAAAGCGCCGCCGTAAATACAAGCCCAAAGGCATGCTTCTTGGTGAGCGAAGAGATACCGGTGAAGTTGTAGATATCAAAACAACGGTTTTGGCAAGACACGCAGCGATGTTGGGCTCAACAGGTTCTGGAAAAACCGTTATGGCAAAGACGGTTATTGAAGAGGCTGCGCTTGCGGGAATTCCATCACTAATCATCGACCCTCAGGGAGATTTAGCGCGTCTTGCCTTAGCGATTGATGAGAAGGATTTAGCCGCTCAAGGCGGCGACGTCGACCGAATGAAAAAATTGACCTCGAAAATAGAGGTTCGAATTTGGACGCCGCTTCGGTCCAAAGGACTACCTTTGTGCATAGATCCGTTTCGCTCACCACCTTCCGATTTAGATCCGGAAGAAGCGATTACTGCATGGGATATGGTCGCGGCAGGTTTCTCTAATCTTGCCGGATTCGATGTCGAGAAAACTCAAGGTAAAGTTGTCAAGCCGTTCCTGTATGAAATTCTAGTTCACGGAACAAGGCTCGGTCTCGATGTGAGTGATTTCCAAAGTTTAGCAAAGGCTGTACGGGAGCCGCAAGAAAATTTCTCCAGAGCGCTCTATCCTGAAGCATATGCAGACCATGACGACCTCGAAGGTGAAGCTCCTGAAGTCCCTTCATGGGATGAGGTGATGATTGAACATGGGCTTCCGGCGTATGATGACATGTTGCCGAAATCGACGCGCAATGATTTGGCTCGAAGGCTGTCAGCATTTAGCAGTGGAGTAAATCAACTATTATTTTCAAATGGAGTGCCCATTGATATCGATGCTTTTTGCCAACCGGCAATGCCTGGAAAAATTCCGATGAACATCGTATACCTCAATACGATTCAAGATGAAGCACAGAAGCAATATTTCGTACAGGAATTGGCCCGTGAATTATACGATTGGATGCTCACTCAACAGCCTGCAGATGGGGAATTGAAACTATTGTTCTTCATGGATGAAGTTGCGCCATATCTTCCCCCTCATCCTCGAAACCCACCAGCCAAAGATTTGATCAAATTAATTTTCAAGCAGGCGAGAAAATACGGTGTGTCTTGCGTTCTTGCAACTCAGAACGTAAGCGATGTTGATTACAAAATTCTCGCCCAAGCAAATACTACTTTCATTGGCCGTTTCACCCAACCTCAAGATGTTGAGAAGGTCAGACATTTGTTGAAGGAAAGTGGAGGGGACCAAGATCTGGTCAAACAATTGCCAACACTTGGCCCTGGTCAATTCCAAATGGTAGCGCCCGATGTAGACCCAGCTCCTGTCCCAATTCAATGCCGTTGGCTCTACACTGACCACGGCGCTCCCCTCAATGAAGACCAAGTCGAAGAGGTCACAAGTGATGAAATCCGTGCGTGGGCTAAGGCTCGTAGTGCAGGCAAGGGGCGCAATAGAGGGCGTGGGGCTGCTGCTGCTGCTGCACGTGGGTCAAAGTGGTCTTCCGATGATGAGAATAACGAGAGTTTTGTTGAGGCTGCGAGACTCAAATCTGTTGGTGGAATGACAGCTGCTGCCCAAGGGATTGTTGATGATTCTGCTTTCGAAGTGCGCTTGATGGGTGGGCTTGCTGTACTGAAAGATGGGCGCGACCCGCTATACGTGATGCAAGCGGCAGTAAATGCTGCAACTTCTCTAGTAATGGCATGGACTCTAGTCGCCCTCCTTTTGGCGTGGCGAGACTCTTCTCTGGAATGGTGGTGGTTAGCAGGTAGTGCTCTACTCACCGCTGCAGTAGGGCTGGTAATTTCCCTTGAGATGTTACTTGGCCACGATGCTGAATTACTTAGGAAATTGACAAACTTTGCCAGAACTATTCAATTGATTATCGCTGGATGGTTGTGGGGACTATTGGCATGGTCATTCAATGGACTCGACTTATTCGGCGTTGAGCCATTACTCGAAGTCGTAGTTGTTTGGGTCACGGTTTTCATCTTCATCGATTGGTGGAATCATTTCAAGTTGGGGCGAATGCAATGGAATGGTGGAAACGCTCTGACATATCTGAAGGGTTTAACCGCTGTACTTACCGATACACAACTAACCGCCATGCAGTCTAATTCCAGACAAATTATGGCTGGGCTTAGGTGGATTCTTGACTTCCTGACCCTCTCTTGGCTCTGTGTATTATTGGTATGTGAACCAGTTGGATTTTGGGACCGCCCCACCCTTTGGTTAGCCTCGCTCTACGCCTTGACTTTTGGTAGCGAGACTTGGCTTAGACTTCGAGGGAGGATGCCGTCGGTAAGCATTTGAGGATTGTTTACCAAACTTGATTATAATTTCAAGCACTACTCTTCAAAATTATATTCGTTGTAAATTTCAATTATATTATTGACTTCTGTAGAAGTACGGCGCCAATTTTTCTTTCTATCCCTTAGATTAAATGTTGATAGGTCAAGAGATAGGCCTAAATTTTCGAATGCTGTTTTTGCAGCATTAATGTCATAAGGGTATTTGAGAAATTGAATTGAATCTATACCGCTATCTTTTGCCTTTTTGAATGAAGATAAAAATTGCTTTATTGCCATTGGGTCGTCTGGATAATTTGACAATAATCTCTTGAGACTGACTTCGGGCAAATTCATTCCAAATCTCAATTTCGTAGCATTAGCTTCCAAAAACCCACGCCTATGCATTGAACGAATTGCAGATTCATAATCCCCATATACGACCACAATTGGAATGCCCAATGGCGTACCAGGATGTTGTTTGTGGCAAATTAGATGGTAATTTTCTGGCCGGGTTCTGAGGCCTTGTTCTTGCAAATAGTCGCATATTGCATTGGAGGCAACCCCTCCATGTGATACAATCCAAACATCCATTTGATCAGATTGAATTGGAGAAGGGCCAATCTCTCTCATGGATTGTGGAAAGAGGAGGGAGTTATAGAGAATCCTCACATGTGAAGATGAATCTATGCTTGCAAGATATTTTCATTGTGTCTGATTAATGTGCTACGAGTCAATTAAAAGAGTTGAGAGGAGTCAAGTGCTCTATGGCAGGGGAGGGTTTCATTCCACTCGACTGGAGTGAATTGTCATCCTCTGAAATGGAGGAGCGTGCTGCTGCACTTTTCGAAAGTATGGATTGCAGGCGTACAACACGCCATTTCTCCACCAAGTCTGTCCCTAAGTCTCTGATTGAGTATGCTATCAAATGTGGCTCTACTGCACCAAGTGGTGCGCATTTGCAGCCATGGACTTTCGTTGCAGTTAGTAATCCTGAAGTAAAGGCAAAAATGCGTGCTGCTGCTGAAGAAGAGGAACGAAAAACATACTCTGAACGTATGCCTGAATCTTGGCGAGAAGTTCTCGAGCCACTGGGCACAGATGCTGTGAAAGAACACATGACTGCTGCTCCTTGGATTATCGTGCTATTTCGCCAATCGAGACGTTTGCGTAATAATGGTGAGATGGGCCCGACTTACTACTCGACTGAATCATGTGGAATTGCTGCGGGAATGTTCATCCACGCTATCCACAATATGGGCTTAGTAACCCTTACACACACGCCCTCGCCAATGGGCTTCCTCCGAGAAATTCTAGAGCGCCCAGAACATGAACACGCAATGCTAGTCATGCCTGTTGGGTATCCTTCAGATGATGCCATGATTCCCAAACTCAAACGTAAATCGCTGAAGGAGGTAGCAGTATTTCTCGAATAGGCGAGGCTTTTCCCAACTTTTCTCTCCTTGCTGATAATGAAGAGAAGATGACCCAAGATGCTCTAATAGGGGCTTGGACTGTAATCTTCTTCTATCCAAAAGCAAGCAGCCCGGGATGCACTAAACAGGCTTGTGAATTCAGAGATCTCTCTGAAGATTTTTCTGATATCGATGCGCAAATTATTGGTGTTTCTTCGGATTCATGTCGTGCTCAGAAATCCTTCAAAAAAAGAAATGGGCTTACTTTTCCATTACTATGTGACAAAGGTGGAGTATTGAGAAAATCGTTGGGCATCAAGAGTTCATTGGGCCTTATTGCGGGCAGGGAAACCTTGGTGGTCGACCCAGAGGGGATCATCCGAGACCGCTTTAATTCTCAATTAAGATTCAAACAGCATGCCCGAAGAGCATTGAAGAGAATTAGAGGGAAGTGATGTCGTTTCGCTCGCGTGAAACGCCCATGTCTTCTCGGGCTTTCTCGTAAACTTTGGAATCTATTTCCCTCGCTTTTACCAATGCGGAAAGTGCAGCTAAAGTGATGTGTTCTGCGTCGATTTCGAAGTGGCGCCTTAGGGAAGGTCTAGTATCAGACCTACCAAAGCCATCGGTACCTAATACAGTATATTCTCCTCCAACCCATTGACGAATCATATCTGGAACTGCGATAATATTATCACTCACAGAAATGGTTGGATATGAACCGTCTCCAAGCATCTGTTCAACATATGGAACACGCCGTGCTGAACCCGGATTCAATCGGTTAGCTCGCTCGCACTCAAGTCCTTCTCGGCGTAATTCACCGTAAGATGTTGCAGACCAAATTTCTGTTCGCACGCCAAATTCTTGTAGCGCTTCTACCGCTGCAAATAATTGTAGCATTATTGGCCCGGAACCAACTAATCGTACAATTGGTCCTTCGCCGTCTGGAGTTTTTCTAAGGCGATATAATCCCTTCACAATGCCTTCGTCAGAGCCTTTTGGCTTAGGTGGCATTGGATGGTTTTCATTGTAGACTGCGATGTAATACATCAGGTCCTTTTCGTCAACTACCATCTCATCAATACCCTGGCGGATTATTGTTGCAAGTTCGTATGCAAATGCAGGGTCATACGCTCTAACTGCGGGATTAGTATGAGCCATCAAGAGGCTTTGTCCATCCTGGTGTTGAAGCCCTTCGCCGTTGAGGGTTGTTCGACCACTCGTTGCACCAATCATGAAGCCGCGCGCCCTTTGGTCAGCCGCAGACCAAACCAAATCGGCAATTCTCTGAAATCCAAACATACTGTAAAAGATGTAGAACGGAATTGTTTGACATCCTTGGGTTGAATATGATGTTGCGCTAGCGATGAATGTTGACATTGCTCCGGCTTCGTTGATACCTTCTTGCAATAACTGTCCTTGTTCACTCTCTTTGTACTTCATTATCATCTTGTGATCAACTGGAACGTATTTCTGTCCTTCTGGATGATAAATTCCAAATTCTGCAAATAATGGGTCCATGCCGAAAGTTCTTGCTTCGTCGGGAATAATTGGAACGATTCGTTTTCCGATGTTTTCGTTCTTCATTAAATCCCTCAGGATTCTAACGAATGCCATTGTGGAAGATACTTGCATTTTACCTTTGGTGCCCTCGTCGAAAGACGAGTAACCTTCGGAACCAGGAGGATTCAGGTCGGAAGGAGGGGTTCTCCTTTCCGGGCATGGTCCACCCAGAGCGGTTCTGCGTTCTTTGGCATATGCAACTACTTCAGGAATGTCTTCAGGGAGAATGTAGGGGTTTTTCTCAAGTTCAGCGTCTGTGAAAGAAAGGCCTAGGTCGTCGCGCATCCATTTGATGCTGTCTTCATCAGCCTTCTTCTTGCCATGAGTCGAATTACGTCCAGCGAATGCAGGACCGAGCCCATATCCTTTGATTGTTCGAGCAAGTATGACTGTCGGTTTGCCATTACCAGCCTCAGCAGCAGCGTATGCTGCATTGATTTTGATAATATCATGTCCACCGAGATTTGCTGCAAGTGATTCTAGAGCATCATCATCCAAATGAGATACCATCGCTTTGAGTTCAGGTGAATTGAATACTTCTTTTCGGAATGTTGCCGAATCAGAAGTAAAGATTCGTTGCTCATCTCCATCAACCAATTCTTCGAGGCGTTTTGCTAATCGCCCCTTACTATCCCTTGCGAATAAATCATCCCACATGCTCCCCCATAGGATCTTGATAACATTCCAACCTGCTCCACGGAAACGCCCTTCGAGTTCTTGTACAATCTTCGAATTCCCGCGGACCGGCCCATCTAATCTC
Source organism: uncultured Candidatus Poseidoniales archaeon (assembly GCA_964577145.1). Taxonomy (GTDB): domain Archaea; phylum Thermoplasmatota; class Poseidoniia; order Poseidoniales; family Poseidoniaceae; genus MGIIa-K1. Next base: position 35,573 of record CAZNXM010000017.1, read on the forward strand.
TGGAGATTACAATTCACAACCATGACGATATTATCGAGGCCTTCACGTCCAGCTAGGCTCAATTGAGACAGCGACTCCGGTTCATCCGATTCTCCATCTCCCATCGTATACCATACTCGTGAATTACTGGTATCTGTCAGACCCCGGTTGGAAAGGTATCGATTAAAGCGGGCAGTGTGAATTGCAGTCATCGCCCCAAGGCCCATCGATACAGAAGGATACTCCCAAAAATCAGGCATAAGGCGTGGGTGAGGATACGAAGACAGGCCTTCTCCTCCACATTCTTGTCGGAAATTTTCGATATTGTCCAGTGTTAAGCGCCCTTCAAGCCACGCGCGTGCATATATTCCTGGACTAGCATGACCTTGCCAATAGACATGGTCTCCCCAGCCATCGAGGTCTTTTCCACGATAGTAGTGGTTCTGAGCAACCTCCCACAAATGGGAGGTCGAAGCGTATGTGGAAATGTGGCCACCAATTCCTTCATTGGCTTTATTCGCTCGAGTTACCATCATCATTGCATTCCACGAAAGTACGCCATGTAAGCGCTTTTCCATCTCGATATCACCAGGATATTCTGGCTGTTGAGAAACAGGTATTGTGTTGAGATAGGGGGTATTTACCACCGAGATATCAACGCCTTCGTTTTCTGCTGCATCAAGTGTATCAAGCAAGAGCCGTCTGGCTCTTTCAGGACCAAATGCATCACTAACAGCACGAATGGATTCCTGCCATTCAAGAGTTTGCTCAGGGTCCGGGTCGGGCAGTGTATTACGGAAACCGTTGCTACTCATCCCACCCCTCCTGACGCGATGGGGACTAAGTCCCCATTTCAAGGAATCGCTTCAACCATTCATGACGCCATCATGCCATATTTGGATCAATTCCGACATTCTCTCTTCTTCACGAACAATTTGGATGTGCTCTGGGATTGTTCCACTCATTTGTGGGTCTGCTATCGTGATTCCGTCTCGGACGGGGATTATTTCAACGGTTTTTGTGTGGTCGAGATAAACACCTACTTCGTAAATTGCCCACGGGTTTCCAGTCCCAGATAATTCACGAAACATGTCGGTAAAAAGAAAATTTGCAAGGTCTGCGCTAGTAAGGAAAGCGCAAAGCCCTCCAAGTGTTTGATGCAGAGCCTTCTGACTTTCGTTCATCTCAGGCTCTTCGGTGACGAGGCGGAGCCGTGTCATGGTGAACTGGGGTTTGTCATCAGACTGCTCCATAGACGGGGAAAGCCGTTCTGATTTCAAGCATGATGGTCGATTAGGAGGATGTGCCAATGATTCGTTCAATTGAGCAATCTGGTGGCGCAGTGATTGGATTGCATCCAACGGGGTGGTCCACCCAATATTCGATTCCGTCAACCTTAGCAGGGTAATCTGTCGAAATCGAATGCGCCCCTACAGAAAATGCTGCGTCCCTTCTTTCGGTTTCATTATTGTCAGCCTCACCATCTTCAGCATCATCTGCCCGGCTCCTCACAATGTACCCCTCCTCAACTAATTCTCGAATTCTATCGCCGTTGCCAATCGGGTTTGTGTCTGAAAAAATCGCTGCTTCTGGAGTACCTTCTGAAGACATTGTGAACATCGTAGCCCCCTCAAGATTAGGGTGTTGAGAATGATACTCTTCACGAACATCGCCTCCTCCAAGAAGGATGAAAATCGCTTTACCGCGTGACTCATCCAGTAATGGCCAGCCAGCAGTTGTAACGGCAGTAGATAGGTCGGTATATTCGCCGCGCACGACATCTGGGGTGATTATTTTCTCAAGAGGCCAAGCAAGATTGATTTGTTCTTCAACATCTTCTAACATGTTTTGCGCTTCCATTACTGTAGTAGTATCTGCGGCCGTCCATGTCCATTCTTTTGGCTCAATCCAAATCATCAAAGGAACATGTGAGGGATTAGATTCTGACCATGTTAGGAGAGTGTCAAGACACTCGCGCAATACTTGGCAAGTTGTTCCTCGATCGTACTGGTTATGGTAGACTCGCATCTGTTGGCCTGGGCTCCACCAAACATCGATTTCAAATTGCCTTACATCGAATTCTTCAGCCTGAACATCCAATGGTTCATGGCTGTAATCATAAGCTCTAATCGTTGGGCCATTTGGCTTTACGTGATACGAATTATGGGTGCCTTTTACTTGGA
>CAZNXM010000018.1:0-35211 GCA_964577145.1 uncultured Candidatus Poseidoniales archaeon
TACCGATGCAACAGGCTCACGAGCCGCAACTCAAGCAGTCATCTGGAGTGTCTAGAGAGCATGCGATTGCCTCGAGACTGGTTGCCTCGTCTGCACGACTTGCAAGTCCTTCGACAGTCTCATCAGCGGCTTTCTGCTCGACAGTGAACTGAATTGCATCAGCTGCTGCCTTGGTACGTAGGTAGTACATACCGGTCTTGAGTCCCTTTCTCCAGCCATAGAAATGCATGGAGGTGACCTTGGCTGGGTTGGCGTCGATCATGTGAATGTTCAGAGATTGGCTCTGGTCGATGTATGCGCCACGGTCTGCAGCCATGTCGATAACATGTCGCTGCTTGATTTCCCATGTGGTCTTGTACAATTCTTTCAGGTCTGCTGGAATTCCTTCAATTTCCTGAACACTACCCTTGTGGCGCAAGATTTCGTCCTTCATTTCTAGCGACCATAGGTCGCGGCCGATTAGGTCCTCAACAAGGTGCCTGTTGAGTACAATGAATTCACCAGAGAGAGTTCTGCGCACATATAGATTGGAAGTGAATGCTTCAAAACACTCGTTATTTCCAAGAATTTGGCTTGTAGATGCAGTTGGCATTGGTGCTAACAAGAGTGAGTTGCGCATTCCGTTTTTCTTGATGTTCTCCTTCAGGCTATCCCAATCCCAACGTCCTGAATGACTGGTGACGCCCCAAAGGTCTGGCTGAAGAATTCCCTGGCTTGCAGGTGAGCCTTCGAAGGTGGAGTATGGGCCTTCATCTATTGCCGCCTCCATGCTTGCAGTGCAAGATGCAAAGTAGATGGTTTCGAAGATTTCACGGTTAAGTGTACGTGCTTCTTCTGATTCGAAATTCATCTTTAGCATTGCAAAGGTATCTGCAAGTCCTTGAACACCAAGTCCAATTGGACGGTGGCGCATATTGGAATTGCGGGCTTCTTCAACCGGGTAGAAATTGACATCGATTACGCGATTTAGATTTCCAGTTGCATGGTGGGTAACATCGAATAGGGCTTGATGGTCGAAACTCATAGTTTCCTTATCGACGAACTTTGGTAGAGCGATTGATGCAAGGTTGCACACTGCTACCTCGTCAGGTGCGGTATACTCGATAATTTCAGTACACAAGTTGGAAGAACGGATTGTTCCCAAATTCTTCTGGTTTGACTTCTCATTGCATGCATCCTTGTAGAGCATGTATGGGGTTCCAGTTTCGATTTGAGATTGGGTGATAGCATCCCACAATTCACGAGCCTTGACAGTTCTGCGAGCCTGTCCAGAAGACTCGTACTTGTTGTATAATTCACGGAATTCTTCTCCGTAAGTATCGTGGAGCCCTGGGCATTCATTCGGACAAAATAATGACCAATCTGCATTTGCTTCTACTCTCTCCATGAAAAGGTCTGGAGTCCATAATGCGTAGAATAAGTCACGAGCTCGCATCTCTTCCTTGCCGTGGTTCTTCCTCAAGTCAAGGAATTCGAAGATGTCTGGGTGCCATGGCTCTAGATAGATCGCAATAGAACCCTTGCGCTTGCCGCCACCTTGGTCGACATAGCGTGCGGTATCATTGAAGACACGTAGCATTGGAACCAATCCATTGGATTGACCATTTGTTCCCTTGATGTATGAGCCCTTGCTACGAATTTGGTGAATAGATAGACCGATTCCTCCAGCGGACTTGGATATACGAGCACACTGCTTGAGAGTGTCATATATTCCATCGAGTGAATCCTCTTGCATGGTTAGCAAAAAGCAAGATGACATCTGTGGAGTTGGAGTTCCTGAATTGAATAGAGTAGGGGTTGCGTGGGTGAACCAACCCTCGCTCATCAGGTCATAGGTTTTGAGAGCCCGCTCTATATTGTCGTGATGAATTCCAACGGCTACTCTCATCAACATATGTTGTGGGCGTTCTGCAACCATGCCATCAAGGCGTAATAGATAGGAGCGCTCAAGAGTCTTGAATCCAAAGTAATCGTAATTATGGTCACGGCTATAATCGATATGTGAATTTAGTACGTCCTTGTTAGCCATGATGATGTCATACACTTCTTCAGAAATCAATGGTGCGTGCTTACCGGATTCTGGGTCAATGTATTCGCGCAGGTCGGTGATCACTTCACTGAATACAGATTTGGTTGAACGGTGAAGGTTATCCACACAAATTCGGGCAGCTAATTTGGAATAATCCGGGTGATGAGATGCTAATGACGCTGCGGTTTCGGCTGACAGTTCATCGAGTTCAGAGGTGGTGACGCCATCGTATAATCCCTCAATAACTAACTTAGTGACATAGCCTGCATCTATCCAGTCCTCGTTCAATCCTTGAGCGAGAGTAGATAATTTCTCACTAATGGCATCGAACCTAACATCAACTTTTTCGCCATTCCGTTTGACCACTTGCAGACCCATTTATTCTCACCTCTTTTCCCATTATTGAACGTGAAGTATTCCCCTTCCACCGCGGACGGTTTAGAAGTCTTCCTCCACTGAGAAGCGTTGTTGTACCGCTCCGAGAGTTGTTCCGCCCATTACGCCAGATTTTTGATACTCCGCGACCCTCTTCTCAAAGAAATTGGTTTTACCCTGCATGGAGATCATCTCCATCCAAGGGAATGGGTTCTCAACATTATACAATTTAGATGCACCAAGAGAAACCAGCAGACGGTCTGCAACGAATTGGATATATTGCGCCATTAATTCGGAATTCATTCCTATAAGAGAAACAGGAAGAGCAGTGGTAACGAATTCAATTTCGATATCGACCGCTTCGGTAATGATGCGATGAATCAGATTTTCACCAGCTCCACGAATTAGTTTGGAATGGAGGAGGCATGCAAAATCACAGTGAAGACCTTCATCTCTACTGATTAACTCATTAGAGAATGTTAGTCCTGGCATTAGCCCGCGCTTCTTTAGCCAGAATACAGCACAAAACGAGCCCGAAAAGAAGATTCCTTCTACCGCAGCAAAGGCAACTAGACGTTCGGCAAATGACCCACGCTTGCGCTCGAGCCAGCGCATTGCCCAGTCTCCCTTTTTCTTGACTGAAGGAACGGTTTCAAGTGCTTTGAAAAGGTGGTCTTTCTCATTTGGATCTTTGATGTATGTGTCAATTAGAAGAGAGTAAGTCTCGGCGTGGATATTCTCCATCATTATTTGGAAACCGTAGAACGCTCTTGCTTCTGGCCATTGCACTTCGTTGGCGAAGTTGATAACCAAGTTCTCATTGACGATGCCGTCAGAAGCTGCAAAGAAGGCTAATACATGCTTGAGGAAATGCTGCTCGTCCTTGTTGAGTTTCTCCCAGTCTTTGGAATCCTCTGCCAGGTCGATTTCTTCTGCGGTCCAGAACGAAGCCGTTTCCTGCTTGTACATCTCCCAGATGTCAGTATGAACGATTGGGAACAAAACGAAACGGTCAATATTCTCCCTGAGCATGGGCTCTATATGCTCCGCAGATAGGTCCAAATCGAAACCATCTGTGTCTTGACTTTCTGTCTGCATAGGCCCTCTCTCCCTTAGTTCTCTCGCGGTGGAATTTAACTGCCCTTCTCGCGGGTGTATATACTTCATGGTTGTTGACTGTCCAAGGCTCGGCAATTGCGTCGGTATTGGGAGTCATTCAGCCTTCAAAGTACAACCAACTAGGCTAATGATATTACTGCTTAATTATTCCACTAAAAAAATAGAAAAAATCCGACCAGAGGCCTTGAAGACCCTTGCCGTCTGGGGTAATACATGGGACGAGACACGGTCGAGGTTAGATTCGCAAAACTGCACGAAAACGCGCACCCTCCTACTAGAGGTAGCGAGCAGGCCGCCGGTTGGGACCTACGTGCTCTTGAGGAGACATTTGTCGGCCGTGAAGCGAGCGCAAAGATTCGCACCGGATTAGCCGTGGCGATCCCAGAAGGTTGGGAAGGCCAAATCCGAAGTCGCTCCTCACTCGGTGCCAAGGGGATGATTATGCCCAATGGCGTCGGAACTATTGATTCCGATTATCGCGGCGAGTTGATGGTACTCGCCACCTGGATTGGCGAAGGCGAAGGGATTACTCTAGCCAAGGGTGAGCGCATCGCACAAATGCTGATTGCGCCAGTTCCAATTACTACTTATTCCGAAGTCAGTATCGATGAACTCTCCAAGACGGAGAGGGGCGAAGGCGGCTTTGGTTCAAGCGGAAGATTCTGAGGCGGTAATATGCGTGAGATTCGTTTCGAAGAACTCGGACAAATCTCGCATTCTGATGCCGATTCACTAATGCGCAAAATGCAGGCTAAGCGAATCGAGGATGAGATTCCGGATACCATGCTAATTTGCGAACACCCTGAAATCGTCACAGTTGGCCCACGAGCGCGCAACGATGGAGTCGAACCTCCAGCCGGTTATGATTCCGCTCCAGTTGACCGTGGTGGTGGCCTTACCTGGCACGGACCGGGACAACTGGTTGTATATCCAATCGTGAAGTGGGACCTTGAGGGTGAATCAAATGTCAAAGCTGTAATCTCCTTACTAGAAGAGTGGGTAATATCTGCATTCAGTGATCTCGGAATCAAAGGTCAGCGAGATGAGCGGATGCAAGGAGTATGGGTTGGCAATAACAAAGTGTGCTCAATTGGATTGTCATTCCTTCGTTGGACAAGTCGGCATGGCCTGACAATCAACTGCAATACTCCGCCAGGTCGAGTAGAGATGGTCGGTGGTTGTGGTCTTGGTAAAGATACTACGACAAGTCTTGCCGCTCTTGGTTTCAACAATACTGCTGAAGAGATATTGGACGCTTTGAAGAAGCGAGTTGGGGCTCTATCTAGAATAGAATCGTGATATTCTGAGAATCAGTAGGCTCATGTGCTCCCACCAGAACCGTAATCCATGCCACCCTTCTATCCAGAGGTAGGTAAAGCCGCACGTGGGGCCGCAATTCCACCAGTGGGATATCTCAAGTGGTACATTGAATGCTTGGATGAGCATCGCCCTCACAACCTTTCATTTTCAGGTCTCCAATTCGACTGGGACCTATCAGAAGTTGAAGGTGCATGGCTTGACCACCGCAGATTAGGTGGCGATGAGAGAGATGCGGTTGCTCAACGATTTGGAGTGGATGTTGAAAGAGTGCATCTATGCCTTGGCGCAACTCAAGGCCTTACCTTGGCATTGCTTGCAGTATGTGAAGGTGGAAGAATAGCGGTCGAGATGCCGTCATATGGCCCAGTGAGCCAAAGCGCTCGCCTCCTTGGAATGGAGACAGTCGCTGTACACAGAAGGCCTGCTGACACACATTGGCTCATCGATAGAGAAGAGTGGTCAACACAACTCGCAGATGTTGATGCAGTCGTAGTAACGCCGCAACTAAATCCCTCCGGATGGGATTACTCTGAGTCGGATAAGAAATGGCTAGTAGAGACCTGTCGGGAAAATGGAGTTCACATCATTAGTGACGAAGTTTATGCTGAAGCTGATTCTAATTGGAAGGGGATGTACAATGAAGGAGAGCATTGTATCACGGTATCTTCACTAACCAAAGTTCACGGCTTGGGCCCAATCAGATATGGTTGGATCATTGCAGCGCCTCATTTGATTGAAAGAATTGGAGATGCTTTTCACAATCTTGCAGGGCAAATGTGCTCATCCTCCGTCCAATTTGCAGAAGCGGTATTCCCACGATTACACGAAGCAGAGGATAAGATTCGCGAGTATCGCGAGATAAATCTGCCACTTCTTGTTGCTGCTCTAGAGCGCTTGGGAATAGCATGGATACCTCCCCCCAGCGGGGTATTTGGTGCATTTAGGGTCCAGGGAGTAGATACCAAGGCCTTAATTGATGGTCTTGGGAAGGAGAACGGATTTCTTGCCGTACCCGGTTGTATGTTCGATGAGGGATTAGATGAATGGTTGCGAGTAGCTTGGTCGATTGAGCCCCAGCCTTTCGCAGCAGCAGTTGAAGTTCTCGAGAGAATACTTGGTATCGCAATGAGTAAAATTTGATGGCAAAGCAAGAAGCAGGAGATAGTATGTCTTTGATAGATGCTGACATTTGCAAGGCGCAGACGCTGCCCTCTCGCTTCTACACCGATGCTGAATTATTTGATGAGATCGTTGCGGACTTCTCTACCAAATGGCACTTCGCAGCACATCTATCGCAATTAACAACCTTGATGCCCATTGATAATCCATTAAGTGAACCCATGGTATTAGTCACTTCAGAAAAGACTCTGTGTTTGTCTAATGTGTGTACTCATCGCGGAATGATAGTGTGCAATTCAAAAGATGAAAAAAAGCTACAATGTCCTTACCACGGGCGAACTTTCAACCTTGATGGTACCTTTCGCAATATGCCAGAATTCGATACGGTAGAGAACTTTCCTTCTCCTGCTGATGACCTCCCTTCATTCCCTTTAGAGGAGTGGAAGGGTTTGTTATTCAACAGCTGTTCTGCTTCAAAATTTGATGACTATATTTCGATCGTATCCGAACGAATGAATTTCCTAGACATCGAGTCTTTCTTTCACGATGAAGAGCACCACCGTGAACATGAGGTGAACTGCAACTGGGCGCTCTATGTCGAAAACTATCTCGAGGGTTTTCACATCCCGTTCGTACATGCAGATCTTCACGCCGTTCTCGACTACGAAGGATATCGCACCGAATTGTATGATTATGGTGTGTTGCAGATTGGTATCGCCAAGGAAGGGGAGGATTATTTCGATCTACCTGAAGGGCATATAGATGAGGGTTTACGTGTTGCTGCATACTATTTCTGGCTCTACCCAGGCCTAATGTTTAATTTCTATCCATGGGGTTTGTCTGTCAATCTAGTAATTCCAGAAGCCGTCGACAGAACCCGTGTCATATACCATAGATTCACCAGTGATGCAGAGGCTAACATGAGCTACGCTATCGATAAAATCGAAGCAGAGGACCAATTCATCGTTGAGCGTGTCCAGAAGGGAATGGAATCTAGTTCCTATGATCGTGGTCGCTACTCACCTAAGATGGAGACTGGCCCTCATCATTTCCATAGAATATTGGCAGATACTATTGGCCATATTTTCTAAGGCCCTGAGGTAAATATTAGGCTACATTGAGTGAACCTTGATAGCAACGCGTGACGCAGGTGATTGTATGGGGGAGACCGTTTTGGTAATCTCTGGCGCCTCGGGTGCCGCATATGGTGTTCGTCTTGCGGAGATTCTCGGCAATAATGCACGCCTTGTGGTTACCGAAGCTGGACGCCTTACCCTTGCTCATGAGTGTGGTGGGCTAACACCTGAAGCACTAGCACAGCGCACCGGCGCTCATCTCGAAGATAATGCTGATATCGCTGCGAAGTCCGCATCGGGCTCTGCTGCAATCGATGCAGTAGTTATCTGCCCATGTAGTGGGACAACTCTTGGAAAACTCGCCGCTGGGATTGGCGATAACTTGGCAACACGCTCTGGTATTGTTGCAATGAAGGAGCGCCGTAAGATGATTATCGTTCCACGAGAGACGCCATATGCGACTGTGCATTTGGAGAATATGGCCAAACTTTCAACTTGGGGAGTGATAGTTCTTCCAGCCTCTCCTGGATTCTATACACTACCTGACTCCGTGGGAGATATGGTTGATTTTGTTGTTTCCAGAATCCTCGACCACCTTGGAATTGACAATCAGTTATCCGCGCGCTGGACCGGCGAAGAACTCAACTGAAATCTTGGCGATGTTTCAAGAAGGTCAATTCATGCCCTATGGGCATGGCCGAGCCAAATACCAAGCCCGAGCCATTTGTCATCGAGGCAGAAGTGGCTGGTGATTGGAAACAGGCTGTTCTCAAGAGAATCATCAATCCACTCCCAACTTTGAAGGGGCAGATTTTCGCGATGGTTGTTGTGGTAATCGTAATGGGCGCCATAATCGTCGCTTATTCGAAGGGTGATATCGAATACGAGTTAATCGATTTCGACCAAGATAGGGCCCGTGGGTTTGCGGAAGACCTAGTCGGTCTTGGACACCCTGATTGGAAGGGTAGGATGTCGGGCTCAGCAGAAGAAGCTGCGACTGCAGAATATATTCTCAATTACTTCGAAGAATTAGGATTTATTCCGCAACTCAATACCTACGAAGTACCGATGCATTCGATTAACTCAGAGCCATCGTTACGAGCATGTACCCCAGGTACTGTCGGAGGATTTGGTATAGTGCCTTGTTCTTCTACCGACATCGGTGCTGTCATCCATGAATTCGAGCATAGAATCGATTATGTCATCCAAGGTTTCTCCGGCCAATCCGATTTCAATTTCAACAATAATATTGCAATTACATATCTCGGCAACGGTAGCGATAACGCCTCTTGGGAAGCGGCAGCTGGCACTATTGGATATGTTGAAGCCGGCGGCACAATTGGCGGAAATACTGGAATAATGACCAAAGCAATCGAAAATGATTTGGCGGCAATTATCAGAGTAAACACCGATTACAACTGTGGCAAGATCGAAGGCGACGATTGTGTTGCAATCTTCAAAGGCACAGGTCATGAAGACATATTGAATGCAAATGGTGGCAGTATGCCAGCCGACTTAGCATTCATCGCAATGAGCAAAGATGCTGGTGAGCAACTAAAGTCGATGCTAATCGATAATTCTGGACGCATTGAGATGCAAATAGATGTTACAAATGACCAAGAATTAACCATACGGGCACCATGCGGTACATGGTTTGGTAAGAGTGATGAATTACTAATCGTTGGCGCACACCACGATACCGTATATCACGGACCAGGAGCCGTAGATGACACAAGTGGCAGTGCAAGTGTACTGGAAATGGCCACTCAGATGTCTGAGATATTCAAGGAAAGGGGCGACCCTGAACGTACTGTGCGTTTCTGTACTTGGGGTGGAGAAGAGGAAGGTCTGTGGGGTTCACGTGCTTATGTCGAACAATATCAGAATGAACTGGCATCGAATCTCCGCCTATACATCAACCTCGATATGAACCACGTTGATATTGACACGGTGACCCGTGGCAATGCACTTACTCTATTTGGAAATGATAAGAGAGATGTTGCTCACATCAATGATATCGCTTTGCAATACATGGAAGAGCGTTCACATATTGCCGAGAAATACGAAATCAGACTCGCTGTACTCGACGGAGACAAGGGCGACCCTGACGGTATGCCATACAACTCAGACCACGGGCCTTTCGTCTATGACCGTGGAACTGCTACCAATGGTAGGGCTGTAGTCTGTTACGGTAGTGGCTCATGGGAGTATCACACATACCTCGATGACCTTTCCCGCTTCAATGAAGAAAGCCTTGGCGTATCGGTAGTTATCTACGGCTCTTATCTCAATTATCTAGCATATACTCAAGAAACATGAGGTGGAATAGAATGGTACAACCAAGCGCACATGCAAGTCACATTTTGGTGAAGAGTAAGGGCGAAGCAACGCAACTCGCTAACAATATTGGCAAATTAAAGGAATTCCAAAAAACTGCACGAAAGAAATCGAGTTGTCCATCTTCGCAAAAAGGCGGAGACCTCGGTTGGTTCCGCAAGGGGCAGATGGTACAGGAATTCGAAGAAGCGGTTTGGAGTATTCCTCTCAATACCGTATCCACACCAATCAAGACTCAGTTCGGCTATCACCTCATCTGGGTTCACGAGCGCGGGGAGTGAGTGAATGACTACTCGTGTCGGTCTCGAGTCCTACGAAGTTCTTGCTCGTCATGGAGCGTTTGACTATGAGCATGAACAAGACCAACCATTCGTGATCTCTATTTGGGCAACTCTGGTCAATGATGTAGTGGATGATGAACTCAATAAGACATTGAATTATGCTGACCTTCAAGCTGCAATCGATGTAGAGGTAGTATCAGCACCACCGGTTAGATTGATGGAAACTCTTTGTGAGAATTTGATTCAACACCTTTCGAAAAATTCCCTAATCGCTTCAATTTCTATTCGTATTGAGAAACCCGACGCCCCTTTACCACATCCTGGTGGATTGGCCTTAGTAGAGCGTGAGTGGACGAGGGATTGAAGGGCCCTCCCTTACCACACACCCCCGATGACATCCATCGAACGAGTCTTTGTCCCCTCTGTCAAAGAGGCCGATGGCACTTCGATAGGCTTAGGTGTATTTTCTTCTGAAGAGACTGCGTGGACCGTTCTTCGTTCATTCATGCGCAAATCTCACTTGATGAATTTGCGAACCGCTAGCATCGTTATTTGGGATGTAGACATGGTAGGCGATGAAGGTATGACTGTTCTCAGTACAATGCATTGCAGAGATTGTCCAGTGTGTAAACGCCGTACGTTCTGGCTCGACCTTGAACAATTCAGTGCTATGTGCACCGGCGTCAATTGTGAGGCTTGGATTGAAGAGTCGACTATTGAAACTGAGAAGATCGACCTCGGTTGGCCTCCTACAAGATTCCTCAAACAAACTTCGACTCTTGAGGAGGCTCTGAAAGAACTGAGAGTTCTAGGTTCTGAGTTAGCAGCGGCTGGTTATACGCCGCAGATTCCAATCACATCGATTCCAGAGGAATGACGCCTAGAGCTTCAATTCCCGAACGCAACATATGTCGGGCCGCCTCACTAACAGCATAATTTGCTTCTTCGACAACACCGTCCATTAGCACATGGCAATCACGGTAAAATGCATTGTACGCAGTTGCAAGGTCAAGCATTTGAGTAGCAAAAAGATGTGGTCTATTTTCACCGACTGCTAGAGCAATGATGTCGCGATTGCATGCCATTACTCTCATCAATTCGTGCATGGCATCCGGTATGTTAGCCGGTAATACATCTAATGGTGCTCGCCCTACCTTACGGTTTATAGAACAGGCACGGGTATGTGCATACATTACGAATGGAGCACTCTCTCCTTCGAATGAAAGTGCTTCATCCCAACTGAAAGTGAAACCTTTGTCTGGGTTTACCTTGATAATATTGAATCGGACTGCGGAAACGCCCACTGCCTCGGCAATCGTAGTCACCTCGTCTTCAGAAAGGTCGCTGCGTAGCTCTCTTACAATTGCGGCTGCATGAGATTGTGCTTCATCTAAGAGGTCGTCCATGAAGACGACATTTCCCTTACGGGTACTCATCTTGCCCTCTGGTAACTTGATGAAGGCATAGAACATCACCTCTGGAACTTTCTCACCTAATTCGATGAGAGTCATCCCTACTTGTTTGGATTGGAGTTTGTGGTCCTCTCCTAGAATGTTGATCAATTCATCACACTGTTGCCATTTCCACATATGGTAAGCAATGTCACGAGTAGCATAGAGCGATGAGCCATCTCCTCTGCGATAGAAGAATTCAGTCTTACCTTTCAATCCACGCTGACCGAGGTCGAGAAAATGTGCACCATTATCGGCCATTCCATGGATTTCCATTGATTCAAGTCTCTTCATCAGGGCAGAAACTGTACCATCAACAACGAATTTTGATTCCTTGGTGAAGGTATCGAACTCTATTCCAAGACGTGATAATGTCTCAAGCATCCCTTCAAGGACGGGGCTATAGGCTTCCTCAAATTGTGCGAGTACTGCATCATCTCCATGCTCTGAAGCATGTACTAAGCGGCTGATTTCATCCTCGATAGCGTCCTTATCGATGCTATCTTGGCGTAGTGCTTGTGCAGCCTGGTACCAACGTACAGTCTCATGGTCTGACTTGCCTTTCCATTTTGGATTAATGTCATCAATATCGGCAAGTGCATCTGCAACATCTGCTTCGGAGAGATTCTGTAATGCCCAAGCCAATACTCCAACCTGCTTACCCATATCATCGACATAGTACTCCGCACGCACTTCATTCCCATACAAGCGATGGAGGCGCACCAATGTATCACCGAGTATTGCATTACGTGCTCTACCTACGTGGAATGGACCATTTGGATTTGCACTAGTATGCTCGATAAGTACTGATTTTTCTCCTACTGCCTCAAATCCAGAGAGCACTCGTTGTGCTAACCAATTCCTATCGGCCTTGAAGTTGAGATATCCACCTGCGGCTTCAGCATCTACGACGCCAGATAATGATGCAGCTAATTCACTTGCAATCTCTGCTGGATTACGTCCTAATTGCTTGGCAAAAGGGAAGCAAGGTAGGCTCATGTCACCTTGATCTCTTTCTCTACTTGGACCAAGAGCCCTCTTCCAAAAATCACCTTTCACACCCATGTCAGCAAGTGCTGACTCAAGTGGTTGCTCAATGATTTCCCTTAGAATTTGCATGGTATCACATCATGGGATAACGTAGTACTGCTGCGATTCCTCCGAATCCTGCATGAAGTTGCGCACCTTCTTCCGAATCGACCGAGATAAAGCATACCTCGGACCTTCCCTTTGCCGCAAGAATACTGAACTCATCGATTAATGATGTACTGCTCAATTCTTTGATGGTATCACCATCGGCTTTGCATTTTGGACAATTGGGCAATGCTTCCATTCGACCAATACTTACGGTCCATTCATGACTACAAGAGGTGCACTGTATTTCAACAACATTCTTGCGCATTCCTTCACTAATCAGAAGTTTAGCAACAGCACCTTGTTCCAGTGCTTTACGAATCATCATTTCTCCATAAGTCGCCTTTGGATGCTGCTTGACCAATTCCTCGAGGAATTCTGTGACCACTTGGCGCTCGGCGTCCAATTCGATTTCTCCCATCAGTCCACCGGCATTGTCGACCAACTCACGTACACCACTCTCGTTTGAGTAGCCTACATCGAATGTTGTCTTGGCAATCTTCTTTGCAACTTCGTGGTGGAAGTAATCATTCTTCACCACGTAATCCTTAGTTGCTCCTGGTCCACCGATTATTACCGCCTGAATATCCTCGATATTCGGAAGCCAATAATTGCAAGCATGCTCGGTTGCACGCTTGAAGAATTTGTGAGCTGCTTCCTCGATAAGCCTCTCGAAACGCTGGGCAGACTGGCCACCTTGACGGTGCTTACCCATGATATTGGAAACCAAGAATTCCTGAACATGTATTCTTTTCCCGCTAGCGATTCCATATGCGGCCTCAGCACGGTCGATGACGAAGAGTCCGTAGGACTTCTTGTCGATCAGCATGTCCTCCAATTGGGTTAGTTCGAATTTGGAATCACAGCGATATCGGAATGAGAGTAATGGCTGAGGAGTATAATCGATTACGACGGTAACATGGCGTGTCTTGTTATTGCCCACAATGACAGCACCAGTGAAGAGAGCGATACCATTCTCGCCAGCATCACGACACTTGGAAAGCGCAGATATTGCGGACTCAATGGCGCCCTGTACATTCTTTTTGGTAGATTTTGATTTGATATTTGCAGCCTGACCATGCTCATTTTGTAGCATCTGTCTAGCATCACTGACCTGGCGGTCGGGTGGGATGATTACCGTAACTAACTCAGTACCGTATCCCTTCATTTCACGAAGGTCTTCCAGTGCCAATTTTAGTTTCAGACGGCGTGTGGCCATCTCTGCATCGTCAGCCATGGCACCGTCCCCGGCCCAAAGGGCCGAGGCGGCCGCCTTCAAGCCTTCCGCACGGGAATCATCATCAAGGGCCATCATTCAGCCGGTTCGATGACGACCCACATCATCGCCCTCGGCGGCTCGCTACTGCGACCTGAAGAGTCGGACGAGAGGTCGGCATGGTTCGGTAGACTGCGCCAGCTAGCTGTTCATCTCGAAGGCAATGGCCGAAGACTGGGGATTGTAGTCGGTGGCGGACTTCCGGCGAGAGAGGGGATCACCTTGGCTCGTTCATCATTTACAGACTCCTATAGACTGGACATGGTCGGCATTGCCGCCACCAGGTTGAACGCATCTATTTTACAGCAAACTCTACTCGATATTGGCTGCGATGTATGCCCTATTATCCCCACAAGCACTGATGAAGCCGCTGAGTTACTTGGCGAACATCACATCGTGATAATGGGTGGAACCACTCCAGGACATACTACCGATGCTGTTGCTGTTGCTCTAGCACGAGATTCAGGTTCGGCGCATTTGGTGATTGCAACCAATGTGAGTCATGTCTATGATAGTGATCCACGCACCAATGAAGATGCAAAACCCTTCGAATCGATGACCTTAGCAGAATTAGCAGAAATAACTGGAACCGAGGCCTTGGAGCCCGGTGCAAGTGCTGCTGTCGACCCAATTGCGGTAAAGTGGGCCATGGAAGCCGGCCTCAAAATTGCAGTATTGGATGGGCGAAATCTGAGTCTGCTCGAAGATGCCCTTGAGGGCAGGCCCTTTGAGGGCACCCTGATACAGTGAGTTGAGATAATGGTAGATGCAAAAGCAGTCAAAGAAAGAGCGGCTAAAAGGAAGAGCGGGCGTAGCCGTAGCACCACATCAGGACATATATCTGCTCACAAGCATTGCCGGATTTGTGGAATAAATATCGATTCTAAAGTCGAGGTCCGCGTTTGTAGCGACCAGGAATGTATTGACCGTAACATTCGAGATGAGAAAAATCAGAAACGTATGAGAAGATGGATGTTCATCTTCCTCGGACTATTTTCATTACCGGTAATCCTCAAATTACTGGGGTCCTAATTACGATGCCAGCCCTTTGGCAATTCCATTGGGCCAGTCTCCATATTAGCCTTGCAGCGACGAACGATTTCCAGCCTAAGTGCTTCTACGCCAACGTTTTCAGTTGCGGAAATTGTCACGCAACCCTCTTCATCGAGTAGTACGGGAATCATTGGTTCGCCCTCGCCATCCCATGAGGACTCTGCAGCCTTTACCTCGTCCCAGTTTCCGGGGAGAGGCTCCATCAAATCGGCCTTTGAGATTACTACCATCATATCTATTTCAGGAAGCAAGCCTTTGATCTCCTCTAGCAAGTTTAGTTGGTCTTCAAGCGGAGTGCCACATTTCTCAGTCACATCCATCAAGAAAATACACAAACTACCAACATGTTCGATTGCAGCTATGGCTTGCAGTTCGATTTGATTGCGGCTTTCCATTTCGCGGTCCAATAGTCCCGGAGTATCTACCATCTGGTGTGATAGACGGCGATGCTTGAAATGACCAACGTGAATTTGTTTAGTTGTGAATGGATAGTGGTTTACTTCCATATTGCCTGTTGATAGCGTTGAGATGAATGCAGACTTACCTACATTGGGAGCGCCACACACGACAATGGTTGGGCTGAGTGAATCGATTACTGGAAGTGTTCGCAAAGTCATCCTAGCCTCATGAAGCCAGTCGAGTGAATTACCTACTCGGCGCATAATGCTACTTAGGCGACCATATGCTTCTTTTCGAGCATCGTGCATTACCTCAATACGCCCACTGCGGATGATTTTCGCAGAGTTTTGCTTTCCGATTTGGCCAACTTGTTTTCCGCCCCATTTCAGCATCGAAAGATGGTGACGGTAATCGTCACATCCAACACATGCATCGACCATAGCCTTGTCGAAAAGCGGCATGCGGTCAAGACTTGGCCAAGTGCGCATAGTTTCATCGAGATAGGTAGTGATGATGTCGGAACTAGTTTGCACCATGCGCACTAATTGCTTGCGAACCCTGAAGACTTTGACCGGATCATCGACGCGGTCTGCAGCCTTTTTAGCACGACTGAATGCCTTATCCAGTACCTCCTCCTCAGTGAGAACGGTAGGCAAATCTCTCCAGACTACTTTCATGGCACTTGCCTCCAATATTGAGGGCGCGGGCACTCTATTCTTCAAAGCAACGGTTTTGAATAACACATCTTTTCCATTATTATTGCATTCACGAAAGGAAAAAATTAGGTCAGCCTTGAAGAAGGATGAGCCTCATGGATTCCACATGGGCGGACTACCAGACTGGGCGCAAAGCATGTGGGAAGAACTCGGTTCACCTGAACTCGAGGACATGAGAAGCGTTCACACAGGCGACTTAATGGAAAGACGCCATGGCTTGCGCCGTGACGATTTAGTCGAGATGATGCTCGATATACGTACAATCCCCGAAGGCGAGGACCCACTTGTTCGTGGCCGTTTGCTTTCTAGTGGGAAGTCCTCAATTGAGGTACTTACTGTCGACGGTGAGCATGTTTACGTCTCCCGAGATGTAATCGTCAAAGTAGTCCTAATTGCACATACTCGTCCTGCATACATAGATGATAGAGAACTACTAGAATTTGAGCGAGCTGACCAGAAGAGGCGTTCCAACCTTCACGAAAAGGTGGAGAAAGAGACCAAAGGCTCTGATGATTCTCATCTATGGGGTTGAAACTATGTCTTGGCAGGTCGTTGATGGCCATCATCTTGAAAGGAGTTTTTCCTTTACAGATTTCGTAAGTGCGCTCGCATTCGTCAATGAGTGTGGTGCGATCTGCGAAGCACAGAATCACCATGCCGAATTCACACTTGGTTGGGGTAGTGTGACTGTGAGGACCTGGAGTCATGATGTGAATGGTATTACAGAACGTGACCACAAACTTGCATCTTCAATCGATGAGGTGATAGGATGAAAGATCCAAAGGGACGAGTCGAAGCGGGCTATAGAATGCATGCCTTCGTCTGTGGGCACACTAGACCAGAACACTCTCCACGCGGCTGCTGTTCGGCAAAAGAATCCCTTGAATTGATGCGGATTCTGAAGAATGCCGCAAAGGAACGTGGGATAAATGATGTGAGAGTTCAGAAATCAGGTTGCTTAGATTTCTGCGAAAATGGAATCAGTTGCGTGGTTTATCCCCAAGGCGAATGGTTCACACTAACTCCCGAAGCGATTCCCGATATGCTGGACTATCTAGAGGGAGGAGTTCTCCCAGTTGCCCACTTGATGGATCTCAAAGCTTGACTGGGCGAGTAGCACCACAAGCCTGACACTTGAGTAGAGTAGTCCTGTCTTGCTTGATGAAGTTGGTATCTGGAGCATTGCACTGTCCACATTTGATGTAGGTATTGACATAGTTGACAATAGTCTTCTTCAGACGCTTTGGAGGGATACGTCCCTTGAATCGTGCCCTTGGGCCATCTCTTGAACCGCTGGTTCCAAGTTCATTGAGAATGAATTGGTAGAAGTGATTTTCATCACGCTCCATCTTGTTTACTACCTCAGTGAAGTTTCGGAAGATTGTGTTTGAACCTTCAATCATGATTTGTGGGTCAGGGAGTGTCCAACGTGCACGATTGGAAATCTCCTCTGGGATGTTGGACCTTGCGCGGTCCAGCAGCGCCTCATACTCAAAGTCGGCCATCAAACCTCTCGCCGGGCCCGCCTCATTTGAGGATTCCCCCTCTAAGCCGAAGTCTCAGACGATGGTTTGATGTCCTACGGACATCCGAGTGGTGCCCATGGAGCCCGGAATGAGCATTGAAGAACTGCGTGCAATGGTAGGTAATCTTCGCAAAGAAGGACTGAATTCACAACAGATTGCTGATGAGTTATCCCTTTCGCAAGATACCATTTCATGGCTATTAGCGGGAAGTGCAAGTGAAGAAAAGCCACGAGATATTCGTATTGGCTGGAGAACTATTGGTGTGCGACCACAGCGCATTATGCATACTGGTGCCATCATGGCCGATGTAGCACTCGAAGAGTGTGGCGACATGATTGACACAGTAGTTGGAATCAGTATCAATGGTGTATTATTTGCTCACGAAGTCGCTAGTGCCCTCGATTGTGAAGTCGCAATTTACCGCAATGTCGATGGCGGTCCCGGCCACGGTTCACTTTCCAATAAGTACGGCCAGGTTGCAGGTAAGCGAATCATCATCGTTGATGATGTACTTTCGACCGGCGTAACCATGACTCGTACAATCGAGGCAATGCGAACGGCTGGAGCAGAAGTTGCTCTATGTTTGGTTTTGGTCAACAAAACTGTTCGAAACGAAGTCGAAGGCGTTCCATTGCGTGGACTAATTCGTGCAGCTGTAGTCTGAGGTAGTTTTCATGCATTGGGCTGATGTTGTCGCACAGGCTCTGGCCCATAAAGGCGAGAAGCATATTATTGCGGCAGGCATTACTCCTAGTGGTGAATTTCACATTGGGCATCTCAGAGAAATCTTGTCTGGTGATATGATTACTCGAGCGTGCAAAAATGCTGGCCTAGATGCAGAATTCGTATTTATTGTTGATACTGCAGATCCACTTCGCAAAGTATACTCATTCCTTTCCGAAGAATACGAGCAATGGATTGGTTGCCCACTTGCAACTATTCCTGCCCCCGATGCAGAAGGAAAGCCAACCACAGATGGTAGGACATATGCTCAGCATTTCCTTGAGCCCTTTCTCACTGCACTCAAGCAAATCGATGTGATTCCTCGAATCATTGACAATTACCAATCATATTCCGATGGATGCTTTGCTGAACGCACAAAAATGGCTTGTGAAAAATCCGCAGACATTAGGGAAATCATCGAGCGAGTAAGTGGGCGTGAACTTGCAGAAGACTGGTTCCCATACAACCCATTTGGTCATGATGGAAGTCTCGACGGAGTGACCGTTACTGGATATGAACATCCCCATGTTCATTGGGTCCAAAATGGCAAACCTGGAACCAGTGATATCAATACGGCTGAAGGTAAATTACCATGGCGAATCGATTGGCCTGCAAAGTGGGGCTGGATCGGTGTTACCTGCGAGCCATTTGGCAAGGACCATGGCGCTGCAGGTGGCTCATATGCTACCGGGCGTGAAATTAGCCAATTATTTGGCGATACTCCACCCCACCCAATGACATATGAGTGGATTTCGCTAAAGGGTAAGGGTGCAATGTCCTCATCGACTGGAAATACCATTGGGCCGAGAGAAGCATTGGAATTAGTTCCCCCCGAAATTCTTCGCTATCTCATCGCCTCGAGTAAGCCAAAGAAAGCAATTGATTTCGATACTGGGATGAGCTTGGTCGAACTCGCTGATGAATATGAACGACTCGCTGCTCGTGACCTTGAGGCTGAATTAGCCTCAGAAGATTTGAGCCGTCGCCAGAAAGTTGCACTTGAAGATGCAATAGGTGCAATGCGAATGTCCCGTATAGGAAATGTCGCTCCTTCACCAATCACTTTCAGGCACCTAGCAATGCTTGCTCAAGTCAAATCCGATGATGATATTATCTCGATGCACGGCGATGAAATCGAGAGTAGGCTTGTTCGAATGCGCAATTGGATTAATGGCCCTCACTTCCCCCTAGAAATGAAGATCTCCGTACTGGAAAAAATGGCAGATGGCTTAAATTCCAATATTACTGATGCTCTCGCATCGACACTCGCTTCATGTGACTGGGATGTGAAGGGAATTGGCGGAGCAATTACCAATGCCTTCAAAGAAAATGAAATCCCAATGAAAGAGGGTTACCGAACGCTATACCTTTCGATTTTAGGTGTTGAAAAAGGCCCTCGACTTGCCCCTATTTTGGTTGAGTTAGAACGTGGGCGCGTACTTACTCTGCTGGGAAATTGAAGCCAGACCCCTAAAGGGGGTCTGCAAAACTCTTGGACCGAAGGACTTGAAAGAGGATTGGCAACATTGCCGTCCATGGCCGGAGTCTATTGCCCCAGTTGCGAGGCTGCTGTAGAACCCGCTTCCAAGTTCTGTCTATCGTGTGGAAACGACTTGACAGTGCACGGCCCAATCACTGCAACGGGGCACGACCTGAATCAACTGAAAGATGTCATTCGCATGCGTGATGACCTTTCCATGGCGGAGAAATTCGACATGATTGCCAAGGTTGAGGAAGGTTCTAATCCAATTCTACTCGGTATCGCTGCCCCTGCAGATGATGATGAGGTTAACATCGGCGAGGCTTTCGCCGCTGGAGAATCTGAAGATGAGGAAGGCTCGAGTTTCAAGAATTATGAATTCGGAGAGAGCCCAGCCGCTTCTGCTGCTGTACGAGCAACCGTTCGTGGAACCGATGGCTGGGTATTGGTCCAGAAGGGAACCCTTGACCTATCTGAAGGATTATTCAGAGATGCGATGAACCTCGGCATGGAGGCCAGTACTCACATTCACGATGTTTCGAGTGGGGAGCATGAAGGAATAGATCCTGAAGCTATGCGCTCAATTCCTGTCCTCAAACCACCTAAGCGAAGTTTCTGTCCCAAATGTGGTTCGGATATCCACGCAAATACAATGCTACAATGGCGCAAGTGGCGTGACTCCTCAGGAGATGTTGTTTCGATGCAACTCGAAGCATCGATGGAAACTGCACTGATCCAGGTCGCTTCGCACTATCTCACAGTAATAGAAAAGATGAAGTCGGATTCTTCAGATCTCGATGAAGAAGCTTTAGAGAAGAAGATTCGAAAGAAACTTGAGAAGGATATTAGAGCAGAACTAGAAAGCGAAATGGGCAGCAGTGCTGCTTCAAAGAGGTCCAGTTCAAAGAAATCTTCTGCAGGCAAGAAGTCAACCGCTGCAACAAAGAAGAGCGCTCCAAAGAAGGCCGGAGGCATGTTTGGTTCTAAGACGCCAAAGAAAACATTCGAAGGAAAGGCCGCCGACAAAGCCGATTGGTTCCTTGCCGATGCACTTGACACCATTTACGACCCTCATGGTACCGGTAAGGTCCTGAAACCCAAGACTATCGTTGCACGTTCGAGCGAGGGCAATGTCAGAGTACAAGATGTTGTACGCACATATGATGCAGATGGCAAAGATGGCTTGTCTGAATTAGCTTGGACCAGTCCACTAACACAGTATATCATCGAAGCCTACGATGCATGTTGATCAGTAATTGACCTTGAGGCGCATAGGCTCAAGGTCTACTTCACGTCGAGCACGGATGGCTGCAACTTCCATCTTAGCACCGCTCATCGTTGTCACGAATGGAATATTCATCTCAACGGCCAATCTGCGCATCATATTACCATCTCGAACTGCTCCACCGCTAATTGTTGGAACATTTACGATAAATGATACCTCATCAGTTCTCATCAAGTCCAGAGCATCAGGATGCTTTCTATCTGCTATTCTATAGGCCGTTTGTACGCTGATGCCTTTGGATCGTAATCCATCTGCAGTACCCGGTGTAGCATAGAGGGTAAAGCCCATTTCAGCAAGTTGAATCGCAATCGGTACAAGTCCTTCCTTGTCCTCATCACGTACGGTTAGGTAGGCGCCTCCTTCTGTAGCAACTGGTACTTCACTTGCTAATCGGGCCTTCAAATATGCAACATCAGCTCTGATATCGGACCCGTACACCTCACCTGTTGACTTCATTTCTGGACCGGGCGCCGGATCAAGGCCCTGGAGTTTGATGAATGGGAATACTGGTGCTTTGACCGCAACATGGCCTGAAGTAGGAACTGGGATGTCTTGTGATGAAAGAGGGATTCCAATTGTGACCCTTGCAGCAATACGGGCCATTGGCACCCCTGTAGCCTTAGCGACAAATGGAACAGTGCGGCTACTTCGAGGGTTGACCTCAAGACAATACAAGTCATCACCCTGAATCGCAAATTGGATATTGTAACAGCCCTTGATTCCAAGTCCAAGTCCAATATCTTCTGTTTGCTTTCTAACTCGCGCAATCATCGAATCGCTAATATTCTGAGTTGGAATGAAACAAGTGGAATCACCTGAGTGTATTCCCGCCTCTTCGAGGTGCTCCATTACTGCACCGATAAGTACAGTTTTACCATCTGCTGCTGCATCTACATCCAATTCGATAGCATGACCTAGATATTCATCGACCAATAGTGGTTTATCCGGTGCGAGATATGCTTCTTCGAGATAAGCGTCGAGTTGTTTGTCATTTGCTAGGATTTCCATTCCTCTTCCACCAAGGACATAGGAAGGGCGGATTAAGACGGGGAAACCAATTTCCTCTACTGCTGCCCGTACATCATCAGCACTGGTTCCTGTTGTCCCTCTAGGCATTCGTATGCCGATTCTTTCTGCGAATGCCTCGAAGCGTTCACGGTCACTTGCCTCATCGATAGCATCGCAAGAGGTTCCAAGGATCTCCAGTTCGATATCCAATCGTGTTATTCGGTCTTCTAGAGGTAGTGCGAGATTGATTGCAGTCTGGCCACCGAATTGAAGGAGAATTCCATGAGCATTCTCTCGTAATAATACCTCAGTGACGCATTCGAGTGTTAATGGCTCGAAATAAAGCCTATCCGATGTATCGAAGTCAGTTGAAACGGTCTCAGGGTTATTATTGAGCAATATTGCATCCATTCCCGCTTCTCTAATCGCCTTCACCGCATGTACACATCCATAGTCAAATTCGATTCCCTGGCCAATTCTAATCGGGCCTGAACCGATAACTACCTGCCTTTGTTTAGTCCGGTTTGCAAGGTTGGGTAAGACATCTATTCCTCTCTCACCATTGGGCTCGTATGTCGAATAATAGTATGGCGTCTTCGCCGCAAATTCAGCAGCACAAGAATCGACCATTCGGAAAATTGGGTGGACTCCCAACTGATGGCGTCGTGCCATCACCGCTTCCTCACCATTACCTATTGGAACTCCTTTCAGTCCAAGAGCGGGGAATCCTGCTAAAGCATCAGCGATATGTCCATCACTAAATCCAAGTGATTTCCACAATTGCATATTATCCTCAGAGATAGATGTAGGAGAACCGCCGTGTTCCGTAATGTTCGACTCGGTCTGTGCAATACGCTGGAATCCGTATAAGAACCAGCGAGTGATTCGTGTGATTTCATGCACTCTTTCAATCGACCAACCGCGTCTAAACGCCTCGATAACAGCACCCATGCGCCTATCGGTCGCAATCGAAAGCCAATCCACAAGTGTGCTATCGCTCAATTGCTCATGCGCACGTTCAGCCATCCCTTCTCCCTCTGATTCATCAGCACGTGTTAATGGACGTGGATGAGGCGCTCCTTGTTCCAAAGATGCCCATGCCTTGAGGAATGCCTCCTCGAAGCATCGGCCAATTGCCATTACCTCACCCGTGGACTTCATCGAAGTACCAAGAGTCCTATCTGCGGTGCGGAATTTGTCGAATGGCCATCGGGGTATTTTGACTACGCAATAATCCAGAGTTGGTTCAAAAGCTGCTGTGGTTCCTTCCCCAGTAATCGGATTAGGTAATTCGTCCAGAGTATATCCGACGGCTATCTTTGCCGCCAATCGAGCGATTGGATAACCCGTCGCTTTGGAAGCGAGGGCAGATGAACGAGAAACTCGAGGGTTGACTTCGATTACCCTAACCTCTCCAGTCGACTGATTTACAGCGAACTGAACATTGCAACCACCCTTGATATTCAATGCCCTGATGAGTGATAATGACATGTCTCGCAATTCCATATGGTCGCGGTCTGAAAGAGATTGAACCGGGGCGACCACAGTTGATTCACCAGTATGTACGCCCATCGGGTCAATATTTTCCATTGTACAAACGATTGTGCAATTATCTGCAGTATCACGCATTACCTCGTACTCATATTCCTGCCATCCAAGAATACTCTCTTCGATGAGTACCTGGCCAATACGGCTATTTCTTAGTCCGAGAGTTGCAATTTCGACCAACTCTCCAGTATTCCATGCTGTACCGCCACCCAACCCGCCAAGGGTGAATGCAGGGCGAATTAGTATTGGCCAACTACCGATTTCATCAGCAGCCGCAAGAACCTCATCCATCGAATTACATGCAATCGCATCTGAAATCGGCAAATCGATTTCCGCACATACCTTGTTGAATAAATCGCGGTCTTCGGCTTTATCAATCGCATCGAGGTCTGAACCGATGAGTTCGACACCAAGAGCATCAAGTACACCTGCATGAGCAAGTTCGCTGGCAATATTGAGAGCGGTCTGTCCACCCATTCCCGCCAATAAGGCATCAGGGCGTTCGATCTCGAGAATTCTCTTGATTGCCTCCGGCAATAATGGCTCGATATATACCGTGTCAGCCATCTCTGGGTCGTTCTGGATAGTCGCAGGATTTGAATTGACCAAGATTACCTTGTAACCATCTTCGCGCAGTGCCCTAACCGCCTGTGAACCCGAGAAGTCGAATTCTGCGGCTTGTCCAATCTTAATCGGACCGCTACCAAGAACCAGAATTGTTTCGATATCTTCGCGACGTGGCATTAGCTCCCGCCTCCTAAGTGCTCATCGACCATCGTCCTGAATCTCTGGAATAACGGATATGCATCATGAGGACCTGGGCTGGCCTCAGGATGGAATTGGACGGTGAATACTGGTTTGTCAACTAGGTCTAGCCCTTCGACCGTACGGTCATTTGCATTGACAAACCTAACCTTTGCTTCAGCGCCATGTAAATTACCAATAGGCTGCGAACAGGCTCCTGAAGGATGAGCAGCAAGCATCCCTGCCTCAGGGTCTGCTACAGCGAAACCATGATTTTGACTAGTAATCCAAACTCGGCCACTTTGAAGATCTACACAGGGCTGGTTTGCTCCACGATGACCATACCTCATCTTGTATGTCTGTAATCCACTTGCTAGACCTAGCAACTGATGACCAAGACAAATCCCCATGACTGGCATACCTGATTTTACTGCAGCAGCAAGAGTATTTCTTGCCGCTGTAGCCTTGCCCGGATGGGCTGGATCACCCGGTCCATTGGAACAAAATAGTGCGTCGATTCCATATGAATTCGCAGTCTCGAAACTGGTTTCTGGAGGACACCATACAACTTCGAAATGACAACATAGGCTACGTAAAATATTGTACTTGATTCCACAATCCATTGCAGCAATACGTGGTAATGCTTGGCCGTTTGCATTCATTGCTCCCTCGTTAAGAATCACTGGCTCGTCAATTGAAACTTGGTCCACCAAATCCTCCAATTCAGGAGACTTCATCGCAGCGAGATGGTCTTTCATTGCCGCCTCGTCTTCGATTGGCCCGAAAACGCATAGCACGCAACCATGTTCTCTAACTCGGCGGGTGATTGCTCTGGTATCGATCTCTTCGATACCTGGAACACCATGAATCGCCAAGAAGTCGGATATGCTTGCTATCGAGTCACGGTGGTCAGGATTTTTCATCGCATGTCGAACGACGACTCCTCTGGGCCATATTCCAGCTGATTCACTCGTACCTGCGTGAATTCCATAATTACCAATCAATGGATATGTGAAAGTTAGAACTTGGCCAGCGAAAGAAGGGTCGGTCAATGATTCCTGATATCCGGTCATTCCTGTTGTGAAAACCAATTCGCCTTCACCCCAAGTCGGAGCACCGAATAATTGTCCAGTATAGCGTCCGCCATCGGCCAAGAGAAGGACACCTTCACCAGTTGCTGAAACTGGTATTGATTCTCCCGCAACTAGACCATCAGTAGCATCGGGAAGGAGGAGTCTGTCACCCCTCGAGGTATCGCCTTTCTGTGACCAAGCCCCCGACATCGGAGATGGTCCCTTAATGCCCCCCATAATCATTGGCAACGGCTTCAATGCACTCGCGTATGCGTGCTCTTGCGCGAGGGGAAGAGAACAAAGGACTCACTAAGTCCAAGTTAGTATGTGATTACACCTTACTCTTCGACACTGTTTTCGTGAACTACCTTTCCGCTGTTAACTCCTTCAATAATTAACCGAGCATCGGCGAATTGTCGCTCGCTTCCAGATTCACCAAACCAAGCGTCCATGAATAGTGCCAGTGCGGCAACTTCAGAATGCGGTTGATTTCCAACTGCAACATTGTGCTGAGAGTATTTGTAAACGTCTCCTGGAACCTTTGCACCTCCGACGATGATAAGGAGTGGCTTATCTCGTCGAATCTTTGGAATCGCTTGACGAAATGGCTCACCATACATGGTCAGATGAACTGCAACACCGCCGCTTTCAACATGCTTCTTTAGATGGCCGAGGCCACTTACATGACCCGTTTCTACTTGCCCACCAAAGCGATCACATACTGAATCTAGATTGTCAAATAGGTCTTGGTCTTCATCTCCAGCAAGGAGAAAGCCATCTGCACCTAGGGCTCTAGCTACAAGTGCAAGGTGGGTTGTGATTCTTGGGTCACGCCCCCTTCGGTAACCCAAACGCAACACGTCGAGTTTCTCGCCCATGTTATTGGCGAGTCGGTCTATCGTTTCAAGGCTCGGTTTCGATATCTTCAGCCGCTATCTCGCCGGCTTCGCCCTTTTCAGCCTCATTGAAATCGAGTGCGGGGTAAGCATCCATCAATCGCTTTACCCACCCCAATAGTACTGCATCAATCAACAACTTAGCAGCAACCAGTACTGTCGAACAAAGAATCGCTAATCTGACAAAGAACCATGTTCCTTGACCCGTTGTCAAACTATCACTAAAGAATCCAAGAATCGCTGGTTCTGCAACATATAATACCGCAAGTACAAACATTATTCCGCTCATCAAACCGGGCACTAATTGGCCTAATTCTCTACTGAAATCAGATAGTAGGCTTCCTAGGAAAACCAAACATGGAGCAAGAATTGTCACCGTGACAAATTCTGGTCCAAAGAAAATTGAGTTGAATGCCGGGTCATTTGATTGGAGTACTGCCAACCACCAGAATACTGCGTAGCCAGCAAATATGCCTCCTACCCAACGAGACCTCGAATGAATCATCTCGCCAATAGAGGCTCGGTCCTGCGGATCTAAGCGCGAAATAATGCGCTCTGCTAGTTCGAGTTGTTCCTCATTTGGAAGTAATCCGTCATCCTCTGAAAGACCTTCTTCGGCCTCCTCGGAGAGAGGTTCCTCGACAGACATGCGGATGTCTGACGCATCACATCTCATAAAACATGCCACTCACAGGCACCACCACATGGCGGTCCGTGAGGGTGATTCTGGACGCCGTCCGCTTTTGATGGGCATAATCAATGCGACGCCAGACTCCTTTCATTCCGAATCTCGAAATGGTTCTATTGAAAGAGCATTGCAGATGATTGATGAAGGGGCCGATTGGATTGATGTCGGTGGGGAATCTACCCGGCCAGGTGCTGAAAATATTTCTATAAAAGAGGAAATGTCAAGGGTTCTACCGATAATTGAGGCCCTTGATGGCAAGTGTCTAATTTCAATCGATACTCGTAATGTCGAAGTTGCCAAAGCTGCCCTAGCAGCAGGTGCAACGATGGTGAATGATGTTAGCGGGTTGCGCAATCCAGAAATGGTTGACTTGGTAATCGATAGCGATTGTGAGGTCTGTATTATGCATATGAGGGGCGAACCTGGTACAATGCAGGACAATCCAACTTATCATGACGTGGTGGAAGAAGTAAACGGTGAATTATTATCAAAAGCAAGAGAGTTGGTAGAAAGAGGCCATTCCATGGACAAAATTCATCTCGACCCCGGTATTGGTTTCGGGAAGAACCTTGAGCACAATATCGCTTTATTGCAATCCAGTAAGGAGTTGAGGCCTTACTCAATCTTATGGGGGGTATCGCGCAAGTCGATGATCGGTCAAATTTGTGACCAACCACACACCTCAGAGCGACTTGCCGGTAGTTTAGGAGTTGCAGCACATGCTTTCTATGAAGGCATAGACATCATGAGGGTGCACGATGTGCGAGAACATGACGACCTGTTCAAGGTCCTAACTGCCTTGGAGTCCTGACCATGTTCCTGATTTTTGGATGCGACCCCTTAGCCAATCGATTGGCCGAGTGGATTGGCACACGTTCAAGGGTTCGAATCATTGGATTAGTCGACAATATTGTTCCTATCGAAGAATGTGAGATGGTAGCCCTTCCAACTGAAATGAATCTTGAAGAGATGCCGCTTCCCGAAGTAGCGCCCACTGCGATTCTACTATTGGAGGAAATCATCTGTGATGACAACCCTGTTGAGGCTTTGAAAAATCATTGGCCCAATACTCCTATTCTTTCCACATTAAACATCGAAGGTGCTGAATTAGTATCGGTTGAGGACCTGACGGTATCTGCGATTCAGGACCGCTTACGCTCGATTGACAGACGCCAAGGCGCAGGTGAAGTTCTGAGATTGCTGAAAGAATCTGATGCGTCAAGCATTGCCATTGTATGCCATGATAATCCAGACCCTGATGCCCTCGCTAGTGCAATGGCAATGCGCCACCTATGCGAAAGCCTTGGGCATTCAGCACAGATTGTACACGGTGGTATGGTCGAACATCAACAAAATCAAGCGATGGTAAAGTTACTCGATTTGGAATTGAGGAGAATAATCCTCGAATGGGAAGTTGATGATTTGCTCAAAGAAGTAGACTTGGTAATATGTGTTGATTTTAGTCACCCTGGTGCGAATAATATCTTGCCTCCGTCATGCGTACCTCATATCGTAATCGACCATCATACCAGTGAGGTCAGACCGGCCGGTGATGTGATACTAGTCCGCAGTGAATTCGCAGCGACTTCCTCGCTTGTCGCATCTGTATTGATGAATGCAGATACTGAAGTCACTCCAGAAGTTGCTACGGCCTTAGCATTCGGGATTCGAACAGATACCCTTGGTTTCACTCGCTCATTCAATGCAGTTGACCTAAGGGCACTATCTTGGCTTGGAGCATGGATTGACTGGGACATGATGCGTTCATTCGAGAGCCCGCCACGTTCACAAGAAGTCCTCAACATTTTCCGCCAGGCCCTCAATGATGCAAATTTGGAGAATGGCTTGATGCTCGCCCCGGTCAAAGAAATGGTTGACAGGGATGCACTCGCACAAGTAGCAGACTTCTTGTTGCCAACAGAGGGAATTGAAGTGGTGATTACTTACGGGGTTCGAAGATCGAAAGTAATCCTCTCAGCACGGTCTTCAAGTGAATCCATTCACCTCGGAAGAACCCTATCCAATACATTCGCAAAAGGTAGTGCTGGTGGGCATAAATCACTTGCAGGTGGTCAAATTTCATTCGAAGAATTGGAATGCGAAGACGGTGATAATGCAATGGATGCCGTCGCAAAGATTCTCAGAGATGCATTTGGGGGAGAGGAGGAATGAATTCCCCAATCATCGACATTGGGGATGACCTTCGACTCCTCGGAACTGCACATGTGGCCACAGCTTCGGTAGAAGCAGTCCAGAAGCAAATCGAAGAATGGAAGCCAGATGTGGTTGCAGTTGAACTCTGCACCTCGAGATATGACGCCCTGACCAAAGACAAGCGTCTCGATAGAGAAGGGCTACTCAAAGTCATCAAAGAAGGTAAGGCGCCCTTAGTGCTATTACAATCCCTACTCGCCTCGGAACAACGTCGTCTTGGAATGGATGAAGGGCAACAGCCAGGAGCAGAATTACTCGCCGCGGTAGAAGCGGCTGAATCTGCAAACTTGGAGGTCGTGCTTGTTGACAGAGATATCCAGACTACTTTGAGGAGAGCATGGAAGCGAATGCGCCTAAGAGAAAAATTCGGGCTATTATGGGGACTGTTAGCAGAAGAAGATGACGATGAGGAAATCAACCTCGAAACAATGCTCTCTGACAAGGATTTACTCACATCTCTCATGGAGGAATTCCGTGAGTTATCACCGGGCGCTGGTGAAGTTCTCATCGATGAGAGAGATGAATTCATCGCACGCAGTATCACGAAAGCCCGTGACGGAAGAAAGGTGCTTGTCGTAATGGGTGCGGGCCACCTCGAGGGTGTGAACTCGCACCTTGAAAGAGGGGTTGATGTCGATGAAGATAGAATGGCTGTACTCAATGCAACACCTAAGCCTGGAAAGAAACTCAAAACTATCTCATGGGCGATACCTATTGCACTTGCAGGTCTACTTGGATGGTTTGCATACAATGGCGACCTTGGGGCGATAAAGGAAAACGGGATTTACTGGTTTGCTGGTAATATCATCGCCGCTGCTGTGCTTTGTGCATTGGCTGGCGGACACCCCATAGCGGTATTTGTCGCTGCCATAGCGAGTCCTATTACCTCGCTAAACCCAGCGCTTGCCGCGGGATGGTTTGCTGGTTATGCGCAAATGAAGTTGAGAGAGCCTACTGGTGAGGATCTCACCGAATTCCTCAAATTAGATTCGCTCAAATTATTCTGGAGCAACCGCGCTGGTCGAGTGCTACTAGTGACATCACTCACCAATTTGGGTTCGATGCTCGGTGCATGGGTGGCGATGGGAATCATCGCCGCTGGCCTATAATCAGAACTGGATTTGGACAGCTTCACGCTGAACAACATCTGTGACTTCGAATAGGTCCCTGCGTACTGCCGACTTGAATCCTGCAACGATGTTAGTAGGAATCATCTGAATTGCAGCATTCCAATTAGTTGCGCTTGCATTGTAGTATTCACGGCGATCAGAAATCTGATTTTCGATTGAAACTAACTGGCGTTGCAAATCAAGGAAGTTGGTATTCGCTTTGAGTTCAGGATGGTCTTCAGCAACCATGTTGATTTTTGGTAACAAGCCTGCTAGGGTACTTTCTGCAGCACTTATTCCTCCCACATTTCCTTGAGCAAGAGCACCTGCTGCAGTATTACGTGCTGCTGCAAATTGGTCCCAAATCCCTTTCTCATGTTCTGCGTATCCCTTTACAATATTCACGAGTTGAGGGATCATGTCATACCTTTGTTTGAGGATTGTATCAATGTCTGCCCACGATTTATTTGCGTTTTCTTCAAGGCGTACCAATCGGTTCCATGTACTGATAAACCAAATAAGAATAATCAATCCTAATATTGCTCCAATTATTCCTATGACTGTTCCTGCTCCAAGTGCCATGCTACTGCACACATGAGGACCGCACTTCAATACTTCCATCGACATAGAGGAGGATTCAATAACAGAATCCATGACGAGGAAATATGCGCGCTGGTGTATTCTTCACACTAATGCTATTGGCAACTCAGGCTCTGGCTGGTTGTTTTGGTGAAGATGAACCCGCTCCAGTAATTGAGGACCCAAGCCCATTTTGGTTTGATATCGATGCCAGAACTTGGTATCATTACGCTGGTGGAATAAATGCAACAACCAATACAAGCGGATGGGATAATCTCACTGAAAATAATACCCCATTTGACACCAAGGGCACCTATTACGGAATTGGTGCTACCACATTCGAGCCCACCATCGGAGTCACCTCAACTGGCGGCATTCACTTCTCTTCATACGGGGGAACTGGGTCGGGTACTATGGTCTATACATCAATGGACCAAGGGCAAACTTGGAACAATATGGGGCCCTTCAATCCAATTTTACCAGATGTGGGACAAGTACCTTCTTCCAATGACCCGTACATCTATGTCGACAAGTGGACAAATAGGCTGGTCAAGTTCGATATGCATGCACTCACAGCAATGTTCGTCGAATACTCGGATGACGATGGCCAGACTTGGTCGATACCATTCTCGGCCGAGGGGTACTACTCTCCACAAGACCACCAATCGATTGCATCGATGCCCGATGTAAATGGAATCGGTTTCCATGAAACCATCTACGTATTCTGTATCAATACCGGAAGTTCTGCCGCAGGGCCACAATGCTCACGAAGTCTTGACGGAGCTCATACATGGGATATACAGCGTCCAGGATATCCAACAAATACTCCCCAATGTAGCGGTCTTCACGGACACCTTGCGGGTTCGGTTGATGGAGCGATTTACCGAGGCAACCCCTCATGCGATGGCCCAGCAGTATACCGAAGTACCGACGGAGGCTATGTTTGGACAGAACACACTATCACAACAGAAGTGCCAATGCAAGAGGGATGGCATTCACACGAAGTAGCGGTTGGCGCTGATGATGAGGGCAACCTATTCGCATCGTGGATCAGTCTCGATCAGATGCCATGGATGGCATATTCTCGTGACCAAGGCGATACATGGTCAGAACCAATGATGGTTGCTCCACCAGGAACCAACCAGACTGGGTTCCCAACTATCTTTGCAGGTGCAGAGGGAAGAGTTGCAGTCGGATATATCGGCAAGGATGCAAATGGCGGTTGGGATGGATACATGTCGATAATGACCGACGCCTTTGCAGACCAACCGCTAATCACAACTGTAGCGGTTAACGCTAATGATGACCCATTGGATACTACTGATGACTGCGGAAATGTACGCTGTGGAGGATTTGGCGACTTTATCGATATCGAATTCGATGACGAAGGTCGTCCTTGGATTGCACTTGCGCACAATGTAGTCGGTGAAGCAGGAATCGTTGGAACATTCGTTACCGGACCTGCAATGTATGGTGAATTACGCCAACTCGACCCAATTATCGAAGGCGGGCCTCACACCCTTTGATTACAACTTCTCAATGACCATTGCAATACCTTGCCCACCGCCTATACAGGCGGTAGCTACACCATAGCGGCCACCGCTGCGGTGTAATTCGTATGCAAGTGTGAGAACAAGGCGAGTTCCTGTCGCTGCAAGTGGATGGCCGAGTCCAACCGCCCCGCCGTTGACATTTACTTTAGCCACATCTAGACCTAGGTCCTTGACACAAGCAACTGCTTGTCCTGCGAATGCCTCGTTGATTTCCCAACGGTCGATATCTTCGATTTCAAGTCCTGCGCGCTCAAGAGCGAGGCGGCTACTTGGAACTGGCCCATATGCCATGATGGCTGGCTCTAGGCCTACGATGCCCCAACTGACGATACGAGCAAGTGGTGAATCGCCATCTGACTCGGCTTGTGATGCCGATTTGATGACGACAGCAGCAGCGCCATCGACAACACCACTAGCATTGCCAGCAGTGACGAGACTTTCAGGACCAAATGCAGTTCTCAAGCCTGCAAGGGATTCAGGAGTGCAACCAAGGACAACGTGGTCCTCATCTTTGTGAGTGACATCGCCTACTGCAACAATCTCTTGTTCCCAAATGTTATTCTCAATCGATGCAGCAGTACGAGAATGAGAAAGAGCTGCGAATTCATCGGTTTCCTCTCGAGTTACCCCTTTGCGCTTGCAAATCTCATCACTAGTTTGAGCCATGAATGAACCACAGAAACCATCGAGCAAGTTGGTGAATAGATAATCTTCCATATCCTTCTCCAATTCAGTACCTGCTTTTGGTGGTCTTGCAAGTTTGTAAGTATCACGCATTCCACGCAATACATGAGGAGCCTGAGAGAGGTTCTCCATTCCTCCAGCGACGACGGTGTTCGCTTCGCCGAGTTGAATCATCTGCGCACCGCTCACAATGGATTGTACTCCACTGCCACAGATACGTGAGAGGGTAAGCATTGGGACCTCTTGAGGAATTCCAGCACCAAGACCAGCATGACGAGCGCCGAAAATCGCTTGGTCGCAAGTTTGCAAAGCATATCCCATGACTACATGGTCAACAGATTCTGGCGCAGTACCGGTTTTTTCAAGCGCACCGATGATGGCGATTTCTCCAAGTTTCAATGCACTTGTATCCTTGAGAAGGCCGCCCGGTTGTCCATCTCCACGCTTGCCACCTTGCCATTCACAAAATGGGGTTCGGGCTCCTCCGACGATTACGACATCCTCTGCCATATCCCGCCCAGAGGGCGGGGGGTCATGAATCTCACGCGACGCCAAGAAGGGCGATTGCACCAATTGCAACCGTAAATGGCAGAATCATGAGTTCGAATCCAGAACGTGATCTACCAAGATTGGAAAGTTCTGTTCCTCGCTGTAATGTGACCTTGATTCCCGGTGCATCTTCATCGCCGTTTACCTCGAGCAAGGAGTTCTGAAGAACGCCATCCAATCCCTCTGATGCAAGAGATTCTCTGGTTCTTGGCACCGCATTTCCAAGCACATATACTGGATTAGCCAATCGAATTCCATACAATGTCCAGCGATGTTTCTTGACTCTGCCTCCACCAAGGATCCCCGCAACTGCTTGAGCCATAAATTGCTTACCCAATGATTGTGCGAAAGCCCCGTCCCAACGCTTCAGGTATAGGCCGTGGTCTGTTCTCTTGAAAGTTTGAGCGTTGACTCTTACTCCACCAGTTCCATCGTGGAGAATAAATGGACAACCGCCCTCGTCGGAACGAATTGTAACCCAATGACACTCTTCTTTGGAATTCCCCTCGCTATCCCTTGTGGTTCTACATTGATACTGCTCATATGCCCAAAAATAGGAGACCATGTTGTGCATCACCATGTTTTGATTTCCATCTACAACTACGGTTAGGCAGCCTTCTGGTGCTGGTCTAACTTGTCCTACTAACTCTGGATTCCCTACTGCCATTGACCTGACTAAAGAGGTTGGAGTATCGAGCATTTGACGAATCATCCTCGCACGGAAATATCCAACAGCAGTTAGGATAACTCCCAAGCCAATGAGCACATATGCTACAATGTAGTCTCCAGTTTCAGTAATGAATGAGTATGCCCCAAAGAATAGAATAATTATTGCCAAAATTGCCCAAACTGCAAACGATGTGAGGGTAGCTGGAATTGGCGTACCTACCTTCGAGGGATGCTCAGGTAGAGCCGAGCCATCACCTTCAGGGCCATACCTATCTGATTCGTCCCAAGATGCGGGGCCTGGGGCCGGAAGGATCCAATCCGAAGGGTCGGTTGTTGGGACGAATGTCTTTTGCTGAAGCCACCAAGATTCAATCTTCAATCCACTTTGCTCTGCCTTTGCTTCTAATTCTGCGGGGTCAATCGCATTCTTACGGATTCTGTGTAATTCAGCCTCGAAGGAACCGGGAGAAAACAATGCCATTACCGAGAAGCCAATGCAAGAAGCAAACAGAGCCTCTGGTCCTATCATGAAGTATGACACAATCCCAATGAGTGCAAATAAGGCACCTATGCCCCAACCGAGCCATTTCCAAAAATCATAGGGTAGAGTGAAGCGAAACATTCCGCCATCCATGTCAATCTCTGAAACATCCATGCTCACCCCATAGGGGGGAGGGGGATGAATGTTCTCATCCCATACTTTCTGGCTTATGGTCCCAAATTGCCCAAGTTCCAGATGCGCTTGCGACCACGCGACCTGATGCTGTGGTAATTTCACCCTTTAGATGGGCTACATTACGCCCGCGCTTCACTACTTTACCACGCGAAGTAATTCGCTCACCAGGCTTTGCACTCGAGATGAATGAAGTGCTTAATTGGGTTGTTGCACACCATTCTTCAACGGGTAATATCGAAACTAATGCGCCACCAAGAGCCATGTCTAACATCATCGTGTAGATGCCACCATGGGCGACTCCACCTTTGTTGCAATGCTTCTGTGCGATCTCTAATTCTACTGAAGAAACGCCGTCGCCCCATTCTCCACGGGTAATTCCCATTTCGATTGCAATATCATTGAGTTGAGCCGGTTCGGATAATGTTACCATCAAATCACCCCCACTACTTTGACAAGAATCCTCTTGCGTCTTTGGCCATCGAATTCAGCATAGTGAATTTGCTCCCAAGTTCCCAAATGAAG
>CAZNXM010000019.1:0-34506 GCA_964577145.1 uncultured Candidatus Poseidoniales archaeon
GCAGCAAAGCGTTTACTCAAATCAAAAGGCTTGACATTCAGCGAGATTAATTTCGATAGTGATAGTACAGCCCGTATGGAAGTAGTCGAGGAAACCGGTCATCGAACCGTTCCGGTGATTATCGATATCAGGGGAGAGAACCCGATGTTCATCGGTGGATTTGATGAGACCAATTCCTACCTGAGAAAAACTCAATGAGTTATCATCGAGCAACGGGGAGCCATCCATCAACAGTTCCCGTATTGTCAAGTAGAGTTGGCTTAATCATTTGACCTCGACCCTTGAGTATTTTCAATACCTTGCTGTTGGAATGCCATTCATCGTCATAATAAATTCCACAAGACTCTCCGCCATTGCTTTCGACTTCGGTGGCGATTGCCTGCATCATGGAGATCCACATATTGTGCTGCATCTCTGCGCCAACTCCGCCAGTTCCCCAAATTGTTGCGGATTCAATCGAGTAAGTGTAGAACATTACTTCTTTTTCACTCATCTTTTCAAATCCAAAACATCGCGTTCCGGAAATTGGATGTGTACCCGCTTTGTCATTCTCTACAGTCATGACACAAAATTCATTGTCCTTTAGATCAACATCAAGATAGATGATTGCTCCATTATCCAAAGACCAAATATTCAGATGGGCGACATCACCTTGTTGACGACCTGATTTTGATGCAGGCTCCCACTCTACCCAATCGTGAAAATCTCCTCCATTTTCAAATCCATTTGGGTTATTCAAAATGCTTTTTAGATAGTTGACAGGATCATCCTCTAAACAGACGATGACGCCATAGAAATCTGTTCTAACCTCACCACTGCCATAATCGAAATTATGTAATCGAGCACCACCGAATTCAAGCTCCCTTTTGAGTACATTAGAAGTGTATATCTCTTCTGAGATTTTCAGATTGACAATACTTGCCCATTTCTTATTGATGAAGTTGGGACTTGGAGAGGTTTCACAAGGACATTCACAAGTTTCATTCACAGTTTCTTCGGAAATATTTGATTGATTAACCGTGACATTATCGTATGTAGATTCATTTTCATAATCGTACTCATTTATTGGGCTAAAGTCCATCGTAATACTTTCTTCTGAAAGAGCATCCATCGTTAGTGGAGACCCCGATACCAGTAGTATTGTAGATAGAAGTATACTCGTAATAAAATTCCATCGATTGGCAATCATTAGGTGTATATCGGTTCCGTTACGGTATATTTGTATCGGGCAATTGCTTATTTTTCCCCCACTCTGATTTGACTATAGTGATACTTTGGGAAAGTGCCAAAAATAGGCCACTTTAGGGGGCAAAAAAAGCAAACTTGTTTTTTTGCGAGTACTTTTTTGAGTACTATTAGGGCTAGCAATGCCACATTTGAGTAGTTTAGGTGCTAGAGTGCTCGCACCGGGATTCGAACCCGGGTCGCCGGGATGAAAACCCGAAATGATGGGCCACTACACCATGCAAGCAACTACCCCTCGCCCAACGCTGATTATTCATGAATGTTGGGGTCGACCGTTAACCTATTCCACCAGCGTAGACCGTACCACGTAGCCACAATTCCCGATACAAGGAGTATCCCTATCAACATCTCCCTATCCAGTAGCCACCACAATGCATCGAGCGCTTTATCGCCATAGATTCCAACGAGTATTGCCTCTAATCCGAATCGGAGACCACGCCCAGACAGTCCGGCTGCGACGAATGGTTTGATATCCATTTCACCCATACCTGCAGCCCATCCAAACACCTTGTAGGGAATGGGAGAAAACGCGGCAATGAAAATTCCAATTGTCCCATATCTATCCATCAGTGCTTCGATTTTCTCGACATGGTGTTGCTTTCCAAAACGGTCGAGAATAGCTCTGCCCCAATTCTTGCCAATCCAGTATCCAACAAGGCTACCGAGTACACTTGAGATTGTGATAACGAGCCATAGCCAAACAACGAGGGGAGTGTCTCCCATCGCATTGACAAGCATGGGCAAAAACAGCAGGTCAGGAGGCACCGGCTGAATAATTGCCTCAGTGAAAGACATTGCTCCGAGGCTCACCGAACCAAAGCCGTCGAACCAATCGACTACGCCCTCCTTCCACGACATCTGACCAACGGGCTACATTCTTACGCATGAATGCTATCCCTTCCCGAAGCGATGAAAGAGGAGTTCGCCTTCATCTGCATGATGCCGGTACTCGACACCGCAGCCCTTCTGCACTGGCCAGTCGAGAGAATAGCCGGTGGGATTGCCGCTCATTCCCAACTTGCTGAGTTGGAGCGACTAAGTCCAGAGCGCGCAATGCTTGTTGAGTCAATCGAGATGGAATGGATGAGTATCGGAACTGGGGACGCCGAAGATGCTGCCCGAAGAACAGGTGATCTTCCTCGCCTTTCTGAAGTCGACCTCGAAGTACTAGCTCTTGCGATAGCAACTGGCCAATGTTTGTTTACAGATGATTATTCTCTGCAAAATGTTTGCCGCTCCCTCAACCACCCATTCGAGGCAGTAAGCAACCGCCCCTCGAAAAAGCAGTGGGCCTGGGAATTGCGTTGTATTGGCTGCCGTGCGACAAAACAAGCCGATTCGAAGGATGCTCAAGAATGCGAGATTTGTGGCTCGCCAATGGAAGTAAAGCGTGCACGGCGCTGATTTCACTCGTCGGATGAATCGGCGATTTCCTCTTCGATTTCCTCAACGGTCTTTCCTGAGGGGTCGACACCTGCAGCCTCAGCCTCTTCTGTAAGTGCAACAGTAGCAGTCTTGCCACCAGCCTCGAGGTCAGCTTCGGTTGCTGCAGTATTTGGTGAATGTGTGATTTCCGAAATACCCTTTTGGAATTCGCCTTTTGATTGTCCAAGCGCTCTTGCTAACTTAGGTAGGCGTTCTGCTCCAAATAGAATGAAGAATATGGCGAGTAGAATGATTATCTCGGTTGCTCCAAATCGCATAGGGGGTGTCCTCCAATGTGTTCCAGCAGGACCAGCCTTGTCAATCAATCGGCTGTTTAACCGCCTGAGACCGGCGGAAGTAGTGCGATTTCATCACCATCACTCAGTGGAGTATCTTCACTCACCTGGTGGCCGTTCAAACTAATTGCAAGCCCCTTTCCAAGCCACATTTCCATACCGATTTCCTCTATTAGGAAACGGGCACTACTATTGGCGGGTAATTCGATGTGATGCGTTCGCCCTTCCAGTGCTTCGGCAATTGGTCCGAATGCAAGGACCGTGACTTGCATATCATTCTCGATGAAGGGGGGTCTTATCAACCTGCACGGCCTGAAGGTATCCATGTCAGCCGCTCTAGAGTGCCAAGACCTGTGGAAGGTCTACGAAATGGGCGAGGCTAAGGTGCAGGCAGTAAGAGGTGTGAGCCTTTCTGTTGCAGCCGGAGATATGGTCGCAATCATGGGACCAAGTGGATGTGGAAAGACTACCCTGCTAAACATGCTGAGTGGTATAGATGAACCATCGGCTGGGCAAGTGAGTGTTGCAGGATTACCGCTTTTCGGCATCAGTGATGATGAGAGAACCGACCTTCGTGGCAGTCAGATGGGTTTTATCTTCCAGAAGTTCTACCTTATCGAGGTACTGAGCGCTGTTGAAAATGTTGAGATACCATTATTGATGCAAAAAATGTCCGCCGAGGAGGCTCGTAAAATCGCTATCGAAGCACTAGAAATGGTTGGCCTCGGTGATAGAGCAGATCACCGTCCTGCAGAATTATCCGGTGGTCAACAGCAAAGAGTTGCAATCGCACGCGCATTCGTCCATTCACCCAGTGTCATCCTGTGCGATGAGCCTACTGGAAACTTAGACAGCACTACTAGTGACCAAATTCTTGAACTCCTAACCGAATTGAATACTGAACGTAATGTCACCTTGGTTGTCGTTACGCACGACAATGCGGTCGCTGACAGATGTGAACGCATTATCAGAATGAGTGATGGCAGGGTAATCAAGGAAGAGGAGTGAATATGCTCACCGAGCTGATTATCGCCGCACTTCTGGTTGCGCCCTTCAGTCTTGGCGCAACATTCTCCATTCGTGGAGACTTGAGGTATTGGTGGCAAGGTATGATACTTGGGCCTGGAACAATGTTAGATGCGATGCTCATTTGGCTATTTCTAGATTGGATAGAGATCAGTTTCATGGCTACATGGACCACAGTAATTGCATCAGGAATAATTTTGACACTTCTAAAACAGCCCTTTTTCTCATCACGACGCCTTCTCGTATTCCGTTTGGCAATGCAACAAGTTCGCAGAAAACCACGGCAAGCCGCACTGATGATGGCGGGTTTGTTGGTTGCATCATCGATCATCACATCCTCTCTAGTGGTCGGCGACAGTCTTGATGCGACCGTCAATGATGAAATAGAGGCGATGTGGGGCGATACCGATATTCTCGTCTACTCGACGGACCGCCGAACTGGCCTCTCCGATGATATTTCGGAAAACCTCACACTTTCTTTCGGTGAGGCTTTGCAATCCGAAGGTCTATCCGACTCATTTCAAGTGGGAATCGAGACTTCAGCAACTCTTGCGAGAGCAGATGGGAAAGCCGACCCAAGCGTTTCTTGGTTTGCGTACCGTGGCTGGGAAGGAGTTAGTGTCAATCAGGTAGCAGCAGATGAATTGGAGATTGGAGCAGGAGATGTCATCGAAGTATCTTGGTACAGCATTAGCACTGAAGGAAAATATGTTCGCAATAGTGACAATCTTACAATTGATGAGGTGATTCCAAACAAGGGAATTGGTGCCTGGTCTGGTACAAGAGGGCCTGGATTATTCACTTCACTTTCACAAGCTCAAGAACTACAAGGTAAGGAATGGGTGGTAAATCGTCTGCGGATTTCGATGCCAGATAATATCGGTGCCTCTGATAGTATTCCACAAATCAAAGAAAGCCTCGATGGATTGATTTCATCTTCAGATGCTTCATTTGAAACCCAAATCGATGGCGATGTAATGTCAATTGCTCAAACTAGTGGATTCGGCCGGCTAGATTCCAATTTTGTGACGGCATGGCGCGAGAATGCGAGTGAATTAGCAGCCGGAGGAAGTACTCTAGAAGTTCTTCAAGTACCCTTGATTCAAATATCTCAAGGATACAATATTCTAGTCCTACCAGATGAAACCATTGAGCAAATAGTCCCCTCCACAGAAGGAGA
This sequence comes from uncultured Candidatus Poseidoniales archaeon, assembly GCA_964577145.1. Taxonomy (GTDB): domain Archaea; phylum Thermoplasmatota; class Poseidoniia; order Poseidoniales; family Poseidoniaceae; genus MGIIa-K1. The sequence continues at coordinate 5,173 of CAZNXM010000019.1, forward strand.
TTGGTACATTGCTGCCGGTTCAGTCTCCTTCCAAATCGACCGCGGAGGAAAGGCCCATGGCTGGGAAGTCCCAGATGGTGGCTTGATCAATGACGTCGAATTAGTTGAAGGTGGTTTGATAGTCGCACACGATAGTGGTCTTACAATCATCCCCGAGGACCCAGAAGGTGAATTGGAGCACCTTACAACAGACCATGAAGTCCTACTAGCATCCAATACATCGATTCCCCTCCCAGATTTGCCTGAACCTCTATTCGGTATTGAACATGAGATTGCTGATGGTGAGGAGTGGCTTCGCATAGAGGGATTATTTGGCTCAACTTTCTATGCAGTAGAAGATGGAGAATGGGTTGACCAACAAGTTGGAGGAGACATGCTCCATTCTGACGATGTCATCATGTATGGCGATTCATCAGGTTGGACTACCGTAGATGGTAGTGCTTCACCTGCTAATTGGACCGCTCTTCCAGATGGTTTACTAATCAATGAATCCGGCACGCTCTATTCATTTAATTCGGCGGGCACTACCGCTTTGACCATTCCAAATAGCGATTGTGACCAACGTTCATTCGCTTGGGATGGAGATTTACTTTGCAGCACTTCAGTCGGTGTCCTAATTGATTCAGAAGGAGTTCTAACTCCGCGTTTACCACTTACTGTAGACATCAGTGATATTGGAACTCTACCTCAACTCGTTATCGCAACCGATTCTGCCTTTGCACCACAAGATGGTGGAATGTTGGTCTCGAATCAACTCGCTCACCTTGATGTAAATCAAACGATATGGGTCACTGGTTTGATGCCATATGCATATGGGGATGATTCTCCATTGATTATGGATGTAGAGGGTTCTATGTCATCTATCAATGCTCCAGGCCTTGATGAATTGGAAGGAATCATCATCGGTATGGTCGATCTCGAAACCGGAGCAGAATTGGCAGCAGCAGATGATGATGAACGTAGTATGATAATTGTGACAGGCGGTGATTCCAATGCAATCAATCTCTGGTTAGATGGATTTGCTGGTACCGATTCAATGGGACTGAATTTTAATGCGGTCAAGGAAGAGTCCTCTGAGGTTGCAGAAGAGAGTTCAGGTGTACTTTCAGCAATGTTCCTCGTCTTTGGGACCTTTACTATCGGTGCTGGGGTATTGCTGGTACTAACTATTGTCATAATGCTAGCAGACCAAAGGCGCCAAGATGAAGCCATAATTCGTGCACTTGGACTCAAGCGTTCAGATATGCGTGCTCTCGCAATGATGGAAGGAGTTCTGACATCTGCTGGTGCTGCGATTCTTGGAGGAATAGTTGGTCTAGTTCTAGCATGGTTGATTTCATTGGCTTTCAGTAGTATTTTCACATCAGTTGGCGCCGAAGGACTCGCGTTTTCATTTAGCCTCTCAAGCATGTTAGTAGGAATGTCGTGGGGATTCATTATTGCAATGTCGACCCTTTGGGCAACTGCTCTTTGGACCAGCCGTTTAAACATCGTAGAAGCCCTGCGTGGATTGTCTCCAGTTCGTGCAAAAAGCATGCCTTGGTGGATGCTCCTCGGCCTGATTATATTGTTAGGTGGAGCTTTACTTTCAGGATTGACTATGCTGACATTGGAAAGCGGCTCATCACTTCACATAGCGATGTGGCATATTGCAGCAGCACAATTCATCATCGCAATAGTGCCGCTGTTAACTTGGGTATTGCCGAATATGCTAGGGCGCTCGATGCGCAATGCTGGTAGCAATACAATGGCCGCAATTGGGCTGGCTCTATTCGCATGGGCTCTCCTTCCGGATTCATTTGACCCGGTTAGAGCTGGAGTTGAACCTGCTAACATGGAATTAGCATTCGCAGTACTTGGCATAGTCGAAGTATTTGCTGGAGTCATGGTACTGTCTGGACTCGCTCCAAGAATTGCTGGTTTCATCACCAGCAGGACCTTCGTCACTCGATTATTTGGGCCGGTTCCAAAAATCGCTCTGGCCCATCCCGCCTCTGCACCATTACGAACTGCAATCGTAATGGGAATGTTTTCACTAACTGTATTCAGCGTAATCGTTCTCTCGGGATATTCAGTACAATTCGAATCACATTCTACTGGCTATGTTGATGATGCAAGTGGTGATTTTGAGATTCTTCTCGCCTCATCTAGGCAAGCACCAATGGACCTGTCCTCGGATCCAATTGACTGGAATCTTTCAGAGGCCTCGTCTTCAGATATCGATGCAGTGGGTAGAGTTTCACGAGCAGTAGTGTGGTTAGAGAAGGGTGAAGAGCGTACAGGGTATATCCTTCGAGGTATTGATGATGGCTTTGCTCAACACGGTGGCATTCCCCTTTCAAGTTGGGACCGTAACGCCTTAGGGCCAACCGAGAAAGAAGCGTGGATTAATCTCACATTACGTCCAGATTTGGTATTCATCGATAGTTCATTTGCCCTGATTGACCCCAATACTGGAGAGTCGATTAATGGGATTACAATTACAATTGGAGAATCGATTTCTCTAATTGATATTTCAAACCCCGGAAACACCCGTGAAGTGGTAGTTGGAGGCATACTTTCTCAATCTTCAAATCTCTTTAGTGCTGGCGTATGGATGGGTGGAGAAATTGTTGAGGAACAGTTCGGGGGAGTACACACTAGGATCTATGTTTCAGCATCTCCAGGAATCGACTCCTCAATTCTCGAGGAATCTCTTTCAAGTGATTTAGCAAAGAATGGAGTCCATACATCGGTTATCGAGGAGGAGGTATTGGTGATTCTTGGATTGGTATTTGCGATTTTGTCAATTTTCCAGGCATATCTTGCATTAGGTCTCATCGTAGGCATCGCAGGAATTGGTGTGGTAACGTTTCGGTCGGTTTCAGAGCGAGCAGGCGAGATTGGAATGTTACGAGCTCTCGGATGGAGACGCCGTTCAGTGATGTTCTCGATGCTTACTGAAATCAGTTGGGTTTCGATTCTAGGGATGTTGAATGGGGCTGCAGTTGCCATGGCATTCCACCTCGCACTCCATGGAGCAATTTGGGAAGAACAAGGGGTCGAACTCATACTGCCCTGGGGAACATTAATCTCAATGCTATTAGGAGGATGGATTCTTGTTCTATTAGCAACAATAATCCCTGTTCGAAGAGCAATGTCCATCACTCCAGCACAGGCCTTGGCAAGTTCGGATTGAAGTTGTTTTAGTTATTATGTTCAGCAAGGCATAGAAAACACAAACGCATTGTACCAAAGAGCGAATTATTACTTCTTTATCATCGAGTTATTGTTATTTTTCGCTGTACTGCATTGGGTCAAGTTCCATTAAGGAAAAACAATCTTCTAGAGACTTGTACGGCGTGGGTTGCCCAACTCCTAAATACCCTACATGGCGTGGGGGAGCCAACCGACCCCAGTCGGAGGGAATGACATGCGTAAGTTAACACCCATAATTTTGGCACTATTGATGATGGTAAGCACCTCGCTTGCAGTAATCGATATCGCTGAATTGGACGATAGCCCAATGACCAATGCAGATGGCCGAGTAGGCCCAGACGCGGAGGTAGTTGCGATACTAAGTCCTAAAGAGACAACAACCGACGACATTACTGGAGACATGAGAAACACTCTCATGGCCGGTGATGTTGTGAACTTTGAGGCCTTCATCAGCAACGCTGGTGACGTAGCCATCGCCGAAATGGGCGTATCCGTTACTGTATATCTTGCAGAAGACGGCGCCCGTGGCATGGTTGCAAAGGACTCCAGCGGCAATGACCTGTCGTGGACTAATGGAGACGTCGTTTGTGACGATTCCAATGTCTGCCCATGGGCAACCCTGGATGCTGGCGCACACCTTGCTAACGGTAAGTACACCCTGAACTATCAGGGAGCTGCAATTGAGTGGCTTCCTACAACAGGCGACTATGTCGTCGTAGTTGAGGCAAGTGCCGAAGGAGATAACGACCCTGGAAATGACTACCAAGAAATTTTGGTATCTGTCACAGAGTGGACCGACATTGTAGTCGATCTCGCTTGGGACTCAGGCAAGGAAGTTGAGGGAGGCGGCGGAGACAAGGCCTTCACTCTATCAGTAGCAACCGATGGTTCAACATCTTGGACTGCTCGTGAAATTACCCTTGCATTGACCGTGTCAGGAACACTTTCCTCTGCAACTGATGGGGCAGGTAGCGATATCCTTGGAACTACAACCGTAAGCAACGTAGGAACCTCGGCTGTTATCGAGACCTTCCGTCACGAGCAAGATGCGAACAACACAACCATGGATTCTCGCCATTCCCTTTCAACAGGGGATACTTGGGAATACTTTGGAACTGTTTCGCCTGACACAAGTGGTACCTCCGGAGATTACCTCATCGAGGTAACTCTTGTGAGCTATGTCCTATACGGACAGATGCCAGAATGTGAGGAGCAAGTCACTCGACCAGCAAATGGTACCGAGCCTGAAGCAATCCTAACTCTTATTCACTTCTGTGAAGTAACTTATCAGCAAGATGACGTTGCTTCCACAAGTGAGGCAGAAATCGAAGGTAAGGTTCAGACATTCCATGACATTGGTGTATCTGCACTAGTTGTTAATCAAGGATATCAGGTAGACGAGAATGGAGACCCAATGGGTCAACCATCAATGCCTGGTCTAACCGAGGGTCCACTAAATCCAACAATGAGTACAGTACAAGCAACTGTTCGACATCTTGGAAGTGACCTTGAAACTACTTACGATTGGTCTGTAGCTTTCAGTATCACGGACACCGTATCAGGTAATACATACACACAAGATGCAGACAACTGTACTGGCGGATTTGGTGAGGACTATGTTCACGCTGATGTAGGAATGGATCCAATGGACCCACAGATTCAGGAAATAGGACAAGCATGTATCTACTTTGATTTCGCACCTGGAATCTATGACATCTCCGCAACCGCTTCTATGGTGGGTGGAACTGTTACAGACATGTCCACATCTAATGACGATATGGAACTAAACGAGTTAATCGCAATGAACAACCGTCCTTCGGTTACTCTAACTCTTGAGAATGATGGCGACATCGTACTTGGAGCAGAGTCTATGCTAACTCTATCCGCTGATGCTATTGATGCTGATGATGATTCTGGAATGACCATACGATATGTATGGCAACACCCAGGACTTGTCGAGGGACAGGAGTCACCGTGCACCGGCGACGGACCTAGTTTCTCTCAGTGTCTATTGATGCCAGTTGACAGCGCTTGGGCAGGAGTTCACGCATACAGCGTAACAGTCTTCGATGCATATTCATCTTCGAGCAGCGACACTCTAAATGTATTCATTTGGAACCACGTAGTTGCAACTGCTACCGCAGGCTCGTATTCGATGGAGTATGATCTAACATACAATGGTGTAAACGCTTTCACTGTTGGTCTTGCAGAGTCGACTTCAACTCACACCAAGGATCTGACCGAATTCGGATACGCAGGTGAGTACAACTCAGAGGCAGTTCTAGACTACTCTCCAGTGACCACATACGGTCCTGAAGATGTTCTAGACCAGTCGATCACCCTCAGCTACGATGCTGCTGCTGTGACACCAACCTCTGTGTTCTACATCTCCCCGAATGGTAACTGGGCAATGCTTGATGCAACCATCAGCACTGCAGGTACTGACGGAACCATTGACATTGAACTTGCAGACGGAAGTCCTGTACTATCTGGTGGAGAACTTGCACTAATGGGCGGAGATCTAGTTGTTGTTGAAGCACCTGCTGCTAACCCATCCGGTCTCATATTGACTGCTTCCACAGGCGGCCACATCGATGCTACTTGGGGATACACAGGAACTCTTGTTGACACAATTGACCGCCTTGAAATCAGCGTTTGCGATTCCGCAGGTAACTGTGATACTACCGCAAACGGCGATTGGTCAGCGAATGTAAGCACTACTTCGCTACGCCTTGACGGTCAGACCTACACTACCCACGGTGAGACTTACACAGTCACCATCGAGTTGTGCCATCAAATTGCACCTGTTTGCAACCCTACTATCGCAACCGCATCAGCAACTGCTGATTCTGGAGTCGATGGAGATGCAACTGCAACTGACCTAACTGTATCCAACAAGGACGACAACACATGGACTGTGTCCTGGACTGTCGCTGGAGATGATTCCGATGTTGACCACTGGATGGTCTGCTTCGGCGATGCATCTTGGGATGTAGCAGGAAGCATGCCTTCCTCCAACTGTGTCGATGCAGCGGCTGGTGCAGCCACCGCTGATGTCGCTAAGCCAGGAGCAGATGGTATGTACCACTTCACCGCAGTTGGTGTCGATGCTATGGGCAACCACAACAACGACGTCGCTCTGAACAGTATGATTCTAGAGCGCGACACAACCGAGCCTGACCCCTGTGACGTCAACCCTGACTCTGACGAGTGTAAGGACATTGGCAGCGCAGGTGGCGCAGAAGGTGTTCCAGGATGGACCTGGGGCGTCATTATCGGCCTAGTGGTCGTTGCCTTCGTAGTTGGAGCTTTCATCCTCTCCCGTGGTGGAGAGGGCGATGAGGGCAAGGACTGGGATTACTGATCTCAGATAACTTGCAAACTCGGTAAGCTGAATACAGCGCATTGCGCGCTGGAGAGGCCCTGAGGAGCGGTTCGCCGCTTCTCAGGGCACCCCCCTTTTTTTTCTTTCAATCTCTTAACTAACTTCGAGTTCTTACTTCGAAGTACAATTATTCTTGATACAGGTCCAATCCATCTTGTCGAGAATACCTCTCATTTTGTTTAGGATATTCTTCTCGAGAATCTCTCAACATATGAGAATTCGATTTCTAGATTTGCAGTTTTCCTCGCGCACGCGTATGCGCGCGTGCGGAAGTCGATGTAATTTTTACATCGTTTTGACAAGAATTTCTGATTTTTCGAAATTATTGGGTTTGAGCAGGGATTAATTGAATGGAAATATTACCATAATAACAAAATGAAAATTTTAGATTAGTAAAAAACTCAGTGTTTTTCACGCTGAAAATACTCTGCATATATGCTTGCAGTAGCCCGTTTACCTATGAGTTATTATACGTTGAAAATTATGGAAATTCCCGCGAGCTAGTCGGCGCGTGATCCCCGGGGATTTTTTTTTGAAACCATTCTCCAGAACGCTTTACTCCATGACTCTGTAAAAGCGCATGTACCCCAATCCTCATAAGGGATACAAAGCCTGAGATGCATTGCATAAAGTCCGTAAGGAGTTGATGACGTGATGTTGGGAACCAAGAACACGAATAAGAAGACCGCCATGGGTGGCGTGGGCATTGCCCTCCTGCTCTGCATATTGATGGCCCTGTCTCCAATGACAGGCCTGGTGCAGAACGACGCCGCCCCAGGGGAGATCGCAGAGTTTGTTGAATCGAACGAAGCAAGCGAAGATTACTTCGCACTCCCCGAGGTCTATGAGCCAGTACAGTATGAATATGATGCGTCCTCTGAATTAGAGGGCATGAGGTCACTGAAGCAGAAGGCCTTCCTCACCGAGGATGGCAAGACTGCTCTATTGACTTCCGCAGAACCGATGCACTTTTTGCGCGACGGTTCGTGGGAAGAGATAGACCTCAATATCGAGGCAACCGTTGACGGTTGGGAAGTAATGGACAACGTATACCAAGTTGTCTTCCCAAGCGAGATATCAAACGGTGTCGCGGTCCAGGTCCACCCTAACGTGGACCCAATCATTACCGGAATAAATCCGATAGTGATGACACTGGACGCATCTGGTGGATCACCTATGCCATATATGGTGACTCCATCGACCGAGGGAGTATCTGTTGGAGGTAACGTTCTGCGTTACCCCATTGCAGAAGGTTTCGATATCGACTATTCAGTCGAAGAGAACCAGCTGAAGCAGAACCTCGTGATTCGCGAACGCCCAGTTCTACAGGAAGATGTAGCATGGTTAGGTCTAACCGAAACAATGCGCATTCCTGTTGGTCATGGATTATTCCTTGGAGAAGACCTTCTCACAGAGGAACTAACCCAGACTCAGGACGAACTCACAATCCGCAATTTGGAAACTGGAGAGATAGTTGCTACTATCCCAGTGCCAATAGTTATGGAAATGGAGGCAGATGAGCCATACCATGCAACTTACTTCATTCAGTCGTTTGGCCAAGAAGTGGTCCTTACTACTGCTGTAGAAAGTGGATGGTTGTTGGATGATGATCGCCAGTACCCTCTGGCAATTGACCCATCCGTCAAGGCTTTCAGTGGATCTGGTGGATACTGCTATGTCTACTACGCAAACTGTTACAATAGCACCTACCGCTACATGTACCGTTACTACGGCACCATTTACTACCTGCCTTGGAACAAGTACACATTTACTAGCAACAACGCACTACCTACTGGTGCAACTGTTGATTCAGTAGATTGGAAGCAGTATGTCAGCTACAGTTACAGCTATTCCTCAAACGCAATTACTGCAGTAGTAATGGAGTCTTGTGGAATGTCTAACAGATACAGCTGGTCTATTCCATCTGCATCCTGTTCAGGTGCTCTTTCAGGTTCTACCATAGCCTATGGTTACGGTGGTACTAATCAGCGAAAGATGATTAGTTCGATTTGGAACTCAGCATCTGCAGGTACTTTCTCCACAGGAACTGGATGGAAGGCAGCTAACTTGTGTAACAGCGCAACAGCTTGTGCTGCTACAACAGGTAGCCATACCTACATTACATCCGCTCTTGCTAACGGTGGAAGCGTCGGAATGGGATCAAAGTATACCACTTCGACCTACATCTACCATTATGCATACAACGGTGGATCTTCGAACAGCTACCTCCAGGTGACATATTCCGGTGGATCTGACACGACCGCTCCAACAAGCGATTACGTGCCATACACAGGAATAACATCCTACAAGGAAGGTATGAGGCAATTCCACGCGACATTCTCAGATATGTCTGGAATTGATACAACTACTTCTGGAGCACCGCACCTCCATTACTCGATTAACAACGGTTCTTACACCGCGGTTAAGGCGACAACAATTGGAACATGTGGCGCATCAGATTCAGAATGTCAGTTCAAGGCAAAGACCGGTGGAATCTCCACTGGTGACTACGTGAACTACTTCTGGGCATTCCAGGATTTGGCTTCAACGCCAAATACAGCTACCGACCCATCTGGTGGTACTGGATCTCCAAGTTCTTCAACAACACCGTCAACCACATACTGGTTCTTTGTTGATGATGTTGTTAACGCTGGAAATGCAAAGAAGATGACAGTACTGATCGAGGACCGCTATGCGGGATCAGCATTCTCACCAAACAAGTACTTCGATCAGCAGATGACATATTATGACAACTCTGACGAGTACGTGATGGAATTCGATACAAGTGACTGTGGTACTGGAAGCAACTCATGTTTCTATGCTACTAGCTACTATTTCTACAGCCAGTGGGCAATCCACTGGACCACAGCGCCAAGCTCTGGATACAATGGAATGGGTGGCAGCAAGTCCGGAAGAATTGAACTTCACCAAGATGATGATGGATATCTATCCTTCACCGCAAAGAATGGTCCAGGTATGAACTTGATTTACCTATATGACAGTTCATTGAATGACTGGGCTATCGTTGGTCTTGATGGAGATACATCTTCAGAGTCAACAATGCAAACTGGAATCGAAGAGACCCTCTCTGGCGGAACATCCGCTAGCAAGAGGTCAACCTACGGTTACACCGAAGCTTACCTTGTCGACATCCCCGGTGACATCACCGGAACATTCGGTAAGCACGATTGGAACGCAACCTACAGTTCATCCAAGTCAAACTGGATGTGCGTCGGTACTAACGGATGGATGTACTTCTTCCGTTCGTCCAGTTCCAATCCATTGTGTACTTCTGGATACTACTACATCTACAGTACCTACTACAACTGGAATGGATTTGCACAAGGATCTGGATACTACGGACGCATGGCGTCTACTGGCGGAGTTAGCTACAAGGTAGCAAGCGTCGCACCAGCACCAGATACCTTCGCTCCTGAGATGGGTCACATGGAATTACGTGACTCACACTCGAAGGACCGAACCTTCGTCTACACAATTGGAGACGCAGGTGAGCCACCATCCGGATTGAATGTATCTACGACTGCTGGAGTAGGTCCAACATTGTACTACCGTATCACCGATGCGGATGGAACTGTTGGTACTTGGACTTCCAAGGTACTCTCGCCAGTTAGTAAGACTCGTGCAGAATGTGTAACAGCACAATGTGACTGGTCTACTTCTCTAGAGGATTTGGAACGCAGCAGCAGCATTGAGTACTATGCAACTGCAGTGGATATTTCAACTGCTTCAACAGGAACCAATTCCAATACCACTTCGACTACTACCTTTGAAGTTGGAGATCCAAACAAGGTCTTCATCGTCGAGTGGCACGACATGGGTTACACCAGCACTTACACCTGTACCTATCAGGTTCTAATGTATGACGTAACCAATGAGATTGAGTTCCAGTATGACACCAACTGTCAGACATACTACGACTATGCTACAGTAGGTTACCAGGACCAAACTCGTACCAAGGGTGCTACGCTACGTGATTCACAGGCGTACATGGCTGGTGCGAATGTCCACACTGAAAACTACCGAATTGGTACTGACAGCAATGGACATGGTTGGGAAACATTCGACCTTGGACTCACTACTGAGCTACCAACATACGATGTCGCAATTGCAGGAAGCAGCAATGGCCGTCCATACGGTTCATACTGTGTCTCATCCTACTGGTGGAATACCTACAAGTCAGGATGCAATGCAAACATCGACCTACCTGATGGATTTACCTTCGAGTACTTCGGAACCGAATACAATGGATCCGATTCGAAGAACCGTGTCCACATTGGTCGCCAAGGTAACATGTACCTCAAGGACGATGGATCTACCGCTCTAGAGCGCTCCATCACCACTTGGTACAGTAACATGCCAAGTCTACCATACTCTGGTAACTCGGCAAGTAAGCCTGGTAACATTGCTCCATGGTGGGGTTACTACAGCAGTTACTACTGCTATGACAACTCTGCATTGGACTGTTCAGTCAGAACACGTACTATACCATTCGAGGGTAAGGGAACTGACCTATCCGCCGATCTAGTCGGCGGACCACACACTTGGTCCCTAATCGACTCTCCGATTCGTGTCAACCCATCCGGCGACTACCTGTCAATCAGTGGCGATTTGACCATTGAACCAGGTGTTGTTGTACAGGTTGCAAGCGGAAAGGGAATCTCCTTTGATGGCAGTTGTGACAAGTTCGTTGCAACAGGTAATGCAAGCGACCCAATCCTCTTCGAGGGACAAATGGGTGGAACTTGGACTGGACTAGCGTTCACCAATTCCTGCAGCACTCCTGAAGGAACTGATGACCGCCACGAGATGTCGTACATCGACTTTGCAAATACTACTGATGCAGCTATTGCAGCAGGAAGCCGCCACGGCTCCTCTCCAAGTAGCAACGCAAACGTTGGCAACTTCACAATGGACCACGTAACCTTCACCAATGTCGGTGAAGCGTTCTCCCATGGCTCTGGCCAGGGAACAGTCCTTGTAATGTCCGACTTCGAAGTAAATGGAGCAGCAGACGCTTGTTTCAACTTCGCAGAGGATTCTGTTGTCACACTAAGTGATGGTACAATGGATGACTGTAACACCAACGGCAACAGCTGGGGTGGAGCGGTCGTTAACTATCCAGGAAGTACCGCAGGTGCTCTTACAATGGAGAACGTTGACATTAGTGAGTCCAATGTGAACCTCATCGATGTTGACCTCGAGAATGTATGGCTCAGCAATGTTACAGGTTCCACTACCTCCGCACAGAGCGGAGCAGTGTTGAACTCCGATGGAGAAGGCGCATTGTATGTCTTCAACCTAGTTGCAGATGGCTACTCCTCTGGAAGTACCGGTGCCCTTGACAGCATATCTCTCGACACAGTCGATATGGGAAGCGCTGACTTCAGCATCGTACCTGGAGGCAGTTCAAGCACAGCAAACGGACCATCTGGAGATACAGCATCTATCACTGGCCTAACTGCTGGTGACCTGACAATGTCCAGAGTTGCACCATCTCTCAACGACATCACTGTCGGAGCAATGACCGTATTAGGAAATGCTCCAGGCAACGATGCAATCGAGGGAGTAAACTGGGACACCTCTGGAATCTCAGTTTCTGGCTGTGGATACACTCTACTTGGTGACAATGTTGACACTGACTGGATCTCTGGATCCTGTTCAAACTCGGCAGCTCCGAACAATATCATTCTGAGCAATGTCGATGCAACATATACCGGTAGCCAGAATGCTATCTATGCACGAAACTCTGCTATCACCATCGGTGAAGGTACAGTTACAATGCCTACCACAACTTTCCAAGAAATGGCAAAGGCATCCACTAACGGAAAGATCGTTCTGATTGGCGTTAGCCAAGATGGCACTGACTGTGACGGAAGTTCTGGCTGTGATGTAGACTCTGGAAGTTCTGGAGACATCTTCTTCGGTGGCCTTGCTACCGTTAAGGTGTTCAAGTTGCTCGGAAACGGTGCCAAGTCGTACCGCTCCGGACACACTGTTCAGGCAACCGTTGTTGACGCAGGCTCAGGCTTGTTCACTGTTGGAACTCACAAGACTGATTCCACAGGAACAGCAAGTGCATGGGTCATCTCTGGTGACGACTCTGGTAACAGTTACACCGACCACAACCTAGCAGCATGGGGACCATCTGGTCAGAACGAGACACTCGTTGCTGATGCATGGTATCCAGGAAGCTTTGGCGTCGGTGACACAATCGAGCTACGTCTTGAGCCAGCTCCAGTTGCTCTTAACGGAACCAACATGGACTGTAGTTACCTGTCAACCCATCCTGAAGCAATGCTCGGATACGACAGTGCTTCAAACACCTATACTTGGGAAGGAAAGGTAACCATGTCTGGTGACATGAATATCGACAGTTGTACCATTATCATGCGAAGCGTATTCCGTGTCGCATCCGATGCTACAAACAGCCCAACCCTAACCATTAGCAATGGTGGTTCCCTGACTTTGGAGTCAATCTCGACTTCCACTGGGACCCTCAAGGCCGTTTCGGCGACCTACCCATTGAACTTGGATATGGATGGCGGTAGCCTAATCGTTGACAATGGAGTGATCTCGAATGTAGCAGGTGGAATCAACCTTGATTCCGGTAGCCTGACTGTGTTCAACTCCTCGACGATTTACGGTAATGCGGGAGCATCAGCATCTGAGGCAACTATCTATGTAAACGGTGGTTCCCTAGACTTTGATGATTCTACCATCATGAACTCTGGTCAGACCGGTATCGGTTTGATGTTTGAGGCTGGTGGCGGCGCTGTCGACAACATCGTTGTCAAGAATGCAGCTACTGGAATTTACTCGTACAACGCAGCACCAACTGTAAACGGATTTACCCTAACTGACAACACTGTCGGTGTGGATGTTTATGGCGGAATGAGCCTACCAACAATCTACCGTAGTACCTTGCTATCTGGCGAGTCTGCAGGTTGGACCACCTATGCAATCGACCTCAGTACCTATCTAGGAACTGACGATTACCTACAACTTGGTCTGAACTCTATCTACGGTGGAGGAAACGCTCACCCAACATACAACTATGCTACCTCGAAGTATTACATGATCTACGATCGTTTGAACGTCGAGTTAGAGGATAACATGGGTAACAAGTGGAATGTCACTCAAGAAACTGATGACGGATATTATGACGGTTCCTTGGGAGGCGCTGCTGGCGCACCATCGTGGCACTGCAACTATTACGGATACAGTTACACAGAGTGGTATGACTACAGTTACTTCTACTACCTAATCAACTACGGTGGATACACAAACAGTGGAAGTTGGAACGATTACCCAAGTGACTTCGGATTCCGTTGGGAAGATACTGACAGAACACCGTCAACCTACTACCCAATGATGTACTGGGGTTACTACTACACCTCCTACCACGGTGGTCAAGGTGTATACAAGCCTCCTGAAGGATACAATGGTCTATGGAACAACTACAACGTCTGTTTGAACTACGCTTACTCGTACTACAATAGCCCCGGCGACGGTGCACGACTAGCGTTCCCTGCAGTAGACATCTCTGGTAGCAACATTACTGGCGCAACCATGTATGTCGACGTTCTGCACAACCGTGCTGACAACTATCAGGACCGCCTTGAAGTCGTTGCCCGAACTGGAAACGACCCAGGTGATGAAGATGACATGGGACTATACGCTCGTGAGTCAGGAACTCCAAGTTTCACATCGGGTACCATCACTGGTGCTGACAACGGTATTGAAATCGGAGGCTCCTGGGCTGCAGCTAACTTTGACGCAATCACAGTGACCAACCCTACTGGTGCTGGTCTTGAAGTCACAGGATCTGCAGTAACCACAGTTGACAACCTAGACGTCACTGGAGGAAACTACGGTGTTCTACTAGGCGCTGCTGCATCTGGAACTGTTGAGATGGCAAATCTTGCAGTAGATGGATCAGCATTGGCTGGTGTCTACTACGTTAAGGATGTAGCAGGTTCTCTAGATGGAACCATCGAGAACGTCGCAGGATCTGCGATTAAGTTCGGCTCATCCTCTAACAAGGATATCACATGGTCTGGAATGAACCTCGGTACCAACGGCGTTGGAATTGAAACAGCTGGTTCAGGTACAATTACCCTGATTGATTCTAACTTTGCAAATACTGCAGATGTATTAATCACGGGTTCAGCAACTGTTGACTTCGTAGAAGGAGACATTGATGTTGATAGCGTATCTACTACAGGTTCTGGAATTTTCAACCGTATTCGATTGCTCGACATTGGTGTCGAAGCAGATACTAATGCGGTTACTGGAGCAAATGTTGTTCTGAAGAACGCTGATGGAATTGTTACTGGATTTGCAGCAACAGATTCTAATGGTGATGCATTAGACCTTCGCTTTACCACACAAACTGTGGACAGCTCTGGTAAGACTGTTATCCCGCTGAGCGGATACACTGCAGTTACTGTTGCTAAGGTTGGATCTTACTACTATAGTGGTTCTTCCGACAACGCAGGTGACTTCAGATATGCGTTTGATTCGTTGACATTAACTGATGATGCTGGTAATGCACATACTATGGATCTCGTTGATTCAGTGGATTCACGTATCTGTTACAGTTTCACATCGAGTAGTTATGTAATGACTGCACAGTGTGCTAACAGCATGAACACCGGTTCTTCGAGGACATACTCCTCTGGATTGAAGGAGTACGGATACTATGGTGCTACACCATCTGACATGAGCAATCAAGTCATTATGATGGATGCAGCAATCTTGTATCTCGATGGTGACACGACCCACAACTGGAATGGAACAACTATCCTTTCTACTGGTTCGTACACCTTCTACTCGGCTTCATGGTGGATGTCAACTTATCCTTACGGGGCTGAGTTATACTTGCACGATGTTGATGCAACTGCTACTGCAGTCACTTCTGACGGCGAGACCCAAGGAATGTACATTGGATACCCAGGTTGGAACGACATCGTTCCAAACATCGAGGACTCTACCTTTAGCGGTATTGCAACAGTTATCTCAACATGGGGATACAAGTCCAACTTCGGAGCGTACAACTGGGGAGCTGACTTCTATGTGGTCAAGAATAGTACCTTTAGCCACTTTAGAACAATGCCTAACACAGGATCTGTAGCATATCAGGACATGTGCCTGAATACAGGTGGTAGCAATTACACTGAAATTAGCGATAACACGCTAACTGGATGTGCAGTTGGAATCTTCATGCCGAGGACCAACTTCTACTATTACTACAACCAGTCCTACTGGGGTGCTGACGATGCAATCATTGACGGCAACACCTTCGTCAATACTGAGACACTAGACATTTGGTTCTACCTGAATTCGTACGCAGATGGTGTTGAAATCACCAACAACGTATTCACAGGTTCATCTGCACCGTCCTACGGAATTTATTCCCAGGACTCAACGGTCAATGACTTGCTGATAGATGGTAACACGTTCCATAATTCGCAACAAGCGATTTACATGCGTGGTGCTGTTGATTGGACCATGACGGATAACACAATCTACGGAGACAGTGATTCATCTCACGCTGGTATCTATTCAATGAATGGATACGGTTTGATTGATGGAAACACACTTGTCGATGCAGATGGTGGAATCCTTGTTGACGGTGTCAAGTACGGATACAATGTTGAGATTACCAACAACGACATCGGCCAGACCTCTGGCCGTGTTGCACCTAGTGCAGTTGGTATCTGGGCAGAAGACTGTGGCTCAGCATCGGTTATCACCGGCGGTAACAGCATCTCCATTATGGAGAATGCAATTGTTACCGATGGCTGTGACCTATCTGATGATGGATCTACCTTGACCGCACTTGGCGGATCTGGTGGAGAAGTTAAGAGTGTGCAAATCAATGCTAACGCATTCGCACCTGAGAACATCACCATCAATGAAGGAGATACAATCCGCTGGCGAGCTAACGAGTACTACAACAACAGTGGTATTGGTGAACCTCACTCAGTCGTATCAACTGACATGGTTGCTGGAGCGCCTATCTTCTCGTCTGGTGGAAACATGAACCTCGGTTCAACTTACACCTATACCTTCTACACTGCTGGAACCTACGAATATTACTGTGGTAACCACAATTGGATGTATGGTAATGTAACCGTTAATTCAGGCAGCAGCACTGGCGTATCAAGCGTCGGTGTATCTGTAGTTGGAGGCAACGACGAAGTCACTCTTGACGGAACTGAAGTCTCTGGCTTCGGAACCGCACTCGAGATGTACGGTGGAGAACTTACCCTAACAGGTGACGCTCTGCTATCTGGTGGCGCTTACGGTGCATACATAGAAGATGCTGAAGTTATGGCTGACGGAGCAACTCTTGTCGCTGGTAGCACAGGATCTGCAATGTACGTCACTGGAGATTCATTAATCGATGTTGCAGACATGAGCACAACTGGTCTATACGGATTGAACACCGATGGAGTAGACTTCCGCTGGAATGGCGGAACTTCTGACGCTGATACCACCCTAATGGCTGGTTCCGGTGCTGAAGGAACCATCGAGAACATGTCCTGGCCTGACTCTGCTACACAGATTGATGCTGGTTCCTATGTGACCGTTACCTCTATTGGCAACACAATTGATGCTGCCAAACTTGTTGTTGACCCAACTGCTGTCATCCACGAGGGTAACTTGTTGAACCTCAACGCAACCCACTTGGGCGGCGCTGCAAGCGATGTCGGTGTGATGATTAAGTCCACTGATGACCAGCAAGCAGCATACGTTTCCCCTGCTTACCGCACTGCATACATTGCAGCTGATGGTGACTTAGGCGAGTGGTACGGTAACACACTGAACCCATCTGACGATGCAATGCCTGGAGTAATGAGCGGCGACGGTAGCGAGGACTTCCTCGTGTCCTGGGACGCTAACAACCTCTACCTTGCACTAACTGGAGTAGACATGGGAGCTGCAGACCTGCAGATCTACATCGACTCCAGCACCGGTGGAGACACCGTTGGTCAGTCTTGGTATGTCGCACACAACCTGCCATTCGCAGCAGACTATGTCTTCTGGGCAGAGGATGGTTCATCCGGCAACAACGGACTGAAGGTCAACGGTTTCACCGGCTGGGCTGATGTTACCGCTGCTTGCAACGGACTATCCAGCCACGTTGGATGGTCTGGTGACACAGACACTGAAATCGCAATTCCATGGACCTGCATCGGAGAACCTTCCGAAGTAGTACGTGTTCTTGCAGTAGTTCAGGATGAATCCAGTGGAGAGGTAGACAGCGTCCACCCAACCCAGAGTATCGCAACTGGTGCTAACGCCCAGACATTCGATGACGAGATAACTCTCCTCATGGGACACAACGATCTATCTGGTGGAGAGGACCTACGAAACCATCTACTGATTTACCGCAGCTATGTTGGCTCCAACAGTCCAAGCGCAGCAAAGACCTACGACATCTCTGTCAAGGTCGATGCAACATGTGCTGAGGATTGGGGTAACATCAACGATGTCGATATGTCCACCAATGCGTGGGAATCTGTCGACATCTTGCGAGCGTGCCCAGTGATTCAGAATCTAGTTGACGTCACCGTCGATGAGGACAGCGGAACTTACACACTGTCCCTCACTGACAAGGCTGACGATGTTCAGGATGCAGACACAAGTCTAACCTGGACTGTCACCGACGATTCTGACCCGTCGAGAAGCCCAAGTATGCTACTCGACAGTGGTCTGAATGGACAGACAATGACCGTGACCCCTGACAATGACCAGTTCGGAACATACGTGTTCCACTACAACGTCGTTGACAGCCACGGACTATCTGACAGCCACACCATCACATGGACTGTTACCAATGTCAATGACAAGCCAATCATCTGCAACTCCGACCGTGCTGACTGCATGCCGGTATTCGCTGATGACGGTGCAGGTAACTTGAACGTCCTCGATGAAGGATTTGGATCTGTAAGCAAGGTTCTAGGTAGCGCACCAAACGCAACTGGCTCCTACGTAATTGACATGGCATCCAATGACATGGCAAACGAGCAGCCTCAGGTGTACTCATGGGCAGCGAAGATCAAGGGCGATGACGTAACCGTCGAGCCTTACTTCGTCCAGAAGAAGTACAGCAGTGTTGCAGCCCTCTTCGCAGAGGTTGGCATCATTGTCACCAACTCTGGTGGTCTACAGGATATCGACATGACAGGTGATCCATCTGCTCATGAGGATACTACTGCAACCTATACCCTACCAACTCTGAACAACGTTACCATGCTAACATACCTTCTCATGCAGAATGGTTGTGGAAGCATCTGGTACCAGGAGTACATGGACGCTAACGGCGACAAGGTCAGCGGATTCCGATCCGATGACGGTTGTGACAGCAGCATCGATACCTACGCAAATGTATACAGCGGTCTAAACTACACAGACTTCTGGAGCACAGCATACGGTGTTGATACCACTGCATACACAGACACTTGGGATGACATCTTCCCAGATGGCTACACCACAACCGCTGGTAACGACCCATGTCCTGCATTCTCTGTGCATGTCAGCAACAACGAGTTGACAATCACTGAGAACCAGCTCAACGAGCTTGGTGGCGAGTGTACTATCGTACTATCTCTGATGGACGATGGTGGATACTGTGAGAACAGTGTTACTGGAGTAACCGCTGACATCAAGTCGGCTTGTGTTGCATACACCTACCTAATCGACTACCCGTTCAACCACCCATTGTATGGACCAATTTCCATCACCGGTTGCTACAACCTGTTCATTGGAATCTCATCCTACAACCCATACACCAGTCAGACTGAGTGTCTTGGATACAGTTGGGTTCCTGAGAACGTGGATGCAGATGACTTCGAGGTTAACTTTAGCGTGACCCCAGTCAACGATGCACCAGAGGTAATGGATTGGGACCGTCAGAACGGTGTTGTAATCAGTGACGGCAATGGAGACATTCCGAACTTCCCATGGAAGGTCACCCTCACAGAGGATGACGAGAGTGTTACCAACCTCACCTACGATCTGTCTGCTATGAAGCACGACAACGATCACGAGGATGCTGACCTAGCTTGGACAATCGTCAAGGCTGACACTTGCAACTACGAGAACTACTTCGCCGCAACAATCGACGGAGATTCGATCTCGTTCGACCTGATTAAGGACGCAACAACCAACGCACCTGAGTGGGAAGTTGACTATCTAAACAATGGAGGAAAGCATCAGCAGAACCCATTGTCTGGAGAGTTCTGCCCAATCACACTGTACCTACATGACTCTGCAACAGCACCGTCATACATACCAAACTACGGTATGAGCACTGCAAACTATCAGCAGGGCGAAGACAGTGTAACACTCTACGTGCGTGTTGACAACGTGGCTGAGAATGTCCCTGACTACTACTTTGACACTGATTCTGGATTTAGCTTCAACGGAGTTACCAACATCATGACAAAGACCTACGTACCAACCACCGTGACCATCGGCCACGCTGGTGACCAGGGACCATACAACTACGACCACATGTTGAAGGTGTCTTTCAAGACCAACGGATACAACAACAACGACGCTGACGCTGAAGGATATGTTGACCTTGGATACCAATACGTCACCCCACCTGCATACGGTGAGGAGATCAAGGTGTCTGACTACGTCTACATCACAACCACTACCACCAAGGTATGGGTTGAGATGGATGTCCTAACCTGTGTTGACGAAACTTGTGACCTGACAAAGTCTGAGTCCGACCGTTACTTCGGTAATGCGTTCCCATACGCTCACTCATGCATCGACTCGAACGATGTACAAGGTGACGAATGGAGCTGTCCTGGACAGGTTGGCCGTTCCTCAGTTAACGAGGACGGAACTGCAGCTGCAGCAACTCTGACTAACAATCGCCGCCCAATGCTAGAGGACCAAGACTGGTGTAACAACATCATGACCTCTGACGCTGAAGGTACCGATTGTGCTCAGCCACGAACAAACGGTAAGGTAACATCTGCATCTGATGACAACCTACCTGCTGTCGTACGCTTGATTGGAACTGCATCCGTGCCTTCCTTCGCACCATCGCTAGTAGCAATTACCGCTGCTGGTCTCTTCGTGAGCGCTCTGGTTCTCCAGAGCCGCCGTGACGAGGAAGTGGAGGAACTTGAGGAACTTGCAGATGACGAGTCCGCAGTGAGCCCAGTTATTGCAACCATCTTGATGGTCGCAATCACCGTGGTTCTCTCTGGTGTAATCTATGTCTGGGCATCGAGCCTCGCTGACACTGATGTGAAAGGCGTACCTCGTTTGACCTTCGACTTAGATAGCAGTCAGGCATTGGACCCTGTTGATGGATTCCACAAGATCCAGATTACCAGCAGCCAAGTCGATCTAGCAACACAAGCAGTTGAAGTCCGCGTACAGTGGGTCAACAGTGCCGGTAACCAGAACGAGGTCTTCAGCCTCGCCGACACTACAGTCTACGGATTCTCCCCGGAGAATAGCGACAAGACAGTGACCTTCGCTGACAGCGTCGATTTTGAAGGAAGTGCAGTTGTTTCCCAGTTCAACACTGGTGACACCCTGTTCGTCCGCACAGTCGACTCTGGTGGAGAGACAATGGAACACCTCACCATCACCATCAGCTACGTGCCACCTAACGGTCAGCCAGGAGCGGTTCTCCGCACCTGGACTTTCTGATTCGGTACACCGAACTGAAATGATGGAACTGGACCAGCCGCCCCTTCGGGGGCGGTTGGATCCCATGTTGTGAAAGAAATACCCGCCATCTCCGATGGCGGGGGAAGCCCCCCTGAAGGCAAGGGGGTCTGGAGTTTAGGCTCCAGGCCCTCTTCCCCTCTGCCCCATAATTCTTCTTTTTCTTACTTCAAGTTCAAGTGGGCGAAGCCCCACGCGAGCATGAGCCACATGACCAAACTCATGCCCCTTTGCGTAGCGTTTGATTGTGATGGAGTACTGGCCGATTCGGTCAGTTCTTGGCGAACTCTACACGAGCACTTTGGTACGAGTTCAACAGATCTCCTAGCACGCTTTCTTGCAGGTGAATTCAGCGATTCTGAATTTATGGCACGAGATATTGCAATGTGGAAAGAGAAGAGCCCACGCATTCACCGAGATGATATCTTTAGAGCATACGCCGGTTGTAAATTGATGAAAGGTGCGAAAGAGCTCGTTGCTGATTTACAAGCAAAAGGTATCCATGTGGCAATCATCTCTGCAGGAGTAGACCTCTATGTCCAATCAATCGCTGCGATGGTAAATGCCGACGATTGGGTCGCTAATGGATTTGAATTCGATGAAGATGGCTGGATGCTTGACCAAGGGGTAGTACGAGTTCCGTCTAAGGGTAAGGATGAATCAATCCGTCGACTGCTCGAAATCATCGATTGCCCATCCGATAGGCTGGTCTGTGTAGGGGATTCAGACATGGACCTCTCAATGATTGTAGGTGATTGTACATTTATCGGCTTCAATCCTAGCCGTGAAGGCACATACACCGCATTTGCAGAAGCAGGTGTTACCGTTGTGGAGAGTAAGGATCTCGATGATTTAAGGCCGTATTTAGGCCTTTAATCAGGCGAATGGAATCGCTGTTGTCTGATGAGTACCGAGGTTCACTATTGTGAGCATACAGGGTTTGGGCTGGAATCCTAGCATTTTCTGATATGATGTTTGGTCTTGCCATGTCGATGAGCAAATCAAAGTCGTTCCTCTGAAGTCAATACACTCGTGACCATGTACGTGGCCTGTTACGAAAATATCCGGTACTTCTCTGATTACCAAGCCATCTTCTGGTTCTGGTGATAGCGGCGTTTTTCCACCCCATTGAGGAGCTAGGTGTCGGCGACGCAACATTTGCCGCATTGCTTCGACAGGGTCCGAATATGTGACTGTGCGCAATCCCGCAACAAAGTCGTCAATCGATTTCCCGTGGTAGGAGAGTAGTCTGACACCATGGAGACTGAAATCACAAGGGTTTCCTACGAAAGTGGTCGTGTTGAAGTCTTGCTGAATATCTGGTTCCAAAGTGGGTTGAGGCTCGGCTGGACGCACCGCATCGTGGTTTCCTGGTAGCATTACGCATTCTACCCATTCAGGTAGTAATTCTAGCAATTCAGCGAATCGTGAATATTGTTTGTAGAGGTCCTTAATGGCCAATTCTTTATCCTGGCCCGGATAGATGCCAACACCATCTACACAGTCTCCGCTTAGAATCAGATACTTGATTGTACGAGCCAGCGGGTCGGAGTGAAACCAGTTGACCATTTTATGCCATTGAGCCTCAAGGAATGTTTTCGAGCCCACATGGATATCCGATAGGAAGGCTACTGAGACGCCCTGTTCTGAATATGATTTTTCGTGTTTATCCTGCATTGGGAAATGTAGGTCATCAACATAGAACATATCACCATTTTGAGAAAATGTCCCCGATACCCCCACTACATCATCGGGCATCAATCCAGCTTCGATAATAGGAATATGTTCCCTGATGCGGTCAGCGCCTTGACGGTTCATCAGCAGGCAACTCATTTCACCACTATTGTCCTCAATACCAAACATTAGATGTCCATTCTTCGTATGTCGAGGTTCGTTGACAAGACCGATTGCGACAGCGATGTTATCCCTGCCCTTGAAACGTGATTTTTCCGCTTGGAGTCGGGATATTTCCATGGGGCTTCTTGGAAGGCTGGAATTCTTGATAATCAGTTTGCGAAGTCTTTCGAGGCGATTTGAAAATGCTGCATTTATGTCTGACATTTTACCCTCAGTAATACTATTTCCAGTGATATCGTAGTGGACGAGAAGATCCACATCACAATCTGTAGCATCCATTGGAAAATCCTCTTTGCGCCAATCAGGTAGGTTATTGCGAAATTGAATGGTCAATGGTTCAGGGTCATTGATTGGCGCAATTGTGCGACCAATAGTATCACGCATAGTTGGCTTAGGAGTTGGCGAATGTGCTGCAATTAGGCGGTCGAGGACTTCATCGGTTAATTGCCCGCCTTCGAGGCCGATATTTTTGCCATTAGCGATAACCCCTAATGGGTCATCTAGTGCCATTAGTCGCTCCTTAATTCCTCGAGTGGCAATCAATTTTGCTCGCATCAATTCTGGAAAAATCTCCCCCCATGATGCTGGCATGCCTCAAGACAATCGAAGCCCGTACATGAGGTAATCGCAGACCCTCCCTACACTATGGAGTGAGAGTGGTCATTCCTTCCAATCAACCGACTCATCATCGCCCACAGCTTTGCCTGGGTCTTGCCATGCCTCATCCTGCCATGGAGCACCAGCTTTTGCTGCGGCAGCCCTGCGATTACGTTCTGCTTCACTACGCGCTAATATCACGGCTTGTTCTGCGGCTTTTTGAGCTTCTATTTCCCTGACTTTTGCGACTCTGATTTTTGCTTTGTCCCAGCAATCTATCGCAGTTTGTAAAGCGAAGTGAACGAATGCGACCTTATTTTCATGTCTTGTTCCACCAAATTGGACAGATTCTGCATTAGCCCAGTGTTCTGATGCGATTCCAACATAGACTAAACCAACTGGTTTGTTTGAATCATCTTGTGCAGGTCCTGCGATTCCAGTAACTGAGAGCCCTAGGTCTGCTCCAGAGCGTTTCCTGGCTCCATCTGCCATTTGAATTGCAACTTGGGCATTTACCGCGCCTTTTGTCTCCAATAATTCCTCTTCAACATCGAGTTCGATGTTCTTTGATTCGTATGAGTAGCAAACCCAACTCTGTTCAAACCATTCCGATGCACCTGCAATATCTGTCAAAGTGCTTGCAAGTAGCCCACCAGTGCAAGATTCTGCAACCGTAATGGTCGCTCCAACCTCTCTGAGACGCCGAACAAGACGGGTCGCAATTGCCTGCGCTTCCTCATCCATCAGGTAGTGACGAGTGCCCATGCTTCTTGAAGATAGAGGGGTGTCATTCAAGAAGAGAGGCCATGTGGACGGTCTGGGCCCGTGGTCTAGCGGTTATGACACCTCGCTTACACCGAGTTGATCGTGGGTTCAATTCCCACCGGGCCCACTTCGCTTTTTTTTCTCGTATCCAACCGGGGGCAATTACCACAAATGGTCTTCCAGTTGGCCGTTTGTCATGATTTTTGTAATTCCTTTTATCCCTTCAACATCATCTGTTAGAAGAAGATGAATAGCACGATTATGGATTCCAGACTCAAATTTTGAGCCGCGATGGTCAATTCCGATGAAAACTCCGTCAAGTTCGGCAAACATCCAGGCTGCAGTAGCATGAGGAAGGTCCTCAGCCCGCAATAGCAGCCATCTTAATCCACGCATTTCGGTCCGCAGGTCCCCCTTGATTTCATGGAACCAAGCAACTTTCACAATTTCACATCCTGAATCTCAGTAGTGCGATTGCTCCACCCATTCCCATTAATTGCTCACCGGCGTCGTGGTCAGTTGAACATTGTACAAGGTTGGCTCCGATATTGGACAGACCCGAAGTAATGCTTTCCCAATCTGAATCTCGAAGAACATCTGCACTAATCAATAGGGTCTCAATTGCACCTTCAGACAGTGCTTTCTCAATCATTTCACGGCCATAGGCAACAGGACCATTTGTGGACATGCGCTTCCACGCTTCCTCAAGTAGAGCAGTTTCACGAACAAAAGCGTGGTCTGACAGTACATCGCCAGCAAGACCATCTCGAATGACTTCATTTGCTGCAGCCCTACCTCCCATACTTGTAGCAATGAGTTTCTTTGGACCAGAAATCAAAACCCCAAGTTTTTCTCGAGCATGTCCCGGCCCACAAAGAATAGTGGGCGTACCATCTGGAATTTGTTCAGATGCTTCCCTTGCAATTTTCTCAAAGAAATTTTTGGAAACGCTCTCGCTAATTTTGGAACCTGTATATTTTCCTCCGCCTCGCATTGTCCATGTTGCGGTATCTCTCATTCCTCGGCTACTTACCTCAAACAGAATCGCCTCGTCACTTTCAACTACCAATATCGCTACTTTGGCGCGGCCACTTTCAGCGCACGATTCCTTTACCAATGCATGATCGACTGCGGGAAATCCAGTCGCAGAGGTCACCTCAACTTCATTGCGAACTTGGATGAGATGAGTATGGTGACTCCCATGGTCAAAATTTGCTTCTTCGATAATCCCATGAACTCTCAGGGTATCACTAAACGTTTGAAATTCATTCGACTCGATACTAAGCCGTATCCACATATGCTTACGCTCAGCGGATTTTGCGCGACCACCTTCGATGCCACCAGTTGTTTGGTCACGTCTTTCACCCATCATCCCTAGACTTCTACCAGGTGTGCAAATACGAGCTAGAGTCCACAAATCATCTTCACATTCAATGCGAAGTCGATAGAGCTCATGCTCGCGCTTGATGATGCGCATATCTTCTCACCCAAAGACTCCGACGAGGTTCCCGTCTTCATCCATGTCCATGTCACATGCAGCAGCACTCTTTGGCAAGCCAGGCATTGTCATAATTTCTCCAAGAATTGCAACGACAAAACCCGCTCCTGCGTTTAGACGGAATTCCTTGATAGGAACTTCAAACCCTGAGGGCGCCCCGAGTAAATTTGCATCATGGCTGAATGAATACTGTGTTTTTGCCATACATACCTGAAGGCTTCCGTATCCCCATGACCTCAATTGCTTGAGTTGGCGGTCGGCTTTGGCTGTGATGTTTATTCCATCAGCGCCATACACTCGAGTTGCAATACGCAAAGCCTTCTCTTCTACAGGTGCATCGTGATTGAATAATGGTGTAAAGGGTCGACCAGCTGCGATATGGTCCTTACAACTGCCAACAACTGCCTTAGCGAGAGAAGTTCCACCCTCGCCTCCGTTCGCATGAACTTCAGTCAGGCAAACTTCGGTAGCACCAGATGCACGAGCACATGCTATCAAACAGTCGAGTTCTGCATCGGTATCGGTTGAGAAACGATTCACTGAAACAACTACTGGTACGCCAAAGGCCTTCATATTGCGAATGTGGCGGTCAAGATTTGATATTGCTCCATCTCGAACAGCATCGACATTCTCTTTTGCGATTTCTTTGCTACTGGGTCTTCTAGCAGCACGGTCTCCGAATGCTCCACCATGTAATTTCATCGAGCGAACAGTGACATTGAGTACTACACAATCGGGTGATTTCCCTGAATAATGAGCCTTGATATGCATGAATTTTTCAGCCCCCATGTCGGAACCAAACCCGGCTTCAGTGACGACATAATCGGCTGCACCTAGTGCTAATCTATCAGCGATAATCGAAGAATTCCCATGAGCGATATTTGCGAATGGGCCGCCGTGAATGAATGCAGGGTCGCCCTCTAGGGTCTGAACGAGATTAGGAAGGAATGCATCTCTGAGCAATAGCGCCATTGCACCAGCGGCTTTGATGTCGTTTGCCTTCACGGGGGAGCCATCCATTCTGTGCCCAATCACAATATCGCCTAATCTGGTTCTAAGGTCCGAATAGTCCTTCGCTAGTACTAGAATTGCCATGACTTCACTTGCAGCAGTGATATCGAAGCGGTCCTCTCTTGCCATTCCATTAGCGGGCCCTCCAAGTCCAATTGTGATATTTCGTAATGACCTATCGTTGAGGTCAATTACTCGTGGCCACATTACTCGAGTTGAATCAATATTCTCGGCATTACCATGTTTGAGGTGATTATCAAGCATGCTTGAAAGGAGATTGTGTGCACTTGTTACCGCATGTAAATCACCGGTGAAATGCAAATTGATATCTTCCATCGGTAGAACTTGAGAATGTCCTCCTCCTGCAGCTCCACCTTTGATTCCAAATACCGGGCCCATAGATGGCTCTCGAATAACACATGTAGCCCTCTTTCCTATCCGATTCAAGGCCTGAGTAAGTCCAATGGTGGTCACAGTCTTTCCTTCGCCGAATGGAGTTGGATTTACCGACGTTACCAGAATGAGCGAACCTTGAGGGCGATCGAGGCGTCCTTTGAGCGCTTCCCAGGTGATTTTCGCTTTACCATGGCCCATTGCCATAATTTCTTCTCCACCTATTCCGAGCTTCCAAGCGATGTCGCCTATGGGTTCGGGTGAAGCAGCCCTCGCTATTTCGAGATCACTCTGCATGCGCGCTGTGCGCATTGGAGGGTACTTGAATCAACGGGCCCCTATGGGGCCCGCGGAAACGGTTTCATTCCTCTTTCATCGAACCCAGATAATCGGGTAGGTCAATGCCCGCCATCTTGGCCACGTCGTGGACAGGTGGTAGTGAGTGAATTAGGCTTGAAACAAAGTTAGCAGTCGAGCCTTCACCGGAGCCGCCACCGGCTGAATCCCAGACGGTGATCTTGTCAATCTTCAAGTTGGAAATCGCTTCTACTTGGCGAGCGACGATATTCTCAATCTTCTCAACCATCAGTAGTGTTGCTGCGGCCTTTGCATCGCCACCAGCGCTCTTTACAAGATTAGCATATCCTGATGCTTTTGCTTCAAGAACCGCTTGCACACCTTCCGCTTCTGCTTTGTAGATAGCAAGGATAGCATCTGCTTCACCAGCCGCAACCCTGCGTTGGCGCTCTGCTTCAGCATCTGCAGCGATTTCGATTTGAGTTTTCGCAATCTCTTCTTGTGCGACTTCTTCAGCACGTAGTCTTGCTTCTTCAAGCATATATTGGGCCTTCTGAACTTCGATTTCTGCAGTTCTTCGTGCAACTTCTGCACGTCGCATAGCCTCAGCTTCTTTCTCAGCCAAGCTTGCGTTATATTCAGCAATGTTTGCTTTGGAATTGTTTTCACCTTCAATCGCTAATGCTTCTTGGCCTTGAACGAAAATACGCTGGTCGGCCATTGCCGCCTTCTTTCCTTTCTCTGCTTCAGCAGCGTTCTCTGCAACTTGGATGTCTCGTGCACGGTTTGCTTCTGCAGCACCAATTGCACCATCACGGTCTGCAATCGCTACATCGGATTTCGCTGCGTTGACTGCAGTTGCTGCTGCCTTCTTTCCAATGCTCTCGATATATTCCGAGTCGTCGGTAATGTCAGTGATATTGACGTTGATGAGGTAGAGTCCCAACTTATGCAATTCGTGACCGACGTTGAGCGTGATACGCTCTAGGAAGTTGTCACGGTCTTGGTTAATTTGCTCAATGGTCAGAGAAGCGACAGTCAAACGCAACTGACCGAAGATAATCTCAGAGGCCATTTCGTTAATTTGATTCGTGTTCAAGTGAAGCAAACGCTCTGCAGCATTATTCATGATAAGTGGATCTGTGCTGATACCAACTGTAAATGTCGATGGTACGTGGATGCGGATGTTTTGCATGGATAGTGCATTTGTCAGGTTGATGGGGATGGTCATAGGAACCAAACTGAGTTTCTTGTAGTCCTGAATAAGAGGCCAAACCATCCTTGCACCACCATGGATACAAACTGAGGCTCTTCCTCCTCTCACACGACCATAAACTACCAGAATCTCGTCCGATGCACAGCGTTTGTAACGCAATACAACTATCATAAACATGAATGCCAATACCAATACTATACCAAATAATACTCCAAAAAATTCTACTGCTGCCATCTTTTCACCTCTATTATTCATTCTTCTTCAGACATTGGTATTACGATAAGAGTAGAACCAATGACATTTACTACTTCAACAAATTCTCCAGTTGGAATTAACAAAGTCTTATCCTTTGCTTTTGCAGTTAGAGTGCGAAGAGTTCCGTCGACTGCG
>CAZNXM010000020.1:0-33093 GCA_964577145.1 uncultured Candidatus Poseidoniales archaeon
TCAATAGGCCTGTTTGCATGGGCTTTGTGTGGGTCATTTTAGACGCTACCCTTGTGAAGGGCCCACTGCAACCCCTTGTGAATATTTACACTGTATACAACGGTATACAGAACCAACCGTTGCATTTACCAACAAGCGTCTAATCCTAATCACCCACATAGTCTTCAATTTGTAAATTAATGTGTAGAGAAACTATTCGAGTGAGATACCGCTTGTTTAAAAAACAGCCAACCTCTATCTTCGCCCATGGTCGAATTTTGGTTCCACTCATTTGACATTGATTCCGAGAGAAAAAATACCGACGGAAGTCGACTTTATCTGCATCAAAATTACGTGAAAAGGGATGAAATTGATGAAGAAGGCCATTGGAGAATCATATCTCGTTCCCTAACACAATTACTTACAACTGTTGACGAACAGATAAACGCATTTGTTGGATATACCCACGCAATTCCCATAGTTTCCTTCACTGAGATGCCCGAGTATGGAGATTTGGGCTGGGAAATTTACCTTGATGTTGGTAGTTGGACCGAGATGTAAATCTCCTCTAAACTCATCAAAATATCATAAATTTCTACAATTTCCTCAGATGTAGATTCTCTTGACCATAAGGGGGGCCCATGCGAATACCCGCATTACATAGGGTACCTTTCGAATTCGCTTGGAGAATCTCAGTCTTCGTCAACTACTTCGAAGTCTGCATCGACGACGCCGTCGTCATCGCTTTCGGAGTCGCCTGATTCTTCTTGAGCTGCCATCTCGGCTGCTGCTGCCTCATAGAGTTTGGATGAAATCGCATGCATTGCTTCCTCGATTTCCTTGACCTTTGCCTGAACTGCAGCCTCATCAATCTCGTCGAGATCTTTGACTTCACCTTCTTCGTTTTGCAGTAGGGTTTCGAGTTCAGTAACCTTCGAGAGGACTGGCTCCTTGTCTTCATCAGACAATTTTTCTCCAGCTTCTTCGAGGGTACGGCGGGTTTGGTAAACGATTTGGTCAGCCATATTTCGCATCTCGACCTGGGCCTTTCGGCGCTTGTCAGAATCAGCAAATTCCTCTGCTTCTGCAATCTTTGATTGGATCTCATCTTCGGAAAGTGAAGTTGATGATTCTATCTTAACCGACTGTTCCTTGCCGGTTCCGAGGTCCTTAGCACTAACATTGACAATTCCATTTGCATCGATATCGAATGTAACCTCAATTTGTGGCATCCCACGTGGAGCAGGGGGGATTCCTACTAGGTGGAATTGTCCAAGTGTGACGTTATCCTTAGCAAATTCGCGCTCGCCTTGCAGAACGTGAATCTCTACTGCAGGTTGGTTATCACTTGCGGTTGAGAAAGTCTCACTGCGGCGACTTGGGATTGTAGTATTGCGCTCAATCATGGTAGTTGTTACGCCACCAAGAGTTTCGATTCCAAGAGTCAAAGGTGTGACATCGAGTAACAAAATGTCGCTGACTCCTGCATCGCCGGCGATAATTCCAGCTTGAAGTGCAGCGCCCATTGCTACTGCTTCATCGGGGTTGATTCCCTTGAATGGAGCCTTGCCGGTCTCCTTCTCGATTGCAGTTTGAACAGCAGGTACGCGGGTTGAACCTCCAACGAGGATTACCTTGTCGACTTGGCCCTTGGAAAGACCCGCATCCTTCATTGCCTGGCGAGTTGGTTTCATTGTTCTCTCAACCAACGAGGAAATTAATTCCTCAAATTTGGCCTTGGTTACAGTGATGTCAAGGTGCTCGGGTTGTCCATCACTCATGGTGATGAATGGGAGGTTGACTTGGGATTGACCTGTTCCAGATAACTCGATCTTTGCCTTCTCAGCAGCCTCTTTGAGACGGCTCGTCGCTTGAACGTCCTTGGACAAATCAATACCAGTACTCTTCTTGAAATCAGCAACCAAGTAATCGATTAGAACATCATCGAAATCATCGCCACCGAGTTTGTTATTTCCCGCAGTAGCCTTTACCTCAATCTGTGGTTGCCCATCGACATCATAAATCTCGAGAACTGAAACATCGAAGGTTCCTCCTCCGAGGTCATAAACGAGAATTGTTTGATCTTCTTCTTTGTCAACTCCATAGGCTAATGCTGCTGCAGTTGGTTCATTGATGATACGGAGTACATCAAGACCAGCAATACGTCCAGCATCCTTTGTTGCTTTACGCTGAGCATCTGTGAAATAGGCAGGACAAGTAATTACAGCCTGCTTTACAGCGGTCCCAAGATATGCTTCTGCATCTGCCTTCAGCTTTTGTAAAATGAAAGCGCTAACTTCTTGCGGAGTATATTTGCTATCATCAATATCTGTTGACCAATCGGTTCCCATATGCCTTTTGACACTGAGTATTGTTCGTGTTGGGTTGGTTACAGCTTGGCGTTTTGCGGTAACTCCGACCATGCGCTCTCCACCATCTTTGGCAAATGCTACGACTGAAGGAGTTGTACGTGCGCCCTCAGCATTTGCAATTACTACGGCTTCTCCATTCTCTATGGTAGCCACACAAGAGTTGGTGGTTCCAAGATCAATTCCTATAATACTAGACATTTTTTCCACTTCCTATTTTCCCGAAATCAAAGGATCGGGATGCCTCCATCGTCTTCATCATCATCGTCATCATCAGCGACATCTAAGCTGACATCAGTTGATTCTGGAAAATAATCATCATCGACACTCTCATCGATAATATCTGAATCTTCAGTTGTTGCAGACCCTTGAGGAGTAAGTTTGAGAGTGATATCTAGAATCCCATTATTCATCGACCAATCAACAACATCATCACACTTGTGTGGTAGTTCAATTTGTGCGAGTGGCGGGTTGGAAGGGTCTGACAGTACCTGTATTGTATCTCCACTATTGGAAAGAGCAATTTCAATTTCTTCCATATCGGCACGGGTTGCAAAATCTACAGTTATCGACATATTCCAGCCAGAGAGATATACATCGTCAACGGGTAGTGTTACCACCATTTCTTTTGGACTATCATCAACATCTATCTCGACTGGATTTGCATCGACCTTGACATTTACTCCCATATTGGAAAGCATATCATCAAGGGACATTCCAGATTGGAAGAGTTTCATCAAATTCGAAATATCGAAGTTGAAATTGACATCACCTTTAGCAAGACGTTCTGCATCTAATCCCATGTCATCAAATTGGGAACGGAACTGTTCCATGAGTGTTCGAAGTTGAGCCATATCAATCTCCATTCCCATATTCTTGAACATCTCTGCCATCTGCTGCAGCATCTTTTCTTCCCAGTCTTCAGCCATATTCTCACACCACTAGGTAACCATCGGTTGTATAGTCGGAGCAGCCCCCCATATATCAACCAAACGCTCAAGGCAGTACCCCGGGTCGGTGGCATGTGGCCGAGGAAACTATTCTCGAATCGACCGATAGAACAAGCGGTCGCGAGGCGCTCCGCAAGAATGTCCAGGCTGCTATTGCATTAGCTGGAGCGGTTCGTTCAACCCTCGGCCCGAAGGGCCTAGACAAGTTGCTCATCGATGATGAAGGTCGAACACTAGTGACCAATGACGGAGTAACTGTGCTTGAAACTGCGAAAGTCGAGCACCCTGTTGCACGAATGATAATCAATGCCTCTTCAACTCAAGACCGTGTAGCCCGAGATGGAACAACCTCAACTGTAGTGATTTGCGCCGAGATGCTGCGAAATGCTTGGCAATTAGTCCGTCAAGGTATCCATCCTGCAACCATTGCACGGGGTTTTGCACAATCGGAGGCTTTCGCGCTCAAACTATTGGATGAGATGACAATTGATGCCAATCCCGAACAAATGTTCTCGGCGATTGAGACTAGTTTGTCTGGGAAAATGGAAAGGAGAACTCAAGCGCGCTTGAGCAAATTAGCATTTGAGGCCTCTGAAAAGATCTCAACTGAGAAGAGGACTGACCCTACTAGAGTGAAAATAATTCATCAAACTGGCGGTTCAGCGATTGATACAGAATTAGTGACTGGTTTAGCTATTCCAAAAACTAGAGTTCATTCAGAAATGTTGGAACACGGCGGACCTGGTAGTATTCTTCTCGTTGATGGCGGCCTAGAAAAGCGCAGCCCACTGCTCGATGCGAAACTATCTATCACATCTACAGGAATGTTAGATGCATTCCGTGCAGCCGAAGTAAAGGCAGTGATGAAACAAATTGAGAATCTAAAGAGCATCGGTTGTGACATCTTGGTTGTGAAAGAAGGTATCGATGATGAAGCGAGACAGGCTCTTGCCGATGCGGGAATACTTGCATATCGACGAGTTGAAAGCAAAGATTTGGAATTACTTGCTCGTGCTTGTAATACCTCTCTTATTCACGATATTGGAAGGGCAACTAAGGAGGACTTGGGGGCATTTATTTCTACGCGTGAAAAACTCAAAGGCGGTACAAATTATTGGATATTATCATCGGAAGATGATGCTGCAACTCTGATTGCCAGAGGTTCCTCTACTGAAGTGCTTGGAGAGGTTGAGCGCTGTTTTGGTGATGCACTTGGTGTGGCATGTCAACTTCAGGAGGACCCCAAGTTACTGCCAGGAGGAGGTGCAACTCAAGTTGCACTTGCAAGAGCAATACGCCGCCATGCAGAAACGATTCCCGGGCGTGAACAGATGGCAATGGAGGCTTGGGCAGATGGTTTGGAAGTTATCCCAAGAGCACTGGCCCAGAATGCCGGTCTTGACCCAATCGAATCTCTACTCAAACTCACTGCTGCACAATCTGAGGGTGGAGTAATGGTTGGCCTAAATTTGGAAACAGGAATACCCTCAGATACTATTTCAAGAGGTGTTCTTGAACCTGTAAAGATTACACGTCAAGCAATTTCAGGGGCTACAGAGGCTGCGATTAGTATCCTCAGAATCGATGATGTCCTATGGGCTCAAATGGATGCGCAAGTACCGGATGATATTCAACAGCAGCTCGCAGGTATGGGTCCTGAATGAGCCAACACTCAAGAACGGCCTCATTACTCGTGAGAATAATGTCAGGCCTGCCAGACACCATGATGGCGTGGACAAAAGTCCACGGACAGCAGAATGGTTTCGAGTTAGTTGAGCACGCAGTGCCTTCACCAGGGCCGGGAGAAGTCCTTGTCAAAACCGCATCAACTAGCATTTGCGGAACCGATTTACACATCTGGCTTTGGGATGAATGGAGTCGGGGAGAAGTCGAATTGGGAACTATCACCGGTCACGAAACTTGCGGAACCGTTGTTGGACTAGGTGAAGGGGTCACTAGCCATTCCATCGGAGACCAAATAGCTGTTGAATGTCATCTTGCTGATTGGACGTGCCAAAGATGCCTCGAAGGGAATGCGCATATTTGCGAAAATGGCAGCATTTTTGGACTCCATAGTCACGGTGCATTTGCTCCTTATTTTACCATTCAATCAACAAATGCACGCCATACTCCCGAGGGATTAGATGCAGCACATGGTTCGATTCAAGACCCATTGGGTAATGCGATTCACACCCTTACAGGAGGTCCGGTTGAAGGCGCTACTATTGCTATTCACGGCCTTGGACCTATCGGGCTTTTCGCAGTAAATGCAGCCAAAGCAATGGGTGCATCAAAAGTAGTTGCTATCGATTGGGAAAATACCTATCGAATGGAATTGGCCCAAAAAATTGGTGCTGATCTTGTACTCGGAAAAGGCGATGATATCGAAGCGGAAATTCTAGCATTTACCGAGGGTAAAGGAGTAGATAACTCGTGTGAATTTTCTGGTTCTGCTACTGCTCTTTCAAACGCAATAAAAAGCACTAGGATGGGTGGTTATCTCAACATCTTAAGCGTCTATGGAGATTCCAATACTACAGTTCCAATGAATGATATTGTGTTCAGATATCTCCATCTAAAAGGTATAAATGGGCGCAAAATGTGGTCTACTTGGGATATAATGCACGATTTACTCTCCCGCAACACAATTGATGTTGATATGATTATTACTCATAGATTGAATTGGAAGGACTTCCAAAAAGGCATGGAACTGACGCACTCCGGCCAATGTGGCAAAGTAGTTCTCGACTTTTAGTGCCCAATTTGACCTGTTTTTTCTTAACCCAACGTTGAAATGGGAGGCGCGACGGCCTCAAAGCCCGTTGAAGGACATGAAGTACGTCGTAGTCTCCGGTGGAGTACTCAGCGGTCTCGGTAAGGGAGTTACTGCTTCCAGTATCGGAGTTCTGCTCAAGAGTGCAGGACTGAGAGTCACTGCCGTCAAAATTGACCCGTACCTCAACAGCGATGCCGGTACAATGAGCCCATTTGAGCATGGTGAGGTATTTGTTCTCGACGATGGTGGAGAAGCAGATCTCGATCTAGGAAATTACGAACGATTCTGTGACCTTAACCTCTATCGTGAAAATAATATCACTACGGGTAAAATCTATTCACAGGTAATCGAAGCGGAACGTCGTGGAGATTACCTTGGAAAGACTGTCCAAGTTATCCCTCACATTACCAATGCAGTCCAGGATTGGATTGAGCAGATTGCTGCAGTTTCAGCTGATGGAGAAGAGGGTAGTCCTGATGCATGTGTAATTGAATTAGGTGGAACCGTTGGTGATATTGAATCCGCTCCATTTATCGAAGCACTACGTCAATTCCAATTCCGTGTTGGTCGTGAGAATATTTACTTCGTCCATGTTTCACTTGTTCCAGTTATGGGTCCTGTTGGAGAACAAAAAACCAAACCAACTCAACATACTGTCAAAGAATTACGGGGTTTAGGAATAACTCCAGATGTTTTGGTATGTCGTGCTGAAGCGCCATTGGCCCGTGAAACTAGGGAGAAACTCGCACAATTCTGTCACGTCTCCCCTGAGGCAGTAATGAGTGCGCACGATGTTTCAAACATCTATCGAGTACCATTACTTCTCAAAGAACAGGGGATGTGTGAAGCGCTTGGCATAGATTGTGAAGTCACCGATTTGATGAACCGGTGGGAGAAAATGGCTGATCGAGTAGATAATCTCGGAGATGATGTGCGCATTGCAATGGTTGGCAAGTACACAGGGCTAACCGATTCTTATCTATCTGTAATCAAGAGTTTGCAACATGCTTCTTACACTGTCGAAAGAACCTTGCAAATCGATTGGATTGAAGCTAGTAATCTCGAAGATGCTTCGCATTCCGACTGGGACATTCTAAAAGCAGCAAATGGAATTCTAGTTCCAGGGGGCTTTGGTGACCGCGGAATCGAAGGAAAGATTCTCGCTGCTAATTATGCGAGAACCAATTCTGTACCATATCTCGGAATCTGTCTTGGGCTTCAAATCGCTACAATCGAGTTCTGCCGTAATGTTCTCGGACTTGAGAATGCTAACTCAACAGAATTCGACGAAAATACACCTCACCCTGCAGTGATTTTCATGCCTGAAATCAGCAAAACCCACCTAGGTGGAACTATGCGCCTTGGAAGCCGGCCAACACTTTTCCAAGTTGATAATTGTATGACGCGCCGACTTTATGGTGGAGGTGCTGAAGTGCATGAGAGGCATCGACATCGTTACGAAGTCAATCCAGATTTGATTTCAAAAATTGAAGCTGCAGGGCTAAACTTCGTTGGAAAGGATGAAACTGGTATGCGCTGCGAAATATTCGAACTTGAAGGGCATCCATACTATGTTGGCGTTCAATATCATCCGGAGTTTAAGTCGAGGCCTGAAAGACCAAGCCCGCCATTCCTTGGATTGTTAAGGGCTGCAACTGGTAATTCAATCTGAAGCAACACGGATGACTCTAGTCGTCCTATACCCTTGTAGAAGTTTGAGATACTTCTTCGTCCTAATTTCTTCATCAAGGTCAGCCTCACCCGTATCGATTCTAATTTCAGAAAGCCCGAGTAATTTCGCTGGAGTCGCAATTCCAAGAATATTGTCAATACCGATTTCCCGTAATACCGCTGGAGAGAGTTGGAGGTTTCCTCTTCCGATGAGGAAACCTTGTCCGCCCATTGGCGAAAGCAAGAGAATTTTCTTTCCATCGTGTCCTTGTAGCGCACTTAGAAGTCCTTGCTCATTGAGATCGAGCAATAACTTCCCGCGATGCTGAATATCAATACCAAGAAGGGTGGATTCATGGCCAAGTTCCTTGCACATTTGACGCAGAGTCCCTCCACTACCCCAGATTATCATCAAGTCAGGATTTTCTTCAATCAATGAACCGATGTGCATTGCCATCGCTTCGAGAGTCTCGGTTTCAGACTCGCGCTGAACTTGTTCCTTTGCACCCTGCATCCACCGTGGGCTGGCAGGTGTGAAAGCCTCACCAAACATACGAACCTTCCATGTTCCCTGCAGGTAGACTTCTTCATCGAGGTCCATTACCTCCGTTCGAGCAATCATCAAATCGCCAGTGATGAATGCCATGACAACTTCAGCTGCTGCACGTGGGGTTGTAGCAAAGCAACCACTATGCATTTTCACTCCACCGGGAACCCCGACGATTGGAATTTCTCGCCCATCGAGGGCTTCTACGATATCTCGAGTAGTTCCATCTCCCCCAGCATAAAGAAGAAGGTCAGCATCAAATTCCTCAACAAATTTCTTTGTAGATTCAGCATTTGTCACATCAGGAGTAAGTCCGCTGCTGGTATATTTTCCGGGAATCCAATCCCCACCCATTCTTCCGTCCCAAGAAACTAATTCAACCGGTTCTCTAACAAGTTCGCTAAGTCGAGTTAAGCACTGAATCATTCGGGGGCCAGACCTGTCTTCTGCACCAGCAGCGCGGGCTTCTTCGGCTCTTCCATCGCTTCCCTTGAATCCAAGACGGCCTCCGAGTCCTGCGTCTGGATTGACAAGGACTGCGATGCGCATGTGGAGTCCCAGAGGAGTCCTATACATCAATCCGTCTAAATATGGCGAGCAGTATGGAAGCGCATGGAGAGACTACCCGACAAGTTGAGCTTTGAGGGCGCTTGGGCCAAACAGGTCGAAGATGAGAAGGAGAACAAGGTGACTAAAACCGAGGAAAAAACTCCAGATCCTGATAAATTCACCGAGCCGGCTTTTATCGGTCAGCGAGATGTTGTTGAAACTCGTTCAGAGATTAGACTCAAGCCAAAACCTGTTGAAGAGGAAGAGCCGAAGAAAGAAGTCGTTGTCGTCGAGCAGCCATCGTCCAAGGAAGGCGATGACTTCGATGTTGAGTGGTGAGCATTGAAATGCACCAACGCCCCCGTAGGGGGCGGAGGCAACCATGTGTCGATGATTTCAGTCACCCTACCTGACGGCTCGATTAACGAGTATTCTGCTGGTATTACCGCTGCTGAAGTTGTCACTGATATCGAAGGCAGGAAGCATGACTGCGTTGCTGCTGAAATTGATGGCCTCGAGATGGATATGGCCACAATAATCGATTCGGATTGCACTGTGATTCCAATTTCAGGATTCTCGGATGAAGGCATGCATATTCTGCGCCACTCAGCCGCCCATCTTCTCGCACAAGCCATCACTACACTATATCCAGATGCAAAACCAACTATTGGTCCAGCAATCGATCGTGGATTTTACTATGACTTTGCAAACCTCGACGGGTTTGGAGAAGGAGACCTCAAGACTGTTCAGAAGAAAATGCACGAAATCGCTCGTCGTAATATCGATGTAGAGAGAGTAGAATGTACCGAAGCAGAACTGTCAGAGATGTTTGCAACAAACCCATACAAAATGGAGATTATCAACGACAAACTCGAAGATGGAGCTGGCTCAACCATTTATCGCCAAGGAGATTGGTATGATTTATGTCTAGGTCCACACGTTTCCTGCACTGCTAAATTGATGCATGTCCGCCTTACTTCGGTATCTTCGGCATTCTGGAGAGGTGACCAATCCCGTGAACAACTTACTAGGATTTATGGATTGGTCGAACCAACCAAAGATGCGCTAAAGCAAACCATGAAGTCAATGGAGGAAGCAAAAAGGCGAGACCATCGAAAGTTGGGCAAGGATTTGCAATTATTCCATGTCGATGAAGAAGTAGGCCCGGGGCTGATATTATGGACACCTCGGGGAGCAACCATTCGAACCTGTTTGCAGAATTTTATTTCTGAGCACCTAACTCGCCAAGGCTATGATCAAGTATACACTCCACATATTGGCAAATTGGATTTGTACCGTACTAGTGGTCACTTCCCATACTATCAGGATTCACAATATCCACCACTAGTTGAGAAGGATATGATGGCTAAATTAGCAGATGATGGATGCACTTGTGGTGAATTAGCAAACATGATGGCTGCTGGAGATATTGAAGGATATATGCTCAAACCAATGAACTGCCCGCATCACATCAAGATTTACTCATCTCAAGCTAGGTCCTACCGCGATTTACCTCTTCGGCTTGCAGAATTTGGTACTGTGTACCGCTGGGAGCAATCTGGTGAAATCAGTGGATTAACTCGTGTCCGTGGGTTCACTCAAGATGATGCTCACCTTTTCGTAACCGAGGACCAAATTGCTGACGAGGTATTGGGATGTATCGAATTGGTGGAGGTCATTTTCGAAGCTCTAGGCATGTCGGATTACCGTGTTAGAGTAGGTCTACGCGACCAAGATTCTAGCAAATATGTTGGAGATTCAGACAAATGGGATAGAGCCGAGGATGCTTGCCGCAAAGCTGCAACTAGTCTCGGAGTAAATTGGTCCGAAGAACCTGGTGAAGCCGCATTTTATGGGCCAAAAATTGATTTCGTTGTCAAGGATGTTATCGGGCGTGAATGGCAATTAGGAACTGTTCAGGTTGATTATAATCTACCACAGCGTTTCGACCTTCAATACAAAGGAAGCGACGGAGAAATGCACCGCCCAGTCATGATTCATAGGGCGCCATTTGGTTCAATGGAGCGTTTCTGTGGCGTATTAATCGAACACTTTGCAGGACGATTCCCCACTTGGTTAGCACCAACACAAGTCCATGTTCTCACCATTTCAGAAAAACAAGTAGAATATGGAAGAGAAGTAACTAAAATTCTCAAAGATGCTGGCGTTAGAGTTGAATTGGATGATGGAGATGATACCATTGGCAAAAAGATCCGTATGCATCGAAAATTCCAGCCGGCATATATGTTGATTCTAGGCGATGACGAAACATCGCAAAGAACCGTTTCGATTCGTGCAAGAAATGGGGACCAAAAAGCGGGTATTGGCCTTGATGAGTTCCTAAAGGAACTCAAGGCTGAGATAGATTCCAAAGCGGCAACTCCTTCTTTAGTTCCTTCTCAGGACTGATTGGAGAGAGAGATGGACATCGTAGTCGTCGAAGGCATAGAGCCGTTGTCGCTCTTAATCGTAGGGGGTGCTGTACTTCTTGCATATGCCTACTATCTCGCATTCATGATTCGTTCGTTGACAGGGCTGCAAGTGGCATTTCCAACCGGTCCAAAACGATATGAGGTTCATACTGTAACTGCAAATCGTACTGAAGCAATCGAATTACTCAAAACCAAAGGGATGCGCAATGGAATCATTACGTACATGATGGCTTTAGCAGGAGCAATTCTTCTTGGCCTTGAATTTCTACTCTACCAAATGAATATCTCAAAAGGACTTCATTTGAGTTCAATGGCAATTGCATTGATTTTGATTGCACTACCAGCAATCATTTCTTCGAGTTCATCATTGACAGCACAGGTTCTGAAGGCACCTTCTACAACAAGAGCGACATTACAAGATAGTAGTCACTTCCGCAATAGTGCTGGATTTACCATCACTCTGTTTTGGTTTGTTGCTGTATTCATTATTGGAATGATTCTCAGCCTTGCTGGAATAAAATGGAATAACCAATTAGCATTGATGGGATTGTTAGCATTCGCACCAAGTATGATTGCATATGGTAGAATCCTTGGTTCTTCATGGACCGCATTAAAAGAATCATCAAAACTACTCTCTCAAGGAAAACCCTCTGCATTCTATCCGCATAAACCAGGAGCAAGAAAACAATTCATTTCCTACCTTGTACATCTGAATACTTCTGTAATGCCTTTCATCGCATTCAATACCGTCATTTCACTATTACTTCTAGCGATAAATCCAGACATGTTTCAGCATTCAACTCAGGTATTGGAATTACCAGAATATCGTCCTCAGTCAACGATAATGGAAGAAGGAGGTGTGCTAGGATTCTATGCAATCGAATTATTCTCCAATATTTCAGAAGCTGGAATCAGAGTACCATTAGTGACTATGGTTCTACTATTCCTATTACTCAACGTAGCAATTGTTGGATTTGTTTTCGTCAATGAAGTCGCTAGAATTCTATTCCTTGACATTGCTGATATCAGTGGTAAGGGCGGAATACACTTGGTAGATTCTCGGTTAATGCGCTCAGAGAGAAGTCAGCAAGCAAAGGTTCTAAATTTCTGCTTTACCGGTTTTGCAGGTCAATCAATGCTATTGCTCGCCCTTGCAATGCTCACCTTTTGGGACTCAACATACCTGCCACAAGGTGCAGAATGCGGTTCATGGGAAAATACAGTTTGTACATATTTGCAAAAGGATTCACTTGAGGCACTTACTTGGATGTTAGCTGCAGGTGGACAAGTAGTATTCCTTGTGATTTGGATGATTAGTCGCAGAACTGGTCAACACCTTGCCGACATTACTTTCGATGCTACCGCTGACCTAAATCGAACTGCGCTTCAAAATCTTGAGGGTTTAATCTACCGACAAGAAAAGCCATTCACCAATATGATCGCCAATGATTCATGGTCCAAGGCAATTTATCGGATGGAAAAGTTGTACGAAGAACATGGTGAAGAATCAATGGAAGGTATGCAACTCATGCGACGGACTGAAGCCAGTATGGAATTATTGGCAGGAATAGGAAGGTGGGACCAAGCAGAACAAGTTGCGGTTTCATTACTAGCCTTGAAAGCGGGGAGAAAGGCAGAAATTGCTAGATTGATATTAACTGCAGCTTCTTTGGCTCAACGTGATATTCTTGAAGCAACTCCTCGCCTTGAATTACTAACTCCCGAAGATGTAGAAACCGCCAGATTATTTTGGATTTCAAGTGTTATAGAGCCTAAAATGAAAATACCTCCTGAGTTTGATGCAATCT
Source organism: uncultured Candidatus Poseidoniales archaeon (assembly GCA_964577145.1). Lineage (GTDB taxonomy): Archaea > Thermoplasmatota > Poseidoniia > Poseidoniales > Poseidoniaceae > MGIIa-K1. The sequence goes on from CAZNXM010000020.1 coordinate 13,082, forward strand.
TGTCAATCGACCCGATTACTAAACGCAATATCGATTTGATTAAGCGTTGGAATAAAGGAGAGGTTACTACTAACCTCACTTGGATTGATGACCCTGCTGGTAGACTATTCGTTCTTGGAGATATTGCCCGATTCAGGTCATGGGGACAATCTACCATTGCGCTTGACCAACTAGAAGCATGGATTGATGCGAAAAATATCGACCTTGATTCTTGGCCACATGGGCAAGTAGCAAAAGCACTTCTTTACTTAGATAAGGGCATGGAAGCCAGTGCGATAAAAATCATCGCAAAAGCCATTGTAGAACATCCACGTCACCCCCATATACGCCGTTTAGCAATATATTTGGCTGGAAAAGAAGGAATTGAGATGCCTATTCCAGAACCCACTGGTCTTATCTGGGCAGATACAATGGAAGGAGAATGGGAAGATAATTGGGTCGAATCACATAATGTAATTCCAGCTCCTCAAATTGAAAACAAGCGGATGAAAGCACACGCATGGGCAGCTAATGCTTGGTCTGTTCGCCAAAAAATGTCTACGCTTGACCCTAGAAAAAAGGGATGGAAGAAGTTGGAATGGGAAAATCCTCCATTAGCAAACCATCTAATCACGACAGGTCTGATAACAACGGTTGGTGGAATGCCAATCGACTTAGGATTCCCAGGATGGATCAAAGAAGATTATTGATTAAGCCATCAACTTCCTGAGTTTTACCGCAATAACGGCACCTCAATTCAAGAGGGGCGCGATTAGTTACTACAAGTCTGTGGGGCAATGGTTCTCGGTGATTATTAGTAATACAATTTGAGAAAGTACATCGGGCGACATCTACAACTTCATCGGTAAGGTTGATTTCCAATTTCTCTGCAACTGAGTATGCACGAATTATTGCTACTGAAGCATCCGGCGCAACCAAAGCGAGTCGGTCTAATTCATTCTGGGTTAACTCACGGTCCTCTACTTTGATGATGTCCTTACCACCCATCTTCTTAGATGGAACGTTCATTACCAATGAAACTGGATTGGCATTTTTGCCTTCTATTCCTAGCATCTTCAAAACAGAGAGAGATTTTCCTGCAGGGACATGGTCGATAACTGTGCCATTTCTAATTGCAGTAACCCTGCGCATACTTTGCTCCTTAACGCTCATCAGAATGCACCTCCAACTGCTTCTACATCCTCAGGTACTGGGACGTTGAGTAGCCAACACATTAGTGACATTCGTGTCACTACGCCATTGAATGCCTGTTGGAAATAACAAGCATGACGTGTTTTATCCACCGATGGATGGATTTCATCAACCCTCGGTAATGGATGCATGATAATCATCTCTGCATTAGCATCAGCAAGGTCATTAGCATGTAATTTGTAAGCCCCAGCGACCTTAGAATATTCATCCTCGTCTGGGAAACGCTCCTTCTGAATTCTTGTCATGTAGATTACATCAGCACCTGGAATCTGGGCTAGAAGATCATCCGTTTCGGTAACTTCAGCACCATGGGCTCGAAGGTCAGCAACAATCTCTTCTGGCATACGCAAAGCGTCTGGAGAAGCAAATGTGACACTGCAACCAAATCTTGCGAGAGCATGTGAAAGTGAATGTACCGTTCTGCCATAACGCAAATCTCCGGCCAATACCACACTTAGACCCTCAAGGGTACCGTGGGCCCTACGAATGGTGAATAGGTCGAGTATGGTTTGTGTGGGATGGTGCCCCGCGCCGTCACCGCCGTTTAGAATCGGCACACGAGCACTATCGGCTGCATATTGAGCAGCTCCTTGTCTTGGATGACGCATTGCAATAATGTCAGTATATCCGTCAACCATCTGAACAGTATCAAAAAGAGTTTCACCCTTTACTACCGACGATGTTTTGACATCTCCGAGATTAACAACATCGCCACCAAGACGCTTCATTGCTGTCTCAAATGACATACGAGTTCTAGTTGATGGCTCAAAAAATAGATTGCCGAGAATTCGTCCCTGTAATAACGGCAAATAGAGACGCCCTTCCGCTACCGGAAGAAGACGCTCAGCGTCATCTAGAATCGAGATTATCTCTTCATTTGTCAAATCGTCCATGGTGATGATGCCGGACATGTCGCTTCCCCTTCCAACAGGCTTGGTCCAACACCGACCATGAACATTAGGGCGCGTCAATCCGTTCTATTGATGTGGTATGAATGTCCCCTATGGGGACATGCGCAGGGCTCTAATCCTCATTTTACTCCTTCTCCTGCCTTTAGTTCAAGCGGAGTCAGATGGTTCTTGGACGGTTGAAGTGGAGGACCCAACCGGAACTCCATTAGAGAATTGTGATGTGCAACTCAAAGAGCCATGGACCCAAGCACAAATCAGTGAACCACAGGGGGCAATGTGGCAAGCTGCAGCAACTTGTCCTGAACATGTAGTAATGTGGCATCCTCCCGTTTCGATTGAACAAACGACAGTAGTATTAGATGCTCATCCGATTATTCCTGATATCTTTACAGTCGAAGGCGCTCATACCGTAAAGGCAATTGGAAGCACTTGGTCAATAGCGGTTTCAGATGGGCCGGTTTCTGCACCACATGGAATTGCACTTGTAGTAATTGGAGAGGGAGGTTCTGCTATTCGAACAGGTCAATCTCATATCTCAATTCCAAATGGCACCAATACCTACAATTTATCTGGAAATTATTCGGATTCGATATCTGTCAAAGCCATTCATAGCACTTCTGGAATGGTAATAGATTGGATAGATTACAATATCACAGTAGGTGAATATGGTGGAGAATGGAGTGCAAGAGTGTATCTTGACGGACTGCCTGTAGGTGAAACGGTTTGGCCACCTACTACACAATGGGTAGAAGCACAGGCTTCTGCATCAGTTATTTCTGGACTCGCAGTACTAGATTTCCCTGAGGCTCTAATGGCCAATAGTGTTGTGAATGCAACATGGTCTGCTGATCACTACTTTTCAACAGGTATTGGATTACCATTCATTCCCGGTACACAAGCAGGTATCCTCAGCCAAATTGAAAGATTCATTCCTGGTGGAGTAACCGATTTGGAGAATATGTTGGAAACGATGGTCTGGGCAGAAGGACTAGAGGGGTTGTGCTGTATGGTCGACCACAATATCGTCACAGTAAACTCAATCGACATCGAATCAGAAATCGACCTTTCTTCAGGATACTGGGGCTGGAATGAAAATGCAACATTGAGCACACAAAGATCACACCTAGACTTAGTTAGGTTAGAGGTCCCATTCCACAATGATTTGCGACAACTCACTCCGTTGAATATCAGGACCAACGGCGACTGGCAATTCAGAAGTGCACCAGAAGATGATTGGTTTACTGGGATTCCTTCGAACTTCACTCTACAGAGAGATGTTGTTTCGATATCGGGATTGATGACAATTACACTTGCTCAAAATCAGGCACCTGTGCTAAATATTTCAGATGAATATGCTCTCGACTGGAATTCCACTCACGAATTTGTATTATCGATAACTGATACTGCAATGAGTGCTCATTCATGTGAATGGAATATCTCTGGAATTACTGATAATTCCAGTGTAAACCTATCACAATTTGCAAATGATTCGATTCTTGATGTCTGGGTAGAATGCACAGATGAAGGTGGCCTAAGCGGTATTTGGAATGGTAGTTTCATCCTCGATGATGAATACCCATGGATAAATGCGAGTAATGAGGTACAAGAAATCCCCCCTGGTCTATTCACTTGGGACTTGATGGTCGGTGATGACCACGATAGTAATCTCAGAGTATATTGGACCAGTAATAAGAGCGAAGGATGGTGGTATACTGGAGACTACCTTGAGACTAATTTCTATGTGAACTCTCAACTCAATTCGATAAACGATGATATTGAAACCCGTCACCAATCTCAGGGCCCAATCGAATATTGGCTCGCTGCAGAAGTAAGTGATGATGCCGGTCACACTACAATTGGTAACTGGACTATTCGCCTAACTGATACTGCACCTCCAGTATTATTCTGTGATGTTGAAAGGCTGGAAGATGGAGTCTGGAATCCTCATGGTGTAGGGCGTATTGGCGATACCCAGCGACTAAACCTAACCGAATCATTCGACGACCATTCAGCCATTGATTCGATGATTTTTACCATCAAAATAAATGATGAGATTATTCTTGAAAATGGAGATTGGAATCAAGCGAATATGTTTGAGTTAAATGGCCTCGAAGTAGGTTACCATCTCGCGTGGATTAGTGCAACTGATGAAGCGGGCAATACCGGAGGAATACAAATTGGAGTCGTTGTGGCTCCTCCTCTTGATGTCGATATCGAAATTGAAGAAGTGAGATTCATGGGGTCGGATGTTTCTCCCGGTCCAAACCAATTCTGGGTTGAACTTGTGAACCATGGAGCATTTGGAACAAATGTCACTGTTTGTGCAAAAGATGTTTGTGTTCACAATATGATTGAAGGCGGGACAGCAGCGGGGCCGGGTCGACTTTCTATTCCAATGAATGTTGAACTCGGCTGGTTCGATACTCTCGAATTAGAATACACCTTTGTCGATGATGAAGGTGAAGAGCCTGTAACTATGGTTCACTCAACTCAGTACAGTAGCGGGGCAGGAATAGGTGGTCTCGAATTAGTGCTAATTTGTGGCACTTCGATATTGATAATCCTGTGGTGGCGCTGGCGCAACCAGCCGAGATTCTGAATAACCCGGATGGAGTCGGTTGAATATGGACGGATTCAGTAATGCCGAAGAAGCCGTCGAATCTGAACTTGAGAGGCAATTCGCTGCGATTGAGCGTTTAGCCGCTATTTCGGCAATTACCATGCTCTCCGCAGCTACATGGCTTGCTTGGCCAGCACTCTCTTCAGCAATGAATGGAGGAGCATTGTTCAATGGACTTGGACATTCATTTATCATCTTAATTTGGGGCGTTATTGTTCAAGATCTAGGGATTCAAGATGCACGGGCACGTTCACGAGTTGGGGCCGCATCATCGATAGCTTGGCTACCGATTTCGGTTATGGCAATCCCGTGGTTATTTTTGACACTGGACCAATTAATTGGTGGAATCCTCTTGCTGACGGTAGCAATTTGTCTATTCTACTGGGGGCGAGGAATCCTGAGCGGTGGCCTAGATGTGATGCGCTTTAGGGCCGTAATGGGATTCCTAGGCGTTGTACTTGCAGCATCGATTGCAAGTGCAGATATGGAACCTGGTAAAGTTGGCTATTCTCAAATTGCATTATGTGGTATTGCACTATTATTGGTTCTCAAAGATTGGTTTGGAGAGGATGGTGACCGTCGAGAACGAAAGGGTTTCGATACTAGGCTCAATGCTCTTGAATTAAGGATGCTAGAACTGAAAAGTACCGGTGCTGCGGTTGACCAGGCTGCGAGTTTGGTGATGACTGCACGCGAAGAAGGACATCGAGACCCAGAGTATGGAAATCGATTACTCGATGAAGCAGAAGAGGATATTGAAAGATCGCTTTCCTTAGCAGACGATGTTGATGCCATCAGGGCTGATGCACTGTCTTCGGTTGAAAATGCAGAGGATATTGCACCGATAGTAAAGCGCCCACGCAAGGCTTTTGATATGGCTGAGAGAGAAGTGGACCTCGGTTCTCTACGAGAAGGGGAAGCACTCTATCGGCAAGCAAAGAAAAGAGCTAGTGAAATCATTGAATGGTGGGAAAAGGCTGAGAAAGCAATCACCAAGGCTTCTAGATTACTTAATGAAGAAAAGAATCCACCAACCGATTTACCTGAACTATTACTCGATGCAAAGAAGAAACTCGCTGCTGAACAACCAAAGAAAGCTTTCGAATTTGCAATCGTAATTCCCGATCAACTTTCGGCATCTGAAGCTGCTGGAGAAGTTGCTGAAGAAGCATTAACCGAGGCTACACGTCAACTCAAAGGAGTAGATGGAATTGACAAAAATGAACTTGAAGAGAGGCTCGCTAAAGCAGAAGAGGCTCTCGATTCTGGTGATTATGCATCTGCTAAAGGGTTGGCAGATGGTGTGGTTCGTGAGATAAATGCGGAAAGGGAAGCAATGGATGATGTTCGCCGCGCCCTACGCCAGAAAATCCATCTCATCTCCCGTTGGCAAGAAAGAGAAGATGCTACAGAGTGGGATGAAAAGCTAAGTGAAATTGAAGATGCTTCTGATAAACTTCAATGGACTCACGCTGCAACATTACTCGAGCGCTTGACAAAAGATCTAGACAAAGTAGGTAAGGATAGTGACGAGGCTGGTGAATTGCTTGAATTTGTTCAAGAAGAATGGCGAGTACTCCGTAACCAATGCGAAGCTGGTGCTATCAAAGTCGATGATGATGAAAGACACTCTGCTGAAGAGGCAATCGCACTTGCTATTGAGGCTCACGGGGCTGGAAGAATCGATGAAGCGCTCGAAGCACTTGGCTTAGCAGATGGATTTATGGAGAAGTTAAGACGGAGAATTTAGGATAACTGTGCTCGCATTTCACATGCCTTACAAGTTTCTCCACTACACATTTCTCCACACTCAATACAAGCGCTTGGAGTAACTGGTCTGTCGCCTTTTGCCTTTAGGTGCAATGCTTTCACATCATCAGCCATACGAAGTAAACCGTGTCTTGTCCCTGGTACATCCGATTCCATCTTCGCAATGGTTTCACGATGACGGAAACGGAGAGCACCTTCTCCATGTGGGCATTCCTCATGGTGAATCGGTAAGCCCTTATGGATTGCATAGAGATGTATTTCCTGTTCTGGAACCCAACGCAAAGGCACGATTCGAGGCGCCATTCCATCGATTGCAAAATTTGTATGAGGGGCTAACCTTAGTGTCCTCTCAAGGTCACCATTCTGTAAATTCATCATAATGGTTTGAGCCATATCATCGAGATTATGACCTAGGGCGATGAAATCTGCACCCACCCTTTTTGCCAGATGATTTATTCCTTGTCTACGAAATACCCCGCAATATGAACAAGGAGCTTTTCTTTCCGCAAGCGCTTCCAATTTACCCACTACTTCATCCATTTCCTTGAAACCCAATTCAGGGTAACTTACCGTTTCGAATTGGACGCCAAGATCTTCACATAATTTGCGAGCACATTCCAAAGAAGGTGGCCTATATCCTTCAATTCCCTCATCCACACAACCGCCAACAAGTGTGACATTTTGGTGTCGGCCGAATACATCATGAAGTCGCTCGAGAAGTACGGCTGAATCCTTTCCTCCTGAAATTGCAACTAGTATGGTAATATCCTCACCATAAGGGATAACCAATTGCTCGCGAATAGCCTTCGAAAATTTCTTGCGAATACTCTCTGAAAGATGCGCTCCACACATCATTCTCCCCGAGTATACCTGATGGTGAATTGCCGGATTGCGACATTTGTCACACTTGGGAACCTCGAATTGCCCGGCCATGACCCCTCCTCGAGGTTCTGGGCTTGAGACCAACGGTTGAGCATTTCAATTGGATTTTCGAATTTCCAATTGGAATTTCACAGAGAACTGCCGAGTTTGTCAACAATCCAGTTGGCGAAATGAAACTACTCGCCAAAACGCCCTACGGGCGGAGTGTTAGCCCAAACTTCTTGAAGCCTGAGTCGGGCTGAACCCATTTGAGCGCGCATGCTACAACGTATCCTTGCCCGATTTTGCGCCCTTCCCGGAGCGAATCAGTCCTATCTTGTCTCGAGACATGATGGGCTGGTCGCAGCGGTTGGAAAACGCAACAGGGTACCGGACATCGAGTTGGCCAATAAATTGATTCTGGCCCTCTCGGATATTGAAGTAGCAACAGGTGTAAGTGATGGTCTTGAACTCTGGTTCGAAGGCGATGACCACCTATTGCTGTCGAGGATTGACGAAGATGAATACATCGTCATCTCCGGTAAGGGAAAGCGAATTGCAAGATGGCGACATGCCATTGAAAACGATTTGGAAATGCTGCACTCAATAAGCTGAGGGGAAAAAAATGTTCGATCTACCATATGGAATGCCTGTCCAAGAAGAATTGGATTTGAGTGATGGCTCGATAATGCCCTTTGAACATGGGTGCATTTCGACCTATCTAGGCCGACGTGCAACGCCATCTGGCCACAGAATTGTTAGGGCGGGCAGAATTGTTGGTTGGCTTGCTGAGCCAGGAAAGGGCAAGGCGTTACTATGCGGTTCTGAGGCGAAAGCGCGACTAGAGACTCTTGAGGATGACCCTCATCATCACAATGTAAGGGAATGGACACAGAAGGCGCTTGGAGCCGTTGCAGAAATTATCCCTGAAGCATTTGAACACTCGGCAGACATTCGTGGCTTATTGGGCTCTGGTGACTCTCTGGAACGTCTACTTGCTCGAGACCTATCCACCGTACTTTCCAAACTCGCAGATAGAGTTGAAGTCCGCGGGGGTATTGCAGTTGACCAAGGAATGCTGATTGACGATGCAGGGGATTTACCCTCTTCGGCTGAGACACTTGCTTCTCAAGTTGGAGAAACTCTTGCAGGACGCAAAGCAATGGCTAGCGACCTTGGACTTGATGGTTCAGGGCATTGGACTTTGCACACTGGAGATGGCTCACTACTACTTGCGGAAGCTGGAGATGTGGCATTGGCAATCTGGACAGAGGCTGATGTAGACCATTCTCGATTAATCAACCAAATTTCTGCTCTGATGGATGGAGAAATTGGAGCAATGGGGTCTGCTGGTGAGAAACTCAACGACGGACACATCGTACGAGAAGGAAGAGGAGGGACCGACGCCGTTGTCTCAATGCTACAATCTGCAATGGATGATGGAGTCACCGGCCATCTCTCTGCAGGAAGGTCAGACAAAGCGATTCGCGTCGCTCTGGCAAAAGGAATCCCTGTTGGAATTCAAGCACCTAAGGGTCACAGCCTCAAAGCTGCAATGAGTGACCTAACCGAATCAAAGCGGGTTCTTGCACTTCATCGATTACCTGTTGGAACAATCATCGGTACTGAATCTGGAAATGTTTCAGGATTTTCACTTGGTGAATTTTGTGAATTGCTTTCCACAATTCGCACCAGGTCAGACTCAAGACAGGCTCTACTCAAGCAAACTTGTGGCCAATTATTTGGATTTGAAATAGGAATTTCAGAATTGCGCAAAGAGCGAGCGAAGGCAATGTTCACCATTACTACTGCTAGTGTTAGCGAGGGTCTTCCTAAGATTGAGAAGGGAGCAGCACCTATCGATGATGGTCTTCGACGAAAATTGGAAAAAGCAGAATACAAGCTCGCTGAACTCGAAGGTGATCTAGCAGCGGCTAATGTGGCTCTTGAGGCTTCGAAGAAAGCCGAACAGGCTGCTAAAGTTACTGCTAAAGAAGCAAATCGGCAATCGGCAGATGTTCAATCCAATATTGCAGCATCAAATTCCGCTCTCGACCAAATACAACTAGACCTTTCTGCTGCTCAAGCAGCAAGTGAAGCTGCTGAGTCCCGCTCGGACAGACTTGCAAAGAGAGTCAATGAACTCGAGCACCAATTATCCGAAAGAGCGAGCGAATTAGCAAAGGCTCTTGGTGATTCAAAGGCTAGTGCCGAATTATCTGCGATGATTGAAGATATGTCTGCGAAAGAAGCCGCTCTCTCAAGTGATATTGATTCACATTCTACAACATTGGCGAGTATTCGCTCCCGAATTGATGATGACCAACGCCGCCAACGTATGATTGAAGAACAGGTCGAAGCGACACGGGATAGGCATCGCCGTGCTCAAGGCGACCTTGCTGATTTGGAAAGCCGAATTAATGATGCCCAACTTTCACTCCGCCAAATAGAAGCTGAGGCAAAAACCGCTCGCAATAGAACACATGAAGACCGTTCTAGACTGACTGAGCAAGAAAATCGCGCCGCTATGATTCAGGCTGAAATGCGTGAATTGATGGACGAGCGTCGACAGGTGCTCAAAGAACTCGGCGACCTTGGAGCACGTAGAGGCCAGGCTGAGGCAGACCTATCCAATCTACTCGACCATGCAGAAGCACTTGCTTCAGCACACGAGGATGCATTGGCTGATATTAGTGAAGCAGAAACTCTCAGAGCAAGACTTTCCCAGGAGCCTCTAGCACAAGCTCTGCTAGAAGATGGTGCACAATTCGATGGGCTTGGCCCAGTGCTAGAAAGGTTAGAACAAGCACGTGCACTCGGCTATTCGGTTTCACTACTAGACCGTGCTGTTGAAAGATCTCTTCAAGTAATTCAAGCGACAGTTGACCATGTTGCATCAACACCTCGTAACCTATTATCCAATGAAGTCATGTCACTGCTTGAAAGACAGGTGCCAACCACTGCAGGAGCGGTGAGAGGTTTGGCACGATGGTCCGTACAACAAAGACTTGAGCATCAATTAGGAGATACTGTATCGCATTTGGTATTAGACCTCGAAAACCTTCTCGAAGATTACGACAGGTCGATTACTATGCTGCGTCGAATTCGAAATGTTCTCGAACAATTGGAAAAGTTGGGAGCGCCTTCAGAGCAAGTTCAGGCATTAATTGCAAATTGCCGAAGACCTGAATCTTTGCCTGTGCTTGCGCGCGAGACCCGTTCTCTAATACAGAAAGCACTAGATGATATCCACCTCGAATCCGACATGAGAGATGCAGGCTCAGCAGTTCGTCTGGAATCTACTACTACCGCTCTAGATGAGTTGATGACTCAACTCGATGCTAGTGGATTTGTCAAAGGAGAAGTTCGAGGGGCTTTGTGGGATTTCAAGCGAGATGGAGTGCTTCCATTTGAGCGAGACAACCTACCGTCAGGCGAGAGGGTTCCAGTCGATGAAGAAGTGATTGAGCAACTTGCTGGTGAACTGATTGACCAAGAGAAGGCAATCGCAATTGAAGAATCTGATATCGGAGAGGAATGGGAAGAATTACCTTCACCATCGAATGATAAAGATACGGTGACCTCAAATGTTGTTGAGACAGAAATCAGTTCACCGATTTCCGATGATGATGAGCGTGCTGCGCTTGAAGAAGAACTCGCACGACTCGATGCACGATGGATTCGAAGGAGCGAACCGGCAGTGGAATCTGCCGGTGAAGTTGCGTTAAGCGCCCTAGAAGATGAACTCGATGGAATAGATCTTTGAGTTGATTTCAATGGTTGATGTCTACCCTCTGTGGCTGGAAAAACTAGTATTCTTGGGTTTGGTAATTGGTTCTGGTTTCACCGCAGTCTTACTTGAGGACTATGTCTCAGGTTATGCACTATACGCATCTTGGTTTTGTGGATTGCCAGTAGCAGTTCTAATATTGACTGAAGCTGCAGGAAGAATCCTACAATCATTCCATACCAAGTGATTACTCACTTCGAGTGAAAGAGGATTCAACTAATCCCCAAACGCGTTGCCAAGGTACGATGAACCTCAATAACGCCATTACTCCAAGGAAAAGTAATGCAGAAATGACCAATCCATATGTTAAGGTCAATTCAATCGATTCACCAACTTGTGCTGCCCATTGACTGCCGGTGATTCCACTTACAACATCGAGAAGAACCGCGTGGAATCCTAATGCGATCATAGTAGCAATTACAGTCAGGGATAGGAAGACTCCAGTATGGCGCAAATGGCCATTCAGAACATTGTCCATTTGAGCAACATACTCTGGATCTCTCTTACAAGATTCAGGAAGTCGGTATGCATATTCTAGGTGGCGAATTACTCCAAATGCAGATTCTTGGAAAATCATCATGAGACATGCGATTAAAATCAATGAAAATTGTTGAGACGTAACCAAATCGAATCCGAATAGGCCAATCGTTGGTTCTGAAACAATTATCTCAAGAGATGTCAACTTTGCACCATAAGAGCCGAGTTGTGCTTTGATTAGCGGGAAGGTGAGGATAGCGTGAATTCCGAGGAAAAGAAGTGAGAAGCCAATTGCCCATGCAACACCACGTCGTGAGAGTCCCCATATTCCTTTGATACCAGTAATAATTGGCAAGAGATAGAATGCCATAATTATCATTGAAAGCATCATCAATAACGGCCATTCCAATGTGCGTAGTACATCATTTCCAGGCGCTGCCCATCCACTGCTAACTAATTGCCAAACATATCCCATTACGAATCGTCCTGCGAGTAAGACAATCATTGTGATAATGAATCCTAATTTCACCCTCTGCTGAATCTTTGGCGTTTGGAATGCGAGTAATGCCATTAGCCCCCCAAGGCCGATTCCAAGAAAGATTGGCACGTAGAAACGAGCGAGTCCCTCTCTTTCTGCACCTGTCATCCAATCAGCCAAAGGAAGCTCTGTTCCAATCAAAGATTCTAGTTGAGCGAATAATTGGGTATGGTCAATGCTGCCCACAACATAAGTTGAGACGATTTCCATGTACATCCACACTAATGCGATAGTAGCGAGAACTTGAAGTGTGACAATCTGCCACTGCTTTCTCAAAACTCTGAGGTGCAGAGACCTTGCGCCTTCTGCTTGTGGTGAGACTTCATCTGCCATTCATCATCACCTCAGAATCCCCTAACCTGTAACAAAGCCTGTGACAGGTCCATATCTGGCATCCAATCGATTACTGAACTGCCGAAGCCGGCAAGACTTGTCAATCGATTTTGCCTCTCAAGTTTCAATACCTCATACGACATCCTTGGGATGCGGCTTACAAGGCGTTCGAAATCAATACTCGAAGGAGAGAGAACTGTAACTTCATGTCCACGGCCAACAAGGTCTCTAACCGCCGCTGGCACAGTACCATCACCTTCACAACTCGAAATCACGAATACTGGACTACCTCTACTGAACCTCGCTGCTAGACTATTTGTTACTGCTTGGAGAGGCATTGTACCTTGTGGAGCTACTCCAGCAAGGGAACTTAGAATCTTGAAATATTGCTTATCCCCAGTATCCGGTGGTAAGAAGGATAATTTCTCATCATAGATTGTGAGTGATACCGAATCTCGACGTTTGATGAAGAAACTCGCAAGACTAGCAGCAGCAACGGTTCCCATTTCTAATGGATTCTTCAACACGGTACCAATTCGTGCAATATCTCTGCTATCGAGAATGATGTATAGGTCGGTTACTGCATCGCGACATTTCTCGTTAATCATCAGTTCACCAGTACGAGCAAATGCCTTCCAATTGATGTTCTTGAATGGATCGCCAGGAACATATTCTCGCAAGGAGTAGAATTCTGTTCCCGGCCCTGGAGTTCGCAAAGTCGTAGCGCCAGTATACATCTTTGCTGTGCGACTTCGAATGAATGCCTCTTCAACATCACGAATTTGTGGGAAGATGATGATATCGGAATGATGGTCGACAAACATCTCATCTACACTGAGATTGAATGTATTTCGATAACGCAAAGATACCGGGCCAATCGAATAATGTCCTCTTAGAGGGCAACGTAGCACATAGCGAACCCGTGCGCTCTCACCAGGTGCTAAATTCAGTCGCATTTGATTGAGGCCACTCCTCAACTTCATTTCGTGTGGAATGTTGTCATAGACCTCTACTTGTTGAGTGCGACGTTTTGATCGGTTGGTCACCAATAATTCCACGTAGAGGTCGTCGCCTTTGTACAAGTTATCTGCGGACAAAGTTCTCTGAACTTCTACATCTCCGTGGCCACTAACCCAAGAGTTGACTACAATGAATGCGATGAAAGCTATTCCTAGAATCATCATCTGATGGTTGGAAATCATCATGCCGATAAGAATCAGCGCAATGCCTCCAGAGAAAGTGAATGCAGCCTTTCGTGTCCACATCTTAGTTCACCTCATGTCCTCCCCCAGACCTTGATGCGCTTCACGATAGCAACGGTCTGTTCAAGCGAATACTTTCTATTTTCAAAAACGAATTTCACTAGTACAGGGTCATTTATCATCCCCTGTAATTCTCTAGCAGGTAAGGAATCGAATTCCTCACGAGTCAATCCATTTTGATTTCGTACCTTTGAAAGGAAAACCTGCTTGATTTTGTTACCTTTAGCATAGTACGCATATCGATTAGCATCACCAAATCCATAGTAGATGATACTGAAAACGTGACGCCACGGTTCGGGATCCTTCTTCTTGAGAAGTACTCCTTCAAATGTGATGAATAGAATGAGGAATAATAGTAGCATTGCTAATCCTTCACCGGTAAAATATACCAAGAGGAAATAGACGGTATTGTAGGATTCACTTGCAACACTTGGTTGGATATGACGACTCTCGTCGAATATGACAAGAGCATTTGGTGCCATTTCAGGAAGTAGGTTGGTTTCTGGGTCCATCAATGAGTCACTAATGTAATCCAATGCCCACTTGCGGTTGTCATTGTCTGGAATAGTTTTGTTTGGCTCTCCACTTGAGTGGTAGTCTCCTGCATTATACCCTTCATAATCGTATAATGCATTAATCAACGCACTACCATCGCCGATGAAAGTAATTCGGCCACCATCTTGTGGATTACAATCTTGGCTAGCACATACTTCGATTGAGAGATTGAATTGTCCCCAGAGGTCTGGAGTTTCACTTGTTTGCTCTTCACCAACCCAGATTTCACCATCGCCATTGACATCAATGGTCGCCTCGGCCGAAGTTACCGAACGTATCTCGGTTGTTGGGAAACCTGAGTTACCAGGGAGTAAATCAATTCCAGTTATCTTGTTGAGTAGCAATTGGTAACCTGCATCGTATTGTATTGTGCCGTCTTTCCAATGCTGTGCGCAAACACCTGCATCAGATAGAGCTACAACGGTTCCATTGAATTCTTGACAAGGGTGAGCGCCTCCATCATCACCGCTCCATCGGCTATGCTGAGTTACAGTTGTTGGGTCGATTGCAACCCCGTCCATTCCACATGGGGCTTCTTGCACACACATCCAGATGTAGTTGTAATCCAACTCAGTTACATAGACTGTGTCGTAAAGTTGGACCCCTTTGAATCGAACTCCGAAGGCCTCGGCAATTGAAGATGAATAACCAAAGTCATCCATAACCAAAACATCGCCGCCAGCAATTACGAATTCCCTAATTGCATCGACTTCTGAAGGCGTATATCCATCCTCGCTTGCAAAGGTAAGGAAACCTTCGCTAGAAAACTGAGGCAAGGAAATTGTATCCCTTTCAACTCCTGCGACGATAAAAGTGGTATTGCTGGGATCTTCAATATCGGCAAGAAGCAACGGTGAGGAAACAAGTGATTTGGTTTCTACTCCCATCTCATTGATATCACTCTTGAATGCAGACATGTCATTCCAGTCATCTCCATAAGCAGACTGCCCAGAGGTATTGCCTACATTGATGATGTTTGAGATGATGGTTGAGAGTAAGATTACGAGGACAAACCAGAATGCCGCCTGCAAAGCGACTCTCTTCCGATTTATGCGACCCGGCCCCTCCATTTCCTCACCTCTAGTACGAATATCAGACATGGACGCTTTACTTTCGGTTTAGAAGGTGTCGCAATGGTGATATGAAAATGCTCACCGCCTCAAGTGGATTCTACCTGCCATTTGAGATACTTCGTCCATCGGAACTTTGCACATTCCGTTTTCCATAGGCCAAGGCAATTTGGAAGTGTCGATATCGTTTGCAACATCGACAATTAATTCGATAATCTGACCGGAGCGCACATCGATAACAATGTCTTCGAGATGGCCGAAGAGTTCGCCATTGTTGTCAACAACTTGACGGGTCAGAAATTCGCTACCAAAACTCGCCATTCGTCTTCGCCCCCCTGTAAAGGGGGGCGTATCAAAGCCTTGAAACAACCGGCTTCAAGTTAGTATTACATCGACTCCATTCCAAAGCCAGAATCTCTTGTTCTTTTGATATTGGAAAGACCTGAAACAAGGCGCTCTTCCATCTTGTTGTAATACTCGAGCATATCAGGCGTAACCGTTGGACGCACACGAGATATCGCTTCCTCAAAGTGGCCCTTTGTGACCTTCTTTTTGTTAGCCCGCATTGCGATTAATGCAGCCTCTCTACAAACCGATTCAATATCGGCTCCGGTGAAGCCCTCCATATTTCCGAGGATATCCTTGAATGAAAATTTGGACAAAGGCATATCTGCGGTGTGAATTGACATGATTGTTTCACGCGCTTCCTTATCCGGTGGCGGCACGTGTAGAACTCTTTCAAAGCGACCACTGCGCAATAATGCAGGGTCGATCATCTCTGGGCGATTTGTTGCGGCAACGATAATCACTCCATCCATACTCTCAACACCATCCATACTCGCTAGTAATTGATTTACCACTCGATTTGCAACATCGGAACCACCTGTTGAAGAATTCGAGGAACGCATACTTGCAATTGACTCAAATTCATCGAGGAAGATGATGCTTGGATTGGATTGTTTAGCCTTCTTGAAAATCTCACGAATTGCCCGTTCGGATTCCCCGACCCATTTCGAAATTAATTCAGGCCCCTTAATCGAAATGAAATTGGCTTTTGCTTCATTGGCAATAGCTTTCGCCAATAGGGTCTTTCCAGTTCCTGGTGCGCCGAATAGTACGATACCTCGTGGTGGTTTAATTCCAAAGTGATCAAAGAGTTCAGGCTTGGTTAATGGCCATTCAACACTCTCTTTGAGGCGGTCCTTGATTTCTGTTAATCCACCGACACTATCCCAAGAAGTATCTGGAATTTCGACATAAATTTCACGAAGTGCACTTGGCTCAATTTCGCGAATCGCCTGACGGAAATCATTCATGTTGACTTCCATCTTCTCCAGAACTTCTGGAGGGATTGTATCTTCTTCAAGATCTATTTCTGGTAGATATCGGCGCAAAGCCTTCATCGCGCTCTCTCTAACCAAAGCAGCCAAATCAGCTCCTACAAATCCATAGGAATTCTCCAATACCCACTCCATATCAAAATCATCAGCAATTGGCATTTGGCGAATGTGAACCTCGAGAATCTCTTGGCGGCCATTACGGTCGGGAACTCCTATCTCGATTTCTCTATCAAATCGTCCTGGTCTCCTCAATGCGGGGTCCATTGCATCTCTTCGGTTGGTGGCTCCGATGACAATGACATTGTCACGCCCTTGCATCCCATCCATAAGAGTGAGCATTTGAGCAACGACACGACGTTCGACTTCGCCGCTAACATCCTCACGCTTTGGGCAAATTGAATCTATTTCATCAACGAAGACAATCGCAGGAGCGTTATTTGCTGCTTCATCGAAAATTTCACGAAGTTGCTTCTCGGATTCACCATAATACTTCGAGATAATCTCAGGTCCGTTGATAGAAGTGAAATGAGCATTAGTCTCGGTTGCTACTGCCTTTGCAATCATGGTCTTTCCAGTACCTGGTGGGCCGTGCAGTAGAACACCTTTCGGTGGATCAATTCCTAGGCGACGGAATAATTCAGGGTGCTTTAGTGGAAGTTCAATCATTTCTCTAACTTTCAGTAATTGGTTACCAATACCGCCGATGTCCTCGTAAGTTATTCCTTGAGATTGACCGGCATCAGCATCATCAATGGCTTCATCCTTGATGACAATATCAGTATCGGAATTTACCTGAACGATTCCTTTTGGTGTCGTTTGAATAACTGCGAAAGGTAGTGCCTCGGCAAATAGGGTCATTCCAGGAATAAAAATTCGGTCGCCTGAAACAACTGGTCTCTTGTTTAGACCACGGCGAGCAAACCCTTCGATTCCGGGACCAAACTTGACCTTCTGCTTATTTGCCATAACTGGAGAAAGTACCAATTTGGTGCAAATCTTTGCATCGACCTTGGTTACAGTTACCCGGTCACCAAGACTTACTCCTGCGTTTTTGCGGATGATACCATCTACTCTGATGATATCCATTTTGGTATCCTCGGGACGGCTACGCCAGTATATTGCAGCCGTGGTTCTATTCTCGCCTTTTATCTCGATAATATCGCCCGGCTTTAGTTCAAGACCGCTCTCTCCACTAATGCGGGCACGGCCGTGACCAACATCGCTTGGAATCGCTTTAGAAACTCGAAGGGAGATAGAATTAGAATCATCATCTGCCATGTTACACCCCTCCGGGAACAAACTCGCCTTTTCACTGCCCCTCTAAAAGGGGATGCATTAGCCAACCTGCTGAAGCGGTGCATTGATGTGAAGAATGCATAACGGCCAGTCATGGCACACGTACTAGAGACCGGACTTGAGTTTATGGAAAACAGCAATCCTGACAACTTGCCAAAGGTAAGAGGATTCAATATTATCAATGGTCAGATGAAATTGGCAAGCGATGGTAATACTTTCACGAGTCGAAATCCTGGTCTACTCGTTGACGAATTAGGGGAATTTCCTCTTTCTACTCGCGATGATGTCCATGAGGCTATTGCAGCCGCCCGTGCTGCATTCACTAGTTGGGCAGCCACACCTCCTCCTACTAGAGGTCAGATCATTGGCAACATGGGTCGCCTACTGATGGAAAACAAGGATGCCATTGTCGCCCTAGAAACCCGTGAGATTGGAAAGACACTCAAAGAGAGTGCTGGTTCAGTACAGGAAGCGATTGATACCTGTCTCTTCTTCCAGTCCGAAGGACGCCGACTTTACGGACAGACTGTCAACTCCGAACTACCTGACAAGGAATTGTTCACCTACCGTCGCCCTCTTGGTGTCTGTGGAATCATCAATGCTTGCAACTTCCCTGCTGCAGTACCATTCTGGAAGATGATACCTGCACTCATATGCGGAAATACCTGCGTTTGGAAAAGCCCGCAGGACGCACCTCTACTATCACTTGCTTTGGCCCGTATAATGCATCAGGCTGGACTACCTGATGGAGTTGTAAACCTCGTTCACGGCAAAGGTAGCGGAGCAGGACAGGCTATTGTCGATGCAGTCGACGAGGGCCTAATCAACAAAATCTCCTTCACTGGTAGCACTGCAGTCGGCAAAGCAATTGGTGAAGTCTGTGGACGAAACCTCGTTTCTTGTTCACTCGAACTTGGTGGAAAGAATCCACTAGTGGTAATGCCTTCAGCAGATATCGACAATGCAGTAGAAGGTGCTTACTGGGGTGGATTCGGTACCGCTGGGCAGCGTTGTACTAGCCTAGGAAACCTAATTCTTCACCAAGACATCTATGATGAATTCATGACTAAACTCATGACAAAGGTCGAAGCTACAATCATCGGTGACTCTTCCCGCCACGATGGTGTTCTCTATGGACCAATGCTATCTGAGAAGTACGCACGTGACTTCCTATCCGCTCTTGAGATGGTTGAGGCTGACGGCGCCAAGAAATTGTGGGGCAATGGGCGCATCGAGTCAGGAAATACGCCAACCAATTTCCAGGGAACTCCTGAAGACGGAGTATACATGTGGCCTCACGTCTATGCCGATGTTACTGAGGACATGAATTGCTTCCATGAGGAGGTTTTCGGACCAGCAATTACCATTGTCAAAGCAAATGACTTCGACCATGCCCTACATCTGGCAAATGCTTCTCCATATGGCCTTTCGTCGGCAATTTACACCAATGACCGTCTTGAAGCATACCGATTCAAGATTGGTATCAAGGCTGGAATGACTGGCATTAACAACTCAACAACAGGAGCTGAAGCACACCTACCATTTGGTGGAGTAAAGGGTAGCGGTAACGGTACTCGCGAGTCAGGAATCTGGGTTATCGAAGCATACTCATATTGGCACGCAGTTAACGATGAACTCTCGGGTAAACTACAGTTGGCCCAAATGGATGTTGACGAAATCGAAATGATCGAAGCTGAAGTCGATTACTCCTCCCTTGCATAAGGTAAGTTGCATGGGTACCCATGCAAACAGGGGCATTCGTAAGGGGCCCCCTTGCGAAATTAATGGGAGAAAATAACTAGTTTTACTATTCAGATTAGGGCTTAAGAACACAATCGTAGCATCTAAATGATTTAGTTCAGAAGGGCCGTTATGAGCAGACCGTCCCTTTTGCTGAGCATCATTCTATTGTTGTTAGTCCCTATGAGCGGGTGTATCGATCAGAATAGTGATACAATTGTGACAATTGATTCTGATGATGATGGAGATTGTGTGTAT
>CAZNXM010000021.1:0-32470 GCA_964577145.1 uncultured Candidatus Poseidoniales archaeon
CATCAATGTCGACATTATTGCCAGACAGATCTATGCTTTTCATCAATAATTCTTCATCGGTAACCATCCACTCTATTCCAACATCGAATACGGGTTGGACCATTGCAGGACTCACCGCTTCTTCACTTGGCCACATTCCAACAGGCCTGTATCCCATCTCTTCTTCAAAGAGGTCCATTCCACTGCTGAGTTGATGCCTGGTATCATCCTCCCAAGAATCCTTGTTGACTCTAATACCATCTTCAAAGGTCCAGCCATCCATCATCAATAACGGCATTATTGGATGATAATATGGGGTGGTGCTCAATTCGACTTGCCCAGAGGCGGCAAGGTCGGAATACATTGGCAATACATTGCCCATGTGTACATGCTGGGCATCGACAACATACATCAGGTCCTCATGACTGTAGTTCCCATTTTGCTGGAAGAGAGCGATTAAGCCCTCATCGCGATGACTTGCATCATAAGACCCAAGGACATAGTCAGGACTGAATTGGTAAAGGTACCAAAGTACCTGAAGGTCGAGGAATTCTTGTGGAGGTAAGAGAGTATCATCCATTATTGTCGCAGGTTTGAGATTGTGCATGGTGCGTCCATGCAGTTCAGAATAACGACCACTCGATGGCTCTACCCAAGAGTTAGGGTCATCATCGCTAACATTGTAGATCCATCCTGAATTCCAAAATGATTGAAATTGCATTGTATGGAGTTCCAAATCTGTAGCGTTTGGATAATCACCTTGAGGCCAGGGGCGCTTAGCGATATCAGTATGAACATCAAGTGTTTCATTTCGATGATAATCCATCAGTTGTTCCATGAAAGAGGGCACTAAATTGTATGTCACTTTTGTATCTGGGTACTTCTCAAGAATCCCTGGAGAATCGACGTACTCAGTCATTGCATGTACTCTAACCCATGGCATTTCATACATCCCGGTAAGCATGTTGCGATAGTATGGTTGATGCTGGTGAAAAACAATAGCGAGATTGAGCGCATCATCGACCTTATCAGCGCCAGAACGTTGCTCTATTTGCAAATCTTCTGGACCTGAAGTAGAGAGATTCTCTCCATGATAGAAGTGAGTAAGAGAAGATAAGCTGTTATTCAAAGGGAAGGTCGTCCAGATATTTCCCGCGTCTTGCCATTGCGCCCAAACCACAATATCGATCATTTGTGGAGAATCGATTAGGGATAATGGAATGGATATCTCGGTGATTTTGTTATCAGTCCAGCCAGTGTAATTTTCAGCATTTCCAGCATCATCCCAAGTTGCTCCATTGTATGATACGACCTTACCATAACTCGAATCTTCGAGAATATAGGCATGGTCTGCTTGGAATGGCAAGGACTTGACTCCGTTCCAATCTTTGGAAGTGTACGAACCATTCTCACTGGTATTGAGATAAACAAATAGGTCGGCTCCGTCAGTAGTTGAAGCAAAATCGGTTCCATTCCATCCAATGTATAGATTAGTTGCATCCCAATCGATTAGTAAACTGACTCCGTTGGAATCGGTTCCCATCATTGATTCAGGCGACCATTCGCTTAAGTCGCCATCAATTGTAGCCGCTAACGCCGACCACTGGGGTAGGAGAAATAGAAATGCAAGAAGCAAAGCACAGCGGCGCATTAACTCTGGGAGGGAGGGGCAAGGTCAAAGGTTTTCGGCGTTGACACGGAAAGTGATGGCACAGTATTCCGGGGTCCTATGTCATATCACAAGTCTGCCAAGTGGAGACCTCAGTGATGCAAAGAAATTCATCGACACCATCG
This sequence comes from uncultured Candidatus Poseidoniales archaeon, assembly GCA_964577145.1. Classification (GTDB taxonomy): domain Archaea; phylum Thermoplasmatota; class Poseidoniia; order Poseidoniales; family Poseidoniaceae; genus MGIIa-K1. The sequence continues at coordinate 1,774 of CAZNXM010000021.1, forward strand.
CTGAGGCAGGTGCTTCAGTGTGGCAAATGCTACCGATTACACCACCTGATGAACACGGCTCCCCCTATGCTTCACCATCGGCTTTTGCAGCCAACCCTGCTTTAGGACAAGGCCCAATTGCTGAAATGGGTGACGAAGAATATTGGCTGAATGACTGGCTATTATTTGAAAAAATCAAAGAAGAACAAGGGGGTAAACCCTGGACTGAATGGCCAACTGAATTGCGTGATAGAGACCCTAAGGCGCTCTCATCATTTGAGATTGACTCTTCTGTTCAAGCCTCTTTCATGGGCGCATGGAAAGAAGTTCAAGCATATGCAAAAAACCGTGGAGTCAGCTTGATTGGCGACCTTCCTATTTTTGTTGCACACGATTCTGCAGATGTATGGGCGCATAGAGAATTATTCCAACTCGACGATGATGGAATGCCGATTGTCGTTGCTGGAGTCCCTCCCGATTACTTCAGCAAGGACGGGCAAAAATGGGGCACTGTACTCTATGAATGGGACGCCCATGAGGCCGAAGAATGGCAATGGTGGCGAATGAGGATGGCGAGAATGCTCAGACTATTCGACATGGTAAGAATCGACCATTTCAGAGGTTTTCATTCGGCGTGGGCTATTCCTACTAAAGCGAAAAACGCCCGGAAAGGAAAATGGCAAGAGGGCCCAAAAGATACATTGGTCAAAGTTTTGGTCGAAGTTGCTGGTAATCATGAATGCATTATCGCAGAGGACCTTGGAATCATTCCTCCAGAGGTCACCGAATTACGAAAACGGCATAATCTCGAGGGGATGAGTGTACTCCAATTTGGCTTTGATGACAATAATTTGGACAACCCTCACAAGCCAGCCAATATCACGCGTGACCGCGTAGTTTACACTGGTACTCATGACAATGATACTACCGCATCATGGTGGGATTCATCTCCCAAATCTCGCATCAAGAGAATCAGGCCGCACATTAGGGATGGAGAGAGTATTTGCCAAACGATGATTCGCCTTGCATTATCTAGTGATGCCGGTATGGCAATCGTCCCACTGCAAGACATTATGGAATTGGGTAATGAAGCTAGAATGAATACGCCAGGCATCGCTCATGGCAATTGGAAATGGCGATTTGATTGGCATGATTTGCAGCCTTTTTCTCTTGTGGCTGAGGGGTCAGAATCATAACCCCGATAGTCAAGCCAATCGATACATGAGTGTCATTGGCTACTTCACCGCGGAAATCGGTTTGTGGTCTGAGTTGCATACATATTCTGGTGGACTTGGAGTACTTGCAGGTGACCACGTAAAGAGTGCAGCTGATGGTGAAATCCCGCTTGTTGGCATCACCCTACTTTACCGTGAAGGATATGGGCGGCAGCATCTAGATTCTGATGGCATTCAAACAGAATCATATGCAGAAATAGATCCTGCAAACCATCTAGTTGATACTGGATTAGTCCTGTCATTACCTCTCGATGGAGGAAATTTACTCTCAAAGATTTGGCGTGCAGATATCGAAGGAGTCGGCGGCCATATCGTCCCTGTATACTTCCTCGATACGCAGCATCCAGAAAATACCGAGGAGCATCAAAGACTTGGTAGTCGCCTCTATGGAGGGGATGATTCAACTCGTATTAGGCAGGAGTATTTGCTAGGGGTTGGAGGGGTTCGTTTACTCTCACTTCTGCAAAAAGAAATTACTGGATTGCATCTGAATGAAGGGCACTGCACCTTTGCATTGCTTGAAATGCTTCAGAAAGGATGGTCCAGGGAGGAGTTGTCAAAACGGGTTCTATTCACAACTCACACACCTGTTCCTGCTGGCCACGACCGCTTTGAATGGGAGGCTGTGGAAGAAGTCCTAGGAGAATTACTGCCAGCCGATGCAAGAGAGTTAGTCAAGTCGGCAGGAGACCCTGAAGAAGGACGACGAATCTCGATGTCGCACCTAGCAGTAGCACTTTCTGGACCTGTAAATGCAGTTAGTAACCTCAACGCCTGGGTGGCTTCTTCGATGTTCGCAGAACAATATATCGCACCAATTACCAACGGCGTGCACCATCTGACTTGGACATGCCCCGACATGGCAAATCTATTCGATACCTACCTAAATGGGTGGAAAAATGACCCGGCCATTCTCGCACATGCTGGGAAAATTCCTGATTCTGCTCTTTCAGTTTCTCGCTCCAAGGCACGTAGCGTGCTAAGAGACCTAGTGAAGGCCTCGACTGGAGTCGAACTCCATGAGGACAGGCTTACTATCGGCTTTGCACGTCGCTTTGCGACCTACAAGCGAGCAAATTTGGTATTCGCTGACCTAGAGAGACTTCGCTCATTTGGCACGGGTAGAATTCAGTTTGTTTTTGCTGGTAAAGCCCACCCTCGTGACGAAGGTGGTAAGGCCTTGATCAAGAGTATCTTCGGCTCGGCCAAAGAACTTGCAGAAGAGATACCAGTGGTCTTCCTTGAGGATTATTCAATGGCAACGGGTCTGGCTATGACCAGTGGCGTCGACATATGGCTCAACAATCCGATTAGGCCGCTTGAAGCATCTGGAACATCCGGGATGAAAGCGGCGATGAATGGTGTTCCAAATTGCAGCATCCTCGATGGATGGTGGCCAGAAGGTTGCGAACACGGAGTAAATGGTTGGGCCATTGGTAAGGCAGATGATGAGAGGGATGATACAAGGGATGCCCAAGCAGTTCTCGATGTAATTGAAAACGAGGTATTACCAGCTTGGGATGAAGGCGCATCACGCTGGAATGAATTGATGCGAGCATCGATTTGTACTTCGGCTAGATTTACCGGAGCGAGGATGATCAGTGATTATCTCCGGTTCTACGATTCATTTGAATGAATAGGATTAGAGCAAGCAACACTACGATTGCAAGAATATTCCTCACCATTTCCATGCCTCCGGATTCTTCAGTGATATCCGTATTATCCTCTGGTTCCGGTTCGGGCTCTGGTTCAGGTTCGGGCTCTGGTTCAGGTTCGGGCTCTGGTTCGGGCTCTGGTACCGGTTCTGGGGTTGAATGACGAAGTACTGTTACTGAATTTGCAGAAATCGCAAGAGCATCATCGAATAGGGTCGCATCACCAAAGATTACCTCATCGTATGGAATTTCCAATTGGTCGACATCTCCACGGTTTAGTACAACCATATTGCTCTCATTTCCATATGTCATCTCGAATACCAGAAGGTCTTCTGAGACATGGAATGTAGAATAGGTTCCACGTCGCAATGCTATGTTTTCCAATCTAATCTGAGAGAGTTCCGAGGTGAAATTCAGTAAGTCTGACTCTTGTCCTGTGAGGTTGAAATCCATCATCCTCCGATTATCTGGGTCTGCTCCTCCTGGTTGACCGGATTCATCCCCCATGTACAGGATAGGTGCACCGGGAGTAGTCAGTAGCCAACCAAGGGCTTGGCGTGACTTATCATATGCGTCAACAGTAGGAGTGGTTGGCCTATCTTGCTCCGCCCATTGATTCCACTGCGTACCACTATCCTCTGCCCGTGAGATGAATCTAGGAGTATCGTGACTGCCTATGTATGGATTCATCACCGCGCCCTCAACATACTGGTCTTGACTTCGGTTTGTCCAATAATCCAGATGTTGGTAATCCATATTTCCACTTGCTAGAACATTGTCAATCACTGCATGATAAAGGACGAAATCTGCTTGCCCATCGAGCCCATTCGGCCCGATGTAGCGATTTATCGTACCATATTGCTCAGCATTCTCTTCCAAGGTATGACCCGACCATCCCATTGCTGTCTCACCTTTGAGGTGGAAATCATTACCTGTGGCTTCGAAGCGTTCATTGATTCTAGTAGCGAGATTTGTAATAGCTAAATCATCGACGTGTTTGACTGCATCTACCCTCATTCCATCGAGGTCAAATCTTTCTATCCACCAAAGTGCATCTGAGATAATTTGTTCACTCGCTTCTCGGTTTGTCCAATCTACATCTGGCATATAATCCATGAATAGACAATCTAGGCGCCTCTCGGTCCAATCGCATTGGTCTGTTCCGCACAAACAGCCTTCATTGAACCACTCAGGGTGTTCTTGGTAGTAGATGTGGTCCTCGTGTACGTGATTGACAACAAAGTCTGCCATCACTCTGATTCCAGCGTCATGGGCTGCTTCTATCATCTCGTCGAGCGCAACTTCGCCACCAAATCTTGGGTCGACTTGGCGTGGTTGTGTCGGCCAATATCCATGATATCCAGATACCATATGTTCACCATCACCTGCGATGTATGAGCCGGCGGGATTGGTATTGAAAGGTGAAATCCACAATGCATTGATTCCAAGTTCAGTGAAATATCCTGATTCTATCATCTGAGTTACTCCCTCGAGGTCGCCTCCTTGCCAATCAGCTTCGGTTGCTGCCCCGGTTGCAACACCATCATTGCTTGAATTACCATTGACAAAACGGTCAGTCATCACCATGTAAATCAGAGCGTCTTCCCAGACAAAATCCGCTTGCTCTCCTGTCCAAAATGGCAGTAATAAGTCCTCCACAGGACCGCCATCATTCGCAGTTCCATTCGCATGGATAGTATGCTTGCCTTCGGGGAGCATACTGAGATTTAGATCCCAAGACTCAGTGGACTGATTGAATGAAGAAATCCCGGGATAATAACCACTATCGATTTGCAGACCACCTAAATCTAAGGTTATGCCACTCGAACCAGAATAAAGGAGAATCCGGCTTGGTAGCCCGGTAATTTCATCAAATTCAGCAGTGAATGTTGGACGTGTATGGTCACTAACTCGAAGTACTGAATTTTCGATTCCTTCACAATAGCCGCGATATGGATTTTCTTCGTCGAAACGATAGTCGTCTTCACCAATGACGAACTTGTAACAATACTGGCCTGCAGGAAGTTCGAAATTTGTTGACCATACTCCAGTGCTGTTATCGAGAACAAGTTCAGTATGCGTACTCCAATTCCATTCTCCAATAATACTAACATTGGAGGGTTGGGGCTCACTATTGAATGGCTCCCAAGTAATTTCAGTAATTGAATTTCTATTGCGCAATGGTGCACTTACACCGCCTTCGTCTGCTAGGACAATGGTCTGCATTGAAAATAATGGCAATAACAGTAGTATTGTAAAAACTACTGCTGGCCTCATCATTATCACTCCTTGAATAGAGTCTCAGCAGTCTCTTTGATGTCATTTAGATGCTTAACGAGGAATCCCTCAACAAAATCATTTGCAGGATTATTATATGCATCCAAAGGTGGACAATGTTGCTGTAATACTCCCTTGTCCATGATAGCGATACGATCGGCTAAAGTCATCGCTTCAATTTGGTCGTGTGTGACATAAATGGTAGTGGTTCCAAGTTCATCGTGCAAGCGACGGATTTCGCTTCGCATCTGATGGCGTAACTCCGCATCGAGATTGGAAAGTGGCTCGTCCATCAGAAGGACCTGAGGGCGCTTGATAAGAGCACGTCCAAGTGCAACTCTCTGGCGTTGCCCTCCCGAGAGTTCCTTGGGTAATTTTCCAAGTTCACTAGTCAATCCAAGCATAGTACTCATTTCCTCGACCCGTTGATTTATCTCATCCTCCCCCAATTTAGCATCGCCTCGGAATCGACGGATTCCAAAGGCTAAATTCTCAAAGATATTCATGTGTGGATAAAGGGCATATGACTGGAAAACCATGCCTAATCCGCGCGCTCCTGCTGGCAAGTCATTGACTCGCACTCCATCGATTCTAACTTCTCCTTCAGAAATTTCCTCGAGCCCTGCGAGCATTCTCAAGGTAGTGGATTTTCCACAACCTGAAGGCCCAAGCAAAACTAAGAATTCTCCATCTTCTATCGCGAGATCCAAACCTTGGACTGCGACGGTTCCATCTTCATAGCGCTTCACAACATTTTCAAAATTTACAGATACCATAGTATCACCCCTTTACTCCTCCAGCTGAGAGACCCTCAACGAGGAATCTCTGGAATAGAATGAACAGTATGACTACTGGAATACTTACCAGCAAACTTGCAGCAGCAAATTCGCCCCATGCTTGGCCGGTATTGGAAACCATACTAGCCAAACCAACAGGTAGAGTATACATATCGTTAGAAGTATTGAATGTCAAAGCGAGTAAGAATTCATTCCAAGCAGCAAGGAAACTGAATAATGCAGTTACTGCAATTGCCGGAAGTGAAAGTGGCAGAATGATTCGGGTGAATATCTCAAATCTATTACATCCATCTAGCATTGCTGCTTCTTCTAATTCTCTCGGTACGGTATCGAAGAAACCTTTGAGCATCCACACACATAATGGTAGAGCAGTGACGCTGTATGCCAAAATCAGCCCCAAGTGTGAATTGAGAAGTCCGAGCGATTTCATCACCATGAAATATGGTACTAAGATAATGATTCCAGGGAACATTTGCACTAATAGGAATGAGAACATCGAAGCATCTCGTCCTACAAATTTGAAGCGGCTGAATGCATAAGCTGCTGGCACTGCAAGCAATAGTCCCATCAATGTAGTTCCAAGTGAAACGATGAGAGAATTTCCTAGCCAAGTCCAGAAAGTTTCACCACCTAATATTGTTGAAAAATGCTCTCCAGTAAAGGCATCACCAATTTCGCCACCAAGTGCATTACCCGGTGATATTGCAACATCGAGAATCCATATTACTGGAAGGAGCACTACTGCTGTAAAGTGAAGAAGTATCACATGTTTTCCAACCCGCGACATCGCTTCTTTTCTACTAGCATTTCGGGAAAGACCTGCCTCAAGAGATTGTAATGAATCACTAGCTTTTGACCAACGGGTTATATGTGGGGAAGAAAGCCAATACAACCCCAATAGTCCAGGGATAATTAGCCATGATTCAAGCCAAATATCGAATAAACTGAATGAGTCTAGCAGAGAGAGTATGCCAAGTGCAACCAGTCCACCAGCAACAATTAGGCTAGCGTCGCGCTTGAGTTTCTTCTTCCCATCTGGAAGAATTCGCATCAATAGATATTGTGCCGAGATACCAATAAGGCCCATGTTGAGACCCAAAATATCATCTCTCAACCAATCTACTGTCAATAGTAGAGAATTGAATACAATGGCGGCAATAAGCCATGACCGAAGCGTGGATACCTCTAATGGAGTGTACCACCAACGGATAGATTCACGATTCATGAAACGGCCTCCGTTGCATTGGTCCGCTTCATGTATGACCAACTGAATACCACTAGCATCAAGAATATGACAACCGACCATGCTGCAGCAACACCATATTGCCCATCAATGAATGCTACATCGTAAACATAGGTGATCAAAATATCAGTTGACCCTGGTTCTCCAAACCACAAATTGGGCCCGCCAGCAGTCATCAGGTAGATCACGTTGAACATATTGAACGTCCAAATAAATCCGAGTAATGAAAGAGGTACCATTGCGCTCTTGAGATTGGGAAGGGTAAGGTGTTTAAATTGGTCAAACATACTTACTCCATCAACTTCTGCAGCCTCATACATATCCCGTGGTAGAGCCTGCAAGGCTCCAGATAGAGACATCATCATGAATGGTACTCCAAGCCATATATTGACTAAAATCACAATGATTTGTGCGCCGGTAGGGTCGGCGAGTAAATTCAGGTCAGTTCCAAGTAAATCATTCAGTAAACCATCCGGTTGAAATATTCCCCGCCAAATTAGTACTGAAATGTACGATGGAATCGCCCAAGGAAGCAGCAATATTGTACGATATGCAACTCTACCTTTGAGGCGCTTATCGTTGAGCAGTAATGCAAGAAATAAGCCTATGCTGATGTGGGCTACAACGTTCACTACTGTCCAAATGATTGTGAATAATGTGACTCTAAGGAATCCATCCGAAGCGAATACCTCCCAGAAATTCGCTAAACCGATAAATGACTCATCGCCCAGATGAGTCTGACTAGCATCGGTAACCGATAACCAAAATCCATACAATACTGGATAGAATGTCAATACCGCTAGTGCAAGCATTGCCGGAGCGATGTAAAGATGGGAGCCACGTGAACGAACACGACCCGCTCTCCTATCGCTCCAAGCACCATATGATAGCAGGGCGATTAATGAGAGAACTATCGAACCTATTGCGAATAATACTCCACTCGTACCTTTTGGTTCTGGTAATTCATCATAAACCTCTGAAGTTAATTGATCATCGAATAACACAGTTTGTCCGGTTACGATAATATGGTGTTCTACGCCTGGTTCTAACCCAGTTAGTTCACACGACCATTTCGCTTGTTCTGAAACCGTATATGCACATCCATCATATGAATCGACAATTGATTCAGAACCTACAGTGATAATGGAATGAGGCTCTCCATCCATCGAAATTGTGTATTGACTCGAACCGTCGGTATCAAATTCAATCTCGGTAGTTCGATAGCCTTCGACCAAAGTCGAAGTTTCTGCAACTTCACTCTGTGCAAGAGAAGAAGTAAGATGTTCATCGGCTGCTGAAAGAGCAGTTTGCGAGTCAGAAATCCCCGTATATACTTGCTCAAATGCTGGCGACAAAGCCTCGTAAACCATTGCCATGCCCCGTCCTGTTGGGGCAGGAGTACCCTGTTCAGCCTGAGCAAGGAATCCCGATATTACCTCATTACCTTGTATTTCGGCATCATCCATCAATGCTGATGAAGTTGGCATTGTGTAGGTTTCGAGTGCGAATTCCTTCTGCACATCATCTGAGGATAACCATAATGCAAGATCGGTCGATTCAACTTTATTTTCACTCTGCTTAGAAACCGACCAGCCTTTGTATGTCACAAGGGGCGAAAGGTGCTCGCCAGTGGCTGGAACCTTTGGAAGTAAGGTCTGACCAAGGTCGATCATTCCATCCTCGTATATCGCCCAATTCCAAGGACCATCGATAATCATCGCAGCCTCGTATTCTAGGAACCGGGTCTTCATCGCCTCGATTTGAGTTCCTTCGCTCATGACGCCATGCTCTTGTTCAAGTGCAAACATCCAATCTAGAGAATCTGCTGAGCCATTTACATCGAGAGTAGGGGTCCCGTCTGCATCGAATAACTCTCCACCAAATCCGCCGAGGAAAGGGAACCACCAGTAGGCATTCTTCGAGGGCATCTCAAGTCCATGGGTATCGCCATAGGTGAGTTCTTCTGCCGCAGCCAATAAGTCATCAATAGTCCAATTTTCATTTGGCTCTTCCATTCCAGCAAACATCGCCTTATTGTAAATCAGGGTCAAACAATCTTGGCTGGCTGGGATCGAATACAGGTGTTCTCCGTAGCGCATTGATTCTAAAGCTCTCTCATCGAATCTACTACGCTCTTCAGGCGTTAAATGTGGCCGTAGGTCTTCGAATAAGGGATGACCGTCGACTCTAATTTCTCCAAACTTGCCCATCGAATCGCTGCTGATACGGACTAAATCAGGTGCCTCTCCTCCTTGAGCTGCAGTGATGTAGAGTTGGTCGACATCACCATAGGAGACCCTTGTAGCATCAACTGTGACGCTGGGATTTGCGATTTGAAAAGACTCAATAGCGCTCAAAAAGGTCTCTTCTTCCTTTGAATCTGGTGTGAAAGAATACCATACTTCGAGGCTTGTATCTCCTCCGGACTCCCCCTTAGGGGAGTCCTCACTTGAATCTAAGCAACCTGGTATCATCAAAAGGAGTACCAGCACCAAGACCTTCAGACGCACATGCTCGACAGTATGAGATGACCTATGAAACCTTCACAAGAATCTCATCAGTGCTTTGCTTACCCAACTAACCATCATTATGGTCATAAAACTGGCAAGTGCATACTTGCCCCAAGGTCGTGCGACCTTAGGTGGAGGGAATGGGTCGATGCCCATTTCCATCGATGCCGCTAGCATTTCTAGGTCCTCCTCAATGCTCACCATGGCACCCCATCGGGGGTGGTATCTTGAAACCTGAGTTGTTCTCGGCCGACTATGAGCGAAATCCCTACTGGGATGAGTATGCCCGCCATCGAGAGGAGAGGTCCTCGTCCATCAGCGACTCTGATGATTACACGTGATGGTGATGATGGCGTCGAAGTTTTGCTCGGACGTCGCTCTGAAACTATGCCGAGTTTTCCCGGGTATTGGGCCTTTCCAGGAGGTGGGGTTTCAAGAGTTGATAAGGCTGCAAGTGAAGTACTTGGAATCAGTGTTCAGCACTGTGCAATAATGCGTGAAGTTGTGGAAGAACTTGGACTTGCACCGAGTGATGGTAGAATGGTAACTGTCGAGGATGATTGGCGCTCAATGGTCGTCGAAGACAAGGGGAATTGGTTCCCGCTTGCACTGGATGGTGATATTCCATGTTCGACTGAAGGAATTCGAATTATCAGTATGCGAACCACACCCCCATTCGGACCTGTGCGATTCGAGAATTCTTTTCTGCATATCCATGCTATTGAGCATGATGATTTCTCGTTGACTGGCCAGACTGAATTCGATGAGGCGCGCTGGATTCGACCCGAAGACCTGATTGGCGCTTGGGAAAACCATGTCCTCAAAGTTGCACCACCTGTTGTGACCCTTCTAATGGAAGTTGACCGCTGTCTCAAGTTAATGGATGGTGACATGACCGCAGTTGCAATTGACTTGGAAAGAAGGAAACCTGGAAGACGCTCTATTCTGTTTGCACATGGAGTAGAAGTTGTACCAGTGAAAACTGCAACTCTTCCTCCTGCTGACCACACAAATTGCTACCTTGTTGGTGACCCAAATGGTGATTTCGTTCTAGTAGACCCAGCATTCCATCACCGTGAAGGAATGGAAGAAGTTGCCGAAGCGGTCAGCCGACACAAAGGAGAACTCGTTGCAATTGTGTTTACTCATTCCCACTCAGATCATATGCCTGATATGGGTTTGCTCAAGGAAGCATTTGATGCTCCAATTTGGTCGGCGTCCCCTAATGCTGACAGAATTCTAACCGATGGCGAAATTCTCAACCTCGGCGCCCAACAATGGACTGTACTCCACACACCAGGCCATCACCCGGAGCATATTTGCCTGCACTCCGATGCAGGTTTGGTTGCTGGTGATATGGTTGCAGGTATCGGTACTATCCTAATTCCACCTGGACAAGGAGACATGGAGGTTTATCTTGACCAATTAGAGAGATTGCGTGACCTAGACCCACATCTCATATTCCCCTCTCATGGTGCAGTAATCCCCTTGCCAGAAAACAAATTCAACCACTATATCTCTCATCGAGTAAAGAGGCATCAACGAATATTGAATGCTATTGAGGAAGGAATGACTTCTCTCGAAGACATTGCACGCTTTGCTTACGAAGATACGCCAGATGCTCACCCGGGACTTGCCACCGACCAAACATTGTCTCATCTGCTTAGTCATGAAAAGCGAAAGAGCGTGGTGAGGATTGAAAATGGATGGCGGATTGCGTGAAATACGGCTGTGATTGAATGAAGGATGCGATGAGTGGATTAGACCTCAGAGCGATAACCTCTGAACTATCCCGCTTCATTGGCGCGCATTGCAAAAAATGCTACCAACCTCATTACGAACAAGTTGTATTGCGCATTCGTGCAAAAGACGGGGGGAACACTGACTTAGTGCTGGTAAGGGGAAAGCGGATTTACACTTCCCAGAGAGACCGCCCAATGCCACAAAACCCTGCTCCTTTCGCAATGGTTTTGCGAAAGAATCTCTCAAACGCCCGACTAAAGGGTGTTGACCAATTGGGGTTCGACCGGGTTTTACGGTTTACTTTTGAGACAGCACATGGTAAATTTCATCTCTATGTAGAAGTATTTAGAGATGGGAATATCATACTTACAGATGGTGATGATACCATCATCCAACCGTTAACTCATGCTACCTATGCCGACCGTACTCTGAAGAAGGGAGTGACCTATCTCCCCCCACCTGCTGCCCTAGATCCCTCAGCACTTTCACTAGAAGATTTTACCAAATTAATCACCGAAAGTGACCGCAACCTCGGCCGTACTCTTGGAGGTATGCTAAATCTAGGAGGAGCCGTAGCAGACGCCCTTTGCGAACACTCTGGAATCTCAAGAGAAAGTGAGCCAGGAACGGTTGACTGTGATACACTTTACAATTCACTGCAACATATGTTAAATGCTGAATGGGCAGGACATTTATTCCTCAAAGATGGAGGGATAGACCAGGCATGGCCATTGGTACTATCAACTCTGAAAGAGCGGGAGAGGAAGGACTTCCCCACACTTTGTGAAGCTGTAGATGAGTGGATGGGGGTTCACGATGCCCATGCACTAGCTCGAAGAGAGTCCGAGGCACTAGATGTAGCAGCACCTGGACGCGGTCATTCAACCGATATCGAACGTCTCGAGCGTCGTCTTGCTCAACAGGAAAAGGCGCTGGACGGATTCGGTTCAAAGGTCGAGAAACAACAAACCCTAGGACACGCTATTCAGAATGAATGGGCACATGTTGAAGGTTTACTAATACAGGTTAATGAAGCGGTAAATTCCAGTGGATTTGACGAGGTAAAGAAGGCTATCAAGAATATTGAATGGATTCAATCCATCGACCCAAAAAACCGCTCTTTCGTGGGGCTGCTACCCGATGAGAGTAGTTCCCCAAAGATACAAGTCACCCTATACATGGATGATACCGTCCATCAGAATGCTCAGAGATACTTCGATGCTGGACGCAAGCAAAAGGACAAATCTTCAGGAGCAATTCAAGCCCTTGAAGACACAAAAAAGACTCTGGCTAGCGCTCGTAAAAAAGAAGCAAAGCGCGAAGCAAGTGGTCAAGTTGCTCGAGTTAAGCGCGCAAAACGTCTGTGGTTTGAGAATCACCGGTGGACAATGTTACCTGGTGGACACCTGATGATTGGTGGACGAGATGCAAAAGGAAATGATGGAATTGTGAAGAAACACATGTCACTTGGTGACCGATATCTACACGCCGATTTGCATGGAGCACCATCATGCTCTCTTCGTAATAATCAGGGATTCAAAGTTGACGAACAACCACCTGCACATATCAGTGAAGATACCCCGGCATTCCGACTCGTTGACAAAATTGAATCTGAATTAGATGATGATATCACTGAAAAGGCGGCAATAATGGCGCTTTCTTGGTCAAGAGCATGGAATAGTGGTGGGGCGCATGGTACCGTTTTCTGGGTTAAACCGGGCCAAGTTTCAAAATCGGCTGAAACCGGAGAATATGTCGGTAAAGGAGCATTCGTAATCAGAGGTCAACGTACGTGGTACAAAGATATCAACCTGCGATTAGGCCTCGGATTAGTAGCGATAAATGGAATCCCACTATTGATGGCATCAACACCTGAAATGATTGCAGAGATTTGTTCCCGCTACATCGTCATCAGCCCTGGTAGAGAGAAGAAAGAAATGCTCGCCAATCGTATTTACAAAGCAACAGGCCTCTCTGTTGATGATATTCTACCAGTTATCCCTGGAAATGCTGAAGTTACCGAAGACCATGGTTTAATCAAATTCTCTAGGGGGGAAGAACCTGAGTAATGTCAAATCAGGTGCTGAAGCTTGGGATGCAAGATTCAGTGGAGAAGGTTGGGCATACGGTCGAGAACCAAACCGTTGGCTTGAGGAAAGAATCACACCCCTTAATCCGGGAAAGGCATCATTTCCCGCAGATGGTGAAGGAAGAAATGCCGTATGGGCTGCAACAAAAGGATGGGAGGCACATGTGTTCGACCTTTCCTCTGTTGGTCAGAATAAATGTCAATCTCTTGCAGATGAAAATGGTGTAGAAGTTACATATGAAGTGGATGACCTTGAAACTAGAGAATTCACTGCTGAAGAATTTGATCTTATTGCATGTTCGTGGTTCCATGTTCCTTGGCACATATTTGCCATCCATTATCCTCGAATGCTAAAATCTCTGAAAATCGGTGGCCATTTCATCACTGAAGGATATCATACTAGCCAAATGGAGATGGGAAGTGGTGGACCGAAGTCTCTTGATCTACTGTGGGAACTTGATGAAGTAATGGACATCATTGGTGAAGGATTTGAAGTTCTGCATGCAGCCGTGGAATCCACTATTCTCGACGAATCCGACCTACATAGGGGAAAGGCACATGTGGTGCGAATTCACCTCGTGAGAGCGAACTAAGATGATGAAGGCGCCAATCTTGACCAGTTTAGTTCTGTTATTGATACTCGAGTTATCAATATCAAATCCTCCTGAGCAAATAATCAATAGAGCTGAAGATCCCATCAATGAAAATGTCAATTTCACCATCAGTCCTTGGGAAGGTGATACTGTTAGAGTAACATACCACTGTGAGGCTTTTCGAGATGGAAATAGTACCTATTTGGAGTGGTTTTTAATCAAAGGTAATTTACAAATAGCTTCTTCAGAAGATAAACCCAGGGATGCACCTTGTAATGAAGAATGGTTTCTAGAAGAAGGTGAATACAGATTGAACAGTTACAAAACCGATAATATTCGCTACGACCAAAGTCTCGAATTCCACGTACTCGAACCTATGGCGGTAGACCTCAGATTGACATGTGTATTGATTGGAATAATCGTGTGGGTTTTCAAAGCGCCCCGAGAATCATCATTGCAATGAAAAATCCGATTATCGGACAAATAATTGATGCTGCAAGCGCACCTCCGCCCTTTGGATGTCCTTGAGCCATGGCGATGACTGCACAGATAAATGCTGGAAGACCACAAAATAAAGGTGAAAGTATCAATGAACAAACCGCGAGAACATAGGCTGCAGTAATCAATCCATCACCCTGAGGCTTACCTACCATCACCATGCCTTGAGGAGTCATCACCATCTGCGCGCCTCCAGTAGGCATTACGACTGTTTGCATCTGAGGTTGAACATATTGTGGCTGAACATATTGTGGCTGAGGGACCTGGTTTACAAATTGCGTTTGCGCATATGGGTCAACTTGCGGAGGTTGGTATTGACTCGGGTCCGGGTGTGGCTGCATACAAACACATTATTGCCATTAGTGAAAAATGATTCCCGTCAATCTCAATAATTCTCGGACTTTGATAGCAATGTGGCTACTTCGGATGAAAGTACCGTCGATTGATGGCCGCACTATTGGCATCAATCGAGATGAGCTTTATTCCAAAAGCGTAACCAATTCATCTTGAATTGTTAAAAACACGAAGGAACACCAGATTGTATGGACGGACTATACCAAGCCCTCATCCTTGCGGCGGTAGCACTGGTTACTGCTCTCATTGCGGGAGGAATACCTATAATGCGTGGTGTCAAAGACGAAGGGCGCCAGAAAATGATGACTGGCATCGCTGCAGGAGTCCTGCTCGCCAGCGCACTCCTCGTTGCAATTCCAGAAGGGTTTGACACAATAGCATCCTCTGATGCCGATATGCATTCCTCTCTCGCGGTAGGCGGTGCAATCTTGGCCGGATTCATCTTGATGTTAGTGCTTGAAGCTCTCGGTTTCGGACATGACATTCATGAAGAGCATCACGACCATGAAGGAGAACATGGTCATGATCATGTCCACCATCCGTCGAATCCAACATCAGTGGTTTTTGGGCTTTCAATACATGCATTAACCGATGGTTTAGCAATGGGCGCAGCCCTTGCAACAGGAGAATTGTCAATCGCAATTGCAGTGGCAGTAGGGGTAATTGCGCACAAGATACCCGCTGCATTCAGTCTTGGTGTATTCAGTATGCACGAGAGAGGGGATGTAAGTAAATCTTGGAAGGATTTGATTATGTTTAGTCTTGCAACTCCTTTGATGATTATATTGGCATACTATGCATTTGGTGATGTTTCAGAATACGGTATTGGCCTAGCAATGTTGTTTGCAGGTGGAACCTTTCTCTATGTAGCAACTGTAGATGTTCTACCAGATGTTCATCATCTTGAGACCGGAAAGAAAGCTTTAGTTTACGTTCTAATCGGTGTGATGCTGCTGGTATTCCTTCTGCTATTAATGGACATGAGCAGCATGACCGCTCATGACCATTCAGCCCATGCTCATTGATTAGGGAATACTTACGCGCATTGCAACTGCGTTTCCTCCGCCTAGGCAAAGCGAGACAATTCCGCTCTTTGCATCGAGGCGTCGCATGATTCCAAGCATGGTGATTAGACAACGGGTTCCACTGCTTCCTAAGGGATGACCTAATGCAACAGCTCCACCATGGAGATTGAATCGGTCATCAGGAATACCAACATCTTTTGCAACCGCGCATGAAGCACTAGCAAAAGCTTCGTTATGCTCGTAAATATCGATATCCAAAACATCCATTTCAGCACGCTCTAAAAGTGTTTGAATTGCAGGTACTGGAGCATACATTACACGGTGAGGCTCAACACCACTTGTGCAATGGTCTTCGATGTATGCGATGATTTCCCATCCTTGCTCGAGCGCAAGTGATTCCTCTGCGATTAGAATAGCTGATGCTCCATCGTTGAGAGTCGATGCATTGCCAGCAGTAACCATCCCATCTTCTTCGAAGACAGCCTTGAGTCCTGACAATTTCTCAGCAGTAGTTCCAGCTCTTACTCCCTCGTCGATAGAAAGTTCAGGCATGTCGAATCGCTCCCAATCAAACCAGCCATTTGCTTCGGCTTGAGCGGCCCTATTTTGTGAGCGAGCAGCGAATTCATCCATCGCCTCCCGAGAAATTTCGCATTCTCGTGCGACAATTTCACCGGTGCTTCCCATGTGAACATCATTGTAAACATCCCAAAGGCCATCGTGGACCATTGACGATACGAGTTCCTTTTCTTCGCCATTTCTAATTTCGATCTTTACCGCATTGGTCATGCTTTCCATACCACCGGCAATAATTGCTCGATATTCTCCTGCATGGATGCTATTTGCTGCGAGCATCGCACATTTTAGTGAAGAGCCACAAACCTTGTTGATGGTAGTTGCTGAAATTGAAGGAGGTAATCCAGCACCAATCGCTACCTGGCGGGCTGGTGCTTGACCCGAGCCTGCCTGCAATACCTGACCAAAAAGAACCTCATCGATTATGCCGCTTGTTGCATCGATATTACAACGAGAAAGTAGCTCTTTTACCGCACGGGTACCGAGTTCAACCGCACTCACTCCTGAGAGGCTTCCTCTAAACTTCCCAATGGGGGTGCGTGCGACTCCACATATTGCGACCCTTGCCATGTTTAGGGGCAATCCGGCCCGATTATTCAACCTGCGCGTGAACAGAAGTGTTCTTGGGGGAGGGGTCATGGGCGGGTTCATGGCCAAGTTCAAGACCGATGTTGCTAGTGACCGCGCAAAGGATGAAATGAGAAATATTGAAGTTGAAATTGACTTCACTCCTAATGCTCTTGCAAGCATACTATACCGTCAGGGAGAAACACACATATTGTGTTGTGTTACCAAAGAATCACGCCTTCCAGGATGGTTTCCTCGTGATGCAACAAAAGGCTGGGTTCATGCAGAATATTCACTCCTTCCAGGTTCTACTGATTCCCGATTCCGTCGCGAACGTAGAGGTGCAAAGGGCCGTACTCAGGAGATCGAGAGGTTAGTCGCACGCTCATTGCGCGGTGCGGTTGACCTTGAAGCACTGGGACCTATCGCACTCACAGTCGATTGTGATGTTCTAAATGCCGATGGAGGCACAAGATGTGCATCTATTACCGCCGCCAATATTGCACTACGATTAGCAGTGCGTAGGCTGATTGCAATGGGTGAATGTTTGCCCATAGATCTTCGACCAACCCGTGAGCAACGCGATGCGGGATGGACTGCTCCGACACTATCGGAAACCGAGGCTAGAAATCATGAAAACAAGGTAATTCCAAATGACCTTTCAGCGATTTCTGTAGGACTACTAGGTGAGGATGTATTCCTTGACCTTGACTACATCCTAGACTCTAACGCAGATGTTGACATGAATGTCGTAGGAACTTCCGATGGTCGCTTTGTCGAAGTACAAGGTACTGGTGAAGAATCTACATTCTCATACGACGAACTGCAGGCACTACTGGACATGGCTCGCAACGGTCTTGCGCAACTCGCTGAGATGCAGGCCGTTGTGCTAAGCGACATCGAGTAAGTCGGGCCGCAAGGCTTGAAATGCAGATGCATGTGCCAATGACATCCCGGGTTAGTAGCTTAGTTGGGAGAGCGCGGCACTGAAGATGCCGAGGTCGCTGGTTCAAGTCCGGCCTAACCCACTTTCAACTTCATCGAAGAGTAACAGAGGATTCATGAGCCTGTGCCCCGTAGGGGCACATATGACGGTCGAAGATGTGGTTCCTGAAGAGGATACATCCTCTGAACGTAAACCCATCAACAAAGTGGCAAAGGAACTCGCAGCAATACGAAAACGTCGAACTAGTGATTCTGGTAGGCGCTTCCCTGCAGCACGTGAAGACTGGATACTACTTTTGGGGATTGGGTATGCTGCTCTTTACGCGATTCTGATATTTGGAATGTCGACAGGTGTTTTTGGTGAGTCTACCACACTTGACCACAATGCATCTGATACATTCCTCGATAGAGGAGGCCAATGTGAAGAAATTGCTGATGTCCCTTGGATACACGCTTATCCCGATAATGATGTCGAAGCAGTGAAAATCTCTGGACGTAATTTGGTTGATGGCCAAGTCATTCTAAATTGGACGGTTGAAGGGGTTGGTAATACGAGTGATCCTGCTATTGTTTCCGGTGAAGTAGAGGATAAAAAAGCACGTATTGATTACTCTAATTGGGCTGAAGGTGAATACGAAGTTACTGTAATTATCGATGTATACAATGATGATGCAAACCTTTCTGATCCAAATAATCTAACTGAAGCCAACCGAACCGAGGGTAGTGAGACACTAGAAAAGGTAATTGAATTTGAAATTTCAACTTCTAAAAATGCACTAGCATTCTTACCATGGATTGATTCTGACGTGAAAAGAGAGGCCCATATTATTGATACAGGACCTCGTTCCTGTTGGTCCGTTCAAGACCTTGGGAACTGGGGATTCGTTCTGATGGGAGCAGAGTTAGGCGGTGGTCGTGAAACCGCAATGCTGACCGGTGGCGCTGCAGGAATACCCGCATGGTGGATGGCCTTTGTATCACTGTCACTTTCCGTCATCAGCCTATTCCTTGCATATCCTGTGATGTACAAATTGTACCACCAAGATTCTGACGATATGTTATCGCGAACACATATCAAAAAGGTTGTAGCAGATATTTTGCAAAATACCGAAAAACGGCTCCACATAAATATCGACTGGGACTTATACAAAATCGAAGTGAGAGACCTTTCGATTGACATTATGATACCTTACCACAATACCGAAGGTACTCTGTCTGATTCAGGTGATGTACGCTCAGATGTTCTAAGGGAGATCCTCGACGAATTTGCTATCTTTAGAGTCTTCAAGCCTGTACAATTAACTGTTCGTACAATTGGTGATAATCAAGCAATTGATTTCGAAACCGGAGTTGGTGTAGGCAGTGGAATGATCGACGAAGAGGAAAAGGAAGACCAGGATTACACGGCATTCTTCCGCGACCTTCACATGCTTTCAAAGGTTGAAGATGAGGTCAGAGAATCTGTAAAGGGATTCTTCCGTTCAAAAACTGACCTCTTATTGCAAATGGCAACAGTAACTAGTGAAGACAGTATCATTTTCGTTCGAGTTGCTTACAGACCAACGAAGCGATTGGCTTTCTTCAGATTCAAGGAGTCAAATCACGATATTGAAAAGGACCTGAGATCCTATATTTCTCGTGAAAATCCAGACTTGATTGGTAGTCAAGAATTAATCGTAAAGGGCCGAAATCTAGTATCTACTCTTGCAGACCGCTCTGGGGCTGGACGAGTTGAAAAACTAGCAAGTAGCGACTCACAAGACGAGCGAGTTGCAGCTGTTGCACGACAAGACGGTTTAGGTGGTAGAGTACTTCAGACCAAACTCTTTGGAAACATCCTTTCAACTGTGGAATATACTGCGAATGAGAAACGTGAGATGATTAACCGATGGGGCTTTTGGGGACTAATCGTTTTCGTTTGGATTCCTTTCATGGCATCTGGTGTTCTAGTTGGAGCAATGTTAGGATTGTTATCACGAATGAAGTTCATGCGCGTACTATGGGCTACTTTCCTTGGGGGAGCAGGCGCATCACTAACCTGGGCTTATACCGCGGAAGGAATCGTGACGGTCATGCACAAGTACAAACTTGAGGCAGCAATTCCAATTGCAATTATTGCATTCATTGGCATGGCATTCTTGCACATGCGTTCTACCAAAAACCGCCGACAGACCGAATTATTCGAAGATACTCTTCTCGATTCATTCCATGCTGATATCCGTGACAAATACGGTAATGACTGAGGTGGTCACATGGTTGGCGATCCTGCAAAATTCGGAATCCTCACGATTTCCGACCGCGCATATTCAGGTGAATACGAGGATGAAGGAGGCCCGGCAATTCTTGGATTCTTCACCGAGGCAATCGCCAGTGAATGGTCACACCACTCACAAATCGTCCCTGATGAAACTCAAGAGATTGAAACGGCTTTGAAAGACATGGTTGACAATCAGGGATGTGATGTAGTGGTCACTACGGGTGGTACAGGGCCTGCTATCAGAGATGTTACCCCTGAAGCAACTGTAGCGGTTTGTGAGCGTATTCTTGATGGATTTGGCGAGCAAATGCGCTCCATTTCTCTGCAATATGTTCCTACAGCGATTCTATCCAGACAAATAGGTGGAATTAGAGGTTCATCATTGATTTTCAATTTACCAGGCCGACCCAAAGCAATTCGAGAAACTTTAGATGAAATCTGGAAAGCAGTTCCATACTGTGTTGACCTCATCGGAGGTCCGTATATCGACATGGTCGATGAAATATGTAATGCATTCAGACCAAAGAGTGCCCGACGAAGGTGATACTATGAGCGGTGGAATTTTGATTAGAGGAGCGAGTATGGTCCTGCCAAATGGCATAGTAGTAGGTGACTTACGAATTACAGATGGCGTGATTACAGAAATTTGCCCTGGCGGCGGTCTACAACCGGAAGAAGGAGAGATGTTCCACGATGCTACGGGGATGCACCTTCTACCTGGAGGAATTGACCCTCAAGTCCATTTCAGGGAGCCGGGTCAAGAATTCAAGGAGGACCTCCAATCCGGTTCTGCCGCCGCCGCTAGTGGTGGTATCACCAGTTTCCTTGACATGCCAAATAACAACCCGGCAGCCACTACACTAGAATCGATTCAAGCGAAAATTGATTCTGCATCACAAAAATGCATCACCAATTACGGATTCTTCATAGGTGCTACTCCAAATAATCTCGCGGAGCTCCAAAGAGCGGTTGGTAAACCTGGAGAAGGGATTGCATATCCGGGTATTTGCGGAATCAAGATTTTCATGGGATCATCTACTGGAGACCTTCTCGTTCACGAAAAAGAACACCTTTCGAATATTTTCTCAAACACTGCTGGACTGATTGCAGTCCACGCAGAAGATGAAAATCGTCTTAAAACGCGATTTGAAGACCATAAACATCGTAGTGATATTGCAGCACACGCAGAATGGAGAGATGATATTACTGCTCTAAATGCAACTCAACTCGCTGTAGGTATGGCAAAAGAAACCGGGCATCGCCTCCATGTCTTGCACCTTACCAGTGGAATTGAAGCAGATTATCTCGCTGAACTCAGCGCAGATGAAAAAATACAAATTACTACTGAAACGCTACCACAACACCTCACCTTCGATCAAAACGATGTCGAAGAAAGAGGAGTGAGGCTCAAAATGAACCCTCCAATTAGATACTCCCAAGACCGTGAGACATTGTGGAAACGTGTCCATGATGGAACAATTACATGCATTGCAACAGACCATGCTCCTCACCTACTCGAAGACAAGGCAAAGGGTTGGCCCAATGCTCCTTCAGGTATGCCCGGTGTCGAAACTAGTCTAGCCGTAATGCTCACTCATGCACGTGATGGAAGGTGCACAATCGAACAAGTTGTTGCTTGGATGAGCACAAATGTTGCCCAGGCTTACCAAATGGTAGGCAAAGGAAAACTGGAAGTTGGTATGGATGGTGATGTTGTCGTTGTCGATATGAATCGAGAAATTATGGTAGATGATGAAAATTCTTGGACTCGTGTTGGATGGAATCCATTCCATGGTCGTAGTCTCGTTGGATGGTCTCACCTAACGGTTGTAGATGGAATTCCCGTATTTGCAAGAGATGCGGGTAGCGGAGAGATGGGGCGTCTACTTGCTGAAGCAGGAACCGTTGGCTCTCCTCTGGTGATGATGCCTTGGAATTGATTTCCAATTACTGGAATGATATGTTCCAGCATATTCATAACCCCTAAGAAGATGCTCACATCTGGTAATCTCTATGAGTGACCTTGAGGAAAAACTTGGAGCGGGCTATCAACAGATTGTCCTTGGATTGATTATTTTCGCTATTGGAGCGATTTGGGGCGGTATGTCAGCAAATGAAGGTATGAAGGCTGAAATGGTCTACTGGCCTGCTGTCACAATGCTATCAGGTGCGATGATTACTCTACTTGGAACAACATTTGGCACAAATGATTCGGAAGATAAACTCAATGAACTCCAAGATTCACTGAGTGAACTTAATTCAATGTTCAAAGCCCTTCAAGAAAAATTGATGGGCAACGACGATAGCGAAGAGTGATCAAATCCCATATAGAGAGCCATACTTTCCTTCGACATACTCGAGGAATGCATCTGGAGCTGGTGGAGAACCAGTCGCTTGTTGAATTAATTCAGCCGGCGTCATTACAGAGCCTTTCTCGTGAATATTAGTACGCAACCAGTCCAACATTGGTGTCCAATCTCCACCTTCGATTAAC
Organism: uncultured Candidatus Poseidoniales archaeon; assembly: GCA_964577145.1. Taxonomy (GTDB): domain Archaea; phylum Thermoplasmatota; class Poseidoniia; order Poseidoniales; family Poseidoniaceae; genus MGIIa-K1. The sequence goes on from CAZNXM010000021.1 coordinate 24,611, forward strand.
GAATCGATGTTACCCAAATCTTTGGACATCGCCTGCAAGAGTTGTGCTGCATACAAGTTACCCAGCGTATAGGTTGGGAAGTAGCCAAAGGCAGCCATTGACCAATGGACATCCTGTAGACAACCATTAGTATCGTCTGGAACTTCAATTCCGAACCATTCGATAAACATACGATTCCAAGTAGCAGGAATATCTTCAACAGCCAATCCTTCATTGAAAATCTTCTTCTCAATCTCATAACGAAGCATTACGTGAAGATTGTAAGTCACTTCATCTGCTTCAACTCTAATGAAATCGGGCTTCACCTCATTTGCGACGAGGTCGAGTTTCTCTGGACTCCAATCAGGCATATCGGGGAACTCTTCCCTGAACCATGGCATTGCAACCTTCCAGAAAGCTGCTGTTCTACCGATCTGGTTTTCCCAAAGTCTACTCTGGCTTTCGTGAACGCCTAAACTAATTGCATGTCCGCGTGGAGTAAATGCATGCTCGTCTCCAAGACCTTGCTCATAGAGCCCATGCCCTGCCTCGTGCATAACTGCATACAAGCAAGAAAATGGGTCTGCTTCATCGAATCGCGTGGTGAAACGTGTGTCACCAGGCCACAATCCAGCACAGAAGGGATGGGTTGAACGGTCCATTCTACCCGCTTCGAAATCAAAGCCCATAGCGTTAGAAACGCGATTACAAAATGCTTCTTGAGCATCTGTGGGGAAAGTCATACCCTCTGGTAAACGGGGAATAGAAACGCCCGAATCCATGATTGACTTGAGTAAAGGGACAAGTCGCTCTTTCAATCCAGCAAATAATGGGTCATAATCTGCAACAGTCATTCCCACTTCGTATTCATCGAGCAAAGTATCGTATGGAGTGCCCTCATTTCCAAGCAATTCGATTTTTTGACGTGTCAATGATACCAACTTCTCAAGATGTGGCGCGAAGTGAGACCAATCGTCTTCGGAACGTGCTTGTTGCCACGCTACTAACGCAGAACTACGAGTTTTGGTAAACTCATGAATGAATTCACTTGGAATCTTTACGGCCTCGTCGTACTTTCTCCTCATCTCACGAACATTCGCACCAAGATCATCATCCAAACTGCTCCCTTCTAATTTCTCAAGCAATTCACCCATTCTGGCATCGGTTAATCGGCCATGGGCTTCACTTGCTAACCACGCCAAGATATCGCCACGTGCAGCCGCACCTTTTGGGGGCATTTTTGTCTCTTGGTCCCATCCTAAATGGCCCTGAAGTGATGTCAGTCGGTGCATATCGCGGACCATGTTGAGAAATTCTTCTTTGCCGTCCATAGGCTCTGGGGGATGTATCTCATCCTTGAACACTCCCGCCTTGTCTGGGCACACCTTGAAGTCAGTTGGGCGATTGCGCTTCTCATGGCCCCTCGATTCCGCCGTCGTGCGAAGGATGAGGAAGCGCCCGTTGATTTGGAAGGCGACCAAGATCTCGAAGAGATTATTGATGAAGAAATTCCTGAAGAGGAAATTGGATTAAGCGAAGAACCCAATGATGAATTGGATGTTGCCACGACTCTTATTGAATCGGCCAGAGCGGTAATTCAAACTTGCATGGATATTCGAAGAGGAGAGAATGTTCTCATTGTATGCGACCCGACGACTGGAGAAATCGGCCAAGCCCTCCATACAGCAGCTTGCGAGAGGTCCGACCGTGTTCTATTGGTGGTAATGCCAAAGGGGCGCCACCATGGTGAAGAGCCACCCTCTCCAGTTGCAAATTTGATGAGGCAACAGCAAATTGTCATCGCACCTACCAGATATTCACTTACTCATACCCGAGCGATTAGAACGGCTATTCGTGAAGGAGCAAGGGTGGCTACAATGCCGGGGATGACCATCGAAATGTTCACTCAGGGTGGCATGACGGCTGATTTTTCTGAAATTAAGAATAGAATCTCTGGCCTTTCAAGCATCTTTAGAAGAAAGCGTTTGATACATGTCAAAGATTCCAATGGAACCGATGTGGAATTTGAAGTTAATTGGCGTGATTGGAAACTGGATGACAATGGAATTTGTAATCGACCAAGAATGATTACTAATCTTCCTGCTGGCAAAGTATTTGTTTTGCCAAAGGAAGGTACGATGAATGGAACAATCGTTATTGACGGAACATGGGAATCCACAATCTTGGAAGAACCACTAGAGTTAATCGTCGAGGATGGAATTGTTATTGATCTCAAAGGAGACGCTGTTGCAGCACAAATTCGTCAGCAATTTGGTGAGGCCGCTACGCGACTGAAATCGAGGGATAGGGAACTCGTTTGGACTGTTGCAGAATTTGGATTTGGAATGAATCCTGAAGCAAAATTGACCGGACATGTTCTAGAAGATGAAAAAATGCTGGGAACCTGCTACTTCTCAATTGGAGATAACTCAAGCCTTGGCGGCCATTCCAATGTGGGAATTCACATTCCTGGAGTTATCACAAAACCTTCTGCATGGCTTGATGATACACAAATTCTTGATGATGGCGTTTTCATGCCGTGATTAGCGATTTTGCGTACCACAGACTGGACAAAACCTCCAGTTGGGGTCAACACCAATTCTACAACCTCTACAGTGAATTCCAGACCTTATTGTTGGCTGCATCGGTTGTGCTGGTTGATTCCATTGCTGCTGTTGCTGGCCTATAGTAGGATTTTGTTGTGGCCACTGTTGTGTTGGTTGCTGTACCGGTTGTTGCATCGGTTGCTGCATTGGTTGCTGCTGCATTGGTTGCTGCTGTATTGGTTGCTGCTTACCCCACTGTGGCCCTCCTTGAGGGGTTTGAGGAGCCTGTGGCTGCGTGACTTGACTTCTAACCGGCTTGACCGGTTTAGGAAGGATTCTCTCTGCAACCTTTGGAGACGCTTTAAGTTCCTCAAGAGTGACTTCTCCGTCGCCATCCGCATCTGCTTCGGCGTGAAGTTCTGCTGCTGCTTCGATATCTAATCCCGTCACTTCAGCTACTTCCTCAACCGAGAGGGACCCGCTATCATCTGTATCTGCTGCAGCAAATTTCTCTTCAAGAGTAGGTTCTGGCTCTGGTTCTGGCTCTGGCTCAGGTTCTGGTTCAGGCTCCGGCTCAGGTTCAGGTTCTGGTTCTGGCTCAGGTTCGGGTTCTGGTTCTTGCATACCAAATGCGCCAGCAAATGCATCATCGGTCTTTTCAGCATCCTTGCGCTCATCAACTGCTATCTTTGGCTCCTCTACCTCTGGAAGTGGTATTGGCTCTACTGTTGGAATAGGAACACTTGCAACTTCTTTTGGCAAAGGCACACTCGCAACAACTGCAGGCTTAGGAACTGATGCTGGGACTGGAACAGAAGGTGTCTTTTCGAGTGCTGGTAATACTGCAACATTCGCCACATTTGCTGCTTCGACTTCTGATGCATTAGCCCCAGAAGTTGCCAAACTAGAGACTGGCATTACATGGCCTGATACATCAAAAGAAGAGCGTAAATCACGAGCTACGGCAAGTAATTTCTCTGTATTTGCAACAGGGTCGCTCATTATCGTATCCATTATTGAAAGATAATTTGCGACTTCTGCTTCCCCTCCAGTCTGTTGTGCAATAGCAAAGAGTTTGAGAATCCTCATTGGATCTGACATTTCGGTTGCTAGTACCATATCTTCTCCAGAAAAATTACCTTCCTCAATCGCAGCCAATAATGGAAGCGGCATCGACATTATTCCAAGATGCCCTGCAACTAAGTAGTAGATTTCACCGCCTTCGCACTCCAAACGCTCGCTCGCTTTTTCAAAATCAAAGTCACCGGGTTTGAGAACTAAGTCGGATAATAGAACAAAGAAACGTTGCATTGATTCTTTACGAGGTAAAGCCATCATCTGATGAAGACTATCGGAGGATGCAACCACGCCAAAGTAAGCAGCGGCCTCATCGACCTCGATGCCATCTGGCATCATTGCGCCTTCACCTTCGGTGCTCATTCTATCTCCTCTCTTTCATGGCGAACCGCATGCACTTATTGATTCTGATGCCGTTGTAAACACTTAGCGCTTTGCAAGGTCATGAATTGCTCGTGACTGAGGTGCTGTCCAACCTGTGCTCTGAAGTTGCATCATTATGCTCCTTTCAGCATCACCATCTGAAATTGCTTGTTTTGCCCAATTTACTGCTGCCTTACGATCTGCAAGTTCATCTTGCGAGAATAGATCTGAAGGGATATTTACCTTAGCCTTCCTGACCTTTTTCCCACTAACTGTTTTCTTAGTAACTGGTTTTGAGCTCCCTGAATCCCCTGGTCCTTTTGCTGGACCGCCAGGGCCTCGTGCTGGACCACCGGGGCCTCGTGCTGGACCGCCCGGACCTCGTGCTGGACCGCCCGGACCTTGTGATGGTCCCGGGCCTCCGGGGCCTCGTGTTGGACCCGGGCCGCCAGGACCTCTTGTTGGACCGCCTCCGCCTCGTGATGGGCCCGGGCCGCCAGGACCTCGTGACGGGCCACCACCACCAAGTAAATTCGACATGAAATCATCTTCATCGTCATCGTCATCGAACCAATCTTCATCTTCATCATCGTCATCGTCGAAGTCGTAATCTCCTCCTCCAAATCTTCTGATTATCACAATCAATACAATGAGTATCAATAATGCGCCACCGCCTGCTGCGGCGTAGAATATCATTGGCTCCATTCCCATGATTAGGTCAGAATCACCACTTGTACCATCGGTAGAAGGTACTGGACAGCCATCGGTGTAGACTTCCTTGCCGAGTGGAGTATCATCACAACCATCTATGTCATCTGTTACACCATCACCATCAGAATCTCTTTGTGATTTGGAACAGCCAGAATAGCCAATCGTTTCAAATTTCAATGATGGATTTGTACCGGGACATAAATCAGGCAAATTCCCAGAAGCATTGTCACCATATCCATCGAAATCTTCGTCTAGCCACTGTGTTGGATCATTCGGGAATGCATCATGACCCATTGAATCTTGGAATCCGTCACCATCGGTATCTGTGCAACCAAGAGTATCTCTCTCAGTGGAATTCCCCCATTGGTCAGGGCAATCATCTGCGTTGTTGCCACTTGCATTATCGCCATAGCCATCACCATCACGGTCTTGCCATTGAGTTGAATCTACTGGGAATGCATCGCCGGTATGAGTGTCATTCATCTGGTCATAGGAATAGTCTCCTAACCAGCCGTCACCATCGAAGTCAACATCGAGTTGTGTTTCATCGGTACAACCAATATCTGGACCTTCTTCATAAATTGGATAACCTTCAGGGGTATCTGGACATTGCATATCCTCTGCATTGCTGATTCCATCACCATCATCGTCTCTTTGAGCAGGATTGCAACCTACGTCATCTACCTCGTCTTCAGGGTCTGAATTTGGACATATGTCATCCGGGTCCATTACACCATCCTCATCGGTATCTGTCTCCTTTTGAGCAAGAGTACAACCGTCTGAATCTACTACAGAACCAAATGCCGAATCCGGGCAAAGGTCAAGATGGTTATTCACACCATCTTGGTCATCATCCTTCTGATTATCTGCACATCCAACTGAATCTACCAACAGACCTGCCTCGGTATCGGGGCATTCATCGTATTCATTGGGAACCAAATCTGCATCGTCATCATCATTGTTGATCAACGGACAACCTGCACCAAGCGTACCATTCCAAACTCCAATGTCAAAGGGACATTTGTCCGGGTCTGTTCCCTGTTGATTATCGCCCCATCCATCTCCATCTGAATCCTGAACCTGAGTTGGGTCGAATGGGAAATCATCTGCTGCGTCCATCATTCCGTCGCCATCACTATCTACGCAACCCCACTGTGGATTGGTGGAATTTCCCCAAACATTAGGGCAAGAATCTATTTCGAGTCCTTGAGTATTATTTGCTGTTTTCAGGCTGGTCCAATTATTTGGGAAACCGTCGCCATCAGTATCATTTGCAGCTGCTTCATTAGTTGGGAATTTGTCTGGAGTCGTAGCACCTTCTGAGTCATTATCTCCAAACCCATCACCATCTGAATCTGCCCATTGGGTTCCATCAGATGGCCACCAATCGGCACCATGACTCTCATTCCATTCGGTTACTTTGCCAATATTCGAAGGGTCCGATGCTCCGTCGCCATCCGAATCATAGCAACCAAGGCGGTCTCTCCATGAATACCCTTCTTCCCAAGGGCATTGATCTCCTGTAGCGAAATCGGATGAATTGTCTCCATAGCCATCACCATCGTTATCTTCCCACTGTTTGTTATTGTATGGGAAAAGGTCTGGCATCTTGTTGTCGAATTCAGTATTACAGCAATCCGGTCCATGATTATCTCCATAGCCGTCCAAATCGCTATCTAAAGCCTGCTTCCAATTTGTTCCAAAACGGTCGCCACCTATCCAAGTAGCATCATTATCAGACCAACCATCTTGGTCAAGGTCGGCACAACCGTAGCGACCCCACCATGACATTCCGTCGTCATTGACACAATCATCTTCAGCATCTGTCCAACCATCTAAGTCAAAATCATTGCAACCAAATACTTGTATCGAAGAAGGACCAAACGTACTTGGGCAACTATCCGCCATTGGTCCGAGGTCATTATCACCATAACCATCACCATCAGAATCGTACCATTGGTCACCGATTCTGGGTTTTTCATCGATTAGATTAGGAATCATGTCACGGTCTTTATCAAGAAGGGTTCGGAGAAGAATTACATCCTCATTTATACTCTCAAAGTATGCGATTTGCGCGCTCCCTTCCAATCCTTCAGAAATTGGAGCAGGACCAGATGCAAATATTGCTTCCATTGTATGTGAAAATTGGATTCCGCCATCATTTGCACCAAATGTCAACACAAGGTTACCATTGGCATTGGTTGTAGTTGCATACCAATGGTTGGCCATGCTGGTATATTCGATACCAGAAGTGGACGCAGGTACATCATGAGTAATGCTATTCCAAGAACCATTACTTTCGACAATCGTTCCATGGCTACTCCCATTAGAATCATGGAGAACCGCTCCACCATCCATAGCGAGTATACGATTAGTATCATGATTACCAAGCCAGATGTTCTGCTCATTAGTCCAATTGCCACCACTTAGATTGCGTACATCGATTTGCATTGTATTGCCATCCATGTAAACCAAAGCAAGTTGGTCACCACGAATAATATCGACCTCGAATAAAGCAGTAGTATTGACTTGAGCAATATCTGTCACTGTATGATTTCTCACCCCAGTTTCATTTTCTGCACTGAATTCTAAGAATTGTAACCAACTATCATTCTCTACCATTCCGACTTGCAAAATTATTACTCCATCATCGTCTAGCCAGAGCGAATCAAAATCATCTCCAACTGTTGTATTAGTGAGTTGTGAAAGTGACCAAGTGCTGTTTAGTTCTGCAATCTCAATTTGACCACCATCATCGTTTACATAGATTAGATTGCTATTTCCATTAGAATCAACATGGACATCGATTGGATGTCGGATATCAATAGAACCTCTAACCAAACTAGAGGACCAACTGCCATTTCCTTCTTCAGAGTAGAGTATCTGGGACATAGGCTCACTAGCAAAGGCGAGACGCTGCTTTCCAGCATCATCTGTAATTCCACCTAACATTTGCCCCATACTACCACTTGTGACCAAATCTTTCTCCAGCATTGTTTGGCCTATTGGAGTAGTAATTTGCGAATATGTACCTGTACCGTGATTGTTGAAAATGTAGGGTTTACCAGCAGGACTGACATCGATTACTCCTTCTCTAACCCCTTGCATCGATAGTATCGACCACTTACCACCAGGAGTGCCGTCGAGAATATGTTCGATAATCAGATTGTCTTGTCCTGTAATG
>CAZNXM010000022.1:0-30869 GCA_964577145.1 uncultured Candidatus Poseidoniales archaeon
CTCTCCAAAACATCCACTAAATGAAGCGAGAAATATCAGGATAGTCAATCCAATAGCTCGCAAATAATCACCACTGACAGGGTTCTAGAGTAGTCTTTCCACCCATTAATGGAACTAGGCATTCTGGTACGCGCACGCGACCATCTGCGAGTTGGTTTTGTTCCATAATGGCGACAAGTGCTCTACTGGTCGCTACTGCTGTGGAATTCAATGTGTGGACTGCCGCATTACCTTCACTAGTTCGGTATCTCATACTGAGTCGGTTGGCTTGATAATCAGTGCAATTAGAGCAGGATACAATTTCTTTGTATGCACCTGCGCCTGGAAGCCATGCCTCTAGGTCATATTTGCGTGCAGCAACGGTACCCATGTCGCCTGTGCAGATATTGACAACCTCGTAATGCAGTCCTAGTTTGTCCCAAAGGTCTACACAGTTCTGAAGCAATTCCTCATGGTGATTCCACGAATCATCAGGATGTGAGATAACAATTTGTTCGATCTTCGTGAATTGATGGACCCGCCAGATTCCACGATCCGATAATCCATGCGCTCCGACTTCCCGACGGAAACATGGACTCACTCCCACTATCTTGATTGGCAATAGACTTGGTTCGATTACCTCGTCCATGAACATCGAAGTCAACGGATGTTCACTGGTTGCAATCATGTAAAGTGGGTCTGGCGTGATTCCATACATTACCGTCTCAAAGTCACTCAAGTCAGTAACGCCTTCGTAGGCCTTTCTATTCATCATGACAGGTGGTTGTACGAATGTAAAGCCGCGATTGGTAATGAAGTCAACAGCATAGGTTTGGAGTGCTAATTCAAGGCGTGCCAAATCACCTTTGAGGAAGAAGAATCTACTTCCAGCAATCTTTGCAGCCCTTTCTAGGTCCACCCACTTATTCATTTCAATCAAGTCATTGTGGGTTTTTGCATCGAAATCGAATTCTGGCTTCTCACCATGGAGAGAATGTTGAGTATTTCCTCCTTCATCAGCACCAACTGGTACTGCATCGTGGAGGATATTTGGAATTCTCATTCGAATAGCATCTCTCTCTTCAAGCAGGGTCTTGGCCTTCTCGTCAAGCGCAGCAATTCTATCTCCGAGGTCCTTTACTTCAGCCATAATTCGGTCGGCTTCCGCTTTGTCGCCACTCTTCTTTGCATCAGCGATTCCACGTGCTGCTTGGTTGCGCATTCTTCGAGCATCTTCCATCTCTTTTTGCGCATTCTTCCAATCATTATCGAGTGAGACTACCGCATCAATTCTTTCATGAGAAGTACCGCGTTTATCATGGTCTGCGCGAATGACATCGATTTGGTTCCTAAATAGATCCATACTCAACATCTTGTATCAACTCACAACGATATTCCAAATGAAAACGCAGTTCCTGCTGCGAATAGTAATCCACCGACGATATAGCCAAGAATTGCTCCGCCATTTAGGAGAGGTAGTCCTGCTTGGGGTCTGCCACTAGCAACGAACATCATCAATACGAGGTATCCAAGAAGCCCTCCAATGACTGTTGCGATTCCGACTTCTAATCCACCTGTTGTAACCCATTGAACCGCAGAAACCACTAGCATCCCAGGGAAGATAACATCGCCTAATCCCATGAACATGGCTTCCTTTGATTTCTTACGCTTCTTTGGTTGTGTAGTTTGTACTGGCACATTTTCTTGCGCAGTAGTGGCTTCAGGGTGAATAGAACCCTGTTCTTCAAGCATGGAGTAACCTCTTTCTTGAGGTGCAACAAGTAGAATTGGAAGTTTGAGACCTATCATAGTATCAGCTAGGTCCAGCATATGTTTGGAACGGTAAACAGCCCACGCATCGTAAATTGCTGCTAATATCATGAAGATCATTATCAGTGTTGGAACAAATGTTACTCCAAGCATTACGATGACTCCGGCCCCAACGAGCACTCCTACGGTATTCACTACATACCATTCTGGACGAATGAAGAGGAGTACCATCAAAATGATTGCAAGACCTAATCCTATTCCGAATGCTAGCCATGACCATTCAATACCGATATTATTGTACATATCACTGGTGAATCCACCACTTTCAATCGAAAATGTAGTTTCAGTATATTCCAACTCACCACCGCCAATCTCAGTGAAGTATCCCTCATTATTGGACACGAGTTGTACTGTTGAGTTTTCGACAATAATCATTGTACCATTTGAAGTATCTTTGTCAATGGTAACATATTCAATCATCGATTCAAAGAATAGGCCATGAATACCATCCCCAGCAGCAATCCAGAGGTCTTTTTGGTCATTTTCATCTAGGTCATTTAGATCAAGAGCAGTAATTGGGCCCTCATAGAAAGAGCCAACCTTGAGTGCGCTTTCTACGCTCATCGAACCATTTTCTAGAGGAGGATTCTCAATGCCATCATATAGCCCTTCTTCCCAAGTATATGCTGTAATCTCTCCCGATTCGCTTCCAATAACGAGTAAGTTGTTATCCCCGCCGTCAAAGGGACTTTCTCCAAAAGTTGTTGAAGTGAAATTATCATCATCTCCTGAAAATATATGCCACGGTACATTGGCTTCAGTTAATTCGTCACGTACTGCATTAGGATCAATAACATCACCATACTTTTCGAGAGTGACAACCGTAGAACCTCTTTCCGAGGTCATCAATATGTGTTTGGAATCGATTTGTTTTAGCATCAATGATCCACCGTCAAGGTCGAGTTGTGGGAATGCCCAAGCTGCTTGAAAACTCGTAATCTCCGTACCGTGGAATGTATTTTGTCTGATCAGCGAATTCTTCTTGGTAACGACGTAAAGCGCTCCCTTTGCCTGTCCAGTTTCACCTTCTGGTTCTTCGATCACCTCGAATACTGCAGAACATCCATCTGCAATCACCATGGTGAAATTATCAAGGAAAAAATCACCATCAGCGGTTTCATTCATTATTGGGTTTCCTTCGAAGCATTGGTAAGTGGAAATTATTTCACCGCTACTCTTGTCTAGGGTCCAAATAAAGGCACCATTTGTCACAGTATACCCCATCAACCCTTCAGTGATAACAGAGACAGGATCTCCTGGCCATGCATCGAGTGAGATAGACCAAAGAGGTTCATCTGAGATGCCAGAATACATATTCAAATCAAAAGTGTGATTAAATTCTGGATAATCATCCCAATTGGAAACCTCTGAAATCCATCCTCCATCAACAGTGGTTACTATGTGTTCGTCACTCAATTCATTAGATTCAAAGACAAATGGAACTTGATCATCCATGTCGATAATAACCAAATGTGCCCCTGGTACGGTAGTATAGCATAGTGCAAGGAATAGAACACTCATCAATCCATATTTGATGAACATTTCTTTGTGTCTTTTTGCAAGCCATAGAATTAGTGCAGTGAATACGAAAATCATACCTAATTCAAGAATAATATATCGTGCTTGAGTGGTTCCTGCTTCGCCAAATGCATGCAGTCCTGCAGCATCAAAGAAGGGGCGCAGCCATACACCAATAGCAATGGTGACAACAAACATTACTGCCATGCCCAGCATGCCTGGCGCTTGCTCAATCATTACGTTGAGAAGCTTCGATTCTTTGGCCAGTTCACGCTCTACGCGCTTCACATGGTCAGTCGGTACAGGCTCGCCCATGCTTTGCACCGAGTGTGAGGGTGGTTTTCTAATCATTGGAGGAAGACGCCCCTTCGGGGCGAAGGAGCAATCAAGTCTCTCGTCTTGGATAGTGTTGTGAGGGAATGGCTTGATGAGAGCCGAGGCAGGGGCATGTCCCTTGGTTTGGAGAGAGTTTCAAAGGCTCTAGAATCACTTGACAGACCAGACCGAGCAATGACATGCATCCATGTTGCGGGCTCAAATGGTAAGGGCAGTGCTTGTGCACAAATTCTCGCAGGACTTTGTCGAGCAGGATACGATGTTGGAATGTTTTCTTCACCTCATGTAGTCCGTGTTGAGGAAAGGGTTCGGATTAATGGTAGGCCAGCATCATCTGAGGCTTTTGACAAGGCACTTGAGCAAGTGAAGGAATTAGAATTAGAACTAACCTTTTTCGAAATCACATATTTGGTATCATTATTGGTTTGCAAAGATGCTGGAATGCAAGTGATGGTTCTTGAAACGGGTCTAGGCGGAAGGCTAGACGCAACGAGAACAGCAGATGTGGCAGGATGTCTTGTCACATCTGTTAGCTTGGAACATTCAGAAATTCTTGGTAATACATTGGAAGAAATAGCGCGTGAAAAGGCCGCTATTTGGCGCCCAGGCGTTGCAATGATTATTCGGGACCCAGGTATCCCTTCGGTCAGAAATGCAATGCGAGATGAAGCAGTGAATGCTAAGTTTGTTCAGGTTGAGTCTTCAAATGTTATTGATGAAGCAGGGGATTTAGCTGAAATCCTATGTGCAGAGTTGGGGATGCCATTTATTCGCCGTCCAATCAATTGGCCCGCGCGAATGCAACTGATAAACGACCAAGTTCCCGTACTTCTGGATGCTGCTCACAATCCGAGTGGCATGGAAAGAATAATGCCAGAAATTGCAAGTATACTTCCTGAGCGCTGGAGTCTGTTATTTGGAACCTCGCCCCAAGAAAATATGGAATTAATGCTTGCACCATTGTTCGCTTTATGTTCAACCCATCCGCCGGTCGAAATAATCACAACAGAGCCTCAAGGTGGCCGCTATCCAGGAGTTGAGAATCCAATTCCTGAAGTTTTGCACATACCTGATCCCGGACAGGCTTTCGATGCATTTGTAGAACCAACCGGGATGGTTGTAGTAATTGGTTCACTCTATCTTTGTGGAAATATCTTGAAAGAACTTGAATTAGATAGTGATAGTCATCTCGACATACTTTCATGACCTCAGCCCTCTTCGATGTGAAAGATGAAGGACAAACACCTGTCAATTCGCATCGAGCAATGTCTTGCTCTTTCAAAGGCTAGCAATTGTCCTAGGCGCAAATTTGGCGCTCTATTAGTCGACCCTTTGCGCAATGTAGTATTGATGGATGGCTACAATGGTGGCCCTCGTGGTGGAGGCAACCTTTGTGGTGGAGACGAATGCCTTCGCGATACTATGGATATCAAATCCGGGACACGAGTTGAAATTGGCTGCCATCATGCGGAAATGAATCTCATTTGTAATTCTGCGGCAAATGGTGTCCCAACAAATGGAGCATGGTTGCTAGTAACTGGTGAACCGTGTATGATGTGTGCAAAATTGATTCACCACTCTGGAATCGAGCGCGTAATCATTGTCTCTGGAGGATTTGCTGGTGAGAATGGTGTTGGCTATCTTGAGGCCCATGGTGTCGCAGTTCAGCACACTGAGGGTCCACAAGACCCACGTGCTCTGTGACCGGTGTATTGAACACCGACTATTCACTCCGTTTAATCAATGAGTGAGTTCAGAGTGCTTGCAATCATACTGCTCCTCATGGTGCCAGGTTGTATTTCTGGTGAGACTTCTATGGATGCAATTATCGATGAAGAAGTAGTTGAACTCGAGGCATGTAATGGTGCAGAGGAATTATGCTTACGCACATATGATAATGTCACATTTCCGGAAACTCACAACGCATTTTCTACCCATGAAGATGGGATTTACTATCCCGCAAGCAATCATGAAACCGGCCTTACTGCTCAATGGAATGCAGGAATGCGAGCATTCATGTTAGATACTCATTATACTAGTCAATTCGCCAACAATCCGTCTAATGTTGCATTCTGCCATGGAGATGATAGTCGTGGATTTTCACCTTGTAGATATGGTGAGGTCGATCCATGGAATTGGTTGGGTCAGATGAAAATTTTCATGGAAAATTCTCCAAGAGACATCGTAACTCTTCTCGTTGAGAACGATGTCGAACCAGATCACCTCAAACTCCTTTTCGACGATGTTGGATTGAGTGATTGGATGTATGTACATGAATTGAATACTCCATGGCCCACGCTTCAAGAATTGATTGTAGCTGAAACTCGCCTTGTTGTCTTCTGGGAACAATTAGCAGACGAATCACATCCGTGGTTCCACGATTTCAATATTTTTTCATGGACTACAAATTATGCCGAGCAGGACACTTCTGACATGAATTGCGAAGTCTACAGAGGAGATGGGAGTCAAGAAGTATTCCACATGAATAGTTGGCTAAGTGGCCCTTTAGGTCTATCGGATCCCGATAGAGCAGACCAGGCTAACGACCCCGATTTCTTAGTTGAAAGGGGAATCGAGTGTATTGAGTTACATGGCAAACGTCCAACATTCATCGCAGTAGATTGGTGGGAGGATGGCGATGTGGTAGAAGCTGCTCGTCGCATCAATGAAATAGAAATCTAAGCCCAGAATCTTCGGGTTCTCGCATATTCTATTTCTGCAATGTGAATTGCCTCAAGAAGACCATCCCGGTCTCCTCTCTGAACTTTACGCATCAATCTTTGACAAGTTGCTTCACCGACTCCTCTTCCCATCAAGGCGATTATTGCTTCATGGCCACGGTTGGAAACCGCAAGCGCATTCTTTTGCATTCTATTTCGGTCACTTTCTTCATCGGATTTGACCCAATCAACCAGCATTTTCTCCATGCCTTCACGGGCTACAGCAAGCATGCGGCCGCTACATCTTATACATCGGTCAACCCCATCAAGTTCAGGATATTTTGCAACTCTGAACCGGCGTACTGTATGGCATTTTAGGCAGCAAGTAACCGCTCTTTCATTCATTAACCGCCCTTCGAGTTTTGCTCTGACTTGGTCATTATCCCAGTTGGGGAGTAACATATCCTTCTCCGATTTACTTGATATCCCGAGTGGTCCGGCCGAAGTATTTTGAATTCCAATCAATCCTGATTTCAATGCTCTAAGTACATCCATGGCTCCTTCGACATCCATTCTTTCATGGAATAACTTGCCAAGTACCTCCTCCATCACAGGAGTGCCACGGTATTTTTTCAATAATGCTTGGAGGTTGATTTTTCGCGGGTCGACTCCATGTCGTAGGATACCCATTACCTTAGCAACCTGGGCAAATCTCCATCTTACCTCACGCGAATTGGGCAATGTCACAGAAAGAACGCCCTCTAATGCTTCGGGGGGCGTTTCAACTAGCCATTCAAGCAAATCGGCGAAACTGACTCCTGCAACTTGTAGGGAGATTCTCGTTGGCTCTACAATCAGACGCCCCCAACGTCCTGAGCGAGTTGAAGCCATGGCTAGCAAATAATGTCCAAGCGCTTCATTAATTCGAGAACCTTGACAACAATTCACAACCAAAGCGTCTTCTCTATTTTCGATTGTAATCATTCTTTCAGAAGGTATTACGCCAGCAGCCTCGTGATGAGATCTAATCATATCAGCGAGGATTCCCTTAGCTTCTCCATCAAGCGGATGCTCTTCGAGAGATGTGGTTTGTGAAAGCAAGCCTGCGGGGTCGATTTCAGTGATCTTTTCATCTTCCATCAAACCAAGGTCAATAGCGATTAATCGTCTTAGTCGTCCGATTTCACGCGCTACCTCTGCCGGAGTTGGCGGAAGTTCCCCTACCCATTGTGGCGCATTACCTTGGTCGGAAACAGGTGCAACAAGGAGTTCAGATTTTTCAGGGTCAGCATCGATTACTACCCAAGTTCGACCAGCTATGACAAATCTTCGTTGTCTTCCATCAGCCTCTTCACCACCGTCGTTCAGTGAAAGGACGAATGCTTCGTCAACATTTCCAAGACTCCTCCTACTTACAGCATCTCTAACGCGGTACGATTGCTTATCTGGTATCATTGAAAGGTGATTCATCACCCATTGTCGAGTTCTACCACTGCGGCTAATCCAACCATTTTTGAAATGAGGTGGAGCGGTGAAGGTGAGTTTTTCAAGACCTTTAGGTGGCTCTTCATCATGTTTGAGATTAGGAAATTCAGGCAGAGTTTCTTTGCTAGATGCTACAAGTGATGCCCAGACATCATGTGGCCATCGATACCAAGGCATCGACGTAGGGTCATCTTCTATTTTGATGACCCACCCATCTGCTAGTACCTTGGCTAATGCAATGGTTTCATCGCGACTCCAATTTTCAAATTGCTTCGCCATTCCAATGACTTCAGTCGCTTCATCAATCGAAACAGCACCGTGAGAATGTACCATCATTACCAATTGGTTTGCTGCGACACAAAGCGGTCTATCTCTCCATTCGACCGCCTCGATTTCACCTGCCATTGCTTTGCGGGCGATTACTGCTGCCTCAGCAAGATCGTCAGCCTCCCACCCCATGAGGTTTCCACGTCCAATTCCACCAAGCCTGTGGTCAGATCGACCTACGCGCTGAAGCATTCTATCTACTGAACGCGGAGAGCGAATTTGAATCACTCTACTAACACTGCCCACATCGATTCCAAGTTCGAGACTACTGGTACAAACTAGGCCCTGGAGGTCTCCAGAACGCAGTTCATCTTCCATCGTTTTCCTAGTTTCAGAGGCTAGAGAACCATGATGAACTCCGATTTTCAAGTCTGGAGCTAGTGTCATTAGCCTTTGCGATACCGTTTCAGCGCTATTGCGAGAATTAACAAATATCAGACAGGGATTGTCATTTCGTACTATCTGAGCAAGCCCCCGTAAGGTAGAATGTGCTCGAGGTGAAATTGCTAATTCTATTGAGCCAACTTCATCTTCAGGAAGTGGATGTACCGCTTCTACACTTAGTTCGGTTTCTCTAGGCGCTACTGCCTTTATTGCAGCAGCATCTTCACTCATCCATGCTGCAACAGCATCGGGGTTACCAACAGTAGCAGAAAGGCCGATTTTCTGGACCTTTCTTCCAATCATTGCTTCAAGTCTTGAGATTCCAATAGATAGTTGCCATCCACGCTCCCCCCCTGCCATATCATGAATTTCGTCGATTACGATTGCTTGAACACCCGTTAACATGGCTCTGAGATTTTTACCTGTAAACATTAACTGAAATGTTTCAGGTGTGGTAATCATTACGTTTGGAGGACGACGAACTTGGCGGCTCCTTTCGCTCTGAGTTGTATCACCATGCCTCAACCCCAATGAGAGGCCTACCGATGCAGTAATTTCCTCTAATCGCCTATCAACGTCGCGGTTTAGGGCTCTCAACGGTGTGATGTAGAGTATTGACATCCCCTTCCATTCTTGGCGGATGCATCTATCGAGTAATGGAAGCATTGCTGCCATTGTTTTCCCGGAGCCCGTAGGGGCAATCACGAGTCGATTTAATCCGTCGGCGATATCATCTTGAGAGGCTATTTGGACAGGTGTAGGAGACCAACCTCTCTCATCGAGGGACTTCTGTAGACCCTCGGAGAGTTTGGAGTATACACCCTCTGCCATGAATGGAAGGGCGAAGCCACTGGTTCATGAGGCCGTCGAATCTGATGAATCAGTATTCATCATCGTATCCGTCATCATCCTCATCATCATAGTCTTCGTATTCATCATCTTCTTCATACCAATCCTCGTCGTCGAGAAGGGCACTTTCTCCATGATTTATTGCGGTACGACTAGCGGTAACTCCGATACCAATTAACACAATGAATGAAAGGATTGAGAAGAGCCAAATCAACGGTTGCTCTCTAATAGAATCAAACCATCCCATGAATGAGACATAGACTATGTCAACCCTATGTTCAGCTGTATTGTCGTCATCGTTGACTTCAACGATTACATCATCAGGATCGACAACTACTCTGATTCGGTCGACCCCTTCTTCAGCACTCCATGTTACCGAGACTGGAATTTTTTCATCTGCCTCGATGCTGTTTAGAGTCGAATTTGCAAATGGTATAATTTCATTTCCAGCATAGAATGAGACCTTGAATTGGCTAGGCGTAGCCCCTCCTACATTGTGTACATCAGCCGTGATGGAAATGGTCTGGCCTGGTGCCACGTGGTCATCAGATAACTGGATAGAATCAATCTTCAGTTGTGGACCCTTTGCTCCAAGTCGCACCCATTGGCGTTCAAAGTCGGTATCATCTGAAGCAATTTCAGGAATTGGGCTAGCCTCAGAATTTGAGACCAACGGGAATTCATTTCCAGCAGCATCGTGCCCAGTTAGGTAGAAACCAATCCAATCACCTTCTCGTGGTTCTATCATTCCACCATCGGTGAGATCGACTGTACCTGTCCAGATAACGGATTGACCATCTTGTTGCATTCCTAAGACTGCCTTACCTGCTCCCATTGTCAAGGTACGACTAGAGTCACGCATGACCCAGTGGACCTTCTGTTGACTACCTGTCATGTCAGCATCTTCAGTTCCTTTGAATTCTACAGGGACATTTGTCAAATCTGTAGTGGTGGAAATATCGATAATATTCAGTGGAGATATTCTACTGACCACACGTGGTGCAGTATCATCAACTACAACTCTCAATGTGGTTGAAACTGTTTGACCAGTCATATCCTCGCCCTTTCCGGGAATACCGCCAATACTAATCAAACAAGTACGAGTTGGCGATGAGCGTAGGCTTTCTGCACTAGCTAATGGAACTTCGATAGAATATCCACCATCTTCAGCAAGACTACCATCCGACCAGATGTTCTCACCATCGAAAACTTCGACTTCGATTGAAGCATCTCTTGGAGCAGGATGGTTGCTACCTTCGAATACTACCTTTCCTGTGAATTCAAGTCGGTCGTCATTACGAACTCGACTACCATCTGCAATGATGCCAGTTCGAGGTTCACTGATGTCTTCTACCAAGAATGTGGATGCATCTAGAACTAGGTCATTTTCCACAACGAATGTATGTTCAGCGATAATGATTCTTGTTGGGTCAGAAGCTCCCCTTTCCTTGTACTCCAAAGCGAGGTCGCTAATGTCTTCATCAGGCCAATCCCATCCAATGACGAAATCGTAATTGATAATGATCCAAGGCATTCCGCTATCATTAGTAGTTTGAATCATATTGGA
This sequence comes from uncultured Candidatus Poseidoniales archaeon, assembly GCA_964577145.1. Lineage (GTDB taxonomy): Archaea > Thermoplasmatota > Poseidoniia > Poseidoniales > Poseidoniaceae > MGIIa-K1. The sequence continues at coordinate 10,936 of CAZNXM010000022.1, forward strand.
ACTCTGAGATAGCGAAATAAACTCACTTGATGACCCAAAGAAATCAGACATACCATAGTAGGATATCTTCTGTTGATCTACTTCTGAGTCTGGTCCTTCAAAGTCGAAAACTAAGTCGATATATTCGAAATCGATAGCGGTATTTGCATCAATTAATCCGAGAGTAATGGACTGTTGAGTTCCTGCGAAAACCGGAGCACCATCACTGTGGCCATCCCAGATTAATCCAGTAAAGATAGCACTCGAATCCTTTCGAGTTCTGAATGTAGCATCGTCGGTATCGAATCCAGGACCGCCTTCGAAACTATATGTTTCATCGTCAATAATAGCGGTTTTATGGAGAGGATTACCCGCCATATCTCCGCCATCCCAATAATATGAGACGCGGCCCATGTTAGCATTTCTTGAATGGTCGATTGAAGTGATGAAAAGTTTCTCATCTGCTTCAGTAGTATTGGTAACTAACTTCATTGCATATTCCGAGGGGTCGGCCTCTCCATTTCGATTCATGTCATGATCTGCTTCCACCCAATAGAAGAGTTTCAGTTCAGTCGGGTCACCAACTGCGTCTGCGACCTTCACATTGATTTCTTGCTGCTGGTCAGCAGCCTCATACGCATCATCTAGAGGGTAAGTCGACAATGATTCAGGATGTGTTGCATCAATTTTGAAAGTTCGAGTCCAATCCGAATTTGCTGGAAGTACCTTGGTAGCATCTCGTTCATTGTAGGTTTGTAATTCGTATGTCACGCCCTCTTCAACATCGAGGTTTGGAATATCTATTGAGATGAAGAAAGAACCGTTGACATTTGTAGTATCTCTCCAATTTGCATGGACGAATCCATTCTGTGCTACACGAATATCAAATGCACTATCTTTCGGTGCATCCTCACTATCTGCATACCACATTGCCCCTTGGAAATGTACGGTATCTCCAGCAGCAACCCACGAACCATCCTCAACATCATCAGAGGTTAATTCACCAGTATTATCTCTTACCTTTAGCCAACCTAATCCGAACGAGTTATTCACCCTCAATCCGGTAGCACTTAGGAGGCTTTGAGGTGCGAATCCATTATTTCCACTATTGTCAAGACAATCGGTTTGGAACCTCACATTATTTTGGTCAGGGAAATTTGAGGTAACATGGAACAGCCAATGGATTTCAAGAATACCATTGCTCTGAGTTGACCAAGAGGACGCATCCATTTCAATCCAGTCTTCTGGGTCATTTGGACTAGGGAAAATGTCTCCATCTTGCCATTCCAATATTGGAGCCGATGACTGCGGGCTAGCCTTGAATTTCAATTCAGCCTGTTGAATGTAATTATTTGTCCCATCACCTACAATATGTCTAGTCACTACCTCATATGGCTCAGTTCTTTCGTGAAGAATTTCACCTACGGGTATTGTAATATCCAAATTGACAGTATTGACCTTGTAAGTGACACTGAATCTGTCTAGGATAACAATTCCACTTGATTGACTATTAATGTGAACAGGAATTTCTACACTACCACTTCCAATATCTGGAATCAAGTTGTTGAATGCAGTTACGAAAGCAGTGCCTCCTCTAGTTGTAGTACCTAATAGAACGCCAGTGCTAGACCACTCGTTACTACCGTCTCCTCCAATATCGATTCCAACTCTGTCAGGAGCGTTTGAATGTAATGCGAGATTCAAATCATGTAGAACTGGCGTTGAGGTTCCAGGCCCTGAAAATCTGACATAGATGTAGATGTACCCACTAGTCATAGTTACAGACTTTGATTCGCCTGAATAAGAGAAACTACTAGTGGTCCCGGCTTGTAATTCAATCGAAAGCGATGAACTAGCAGGAACAGTAGAATTCCACCAAGCGGTAATTGCGACTGGCGCGCCACTTCCAGAATAATAATTAGAGCGAATGTAGAAATATCCACTCGTTTGATATGAAATCGTATAGGTAAGGGTAACGAAATCTAAGATTGGAGTCTCACTACTGGTACCGTTTAGATAAGCTCTCCAAGTAATTTGCTGGCCTGAATTAGTGAAAGATAATTTCTGCCCAGCAGACCCTTTCTTCCAAGTAGTCCCTCCATCATTGGAAACCTCTAGAACAATACTTGTGTTTGCGGGAATGTAGCCTACTATTCCTTTGATTGTGATGTCATTAACTGATTTGGTTAGATATTTGGTAGCACCTGTTACAACTGTGGCAGTAGAGGTGGGTGTTCTTTCATCATATGGAGTACCTGTTCCCATTCGATGAATTTTGTTTGTTCTTCCAGAACAGTAATTAGAATAGAAGCAAGTAAACCCTAAAGTGCCATCACCAAAGTCTTCCATTCCATAATGCCCTCCATAATTGAATGATTGCTTACCAGTCATTGTTACGAAATTCCCACTGAAAGTAAAGTGGGCATGATGGCCACGATTGCTGGTATATTCATTGGTCATGACTTTAGGAAGATCAACAAATAGCCCAGCAGGAATTGTGCTTGAATCGCCGAGTTGGTCGCGACTTCCAAGTAACCAACTTCCATTAATTTGGCTTGGGTTAGTGGGGTCAACTTCGTACAGGTATCGATTGTAATTGGGGAATGATCCAGAGTCATACATCAAGACAAACATTCTGCCGCTGTCCTCATCTATGTCAATTCCAGCGGGGTAGTAATTTCCGGAATAAGAGTGCAGGTTGGAACATGTCCAAGAACCTGAAGTAGAAACAGTCCATTTTACGACATATCGGTAGGAATAGGAAGCGGTGTAAACTGTTCCATTTCCATCACTTGTTGCATCGTATGTGTAGCCTTGCGCAGTAGATGTACCACAAGTTCCAGAGGAGAAAGAACCTAAGCCAATAAATGCTCCAGTACTTGCATTAAATCTCTTGAGAACTGGAGAATAAGTATTGGTCTGAGTATAGGTCATAACATGATATTCATCGTATTGCTTGACCCATGCTCCAGCATAACTGGAAGATGAACCCGTGAGACTAATCGCCGATAGACTTTCTGAAGAGCCAATGAAACCTTGGTCTCCGTTTGCAACGAATGCGCCAGTGGTATTGTGGTGACCAGTAGTTGAAGCAATATCGGTACTTCGCGATAGAGCGGTCATTGAATCAGATGGGTTTCCAACGAGTTCAACATCACCATTCTCCATATACATATTCGATTTGTAACCATATGCGAAACCAGGAGGGGTACCTGACCAAGCTGCACTACCTGCTCCACCGAAATCTGAATCATTCGTGTAATTGCCCCAAGAGGTTGTAGAAGCCTTTCCAGTGAGGTCGAAAGAGGCACTTGTCACTTCAGCACCATAGGGGAATGTGAGATTTCCTGCCTTCCCATCTCCGGTTCCTTGGAAGGTATGAGTGTAAGTTGACGAACCGTCATTGAATTGAGTTTCCGTCACATCACCTGCAGCAAGTGGGCTTGAAAGAGATACAAGAAATAGCGTCACAAGAAATAGTGCAGTTCGCATGAAAGTGTCTCCTCTACCCCTGTGGGCCTTTGGCCCACGCGTAATCATGCCATTTGAACAATGCTCTTACGGGTCAGAGGCATTTTGAGGGGAAATCACTGAATAGATGGCAGTACAGTGGCTATATGAGGGGAGCAAATGGGACTTTGGGCAGATCAACACGGACGCCAGTTGAGAATAGCGGCGACGGGCACTTTTCTTTTTGGCGGATTGACACTTTTAGCTACTCTTCAAATTTTCTTTTTACAGGATTACAAAGGATTTGGAGAATACACTGAATATGGTATTGTTGGGATGGTAATCGGTGTGCTAGGATTATTTGTTGTAGCCCCAGAATTCCTTCGACTCAAGGGATATGAGAATGATATGAAGGAAATTATGTCTCTCTCCTCAAGTAGTGAATTATCCAAGCGCCGACCCGATGGTGATGAAGCCGCTCGAATTCTTGGTGGAGGCCATGCAGAAGTGTGGAATAACTTCCTTGTGGAGAAGGGGTTGAAGAAGCGCGGCTGAGTCCCACCCCTCAGATGGCAGAGAAAGACCCTGTGTTCACCTTGGTTCGAGAATTAGTTCTCGCAGGTGGTATGATCGGTATTCTCGTGCTTGGCATGTGGGCCCATACCGGGACAATGCCTCCACTCGTTGTCGTTGAATCCAAGTCGATGATGCATGATTCGGACGGCCAGTTGGGTGCTATCGATGCAGGCGATTTGGTTCTGGTTCATTCTCCAGAATCGAAGACCATCATTTCATACGCGGAAGCTACAGACCCCAATAATGCAAATTACGGTTATGAGAATCATGGAACAGCAGGTGATGTAATCATTTACAAACGCAATGGGGAAACAGAATCAACCCCTATTATTCATCGTGTAATCATTAGCATTCTTGCTGAGAGAACCGCTGAAACAAATTCGAATGGAACTTGTGATGAAGGTGTCCTCTATGAGGGCCAGTGCATCCTTTCATGGACGGTACCTGGTACTGACCAATACGATGTAGAAAATATTACTTTATCCTTTGATGGTAATGATACTGGCATGTATTCATGTGGTGAAAATTGGTTGAATGCTAGTGAGAAAATTCCTCGTCACCCAGGACATATTACACTTGGTGACAACAATAATTGTAGTGATGACCAAGCGTTTTTCCAGCCATATGGTGGAGTAATGTCAGGGCATAGCGGAATGATTCAACCAATCAAAGACGAATGGGTAATCGGCATTGCAGGGGCGGAAATACCGTGGCTTGGCGTTGTGAAGTTATTTGTTAGCGGCGGTGATTCACCAGGCGTTTCTCAAGTTCCAGGCTCCTCCTTTTTCTTCCTAATATTGGCAATTGGAGGCATCTTAGCAGCACCCGTTGTTTTAGAGCCAATTGCGAGGAAATTATTGGTGGGTTCACCTGAGATGGTAGAAGCGGAAAGAGAAGATGCAATGGCTGCATTAGCCGGAGCATTGGAAGAGGAGTAATTATTGCCTTCCAGTAAGGCGATTATCGATTACAGATATTTTCATCTCTACTTGCGAAACACCTTCGTGAATTGTGTCCATAGAAGCCTGTTCAAGCATACGCCTTACCGTTTCTCGATTCCTTTTGATATCGGAGAGTCTTCGTCTACGATCTCTAGGCTGATTGCTATCTCCTCGCATGGAAAGAAGCCACTTTTCCAATAGTGCGCTTGCCCATTCTGGTGCTCTGACCTTTGCTGCTAGCATTATCTCAGAGTTTCTATGACGAAAGCGAACTAATCCATCCGGCATCCTTCGTGTCTGAATAGAGCCGGGAGACCACCCCTCGATTGGAATGGATAGAGATCCATTTTCCCTAATTTCTTCACCATTCCATTCCAAATCTGCAATTACTACTTTGTCTTCAAGCCGAATCAATAATTGTAGCAAATCCTTTTCGTCGGTCCACATAGATATCTCGACAGGGTCTTGGCCATGGTAATTAGAACACCAGTCCCTGACAGCATCATCATGCTCCGCCATGGTACTTGCATGCCCCCATCAGCCAAGAACTCGTCGGACGGGGTTAAGTGGTCGATTGAGGTGGGACAGTCATGGGAGGGGACTGGCTCAGCATCGAAGCCGATTGGCGCGTAGTCATTCTCTTAATCATTGGTTGGTATATTCTTCTCAAGAGTTGGGAAGCACGTGGCCGCCTTGACGATTGGAATGCAACCCGAGTTTTCTTCGCAGTATTGATGCTGCGTACCTCACGTGGCAAAAAGGCCCTAGAATTCATCAGTCGGCCCCGTAAATTCTGGAGAGCATATGGTGAGGTTAGTCTGTGGGTTTGTTGGATTGCCATGCTCCTCGTCGCTTTAATGCTCATACTCGCATTAGTTGCTGCAATAATAGCGCCACCAAATCTCGACCCCCCTTCTGCATCGGAATTAGTAGCAATTCCAGGTCTAAATCCGATGATACCGCTTGGTTGGGGCGCAATTGCATTTATCGTTAGCCTTGTTATTCATGAATTTGGTCATGGAATTCAGGCGAGAGCACATGGAATGCGAATCAGGAACTTTGGCCTGCTTATGCTTGGGCCATTGCCACTTGGAGCATTTGCTGAACCTGAGCATTCAGAAATTGTAAATGCTCCACGAAGAGAACGCCAGCGAATGTTTGCTGCAGGACCTTCGACCAATATTTTCACCGCGTTTATCCTGATGCTATTACTTGGAGGAATTGCAGGTCAGTTCGTAGCTGCAGAACCCGGTGTACATTCGACGGGAATAGTGGTAGATTCTGGAGCTGAAGAAGCCGGTTTGGAGCCGTGGGATGTCATCTTGGCAATAGATAACCAATCGATTGACAGTTCTGAAGATTTCACTACAGTAATGGATGGATTAGAGTCGGGGCAGACGGTTTCGATGGATATTATCAGGTCAGAAACTGGCGATGAAGAGACACTTTTCGTTACATTGACTGACAAACACGCTTACTATCTTGAATTAGGTTATACAGAGGAAGTACTTGCTGAACTTGGAATAGAAGAAGGCGATGCCTTCCTTGGAGTTCAGAATTTAGCTGATGGAACAGCGGCTATCGACAAGCTCGCTGGCCCCGCCCACCCTGATTTCGAAGCATCACCCCTTGGGCATGCAGTGATGTGGCCATTACACACCTTGACACTCCTGATTACACCATTTGAGTTGCAAGGTTCAGCAATGCACCCTGTGGAAGAAGGAATGCTTGCAGCAGGAGATGGTTGGCTTGCAGAACTTGTTGGACTCGAAGGCCTTCTATTCTTGGCGTATCTGATGTTCTGGCTGATTTGGGTAAACATTCTACTTGGATTTACCAATCTAATACCGATGATTCCGTTTGATGGCGGTCATCTGTTCAGAGATCTAGTGCATATGACAATGAGTGGTCTACGCAATTTAGGTAAAAAGACAAAATTGTGGAAAATCCATCCTCTATGGGTAGATCATGTTACTAGAAAAGCATCTACCTTGTCTTCATTAGGATTGTTAATCATGTTGCTTTTCATATTGATTTCGCCATATCTGTGAGCCGAGTTTGGAGCAGTTCCTCATCGCGAGTTGCATCGATTTCGACTTTGCGAGTTCTCTCTTCTAGGGAAGTGAGCCCTTCAGTAGAAGAGGTTCGGCAAACAAGAGAGAGGAACATATGCAATGGCATCCCTGCCTGCCAGTCGAGAAATGGCTTGCCATTCCGAGTGAGAGGGAGGGGGGGGATTCTACGACAGAGCATCCCAAGTCGGCCTGGAATTTTCCCAACTTCAACTCTGAATATCCTCCACGAATCTCCTCTAACTCCTTTGAGGCGATATGCGTAAAGAGGCATTAGCGAGCACCTTTTACCTTCGTGAACCATTGCATTGTACTGAGTTTCGGTTCTACCAGATAGGTATAATTTTGGAGATTTTGATGACTTGACTTCTATTGGGAAGCACAAATCACCTCTAAGTGCTAGAAGATCCCCACTCCCCTCCATTCCAGAACCTGCAGCCCTGACGACTAAAAATGGTCTATCTAGGACCATTTGGGCACGGGTACGTTCCAGAGAATTACAAGACCTAGTAACAGCGTCGACACCTTTGGGAACTCCAGCGAGGACCGCTCGAAGTTCCCTTTCATACTGACTTGCCACAAATAAACATCTTTGTCAAGTGCTTTTGATGACTTCGGTGATTACGCGTCATGTTGATGCGTGATTCCGCCCTCGGAGGGGTGTGCGCCGAATAGCAGTCCGGACAGCGGACTTTCGTCTTTCATTCCATCTGATGAGAGAGTTGAAACGCCGCGGATGCGACTTTGTAATGCTCAATGCTGATTCAGAATTCGATGGAATTTGGCTTGCAACTCCTGAAGAAGTAATTGCTGGTGAAGGCGGGATTCCAGTAATCGAAGAAACCGTAGAAGCTGCTGTTGAAAGAGCAATTCAACTTAGTCGTGGACTTGGAGATGCAATGCATCTTATTTTTGGAGTAGACCCCGGGCCCCGGCCGGGACTGGCCTGGATTGCAGATGGAGTACTGGTTGGAGTTGCTCAATTAGAGTCGGTGGAAAGTGTAGCAAATCACATTGAAGGGCTTGCAAATTCATTGGAACATCGTAACCTCGTCGTGAAGATTGGAGACGGTGCTCCTTTGATTAGGGACCGAATCATCAATGATTGTCTTCTACATTCTATGCATGTTATTGAGGTCATTGAGAGGAGGACCAGCAGAGGTTCACGTTCTAGGGCGCATATCCATGCTGCTACCAGAATAGCGATGATGGGTGGAAAAAGGGTTCATTCTACTCGTTTACTCGAGCCTACAGAAGGCGACCTGCGCGAAATTCAACGCCAATCTAGAATCGAGAGTGGCGGGCGAGTAACTATCTCCTCTGAATTAGCACACGATGTAGCAGTTGGAAGTATTTCGATGGCTGATGCAATTAAGAGAGCCTGACTCTGTATCTCTCTCGGCCTTTACTGTAAACTGTAATCACTCCACTAGATGATACGCAAATCGAAACAGCCTCTGCTAATTGGCTAATCGAACGCGCTGCTAAGTGCCTCCCTCCTTCGCCGGGTTTTGGCACGATTCCAGCGGGCACTTGCACGTACCTACCCGCATCGGAAGCCACACCTTTAGTGTTGAATAATATCGCTCCATCGAGCCATGCAAATTCTGCTAGAGTTTCGTGATTATTTGTATCGCCAACACTTCTACGTCCATCGGAATGTCCCTTAAATGGATTTAACACAAGAGCTGTAGAATGACGGCGTAATTTTGGTACTGAACCTATTGCGAATAGTGCCCCAACGGCGTGTCCTTCCCTCCCTCTTCCTCCAATATGGCGAGCGAGATCCATCATCCTAGCAAGAATCTCAATGTCGATATCATGTTCTTGCGCAAGCGTAGCCAATCTGTTACTGGATAAACTACTAGCCTCGATAATAATCACTCCATCCATTGGTTCAGCGAGAATTGCTAGAATTTTATCAGAACCGCCATATCTTCCTTCGCCAAGCCCTTGCAATACAATATCATGTAGGCTTGATAGAACTGAAAGTCCTTGAGCAGAGAGGGCATCTTCTAGGAATTTAACTTCATAACCATCCTCTTTCAAGGATTCAGCTACTTTGGTAGAACTCGTCATTGTTACCAATGTGAGTTTCTTCGGAAGAACCTCACTTACTCTTCGAGCCATTCTTGAATTATTGGTCAAGATTACCGCTGCAGAGAATTGTTGCTTCTCATTTTCAATTACAGATTGGACAAGGGCTGGAAGATCTACCAACCGTATCCCTCCGATGTAGGTCACACCTGGTTTGTAGTATCTATACCAGGCAATTGGTCTTCAGATTCACGATAGACCGTTCTCATGTTATTGATGAAATTACGTTCTTTAACGATGATTGTGTAATCATTGAATCCGGGGTCTTCTTCACCGTTGAGTTTTCCTAGAATCAATTCAAGAGTGAGTCTGGCTCCCTCTCTATGTGGATAAGCGAAGACTCCCATCGAAAGTGGAGGGGAAATTACAGATTTCACATCTTTCATTTCTTTGAGTGTAGCGAATAGGTTCTCGTAAGCAGCAGGAAGGAGTTCTCTGCGCGCTTCATCTTGATTTGGTCTACGGCAATCTGGACTAACAACATGGATAATGTGTTTGAATTGCTTTTTCAAATCGTAAGGTGGAGTAACTACATTGCTTGTTACAGGGCAAGGAGGAAGGTTGGTCTTTCTTTGCTCAACACTGATTTCACGGCAACGCTCACGAAGTTTTTCCCCAGCGAATTTGTGAATTGTAGAATCTAACCCTTCCCGGCCCGAAAGACGATTATTTGCAGGGGTAATCACCACATCACCCTCTTGGAGATGTAGTTCACCGCCGATGACTCTTAGAATGCCCCAACGGCATGTCCGTGCCATATAGAGTTCGACCATATTTCGGGCAAGGGGGGCCGACCTACATATACAAGACGACGAAATTCCTTCTTTGAATGAAATTATTGTTAACCTGTAGCCGGTATGCTATTGAGCATTTCAACTCCACGCCGGAGGCGTGGACAGGGGTCGAAGAGCAGTTCTCCTAGTGGCGTTGTTTCTCACGGGAACGATTTCACTACCCCACGATGACGTAGTTGTTGATTTATTAGAACCAAATCTTTTCGAAGGATTCTCTACGGAGGACGACTATTGGAATGAGACACCATTTGGTGATATTGCAGTTCCAAATGGATTTGACCAATCAAATTCGATTGATTATAGCGATGTTGGGGTCTTAATCAATAATCAATCCGAAGCAAGTCGAACGATTGGTTGGGCTTTTGTTACAGCACGAAATATTTCCGCAGACAGAGTATTCATTTTTGATAATGAAAGCAATCCAACCGGCGAGACGATCAATCGTGAACAATTCAATACATCATTCCTCGAGCCATTTAGAGTAATGTTGTCAAATCGGTCTTCAAGTATTGATTTGAATTATTTAGTTACGACCAAAGGAGTACCTTTGCGAATAAATGGTGGAGCAGATAAGGCTGCATTTGACCAAGAGATAGCACTGGTAGGAGGAACATGGGATTCCAATATCGGTAGCAATTATTGGATAAATCATGATTATGGTCCATTAGCCGGCGGTGCGATGGAAGCCTTTACTCGAGAAGAATATGGATTTTTCTTGGTAACTAGACTCACTGGATATAGTGTAGACACAGCTCTAGATTTAATTGAGCGTGCTAACGATAGTTATGGTGCTCGAGGTATGCATGTTCTTGATTTGGCGACCAATCGAAATGGTTCGGGATACAAATATTGGAACGACGACCTATACACGGCCAATAACACATTGAATGGCACCCTGTCCTTACCGGTAACATTCGATGAGGAAACCGAATTCCTGACCAACATTTCCAATGTCATAGGATATGCTTCATGGGGAAGTAATGATGGAAATTGGAATGCAAATCGCCTTCCTAACTCTGGTTTTGATACAACTGACAGTGCATGGATGACAGATTCCCGATATTGGAATTCAAGTAATCCGGCATTACAGGCTGGTGAATCTTTCAACTGGAGGCAAGATTCTACCTTCAGTCGTAATGGTGATAACTCGATAGGTGGAGTGATAGATTCATCTCCGTGTGAAGGAATAGACCCTAACTCAAACGGTAATCTATTGTGGGAATTATTTGACAATCAGGGATTGACGGTGAATACCAGTGTAATGCCAGATTTGACCGGTAGGTCTCCAGACTTAACATTGGCAGATGGTGTACCTGACATATCCCATACCGGTAATTCTTGGCCTGGACTCGACTCTCGATTCAAGGACTATTTTTCAGTAAGAATTACTGGAGTATTGGAAATACCTGAAAGTGGTAATTGGACAATATATTCAGATAGCGACGATGGAAGCATGGTTTGGATTGATGGAATACTTGTGGTGAATAACTCAGGTACACATGGAATGTCTGAGCGTTCAGGAATAATCAATCTAAGTATGGGCGACCATGAAATCAGGTCTGAGATGTTTGAGCATGGTGGATCTGCGGGTCTCAAAATAAGATGGTCTGGCCCCAATCAAACAAAGCAAATAATTCCTGATAGTGCAGTTAGAATGCCTGAACCCGAAGAAGTAAGAGCAAGTGAATTGATTCACCATTGGTCCTTCTCAGAGGGAAGTGGGAATACAACTGTTGATTCGGTTGGCGGTGCCAATTTCACAATAGAAGATGCAACTTGGGTAGATTGTCCTCTTGGCAAATGTTTGGAATTTGATGGAGTTGATGATTGGGCCCATGCCGATGTAGATGATTGGAATTCAAACTTCACAGTTAGCCAATGGGTATGGACGGAGAATACAAGCCAGACCACAAATTCTGCAACCTTTGCGATAAGTGATGTTGGCAGTGATAGCAATAGTTTCCAAATGCTTGCCCATAGTTCTGGTCAATGGTCAGTTTATACAAATCAAACCACACATTTCGGAGAACAAATAAGTGGCCAATGGCAACATCTAACCGTTGTGTTTGATAATGGGACAGCCTTCCAATATCTCGATGGAATCGAGGGTGCAAATTATTCTGTTTCATCTGGTCTCATGAATAACTTTGAGTTATACAAAATAGGTGTAAACCGAGCGGGGAGTACATACTTTACTGGAAGGGTAGACGAATTGAAAATCTGGGGTACTGCTCTCAATGCAACCGAAGTTTCAGCAGTCAATAGCGAGATATTCTTGAACTGTGAGGAATATTCTGGTTCAGGTGTAGAAACAACAAGCATATGGCAAGAATATTCGATGCTTGAGGGCCATTCCGGCCACGCTTGGATAATCTACTCTTATGCTGCTACCCAAGACAATGCATATGGTGCGTGGAGAATTAATGTCGAAGCCCTCGATGGAAATGGAACCATACTCTCGACCAATACTACCGATTGGAAATCGTTCACTTCTTCTTGGGCGAGTAAAACTATGAGATTTAGGCCAGATGCCAATTCTACCAATTTCAATATCAGTCTTGAAGTGAGAATTGATGGCGGAAGAGCGGGTTCATTCAATTTTGATACGATGAATTTGCGTAGCATCAGGCCCCATAATGGATGGGTCAATGGTTCGATTGCTGAAACGGCAGTAAGTACAGGAGGTCGCTCATTCAATTGGGGGGCTGGATATGGGCAATCGCTTGTTGCGGATTTACTTGAAGACGGAGTTAGTGGAGTCAAGGGCTATGTTTACGAGCCCTACCTCACGGCTGTGAGTTATCCAAGTGTACTGTTATCATCCTATGCTACTGGATATAATATGGCTGAATCCTACTATGCATCTAATCGCTTGATGGGATGGATGGGAGTTGTGGTCGGAGACCCAAAGATGAGCGCATATGGTGATATTGTTCACGACATCGAAGTTGTCGATGCTAGAATCGTAGGAAATATGTCCATAGATGAAAATGTGACAATTCAGATAATTGTACAGAATCTGGCAGCAGGAGAAGGCGAAGGTTGGCTTGTTGTCCGAGATCAACTTGGAGGCGAAGAATTTGCAAATGTTTCCTTGACTACCGCTGCGGGGGACCAGCCTGGAAGTAGACAGATGGTGAACCTCACAATCAATTCAAGTAGAGCCGGATGGAATAATATTGAAATTCGTTATGATGCGATAAACATCACACGTCCAGAGCGTATTATCGACAATAATGTGTATCACATGATGGCTTGGGTGAATAGCCCACCTACGGTTGAAACATTGTATTGTGATTCAAGTCACTATAGCCGTGGAGACCTGTTTACTTGCTCTGGAGAAATTAGCGATGATTCAGGTATTGGTTCCTTGGATTTAGCATGGAGAGTTCGAAACAACCAGGTAACTACCGAGTGGATTTGGGGCTCTACTGGAAGTCAAGATGGAATAATATGGTGGACAAGTTTTGAATTGCCTACAGACATTATCCTCGGTTCACTTGATTTGAAAGCGATAGCATATGATGAATCGAACCAGACTCATCAATTAATTACGCTTGATGTAGCTATTGTCGATGATGCTCCAGCGATATGGTTTGGAGTCCATGTAGAGGGTGTTGATTCACAAGAGTGGGGAGGTGCCAGTGTACTCGAAGCCAATCCGATTGAAGGGGTAATTAGAGCCCAAGTGACTTTACTGAAAGCCTGTGTACTTGATGCAGACCATGTTCCGGCCAATCAGAGCCCTTCATTCGTCTCTAGCCGAGGGCAAATCGATGGTATGACGTGGTCTCAAGGAAGTACTTCTTCCCATCATTGTTATGTTTCGAGTTTTACCTTACCATCTGGTTCAAGTCTTGATAGGTTCATATTGGAATTATATGATTATGAAGGTAATTTCCTAACTCGAAGAAGTATTGGAATAAATGATAGGACACCTTTGATTTCTCTTGAATTAATAGATGATGGCGGTGGTGAAATAGATCGCTTAAATGGCGGTGGTGATGAAAATATCAAGGTAATAATCACTGACTTGGATGATGGAGTGGATGGTGCATACGGTGACTTGTATGTTTCTTGGCCAGGACAAGCAACACAGAGCATCCCATTATTGTTTGAAGATGGTAGTATTACCATTCCATTATCAACTGAAAATGCTCTTGAAATTGGAGATGTCATTTTCGAAGTAAATGCAACCGGGGCAAATGGAGCAAGCGCCTCTATTTCTACAACCTACCCGTTGTTACTTACAACTCCAGAGGTTGTATTAATCGAATTATGCGGCGGTGAAGACGATTCGTTATTATTCGGCATTAGTAGAGTGGTAATGGTGCTAATAAATTCAACAAGACCGTTAGATGTTACTACTGCACAAATACAGCAGCATGGTTGGACCGTTTCTACACCTGAAGTCACAGTAGATGAGAATTGTCGTTCTCAATTACAAGACCATTCGATTGCCTTGTATTTCAGGGTTCAATTAGATTCATCATTCATACCCGGAGCAGGTACCGTCAATGTATTGACAAGAGATATCGATGGGTTATCTTCATCTGAAACTCTACAGCTTCAATTCCTTGAAACCCCCCCTAGTATCATTGTGACTGTAGAAACAAATTTCACAGCAGGTGATTTGTTTGAAATTACAGTAGAGTTCTACAGTTACCTTGGCCCGGATGGCTCATGGTGCGGCATGAATACGACTTCGGTCGAGAGCCAATATGAAATCCTTAACCGAAGTGGAAATTTGACCGGAATTGGCGACGTAGGAATTTGGACAACAAATTGGCTATTGCCAATTACTCTAGAGGGTGAACATTTACTCTCTCTCACCTGTACAACAAGTAGGGGCGGTTTAGTAACTTACCAAACCATTCTTGAAATTAATGAATGGACGCCGCCAAGCGATGATAATGATTCCAATAATGCGGATGATTACGCTGATGCTGGAGATGACACGGGATTGCTGCCATGGGTAGGTGGAGTCGTATTGGTCATCATCATCATTACCACTATACTCGCGCGCGCGCGCGTACGTGAAGAAGAAATTGTTGAGTGGGCAGTTGAAGAAGAAGCAAAGCGTGACGAACGAATTCCTGAAGGCTGGACCCTCGAGGAATTTGTAGAATGGCTAAATGGCCCAATACCAGATGATTGGGAAGCAGATCAGTGGTCAGAATATCGTACCAAGGTGGAAGACCTTCTTTGAACAGAGCCTTCATGAGCATTGGTTGATTAGCCAAAGCATGGCAGTCGGATATGTTCTGATTAACGTGACCCCGGGTGAAGAGTATGATGCCTATCAGGCCATCAAAGAACTCGATAATGTAGTAGACACAACACTTCTTTTCGGTGATTATGATATCATTGTCAAACTCGAGGCGGATTCGCTCTCTACTATTGCGGCAACAGTGGTTGATACAATTCGCCAAGTGGGCGGAGTTCTCGACACGAAAACTCTTGCAGGCGCCGAATTGTGAATAGAATTCCATTCGTTATACTGCGCCTATGCGGGCCTCGAAAGAGCCAACTGCGGCCAATATGTGGCGCAGTAACACGGTTTGACGGGCGAATCCTTATAACCTTCTGATGTCCGTACCCTGTCTGAGGTACATAATATGGGTGAAAAGAAGTACTTCGTCCTCATGGAGGGCGGAAAAGACACCAGCCAGGTATTTGCGAGCAGACAACCCCGTGGAGCAGCACTCAAAGCTGCAACCCGCGGACATGAGAACATCCGCCTAAGAGAGCGCGGCACAAAGCGTGTGCATGTGTTCACAGGATGGATCACAGAGGTTGACAAGCCAGCAAATGGCCCAGCATGGCTTCCTGACAAGATCAAGAAGGCAAATGTGAAGAAGAGCGGAATCGAGCATCTCTGATATTCAGAGTTCGAATTACTCAATTCACACCCGCAAGGGGCGCTGCCCACCGGGGTTCTTCGGAGCCCCGATGGGCTACCAATTTCCTTTCTATTCGTTTATTGATTCAATAGCGAACGTCTTGACGAGTTAATGTACGCCAGATTCGCTTTATCGGATCGTAGTAGCGGTCAACCACACGTTCCTTCAGGGGAATGATTGCATTATCTGTGATGTTGATTCCTGCAGGGCACACATCAGTGCAGCACTTGGTAATGTTACAATAACCGATTCCGAACTCATTTTTGACTTCAGGAATACGGTCTTCTTGGTCCATTGGATGCATCTCAAAGTTAGCGAGCCGGACCATTGTTCGTGGCCCTCCAAATTCATCGAACTTACGATACTCCCTGAGTACGTGACATGTATCTTGACAGATGAAACACTCGATACACATTCTGAATTCCTGAGCCCTACTGGCCTCGAATTGAGAAAATTCCCAATTCGGTTCTTCTGGGCCCTTAATCGGAACTACCGCTTCTGCCATCTCATAATTCCAAGATACATCGCTAACTAGGTCCTTAACATGAGGGAAGGCCTTCAATGGGCGAACTGTAATAATTTCATCATCAGGAGTCTCTTCGATGACGTCACTCATTCGAGTCATACACATCAAACGGGGCTTTCCGTTAATTTCTGCACTGCATGAGCCGCACTTTCCGGCTTTACAGTTCCAGCGGCATGATAGGTCAGCATCTTGCTCGTGTTGGATTCTGTGGATCGTATCGAGTAAAACCATGCCCTCATCGAGTTCAAGTTCGTAATCTACCAATTCTCCTTCACCCTCTTCACCACGGAAAACCCTCATCTTGATTTCAGTCATATTCAGGCCTCCTTCTTTGAACGGTCAAGTAATTGTTCGAGTTCCTCAGGTGGTTGTTCGAGTTCCTCTTGTCGAATGGCAATCGAATCACCATCTTTGGAAATGACATTGGTAGTATGGCTCCACTTTCCAGTATCTGGAACTGGGAAGTCATCACGAGTATGTCCTCCTCTACTTTCGGTACGAGTTAGTGCAGCAAGTGTACAGGCGTGCGAGATATCTACCATATTCTTGAGGTCGAGAGCTTGATGCCAGCCTGAATTGTAAACCATGGATGGACCTGGCGATGTAGATGAAACACGTTCTTTGAAATTTTCAAGTTCGGTGATAGCGGTTTTTAGATCAGCATCGGTACGGATGATTCCGACTTTAGCCTGCATCATATCACGTAGTTCGTCGTAGACTTTTCCAGGGTTTTCTCCACCCTCTCTTGAAAGCGGTTCGAGATTTTCGGCAATAGCAGATTCAACAGCTGCAGCATCGATAGTAGGTTGTGTCATACCTTCTGAACGCTTTGCTGCGTATTCGCCTGCACGCTTACCAAAGACGATGAGGTCGGAAAGTGAATTTCCTCCGAGTCTATTTGCACCGTGCAAACCACTTGCAACTTCACCAGCGGCATAGAGGCCTGTGACAGTAGATTCCTGAGTTTCTGCATCAACTCTAACTCCGCCCATCACATAGTGAGCAGTTGGTCCAACTTCCATCGGCTCCTTGGTGATGTCAACACCTGCTAATTCCTTGAATTGGTGATGCATACTTGGAAGTTTAGCGATAATTTCTTCGGCGCTTCTTTGATTGGCAATGTCAAGATATGCTCCGCCATGAGTCGAACCTCTTCCTTCTGCGACTTCTTTGTTAATCGCTTTGGCAACAACGTCACGAGTTAGTAATTCAGGAGGTCGGCGTACACTTGCGATTTCGCCTGCTACAACTTGGCGAACCCATTCTGTAGCTTCTTCTTCAGTTTCTGCATGGTCTCCTTTGAACATATCAGGAACATTGTCGAACATGAATCGTTCTCCTTCTGAGTTCTTGAGAACTCCACCTTCTCCACGTACACCTTCAGTAACAAGGATTCCACGCACTGAAGGTGGCCAGACCATACCTGTAGGATGGAATTGAACGAATTCCATATCGATTAATTCAGCACCAGCATTGAGAGCGAGTGCATGACCGTCTCCGGTATATTCCCATGAGCCACTACATACAGACCAGCAACGGGTAATTCCTCCGGTTGCGAGGATAATTGACTTGGCGGAGTAAGCGTGCATTGCTCCATCTACTCGATTGTATGCCACACATCCAGTACAGGTCGAATCATCATCCTGTAGAAGGTGAGTGACCGTATATTCCATGAAGACATCCACTCCTGAGTGAATGCCTTTTTCTTGTAGAGTCCGGATAATCTCTAAGCCAGTTGAGTCACCAACGTGAGCGAGTCGAGGGTAAGTGTGGCCACCGAAATTACGTTGGTTGATTAGTCCCTTTGGCGTTCTATCGAATACTGCACCCCACTGTTCGAGTTCACGAACTCGGTCAGCAGATTCTTTGGCATGGATTTGTGCCATGCGCCAATTATTGAGATATTTTCCACCCTTCATCGTGTCCTTGAAGTGTGTCTTCCAGCCATCACGGTCGTCAGCATTTCCAAGAGCAGCAGCAGCACCACCTTCGGCCATAACGGTGTGCGCTTTGCCCAGTAGCGATTTGCAGATGATTGCGGTATTTGCGCCTTCACGTGCGGCTTCAATAGCAGCACGAAGGCCAGCCCCGCCTGCTCCAATCACGATTACATCGTATTCGTGAGTCTCGTATTCGCTCATTCAGATACCTCCGAATAGAACGACATCTGTCCACCAGCCTTCTGTACAAGCATAGACATAGAAGTCGGTAAACATAACCCAGAATAGCGAATAAATCGCCCACTTATTGTGGCTCTTGTTGAGTTTAGTACAATTCTTCCAGCAAGCTTCTGCAATTGCTCCACCGCCATTTTTGAAGCGGTCTCGAATTCCACCGATTGCGTGACGGAAGGAATGGCACCCAAGGGTGTATCCTCCAAGTAAGATCACGTTGAGTAGCAGAACTAGTGTTCCTAATGAGACACCGAAGCTATCGGTGCTATTTCCATGAAATTGTGTTGCCATATACACATCATATGAAAGTACGAATAGATAAGCAACAGCGAGATACATGAAGTAACGATGTAGATTTTGGAATAGGAATAATCTGCGCTCTCCATTGTAATCTCCGAATGGTGTGCTTACTGCACAAGCAGCAGGGCTTGCCATCAGTGAGCGGTAGTATGCTTTGCGATAATAGTAGCAAGTGCCTCGGAATCCTGCGGGAATAATCAAGATGAACATTGCAGGACTCATCCACCAAAGGGATTCAGGAACCCATGAACCAAGCCCATCTTCGCCTGGGATAATCAGTGGGGAAAAGAGTGGTGAGAGAACATGACTTCCCTCAGATTCGATAGCCATGGTTTGAGTTCCGCCCGACATTCCAAAGTCGCTAAAAATCCAGAAATCAGCTTCCATGAACCCACGCCAAGTAGCGTATGCGGTTGCAAGTCCAAGATAAACTGCCATTGCCAGTGGGGACTTCCACCAAGCGTCAATACGCTCTGTTTTTCCAAATCCTCTATCCATTGGAAGATGCTTGGCTTCAACCATAGTTACACCCCTACGGGGTGTCCACAGACTTTAGGTTCTTGATGCTATCCTACTCAAATTGTGAAACAGAAGATGTGAATCATGTGGGTACTTTCCCACAATAATTAGCATCAATAATCTTGTAAATGTGATAACAATACCAGTTTTGTGAACGAAGAGAAAACGAGTCTTAAGTACAAGGCTGGTGCCGTATTTTTCATCGTCAATTCCTTCTTAATGGGTTATTTCACGCTCCTAATGGATTTTTATTCATTCCAATTTGGTGATCAGATAATATCCGTACCATTTCTCGTTCTGACAATTACGCATTTCTTTGGGGGTTGCGCAGCCTTATTCAATAATAAGGGAAAGGGAATGGCTGCGATATTTATTGCAAATATTCTAGTGTTAATGCTATTCATTATCTTCATTTTGATGCTTCTTTGGGGATACTTCAACCACCCCTGCTATATCGATCCGGCAATTTGTGATGATGAACTAACTGACACACCTTTTTACTTGAAAGCAATTGGATTATTGGTGACAATATTTGCATTGATTACCTTCATGTCATGGCGAATGTATCGTTCGTCTGTGCCTACAACTGAGGTGCAATGAATT